>LGRT01000010.1 GCA_001642945.1 Rhodobacteraceae bacterium SB2 | reverse complement strand
AACATCCGCAACCCCCTTTCGATAACTATTTATATCTTTTTTTACTTTCATGGAATGATGAGCAATTCCAGACAGCCAGAGCCGACGCGAAACGCCCACTAGATATGGCTTATCTGCGTTATGGACCCACTAAATCTTTTTATTCACGCCTCAAACTATTTGAATTTGATGAAATAAGAACGCCGCTTTTCTTCAACCCGTTTCATCTTGCCTGGTTTGCCAAACGATTAGCGATTACCGATTCCCGACAAATCGCGCAAAGTAACCCTGGGGCTTTTCTTGATCCGAAAAGACAACGCCGCCCGTTGCCAAAGCCTGCTCGCCAAAAAAGCGGCCATAAAGCACGGCCGGGTGCTCATCGCCGATCCGCCCGATCGCTGCAGTATCGGCTCTGTAGCCAGACCCATCTGCATCGAAACTGATTTTCGGTGCCGCAATGATAAAATCCCGAGTTTGGCCAACCAATGTTCCCGCATTGCGCGGCTCATCAAAATTTACATTCAGTTCGAACACACCATTTTGCACCTGATTTCGCGCTTCAACAGCCGAAACCTGCAAATCGCCTTTATAGTTCATCACACCCGAAGGAAGACGCGTTGCAGTTGACCCGGCCACAAAATATCCGCGACCCGCAGTGCCAAGAGATGCAGAGGTTTGAGCAGCAAACCCGTTTTCAAACAGAACCCCGCTTCGAACCAGCTCCAATAACGCCCCATCGTGAAGGGTTAATTTTATCTGGTCGCTAAAACGCCCGGGCTGCCCGGGCGTCATAGAGGGCACCAGATCAGAGCCTTGCTGCTGGCCCAGCGCGGTGGCCAATTTAGCCCCCTGCACCAAGCCCAGATAGGTTTGTGTTCCATCTGTTGATGAGAACAGCACCAGCTGATCACCATCTTGAAACCTCTCAAGCGCAAGGATCTTGGGATCATCATAAACGGGGCCTATATCCGGCGGGCTGGTGCCGGTAGGCAACGCTGCGCCGCCACTGCCACCGCCGCAGGAGGCGAGGGTCATCGCGGTAACGCTTACCATTATGTTACCCATAAAAAGCTTCGGAAATAACTTTTTCAAAACTCGCTTAGGGTATACTGTTTCCTTTTCTTGGGCGAGCAAAACAAACTTAAAATTTGCCTCAATTTAGCCGTCTATTCGCGTTGTAACACGCGTGCAGCCCTGTGCGGTTTAAACGCGTCTGCAGTGCCCCCGCGCGCATTCCCAGTGTTGCCCATGAAAAAGGTAAAGACATGCCAAAACCTGCCGCTCTGCTTTCAAAATAACGCCACCCTCACTCTATCGGCTGCGGATGGCTCAGAGGTGCAAGATTAAAGGGCCAGTTGTAACCACGGGCGCCTTCGACTGAATTACTGATCGCCCAACCGCCTTGTTCATGCCAAACGTGGCATTGGCCAAAGGTGACATTAAGCAGACATTTTGTCCCGCAACGCGCAGCAGCAAATCAGCTTTGCGGTTTGGCTAAACTTTAACAGCGTTAGAAAAAATTAAATTTGATTGAGTCACAATTAGATTTACCTGAACCTCCTGCTTAGTGGAGGAGAAAGAATCAATGGCGCAAAAATCCCCCTTTTTAGTGTCTTTTGTGAATTGCCAATTTGAAGAGACCACAGATCAGATTGTATATGCCTCGAATGCACAGGATGCTGAAGATCAAACATTACGCGCCTTCTCATCCGCGCATATTGTCAGCAGCGTTCGATCTATCGACAATTTGAAATGGCTGAGCGCTGCGTAATCAGACATTTATGCGCCCCAAAGCGCAGTCTGATGCGCGCGTTGTCTGGTAAGTGAAGAGGCGACAAACGCCATAGTAAGCTTGCGTCAGTCTCACGCACTTGCGGCCTTCATACGAACTGCGTAACGTTGGTCTATGTTAGAGCCCTTAATTGACCCTTTTGCCCGCGCCATAAATTACCTGCGGGTGTCGGTGACCGATCGCTGCGATTTTCGCTGCGTCTATTGCATGTCCGAAAATATGAAATTCCTGCCCAAGGCAAAGCTGCTTACCTTGGAAGAGCTAGATCGCTTATGCTCAACATTTGTGGCGCTTGGCGTCGAGAAATTGCGCATCACCGGCGGGGAACCTTTGGTGCGAAGAAATATCATGTCTTTCTTCAACGCCATGTCCCGCCATCTGGACAGCGGGGCGTTAAAAGAGCTGACGCTTACAACCAATGGCTCGCAATTAGAGCGCTTTGCACAAGATCTCTATGGCGCTGGCGTCAGGCGCGTAAACGTTTCACTCGATACGTTAAACGACGAAAAATTTGCAAAGGTCACCCGTTGGGGGCGGTTGCCGCAAGTGTTGCGCGGAATTGATGCAGCCCAGCGCGTCGGACTGCGCGTTAAGATCAACGCAGTGGCGCTGAAAGGCTTTAATCAGGAAGAATTATTCAGCATCACGGAGTGGTGCGCGCAGCGCGATATCGACCTGACATGGATCGAAGTGATGCCCATGGGAGATTTGGGGGAAACCGACAGAGTTGGCCAGTATTGGGCGCTGAGTGATTTGCGCCAAGAGCTATCGCAAAACTATGATTTGATCGACTTGCCCGAGCGCACCGGAGGACCAGCCCGCTATGTTGAATTGCGCCAGACAGGGCAAAGAATTGGATTCATCACACCATTAACGCATAATTTTTGTGAAAGTTGCAACCGCGTCAGACTGACCTGCACAGGGGAGCTGTTCATGTGTTTGGGTCAAGAGGATAACGCGGATCTAAGGGCGCCATTGCGCGCTGATCCTAGCGATAATGGCCCTTTAATTCGCGCCATTCACTCTGCCATAGGGCGTAAACCAAAGGGCCATGATTTTGATTATTCACGCCAAGAAATCACCGGACAGATGACCCGCCACATGAGCCATACTGGCGGATAAGAATTTTACTTAAAGCATTAGAAACAATATTTTAGCGTTTGTTCGCAATGCGCAAGAGGATGTATTAATGCGTGATGAAACTGGTCTGTTTCACCGTATGGCTCAGAATAATTTCAGCCGAACTCTGCGCCTAAATCTTTTTTAGAGCGCTCAACCCAATGCTCTTGCAACCAATCACATGCCAAAGACCAGCGCAGCAGTGATCCGCGATATCCTGCCAAAACTTCGGGCATTTTCGGGCGGCCATGAAAGCAGACAACGCGGGCATTTTGCGGCAAACGGGGCTGGCGCAAGTAATTCATCGGCGGCAGATCCAAACAATCATGTTTGAAGCTCAGAACAAGCTCATTCGGGATATAGGCAAAATCATCATTATCCATCGCCTTATGAGAGGTATAGCGCTGCTCAGAACCTCGCGCTTTTTCAACCTCTGCATAGGGATTTTTCGCCAAATCCTCGTATAAATATCCATGTCGGGCGGGATCAAATCGAAAAACCGAGCCATGCCCGGTTGGGCGGCCTTTGCGCGCCTCGATCCAATCATGGCGCATGGCAATTTTATCGGCCGGCATTTGCCAAATTTCATTCAAGGACCCGGTGACAACAACATCAAGGTCGAAACCTAAAATGGGGCCCTCAAGATCACGGATTAACCCCGGCTTGAACAAAGAGGTTTTGCGCATCGCGCCTTGCCGGTTGGCAACAGCCAATGCCGCATTCATCGGCTCTAAAAACGGCTCATTCGGCAAGTCTAACACTTCGATATCAGGATGAAAACCAGCGCTGTTTTCTGTCATGCACAAAAAGCGAATATCCGCATCAAGATTGCGCCTGACGCCAGAATAGAGCCGGTTCACATATTCAGGGCCGAAGAGCGTACCCCATTTAATACAAACGATATTTGCAACGGCCATCCGTTATCCTTTTTCGCGCTTTCGTGCTGGTAGCGCCTTTGGTCTTTGAAGAAAAGGCTGATTTAAACTTATACCGCGGGCATACCCTGCTCGATCAGTTCAACCCACCAGCTGCATCCGGCTGTAATCGCCTCATCATTGAAGTTATATTCAGGATGATGCACCGGCGCGCTGTCACCATTGCCAATCAAGATATAGGCCCCTGGTCTCTCATTCAGCATGAACGAAAAATCCTCGCCTCCCATGACCAAATCGGCCGGAGCGCAATCCCCGGAAACTCGGCGTGCCATATCGGCTGCAAATTCGGTTTCGACCTCATGATTAGCCATCACGGGATAGCTGCGTTTATATTGCAATTCTGCCTCGGCGCCAAAAGCGGCCGCGGTTCCCCTTGCAATATCGCCAATCCGCTCTTCGGCCAAATCTTGGAGCGGGGCGGCCAAGCTTCGAACAGTGCCGCGCAACCGTACGTCTTGTGGAATAACGTTAAACGCCGTTGAGGATGTTTCAAAAGAGGTGACCGACACAACCAGTTGCCCAACCGGATCCGCATTGCGGCTGACGATGGATTGCAGCGCCAAAACAACATGGCTGGCCACCAAAGTGGGATCCACCGTGATATTGGGCTTAGCCGCATGCCCGCCCCGGCCCTTAATGGTCAGTTCGAACATATCCGTAGCTGCAAAAAAAGCACCAGAGCGAATGGCGAATTCTCCGGTCGGCATTTGCGGCCAATTATGCATGCCATAGACCTGTTGGATCCCAAAACGCTCCATCAACCCATCTTCACACATTTCTCGGCCACCACCGCCGCCTTCTTCTGCGGGCTGAAAAATCACCACTGCAGTGCCGTCAAAATTCCGCGTCTCGGCGAGGTATTTTGCAGCCCCCAGCAACATCGCCGTATGCCCATCATGCCCGCACGCATGCATAGCGCCTGCGGTTTTGCTCGCATAGTCAAGGCCCGTCTCTTCTTGAATGGGCAGCGCGTCCATATCCGCGCGCAACCCTATCACCCGGCCCGAGGTTTGTCTGGCACCGCGGATCACACCAACCACCCCAGTGCGCCCCAAACCTGTGACAACCTCATCAACCCCAAACTCGCGCAGCTTTTGCGCGACAAACGCTGCTGTTCGGTGCGTTTCAAACAGCAATTCGGGGTCAGAATGAAGCGCTTGGCGCCAAGCTGCGATTTCTGGCTGCAACTCAGCGACAGCATTTTTAAAGGGCATATTCTATCCTTTTTCCAGCATATTCAAAAGGTCCCGCATGAACTGATGGCCTTTGTCAAATTGCGCAATCTCGATATATTCGTTGGGCTGATGGGCTTGCGCAATATCGCCCGGTCCGCAAATGACCGCAGAATACCCTGCTTGTTGGAATTGCCCCGCCTCGGTGCCATAGGAAACAACATGCGTTTCATTATCGCCCGTGAGTTGCCGCGCCAAAGTTTCAGCCAAAGCAGTCGGTTCGGGGCGAAGCGCCGGAACATAAAACCGTTGCTTTAAACTGATCGCCGCTTCGGGGCGCGTTGCCTGCATTTCGGCTTCGAGCACCCGCGCAGCGGCTTTGTATTTTGCCGTCCAATCCGCTTCCTGTTCATCTGCAACAACCCGAAAATCCATGCTAAACCAACAATCCTTCGCAGTAATATTATGCGCGGTTCCCCCCGAAATCATTCCCACATGGGCTGTGGTATAGGGGGGATCAAACATCAGAGCGATTTCGCTGGCAGATTTGGCCCTATTCTCAGAATTCACATCATTTGCCCAATCGATCAGCTTCGCCCCCGACATAATTGCGCTAACGCCTTGATCAATCAAAGAAGAATGTACTTCAAACCCGCTTACATGCGTTTCAAACCCGATCCCGCCCTTATGCCCCGTGACCGTTTGCATCATCGAAGGTTCTCCAACGATCACCCGCTCGGCAAAGGGTAGGCTTGCGCGCATCGCCTCAATCATTGAAGGGGCGCCCAAACAGCCAACTTCTTCATCATAGCTGAGCGCAAGCTGCAAAGGTTTTTGCAAGTCTGCATAGCGCGCCTCGACAAGTGCCCAAATCGCCAAGGCCACAAATCCTTTCATATCACAGGTGCCACGCCCGTAATATCGGTTGTCTTTCTTCAGCACCGTCCAAGGATCTTGTTCCCAAAGCTGCCCCGCAACGGGCACCACATCGCTATGTCCTGATAACACAACCCCACCCGCGGTTTCAGGCCCGACATGCGCAAAAAGGGCAGCTTTGTCCTTTTCGCCATTATAGCATCGATGGGGGGTGATGTGATGGCTTTTTAAATATGTTTCAACCCAGTCAATCAGGGGTAGATTACTGTCTTTGCTTACTGTTGGAAAGGCAACCAAATGGCACATAATATCAAAAGGCGATAATCTCTGAGACGTCATTTTTTAATATCCACAATGGGTTTGCAGCACGAAATGATCGCGCGTGATTTCTGTGTAAACTGAGGGTTCAGGGATGTAGTCTAAGGCATGAATAGGCGAGGGAATCGCCTTGAATTGCAAATCACGATCCAGTTGTTTTTTAGCAGGATCTGCGATCGGAACCGCTTTCATCAAGGCTTTCGTGTAAGGGTGTTGCGGGGTTTCAAATACTTTTTGGCGCGGTCCGATTTCAACAATGCGCCCCAAATACATCACCGCCACATCATGGCTTACCCGTTCAACAACCGCCATATCATGGCTAATGAATAGAAACGAAAGGCCCAGATTAGCCTGCAGCCCCATCATCAGGTTTAAAACCTGCGCTTGCACAGACACATCCAGCGCACTGACGGCTTCATCCGCCACAATCAGCTGTGGATTCAACGCTAAGGCGCGGGCAATCGCCACGCGTTGACGTTGCCCCCCGGATAGCTCATGCGGATACCGTCCTAAAAAGCTGCGGGGCAATTCAACCTGATCGAACAGCTCGGACACCCGGTTTTGAAGCGCCGCTCCTTTATGCGTGCCAAAACTGCGCAAAGGCTCTGCAACCTGCGCCATCAGCGTCATTTGCGGATTGAGCGAGGCAAAGGGATCCTGAAACACCATTTGCATTTTGGCGCGCGCGCGGCGCAAATCGGCAGCGCTCATATCGCCTAAAATCTCACCATCAATCTCAACTTCCCCGGAATGTGGCTCAACCAAGCGCAACAAAGAACGCCCAACGGTTGATTTGCCGCACCCTGATTCGCCTACCAAAGATAAGGTACGACCCTTTTGAAGCGTGAATGAAACATCTTCTACGGCGTGAACCCTCGCCACCGTGCGGCGAAAAAATCCACCCGACACATCGAACCGCGTCACCAAATTTTTCACTTTTAACAGAGGTGCATCGCTGCCAATAATTGGCTCCACCGCTTGCGCTTTCGCACCCAAAAGCGGCAGCGGCTGCGGATAAGATGTGCCGCGCATATCGCCCAATCTTGGCACCGCTGCAAGCAGCGCTTTGGTATATTCATGCTGGGGCGCTTGAAAAATTTGGTCAACCGGACCTTCTTCCACTTTGCGCCCACGATACATCACCACGACCCGGTCCGCCATCTGGGCAACCACCGCCATATCATGCGTGATAAACATAACCGCCGCACCGGTTTCCTGCTTCAGTCGATCAATCAGCGATAAAATCTCTGCTTGAATGGTAACATCCAGCGCCGTTGTCGGTTCATCCGCAATCAACAAGCGGGGCCTGCAGGCAAGCGCCATGGCAATCACCACGCGCTGGCGCATTCCACCAGAAAGTTCATGCGGATATTGTTTCAAGCGCCGCTCGGGTTCGGGAATACGCACTTGCTTCATCAACTCGAGCGCGCGCGCGCGGGCAGCCCCCTGCCCCAACTGAAGATGCAGCTTCAACCCTTCCACCAATTGCCGCTCAATCGTGAACACAGGGTTAAGCGCCGTCATTGGCTCTTGAAAAATCATGCCTATATCGTTGCCGCGCACTTTGCGCATTGTGGCAGGCTGAGCGTTCACCACATCGAGCTGCCCGCCTTTTTCAGGCCTCAGCCGCAATTGGCCGCCAGCAAGCGCTCCGCCTCCAAATTCCACCAACCGCATCATAGAGAGCGCGGAAACTGATTTTCCTGAGCCGGATTCTCCAACCACGCAGACGGTTTCGCCTGGATTGATTTGAAAAGATAGGTCCTCAACCCCAATAACTTCGCCAGCTTTGGTCTGAAAAGTCACCCTTAAGTTCTGAAACTCAGCAATCGGCTGCACGGCATCATCTAACATTAAAAACACTCTTTTACGGCTGGTCCACGCTAGCGGCACCCTTTGCCGCTTGTCAAATCAATCATAATAAACCGGTCAAATTTCTAAAAAACATTGCTTTTCGCGAAAACTATGTTTCCATGCTCATACGAAACCCAATGACCAATACCATTTGGGTCTTTTATTTGAGTAGAGCGAATGCGCGACGCGTAAACGCCGCTGCGTTTCTATGTGAAGTAAGAGAAGGGAATGTTGCTCCCCACCAACCATTAAGGAATAGTAAAATGCAAACACATTCACTGGTAATACTGGCCTTGTCGGCGCTTGGACTGTCTTCGCCAAGCTTTGCTGATCGCGGAGGCGATGGAAATGTCAGCATAATTTATTGGCAAGCCCCCTCGATCTTAAACCCCTACCTGACCGGCGGCACAAAAGATTTGGAATCCTCTTCATTGGTCGTTGAACCTTTAGGCCGCTATGACAATACGGGCGCTTTGGTAGCCTATCTCGCCGAAGAAATTCCGACGGTTGGCAATGGCGGTGTCAGCGCCGATCTAACCTCGATCACGTGGAAGCTGAAACCTGGGCTGTTATGGTCTGATGGCAGCGCTGTGACCTCCGAAGATGTTAAGTTTTCAGCTGATTATTGCTTGCACCCAGATATGGGCTGCGCCTCGTTATCCTATTTTGCGGGGGTTTCCAGCGTAGATATTGTAGATGACCTTACGGTCACGGTAAATTTTGACGCGCCAAAACCTAACCCTTACGGGCCTTTTATGGGCTATACCGCCCCGATCATTCAAAAAGCCCAATTTGAAAATTGTATGGGCGCCAAAGCCCCCGAATGCACCGATCAAAATTTCTACCCCATTGGCACCGGGCCCTTTGTTGTAACCGATTTTCGACCCAATGATGTGATTCAAATGAAGGCAAATGATCACTATCGTGATCCCGCAAAGCCAGCCTTTGCGACCGTTACATTTAAGGGTGGCGGAGATGCCAGCTCCGCCGGACGCTCCGTGCTGGAAACCGGCGAATTTGATTACGCTTGGAACCTGCAACTGGCGCCCGAAGTGATCGCGAATATGGAAAGCGCCGGTAAAGGCAAAGCGATTGCTGGTTTTGGACCTTTGGTCGAACGGATCGAGATGAACCTTACCGATCCTTCGCCCGAGCTGGATGCCGATACGCGCTCTACCCGCAAAGCGCCACATCCGTTTTTATCAGATATCAACGTACGCAAAGCCCTTTCCATGGCGATTGACCGCCCCTTATTGGTAGAAATCGGTTATGGCAAGGCCGGCAAAGTAACCTGTGATCTGGTGCCCGCGCCGGATTTATATGCAGCCAAAAATGATTATTGCGTGGCACAAGATATCGCAGGCGCCAATACGCTGCTTGATGCAAGCGGTTGGGTTACAGGTGGCGACGGGATCCGCAGCAAAGACGGCATGCGTTTATCCATTCTCTATCAAACCTCAACCAATGCGGTGCGCCAAGATTTCCAAGCCTTAATCAAAGAATGGTGGGGCCAAATCGGCGTGGAAACCGAATTGCGCAATTTGAATGCCTCGGTGTTTTTCGGCGGCGACCCCGGCTCACCGGATACGTTCCAGAAATTCTATGCGGATGTGGAAATGTACGCGAATACCTTTAGCGGCACAGACCCACAATCCTATCTGGCGCAATATCTGTGTGGCACAGAGCCACGCCCAGAATCGCAATGGCAAGGTGAGAATATCAACCGCTTTTGCGATCCAGCCTATGACGCGCTTTACGCCGAATTGACCAAAACCGGTGATTTAGCCCGGCGCGGAGAAATCGGTATCGCATTGAACAATATGCTCACCAAAGACAGCTATACGATCGTGCCCTTGGTCCATCGTGGCCGCGTGTCTGCACATGCTAATTCTTTAGGTGGGGTGATCCTGAACACCTGGGATTCCGAGCTTTGGAATATTGCCGATTGGTATCGCATTAAGTAATAGCAGCAAAGGTCTGCGCCGCGGTCATCGCGGCGCAGATCACGGTATAATTTACCGAAGTAAAAGGTTTTTAAATGTTTACTTTTGCGATGCGGCGGCTGGCAATCGCCATACCGACGCTTTTATTCATTTCGCTCATCGTATTTTTGTTGCTGAACTTGGCGCCCAATGACCCGATGGCGCAGGTGCCCTTAACGGTTCCCCCAGAAGTGAAACAGAAAATGCGCGAAGCGCTTGGCTTGGGGCAACCTCTGCATGTTCAATATTTCAAGTGGTTGGTGCAATTTTTCTGGATTGAACCGCAAGTGCTCATCGACCATCTGTTCAACACACAATTTTCAAAAGACGATCTACGCGTCATCAGCTGGCAAACCCGCAGCCCCGTAATGGATGTGGTGGTTCAGCGGCTTCCGCAAACGCTTTGGGTGGTAGGTATGGCCTATCTGGTGGGTATTTTGATCGCGCTGCCAATCGGCATTTATTCTGCCTATCGCCAATATTCCGTTTTTGATCAAGTTGGTACTTTCGTAGCGATGATCGGTTATTCAGTTCCGCCATTTTTCAGCGGCGTCGCGGTGATCGTTTTATTCGCCGTGCAATTGGGCTGGTTGCCCTCTACCTATAACACGTTGCATGAGGTGGTCAGTTGGGACAGCTTTATTATTCAGCTTAAACAAATGGTCTTGCCAGTTATGGTGCTGGCCTTGCAAACAACAGCCCAGCTCAGCCGCTTTATGCGGGCCTCAGTTCTGGATAACTTAAATCAAGATTATGTACGCACCGCACGGGCGAAAGGCTTGAATGAATGGACCGTGGTGATGGTGCATGTGCTGCGTAATTCAATGATCCCGGTCGTTACGGTGATCGCTTTGAACGTGCCCTCAATTTTCGGCGGTGCGATTATCACCGAACAGGTCTTTAAAGTGAACGGAATCGGCCAACAGCTTATTCTTGCGATTTACGCCAATGATCTTCCAACCGTGCAGACGCTGGTGTTTATTTTCACCATTCTAATCATTTTTTTCAATCTGCTTGCAGACTTGATTTACGGGGTTTTAGACCCGAGGATTCGCTATGACTGAGCCCATAGAGCAAACAGCCTTCACCCAATCCCATGGCAAATGGGCCGATATCTGGGCGCAGTTTAGGCATCATAAAGGCGCGTTGTTCGGCGGCGTCTTATTCATCTTAATCGTTGCACTCGTTATGCTTGGGCCATTATTTTGGCATCTTGAAGCCAATACGATCGATATTCGCGCGCGCAATCAAGGTGCCAGCTGGGCGCATCCATTGGGCACAGACCAATTGGGCCGTGATACGTTCGCGCGGCTGATTGCGGGGGGGCAGACATCTATTTCTGTGGGCTTAACCGCCATGATTTTATCCCTCTTTTTGGGCAGTTTAATTGGCGTTTTGGCAGGGTTTTACAAACGGCTTGATGGGCTATTGATGCGCATGACCGATATGTTTCTCTCGCTGCCATTGCTGCCCTTATTGCTGGTTATGATGCTGCTGTTTCGCGATCTGCTGAGCCAAAGCTTTGGGCCGGAACGTGGCATGTTTATTTTGATCGTTTTTGCGATCGGTATAACCAGTTGGATGCCAACCGCGCGCATTGTCCGGGCCGATGTGTTGGCCATCAAAGAGCGCGAATTTATTTTGGCCGCGCGCTCGGTTGGGTTGGGCGATGCCGCCTTGATTCTGCGCCATATTCTGCCGAATGTTTTTTCACCAATAATGGTATCTGCCACGCTGGGCATCGCCAACGCGATCATCACCGAAAGCGCGCTTTCTTTTCTTGGACTAGGGTTTCCCCCCGATTTCCCCACATGGGGCCGCCTTTTGAACGATGGAGTCGAATATCTACAGCTTTATCCCGGCCGCGCAATATGGCCCGGCTTGGCGATCTCGCTAACCGTTTTGAGCGTCAATTACCTGGGCGATGGCTTGCGCGATGCATTAGATCCCAGAAGCCGTGAAAGATAACTGCATCCCTGCCCCTTATCACAGGGGCAAGCCTCTCACAGTTAAAAAATGCCAACTAGCTTAGCTACTCAATGCGCTTGCGGATGCGCCGAATGGCCCACCAAACCAGCAGCACCACCGGCAGCGTGACGGTGGCCTTCAACGAATTTGCGCTGATCGCAAGTGGGCTTGCTAAGGGTGACATCAAATATCCGGCCAAAGACACGGCATAATAGCTGATCGCCACCACCGATAAACCCTCAACCGTTTTTTGCAAACGCAACTGAAGATCGGCGCGCGCATTCATACTTTCCAAGAGCGATTGGTTTTGAGCAGACCGTTCAACATCTACGCGGGTCCGCAATAAATTCCCCGCCCGCATCGCGCGATCCGCCATCGCTGACAGTCGCCGCTCAGAGGCTTTAACCGTGCGCATCGCCGGATCATATCGCCGCATCATAAATTCGCCAAACGTCTGCCGGCCCGTAAAGCGCTCTTCGCGCAACACTTGGATACGTTGATTGACAATCGCCTCATAAGCGCCCGTGGCGCCAAAGCGAAACGCAACTTGCGCTGATAAGTTTTCCAATTCAGCGGAAATTTTCAACAACGCGTCCAATGTGCGTTCGGGGGATTTTTGTGCCTGAGTCATATCAGCCATCAATTCGCTGAGCTCTGCATCAATCTGCGCCATGCGCGGCGATATGCTGCGCGCCGTTGAGAACCCCAACATCGACATGCTTTTATAGGTTTCGATCTCGCAAATCCGCTGGATAACGCGGCCTATGCGCCTGGGCCCCGTTTCGGCTGCGACAAATAACGCAAAACGCTGATGGCCCGATGCATCTACACGAAAATCACCCGCCACCACGGCCGATTTATCCAAAACTTCGCTGACCGTTAGGCTTTCGGGCACAAACCACTCGGCTAGTGATTGGCTGATCTCATCATCTGAAATCCGCGTTTCAACACGTAAATTGATCGACGTGATGCGTTCGGCAGTTACCGATTGCAGCCAGTCCTCGGGGAAAGCTTCAAATTCGGCCGGATCAAACGGGCGCTCGGCACCGCCGGTGCTAAACAAGCTATAGGTGACAAATTCAGTATGTTGCTCCCATTTAAGCTGATGCCGGCCCAAAGCGCCAAAATAATGCGTTGCATCGGGTTGCGGATGGGTTTCACCAAAGCGGTCTAACAACGCGATCAATTGGTCGCGGGCGTTTAAGCGGCTGTGGTCCCCGCCCTCAGTATTTTGCGTGAAGGCAAGATAGGCCACACGACCCGGCGCGTCTAAAGATGGAAACGGACGCGCGTGCAGTTCATTGGCCAGCTCATAACGCAACGGGTGATCTTGGATAGCAGACATGCGGCCCTCATGGATAGATGAAACGGTGCTGTAGGCGGGATGTATATCAGTTTTCAAAGAAGGCAAAGCCTACAGCGACCTCAAAGCGCCTTGGTGAACGCAGGCATCGAACAAAAAAAAGGCCCCTGCACCTGTGGCAGGGGCCTTTTGCAAAATCACTGCCCAGACGGGTTAATCGATCATCCCAAGAAGTTTATCAAGAGACGCTTTTGCATCGCCATAGAACATCCGCGTATTTTCTTTAAAGAAAAGCGGATTTTCAATGCCCGAATAGCCCGTACCCTGGCCACGCTTAGACACGAAAACCTGCTTTGACTTCCAACATTCCAGCACCGGCATACCGGCAATCGGGCTGTTCGGGTCATCTTGCGCCGCTGGGTTCACAATATCATTTGAACCAATCACAATAGACACATCTGTTTCCGGAAAATCTTCGTTAATCTCATCCATTTCCAAAACGATATCATAGGGCACTTTGGCCTCGGCGAGCAAAACATTCATATGACCAGGAAGCCGCCCAGCAACGGGGTGAATCGCGAACCGCACCGTTTTGCCTTTGGCAATCAACCGTTTTGTCAGCTCGCTCACCGCCTGTTGGGCTTGCGCAACAGCCATCCCGTAACCTGGAATGATAATAACGCTATCGGCCTCTTCCAAAGCAGCGGCTACACCATCTGCCTCGATCGCCACTTGCTCACCCTCGACTTCCATCTGGGGACCAGATGTACCACCAAAGCCGCCCAAAATAACGCTAACGAATGAACGGTTCATCGCCTTACACATGATATAAGACAGGATTGCGCCGGATGAGCCGACCAGTGCCCCGACCACGATTAGCAAATCATTGCCAAGGCTAAACCCGATCGCTGCAGCCGCCCAACCCGAATAGGAATTCAGCATCGACACCACCACGGGCATATCCGCGCCGCCAATCCCCATGATCAAATGATAGCCGATAAACAGCGCCATCAGCGTTAGGATCAAAAGCGGCAGCAACTCGCCGGAATTTAGATACCAAATCAAACAAATCACCGAGGCCAAGGCAGCGCTGGCATTCAGCGCATGGCCGCCGGGAAGTTTGGTCGCCGCCGAGGTCACTTTGCCAGCTAATTTTCCATAAGCAATCACCGATCCGGTGAAGGTCACAGCCCCGATCCAGATCCCTAAAGACGCTTCAACGCGCAAGATATTGATTTCAACGCCTGATTTCTTCGCCAGCAGCGCCGCGAAGCCATCAAGCGTTTTTTTAGCAGCGTCATCCATCGCCATTACGTTGACCAGCTCGAAATGCGCGTTAAAGCCCACGAATACGGCCGCAAGCCCAACCAGAGCATGCATCCCAGCCACCAGCTCGGGCATCTGCGTCATTTCAACTTTTGACGCCAGTTGATACCCGATCAAACCGCCCGCAGCGATCAACAGTGCAGACAGCCACCAAAGCCCAGCGCCTGGGCCAATCAACGTGGCAAGGACGGCAAGGCCCATCCCCACGATCCCATACCAAACGGCGCGCTTAGCGCTTTCCTGCCCAGATAGACCGCCAAGTGACAGAATGAAAAGCACAGCCGCAACAACGTAAGCGGCAGTCGTAAAACCCAATTCCATAATCACGACCTCCTTAAGATTTCTGGAACATGGCAAGCATGCGCCGTGTTACAAGAAAGCCGCCAAAGATATTAATTCCGGCAAAGAATACCGAAATCGCAGCCAAGAGGATAACCAAGAAACTGCCAGACCCAATCTGTAGCACCGCCCCCAGAATAATAATCGACGAAATGGCATTGGTCACCGCCATCAACGGCGTGTGCAGCGAATGGCTGACATTCCAAATTACCTGAAAGCCCACAAATACTGAAAGCACAAACACGATAAAATGCTGCATGAAACTGGCCGGTGCATAGGCCCCGACAAGCAGCATCAATGCGCCACCAACAGCCAATAAAGTGACTTGGTTCTTCGTCTGCTGCTGAAAGGCAGCCGCCTCTTCGGCGCGGCGTTCTTCGGGTGTTTTTTCCGGAACCGTTTCTTTTGGCTTTGCTGCGATCGCCTGCACTTTTGGCGGTGGCGGTGGGAACGTTACCGCGCCCTCATGCGCAACCGTGGCACCACGGATCACGTCATCTTCCATATTATGATTAACCTGCCCGTCTTTTTCCGGCGTCAGATCCGTCATCATATGGCGGATATTCGTTGCATAAAGCGTTGAAGATTGCGCCGCCATCCGGCTTGGGAAATCTGAATATCCCACAACCGTTACGCCGTTCTCGCTCACTATTTTTTCGTCTGGGACGGTTAAATCACAATTGCCACCGCGTTCAGCGGCCAGATCAACCACAACAGAGCCCGGTTTCATGGCAGCGACCATATCAGCAAGCCATAATTTTGGCGCATCGCGCCCCGGAATTAAAGCGGTGGTGATCACAATATCCACATCCGGAGCCAATTCACGAAACTTAGCCAGCTGCTTTTCGCGAAACTCTGGGCTTGACGGCGCAGCATAGCCCCCCGTCGCTGCACCATCTTGTTGAGCTTCTTCAAAATCAAGATACACAAATTCCGCACCCATGGATTCGATCTGCTCTGCCACTTCGGGGCGCACGTCAAACGCGTAGGTTATCGCGCCCAATGATGTTGCTGTGCCAATGGCAGCAAGTCCGGCCACTCCGGCCCCAACCACCAGCACTTTCGCCGGCGGAACTTTGCCTGCAGCCGTGATCTGTCCCGTAAAAAAGCGCCCAAAATTATTGCCCGCTTCGATCACAGCGCGATATCCTGCGATATTCGCCATCGAGCTGAGCGCATCCATCTTTTGCGCCCGGCTGATACGCGGCACCATATCCATCGCAATTACGCTGGCACCTTTGCCTGCTAGTAATTCCATCTGCTCGGTATTTTGCGCCGGATAGAAAAACGAAATCAAAAGCTTCTCATCGGTCAAGCGTTTCGCTTCGGTTGCATTGGGTGGGCGCACTTTGGTGATAATATCTGCGGCTTTCCATAAAGCTGCGGCCGTTTTTACCACCTCAACGCCGGCCTCTCGATACAGCGCATCCGCAAAACCCGCCGCCACTCCGGCGCCGCTTTCAACAACGCATTCATAGCCAAGCTTTTGCAATTGCAAAGCGCTGTCTGGTGTCATTGCTACACGGGCCTCGCCCGCGCTTACCTCTTTGGGTGTTCCGATTTTCACGTCTCACACTCCTCTAACTCTTTATTTTGAAGCTCGAAGATATTTCGAGCATAGGATGCGCCCTTCACGGTGAACCCAAAAAGCATTTGGGCTGGCTAGCCAAACGTAGCGCCCCAAAAAGCACCGTCCAGTAGCCGAAGCAGAAACACGTGAAAGCGATGCCGTTGGTTTACCGACTGTTTTCCTGACGTCTACCCTAAAATGCGCTTTTCTGCGCTAAGCCGTCTAAAAACTTCCTTTTGAAAGCGGTAACAGCGCTGAAAATAAGGTTTTCAGCCACTTCGCTTCGATAAATTGAACCAAAAGGCGAAAATAGCGCGAAGCAGCGAGCGATAAAAATCCGTTTCATCACGCAAAAAATAATTGCGGCATATCCGATATTCTGCGGTGAGAACAAACCGAAACCCCTAGGCCCAGATGCGGCGGAACAAAGCAGATCTAGGATCGGTTTGCCGCAGAGGTAAAATGCACACTCAGCTTGGCTTAACCGGGAATAATGCCTAGATTGGCAACGAGCACGGCCGAAGGAGCAAGGATAACCGCCATGAATTTGCAGGGAAAGCACGCATTGATCACCGGCGGGGGCAGCGGCATTGGGCTGGCGATCGCGCAAAAGTTAGCCGCGCAGGGCGCGCAGGTCACGATCACTGGGCGGCGCAAAGCCGTGCTGCAGGCCGCTGCGGGCAAAGGCATATTTCCAGCAGAAATGGATGTGACCGATGAAGCCGCGCAAAAAGAGGTGATCGCAAACGCCGTAAAACAACACGGGCCCGTGCAAATATGCGTGGCGAATGCCGGTATAGCAGAAGGACGAACCTTGCAAAAAACACAAATGGAGTTGTGGCGCAAAATAATGGCAACCAATCTTGATGGCGCCTTCATCACCATTCGCGAAGCGATGTCTTCAATGACAAGCACAGATTGGGGGCGGGTGATCGCGATTTCCTCGATCGCGGGCTTGCGCGGCTTGAAGGGGGGCGGCGCCTATGCGGCAAGCAAACATGGTGTGATCGGTTTGATCCGCTCTTATGCGGCTGAACATTTGGGCGGGCCGATTACCTTCAATGCGATCTGCCCCGGCTATGTGCAAACGCCGATTATCGATCAAAACCTAGAAGCCATCCAAAAGCGCGGATTCACCCAAGAGCAGGCGCTGGAAATGATGGTCAGCGCCAACCCCCATAAACGGCTGATCGAGGTTAATGAAATCGCAGAAACGGCTATTTGGCTCTGTAATTCTGCCTCAGGAAGTGTAAACGGACAGGCAATCGAAATTTCAGGTGGCTAAAAGTGAGCGATATTTTTCAAAAAACCAAATCTCTCTTCGACCTGCCCGACGGCATTCTTTATCTTGATGGCAATTCCCTCGGGCCTCTGCCCAAAGCAGCGGCGGCGCGGGTTGAGGCCGTGATGAAGGCCGAATGGGGCCAGATGTTGATCACGGGTTGGAACAAAGCCGGTTGGATGGCGCAACCCAATGCGGTTGGCGACCGTTTGGCGCGCCTGATTGGGGCACAAAGCGGGCATGTTGTTGTCGGAGACACCTTATCGATTAAAGTCTATCAAGCGCTAGATGCTGCGCTGCAATTGCGCCCGGATCGCAAAGTGATCTTGTCTGATAGCGGAAATTTCCCATCCGATCTTTATATCGCGCAAGGGTTGATCCAAGCGCTTAATCAAGGCCATGAGTTGCGCCTTGTTGCCCCCGAAGATCTGCACAATCATATCACGGAAGAAGTCGCTGTGACGCTGATCACGCAAGTCGATTATCGTACTGGCCGCCTGCATGA
The DNA here is from genome assembly GCA_001642945.1 of Rhodobacteraceae bacterium SB2. Taxonomy (GTDB): domain Bacteria; phylum Pseudomonadota; class Alphaproteobacteria; order Rhodobacterales; family Rhodobacteraceae; genus Thalassovivens; species Thalassovivens spotae. The sequence continues at coordinate 80,808 of LGRT01000010.1, read as the reverse complement.
TATGTGCAGTATTACCGAAACGGCGCATCAAAACGGCGCCTTATGCATCTGGGACCTTGCCCATTCTGCAGGCGCCATAGAAGTAGAGCTTGCCAAAGCCAAAGCAGATTTTGCCGTCGGCTGTACTTATAAATACCTCAATGGCGGGCCAGGATCGCCCGGCTTTATCTATGTAGCGCCGCATCTTATTGATAATATTGAACCAACCTTATCAGGTTGGCTGGGCCATGCCGCGCCATTTGCCTTTGCGCAAGGCTATGAGCCAGGAAACGGTATTGACCGCATGCGGGTGGGAACGCCGCCGGTTCTGGCGCTGGCCAGCCTCGAAGCCGCACTTGATGTTTGGGATATGGTCGATATGGCCGAGTTGCGGGCGCAGTCTATTGCGCTCAGCCAATTGTTCATTGCTGAAATTGAAAATAAATGCCCGATGTTAAAATTGGGCTCTCCGCGGGATCCAAATAAACGCGGCTCTCAAGTGGCGTTTCATTTTCAAGAAGGCTATGCCGCAATGCAAGCGCTTATCGAGCGCGGGGTAATTGGGGATTTTCGTGCGCCTGACACAATGCGCTTTGGATTCACGCCGCTTTACATCGATCAACAAGACGTAAGAGCGGCCACCGATATCATTGCCGATGTAATGCAAAACCGCCTGTGGGACGCTGACGCCTATAAAATTCGCGCCGCCGTAACCTGAAGAGGCCAATCAAGCTTAAAAGCGTGGCCGATCTGGATTTCAAACCAGTAAGTCAAACAGCAAGCCGAACCCGGCAGCGCCCATCAGCACCCAGCCCAGCGCAAGCTTAAAGCGCCAGATTAAAATGGCACTAAGCGTTGCGATAACGATCACTCTTAAATCGACCGAGGCGAGTTGCGGCAACCAAAACGTTAAAAGCCCCATGCGCAACTCTAAAACCGTTCCGAAACTTACCTGAAGCGCAAACCAAACCGACAGGTTCAAGATGACCCCAACAACCGCCGCCGTCACCGCACCCAGCGCGCCCCATAACCTTGGCTGGCTTGACAGGCGTTGAAAATATGGCGCGCCGAGAAAAATCCATAAAAAGCAAGGCACAAAGGTCACCCAAAGCCCAAGCGAGACGGCCATCAAAGCCAAGGCATAGCCACCTTGCTGGAAACCGGCGACAAAGGCCACGAATTGCGTGACCAAAATAAGCGGCCCGGGCGTGGTTTCGGCTAATCCCAAACCGTCTAGAACTTGCGCCGGATTAAGCCATCCATACGCCCCTACCACATCCTGCGCCATATACGCCAAAACGGCATAGGCCCCGCCAAAGGTGACCAAGGCAAGTTTGCTGAAAAACCAACCAAGCTCAGCCAGAAATGGAACGCCAACACCCCAAAACACGATGACCAGTGGGCACAGCCAGAGACAAAGCCCCACCCCAAGCGTTATCGCAAATCGCCCGAAAGAAAACGCAGACAACTCGGAAATCTGAGCATCTTCTGGCGATAGAATTTGCGGGCGTTTGTGGTATGCGCTTAAGAAAAACGCGCCATACACCCCAGAGGCAATCACAATAATCGGATAAGGCAGATTGAGAAAAAACAAACCGACAAAAGCAGCTCCGGAAATCACATAATGCTGGATCTGCGTCAAAGCACGGCGGGATAAAGTTATTAAGGCTTGCACCACCACGACTAAGATCGCGGCTTTTACCCCCAAAAAAATTCCAGATAACACCGGCGCTCCAGAAAAGGCCACGTAACTGATCGATAAAGCCAGCATCACCACGGCGCCGGGCATTACGAATAGGCTGCCAGCGATTAAGCCACCGGAAACGCCGCGCAGGCGCCAGCCGGCGAAGGTTGCCAGTTGCATCGCCTCCGGGCCGGGAAGCAACATACAAAAATTCAGTGCATTCAGAAACGACTGCTCATCCAGCCATTCTTTTTCGTCAACAAGAATGCGATGCATCAATGCAATTTGGCCAGCTGGTCCCCCAAAGGACAACAAGCCGATTTTGACAAAAACCCAAAATATATCCCTTAGCCGCGCGGGCTTGGATGCGGTGGATATCTTTGCCTCATCGGTTGCTGAAACAGCCATTTTCTCAGGCACCTTTCAAAGTCATCCTTATCTGTCTTAAACATTGCGACCCGTTGCGTGACATCCCTACGTCGCAGGCAGCCCATGCTACGTCAAGGCTTTGCAAGCGCAGCGCTGGGGGCATCAAAAAAATTATCAGGGCTGGGCAAGCCGAGCTGCCCGCAAATCAAACCGACGCCTGAGATTGTCAATTGGTAACCAAAAAACGATCCGAAAGCTCAACCTCTTGCTCAAAGAAACGCGGCCTCAACCGAAAGCATCGCTGACATCAATTAACCGGCAAATACCTTTGAACGTTTAGACCTGCATATCGCGCTGACCTCATCCTGCACGCTCAACCTGCAAAGACCGACCCGCCCAGTGATAGACCGCCTGACCGAAAGCCTGAAACAAAGGGCGCGAGACATCATCTTGAGCGGCTTGCCATTCAGGATGCCACTGCACGGATAAAGTGAACCCCGGAGCATCCTTAATATAAAGCGCTTCGGGCGTGCCATCTTTGGCAACCCCATCGATCACAACGCGCGGCCCGGCTTGGTCAATCCCCTGCCCGTGCAGCGTATTTGTAGAGACCTCGCGCGCCCCTAAAAGGCGGTGGAACGGGCCATTTGAGGTCAGTTTAACGCTATGCCGATGGGCAAATTTTTCATCGAGCGATCCCTCTGGGGGCATTCTATGATTCATCCGGCCCGGCAAATCGCGTATTTCGGGATGCAGCGTGCTGCCCATCGCAACCGCCACCTCTTGAAAGCCCCGACAAATGCCAAAAATTGGCTGACCCGAGGCAATACACGCCCGAATAAGCGGCAGCACCAATGCATCCCGCGCCCGATCAAAACTGCCATGCGCGGGGGTTTCAGCATGGCCATATTCTTCGGGGTGAATATTGGGCCGGCCTCCAGTGAATAAAAACCCATCGCAGCACGCTTGCAGGTCTTGCACCGACACCTGCTGCGGGTCTGCTGGAATAAGCATAGGAAGGCACTGAGCAACTTGCGATATCGCCTCACCATTGATGATACCCGATGCGTGCGCCGGATATTCATCATTGATCATATAGTGATTACATATCACCCCAACTATTGGACGTACCATCGCTTACCCCGTGATTGATAGACGCAGTATAGGGGCGAAACTCAAAGGTTGACAATAATCGCTTATGCTTCTGCAGTCAGGTTGGTCGCTTCTACACCGGCGATGGCACAAATTTCATCATTATCAGATAAATCGCCCGTCACACCAACCGCTCCAACGACGTTTAGTTTAGCATCGCGGATTAAAACGCCACCCGGAACCGGCACGACCTGCCCTTGCAAGGCACCATTCACCGCCTGCATGAAATAAGCCTGCTGCTCAGCGCGCGCCATCTGCGCGCGCCCCGCCATACCCAACATAACCGCACCATAGGCCTTGCCTGTCGCAATCGCGACCCGTCCTGGCGCGGCGCCATCGCTGCGCTCAAAGGCGATCAAATGCCCGCCCGCGTCCAATACTGCCACGCTCAAAGGCTTGAAACCAAGTTCTTTGCCTTTTTCCAAGGCTTTGCGGATGATTATCTTGGCCTTACGCAAGGTTAAATCGTTCATTCTTTGATCCTAAACTGTCTTATTTTCTTTGTTTTTTCGCCTATGTGGCAGATGCTGCGTCAACCGCCGCGGCAGCTTGCGCAGCTTTCACTTCAAGGCGGCGCGCATGCAGCACCGGCTCTGTGTAGCCCGAGGGCTGTATCCGCCCTTTAAACACCAAATCGCACGCGGCTTGAAACGCCAACCCCGTAAATTCGGGCGCCATCGGCCTATAGGCAGCATCCCCTGCATTCTGGCGATCCACAACTGCTGCCATTTTGTGCAATGCGGCCATGACCTGCGCGTGGCTTACAACCCCATGATGCAGCCAATTGGCCAAGGCTTGCGAAGAAATCCGGCAGGTTGCCCGATCTTCCATCAATCCAACATCATTGATATCGGGCACTTTTGAGCACCCCACACCTTGATCCACCCAGCGCACCACATAGCCTAAAATGCCCTGTGCGTTATTCTCAATCTCGGTTTGTATTTCTTGATCCGAGAGATTGCGGCCGCGCAGAACCGGCACTGTCAACAGATCCTTTAGTGTCCCACGGGGGCCGGCTGCGGCGAGCTCGTTTTGGCGCTGCTTCACGTTCAACTTATGATAATGCGTGGCGTGCAGGGTGGCCGCCGTGGGAGATGGCACCCAAGCACAATTGGCTCCGGCCTCTGGATGGCCCATTTTCGCCGCAAGCATGTCGCCCATACGGTCCGGCATAGCCCACATGCCTTTTCCAATCTGGGCCTTTCCCTGCAAGCCACACTTCAGCCCAATATCAACATTGCGATCTTCGTAAGATTTTATCCAAGGCGTGGTTTTCATATCGCCCTTGGGAAGAAATGCACCCATTTCCATACTTGCATGAATTTCGTCACCCGTGCGGTCTAAAAACCCCGTATTTATAAACGCCACGCGGTTTTTTGCAGCGCGAATGCATTCTTTCAGATTGGCAGAGGTACGGCGTTCTTCATCCATAATGCCCAATTTCACCGTATGATGCGGCAGGCCCAGAATATCCTCTACACGGCTGAAGATTTCATCAGCAAAAGCCACTTCTGCGGGGCCATGCATCTTCGGCTTCACCACATAGACCGAGCCATGCATCGCGTTGCCTTGGTCTGAATTAAGATCATGCATCGCAATCATCGTGGTGCACAGAGCGTCAAGTAAGCCTTCCCCTATCTCTGCGCCATCTTGATCCAGCACTGCCGGTGTGGTCATCAAATGCCCCACATTGCGCACCAGCATCAAGCTGCGCCCCTTTAAATGCGCTGGCAAACCTTGCGCAGTGGTGTAGGTGATGTCCGCGTTTAATCTGCGGGTAAAGGTCTCAGAGCCCTTTACGATTGCTTCGCTCAAATCCCGCTTCATCAACCCCAGCCAATTGCGATAGGCTAGGGTCTTGTCTGCGCCATCCACCGCGGCCACGCTGTCTTCGCAATCCATAATGGTTGAAATCGCCGACTCCATCCGAATATCAGAAATTCCGGCCCGATCCGCAGCCCCAATCACACTGGCAGAATCGACATCAATAATGATGTGCAAGTCATTGTTCTTAAAAATATATCCACCCAAACTATCTCCGTCGCCAACCCGCCCGATGAATTGCTCTGGATGCGTCAACCCGATATCATCCGCGCAGAAGCCGTCTTTGGTTTGAGACATACAAGACACGTCCGACCAAGACCCCTTCGCCAAAGGCAGGCTGTTGTCCAAAAATGCCCGCCCCCAAGCAACCACGCGGTCGCCACGCGCTTGGTCATACGCCCCCGCTGGCGGTAAATCCCCCATCGCGTCGGTGCCGTATAATGCATCATACAAGCTGCCCCAGCGCGCATTGGCTGCGTTTAACGCAAAGCGTGCGTTCATTACCGGAACCACAAGCTGCGGCCCTGCAATCTGCGCGATTTCAGGATCAATGCCCTGCGTTTCAATCTTAAAATCCGGCCCTTCATCCACCAAATAGCCGGTCTCTTTCAAAAAGTCCTGATAGGTTTCGAAGCTATAATCAACGCCCCGATGCGAGATGTACCAATTGTCTAGCTGCGTCTGGATATCCTCGCGCGTCTGTAAAAGATCGCGATTTTTAGGCCCTAATTCTGCAACAAGCGCCGCGAGCCCTGCCCAAAATTGGGTCGGCGTTATGCCGGTGCCCGGTAAGGCGTCTATTTCGATGAATGCCGCCAGTTGATGCGCGACGCTTAAACCTTCTCGTGATACCCGCTCCGACACAGAACACCCCTTCGCTTGATTCCAACTCAGATATCATCTGCTTTAGGGAAAAAGTTTCCTATATGCAATTATTTTGGTAAAACTATTTTACCAAAGTTAGATTTTTCCAGATGGTTCCTGCGCAATATTCTTATTTCGTCGGCATTTCTCGCTGCAATATTGAACATGCTCCCAGTCTTTTTCCCATTTTTTACGCCATAGAAAGGGACGTCCGCAGGTTTTGCAGAGCTTTTGCGGCAAATCGATTTTTTTTCGCATTTTCATTTTCAAGCCCTGATCTGAACGGTTGCAGACTTATGCAGCTCTGTGGTGCTTTTTTTACGAAGCACAACCGGGCGCTGGATGTGATATAGGCGCAGAGCAGCAGATCGCCAGCCCGCACATGAACCTATGGGCGGTTTATCCCTCCCAAAAAGGCAAAGCGCCCTTGCACTTTGCAAGTCGTGGTTTAGACCTAAATTTATCAAAAGAAATGATGCTTTGAGGATATGCCGTGAAAGATGCCAGCCCAACTACCATTCATCTCAAGGATTACGCGCCTTTCCCGTTTCGCGTCAAAAATGTACATCTGACGTTTCAATTAGACCCCCTCAAAACCAGAGTCATTTCTTTGGTTGAATTTGAGCCGATTGCAGGTTCATCGCAACATGATTTGTTCCTACATGGTGAAGATCTACGCCTTATCTGGGCAAAAATTGATGGCGCGGCTGTATCACCACAGATCACGAAAGGCGGCTTATCCGTTCGGGTTCCCAGCGCTAGCTTTGTTTGGGAATGTGAGGTTGAGATTGACCCACAAAACAACACATCGCTTGAGGGGTTATATATGTCAAACGGCATGTATTGTACGCAATGCGAGGCGGAAGGCTTTCGAAAGATAACCTATTATCCCGACCGCCCCGATGTGATGGCGCAGTTTCACGTTCGGATTGAGGGCGATTTGCCCATTTTACTATCAAACGGCAATCCAAAGGCGCAGGGTGAAAACTGGGCTGAATGGCAAGACCCTTGGCCCAAACCTGCCTATTTATTCGCGCTGGTGGCCGGCAGGTTGGTTGCCCATCGCGATACTTTCACCACCGCATCTGGAAATCATGTTGCGCTGAATATTTGGGTGCGCCCTGGCGACGAACACAAATGCGGCTTCGGCATGGAGGCGTTAAAAGCCTCGATGCGCTGGGATCAGAATATCTATCAGCGCGAATATGATTTAGATGTCTTCAACATCGTGGCCGTTGATGATTTCAACATGGGCGCAATGGAAAATAAGGGCTTAAATATCTTTAACAGTGCCTGCGTCTTGGCCAGCCCAACCACCAGCACAGATAAGGATTTTGAACGCGTCGAGGCGATCATCGCGCATGAGTATTTTCACAATTGGACCGGCAACCGCATTACCTGCCGCGATTGGTTTCAACTTTGTCTGAAAGAGGGGCTAACCGTTTTTCGCGACGCCCAATTCACATCAGACCTGCGCAGCGCCGCGGTAAAGCGGATCGAAGATGTGATCCGGCTCCGTGCGATCCAATTTAGCGAGGATGCTGGCCCGCTTGCGCATCCCGTGCGCCCTGACAGCTTTATCGAGATTAATAATTTTTACACGGCCACGGTTTATGAAAAAGGCGCTGAATTAATTGGCATGCTGAAAACGCTTGTCGGCGATCAGGCCTATTACAAAGCTTTGGCGCTTTATTTTCAGCGTCATGATGGCGATGCCGCCACCATCGAAGATTGGCTACAGGTTTTTGAAGACAGCACCGGGCGCGATTTGAGCCAATTCAAAAACTGGTACACGCAAGCCGGCACCCCCGAAGTGAGCGTAACAGAAACCTATGCAAAGGGTGAATTCCAACTTACTTTTTCGCAAAAAACCCCGGCAACGCCAGGACAAATAGAAAAAGATCCCAAAGTCATACCAATTGCCCTGGGCTTATTATCGCCTTGCGGACAAGAGCTTTTGCCCACGCAGATCTTCGAGCTTAACCAACCCCAACAAAGCTTTACATTTGCAAGCTCTGAACGCCCTATCGCCTCGATTTTACGCGAATTTTCAGCCCCCATCCTGCTCAAACACACCCAGAACGACGCTACCAAAGCCTTTCTGCTTGCGCATGACCCCGATCCTTTCAACAAATGGCAGGCCGCCCGCACGCTGGCCGTTGAAAGTTTGAAAGAATTGGCGCAACACAATCAGGCTCCTGCGCTTGCGTTTTTGGATGCGCTGCAGGCTGTGGCCAGCGATGACGCGCTTGATCCGGCGTTTCGCGCCTTGGTGCTTGGCCTGCCATCGCAAGATGAAATAGCCCGGTCGCTCTACGCAGATGGCCTAACCCCCGAGCCACAGCGCATTTTCGACGCGCTTGAAACCCTGCATCAAACGCTTGCCCAGCATTTGCAAGATATCTGGCCGCAATTGCATGCCGCGCATCAGATACAAGAGCCTTATGCACCAAACGCGCAGCAATCTAATGCGCGCGCGCTGGCCAATAGGGCTTTGGTTTATCTAACGCGGATTGATGCCGGCGAGGCCGCAAAAAAACAATTCGACACCGCCAATAACATGACCCAGCAGCAAGCCGCGCTCAGCGCGCTTTTATCGGTTGAAAAGGGCGCCGAACAGGCGCAGGCATTCTATCGTCAATGGAAAGAAGATCGGCTGGTAATCGATAAGTGGTTTGCCTTGCAGGTGGCTTTCGCGCCGCCGGAAAAAGCTGCAATTGTTGCAAAATCTCTTACGCAACATGAAGATTTCAATTGGAAAAACCCCAATCGTTTTCGAGCGGTTTTTGGATCACTGGCGGGCAATATGGCAGGGTTCCATCACCTATCGGGCCAAGGCTATGAATTAATGGTGCAGTGGCTTTCACGGCTTGATCAAATCAATCCGCAAACCGCCGCCCGCATGTGCGGAGCGTTCAAAACTTGGCGCCAATTTGATAAAGGTCGGCAAGCCCTATTGAAGCCGCTTTTGCAAAACATGTTAGAGATGGATGGGCTCAGCCGAGACTCGCGCGAGATGCTTTCAAGGATTGTACACGACTGACGCGCCGCGCAAACGGCCAAGCAGTCGCCCTGCTGGTGCGCAGAGCGCACTGCAACGAGAACGCGAATGAGGCGCAAAGAGATTGAAACCCGCAGCCGCATTGGCTAAACCGGCGCAAAGAAACCACGCCTTAAAGGACATGCACCATGCTGGATCTGACATTTGAACCGCCCAAGATCAAAACCATCGCCGGTGCTAAATATGACTGGGAATTGGTGATCGGTATGGAAGTGCACGCCCAAATTGCATCAAAAGCAAAGTTATTTTCTGGCGCATCCACAAAGTTTGGAAATGAACCAAATTCCAATGTTGCGTTCGTGGATGCTGCAATGCCGGGCATGCTGCCGGTAATAAATGAATTTTGCGTTGAGCAGGCGGTCAGAACTGGGCTGGGTTTGCAGGCCGAAATTAATTTATTCTCTGCCTTTGATCGAAAGAATTATTTTTATCCAGACCTTCCTCAAGGATATCAGATCAGCCAGCTCTATCATCCGATCGTTGGCGAGGGTGAAGTGATCGTTGATATGGCGCCGGGCGTTGCGCGCCGGGTCCGTATTGAACGCATTCATATCGAACAAGATGCCGGAAAATCGATCCATGACATGGATCCAAATATGTCATTTGTTGATCTGAACCGCACCGGAGTGGCGCTGATGGAGATCGTCAGCCGCCCCGATATTCGGGGCCCAGAAGAGGCCGCCGCATATATCGTGAAATTGCGTCAGATCCTGCGCTATTTGGGCACCTGTGACGGGAATATGCAAAACGGGAACCTGCGCGCCGATGTCAACGTCTCGATTTGCCAGCCAGGGCAATATGAAAAATATCTCGAAAGCGAAGATTTTTCGCATCTTGGCACGCGCTGTGAAATCAAGAATATGAACTCAATGCGATTTATTCAGCAAGCTATTGACGTGGAAGCACGGCGGCAAATTGCGATCGTAGAAAGCGGCGGAAGCGTCGATCAAGAAACCCGGCTTTATGATCCCGACAAAGGCGAAACGCGCTCTATGCGCTCCAAAGAAGAGGCGCATGATTATCGCTACTTCCCCGATCCGGATCTTTTACCTTTAGAAATCGAACAAGACTGGGTGGATGAGATTGCAGCCAATCTGCCAGAGCTGCCCGATCAGAAAAAAGCCCGCTTCGTTACAGATTTCAGCCTCTCGGAATATGATGCCAATGTCCTAACGGCAGAGCTTGACTCGGCGGGTTATTTTGAAGAAGTGGCCAAGGGGCGTGATGGCAAATTGGCCGCAAATTGGGTGATTAACGAACTTTTTGGACGCCTCAAAAAAGATGATTGTGATATAAGTGAAAGCCCGGTCACCCCGGCGCAACTGGGCGGTATTATCGATCTGATTTCCAAAGGCGAGATCAGCGGGAAAATCGCCAAGGATGTGTTTGAAATTGTTTATAGCGAGGGCGGTGAGCCGGCGCAGATCGTGGACTCGCGCGGCTTAAAACAAGTAACGGATACAGGAGCGATCGAAGCGGCGGTGGATCAAGTGATCGCTGATAATCCAGCACAAGTTGAAAAAGCCAAGGCCAACCCCAAGCTGGCAGGCTGGTTCGTCGGACAAGTGATGAAAGCCACAGGCGGCAAAGCCAATCCAAAAGTGGTGAATGAACTGGTTGCCACAAAATTGACCCAATAAATACGATGGCAAGGCCCAGCGCGTGGCACCAGTTGGGTTTCAGCAACAGGTGCGGGCCCTTTCAAGCGGTTAAAGGTTAAGGCTTAAGGGGTATCAAGTTCTAAAGCCAAAGCGTGAATCGCGCCGATCAACTCTGGCCCCAGCGCTGCATGCACCGCACGATGCCGCGCGATTCGCGATTGCCCTTTAAACTGCTCAGATTTCAGGCGGACGCGAAAATGGCTTTGCCCGCCTTCTGGCGCGCCGGCATGCCCACGGTGCTGATCGCTCTCATCTACGACCTCCAAAAAGCTTGATTGAAAAGAATTCTCAAGATTTTTGCGAATTTGTTCCACTCGGGTCATATTTTTTGTTTTCGCCTCTTCAAATTACCTGAGGAAAGCCTATGCTATCTGCCTTGAACAGAAAAGGTGAATTTATGGCTGCCTCCGACCCATTTGGTTTTGATATGTCTGTGTCTTCTTCGAAGAAGAAAAATCCGCGCGGGCGGCGCAGCATGTCTGGAGCCTCGGACACCTCGACCCGACTGTGCGAACATGATGGCTGCCAAGAGGCTGGAAAATTCCGCGCGCCAAAAGCCCCCGATGTGTTGGATGATTTTTTCTGGTTCTGCAAAGATCATGTGCGCGAGTATAATTTAAAATGGAATTTCTTTAACGGCACCACAGAGGCCGAAATCAATGCCCAGCGCTCGAAAGACAAAGTCTGGGAAAGAGAAACTAAAGATTTCCGCGACACAGAAGCCCGCGCTTGGGCGCGGCTTGGGATTGAGGATCCGCATCAGGTTTTGGGCGAAAATGCCACCAAGAACCCAGGCAAATCTGGAGGCTCGGCTGGCAGTGGCCGGCGTCTACCGCCAACCGAGCGCCGCGCTTTGGAAATCTTAGAAGGCAAAGACAATTGGAGCAAAGCAGAAGTGCGCGGCGCGTATAAAGCGCTGATCAAAGTCTTACACCCAGATATGAATGGCGGCGATCGCAGCCAAGAAGAACAGCTACAAGAAGTGGTTTGGGCTTGGGATCAATTAAAAGACAGCCGAAACTTCAAATAATCAGGTCTGCACCCTAAAATCTACATATTGTTATGGCGGGCTGCTCTGTGAAACTCATAAAAGTGGGCTAGCCTGTGGCAATCACGCTGTTTATTGGCGATAAAAATTATTCAAGCTGGTCAATGCGGCCGTGGTTGGTGTTGCACGCTTTCGGCATTCAATTCACCGAAAAACTCATTCCCTTCGACGGATTTCCTGAAAGCTCGCAGTTCAAACAAACCGTTGCCAAATATTCGCCAGCGGGTAAGGATCCCTTTCTGCAATGCTCAAACAGCGCCAGCCCGCAAGCTGACCCTTTGATCATATGGGAAACGCTGGCGATCATAGAATATCTTGTAGAGCAAAACCCTCAATTTAAGATTTGGCCCCGAAACGTGGCCCTGCACGCTCAAGCGCGCAGCCTTTGCGCTGAAATGCAGAGTAGCTTTTTTGCGCTGCGCAGACATTGCCCAACGAATATTGACGCAGATCTGCCCCAGATTGGCCGATTGATCTGGCGGGACAAACTTTTGGTCCGCAAAGACATAGACCGTCTCAAGACTGCATGGCGCATTATGCTAACACTTTCTAAAGGTCCATTCTTGGCTGGAGAATTCAGCGCTTTAGACGCGTGTTACGCGCCCATTATCACACGTATTCAGACTTACAAACTGCCTGTTTCAGAAGATACAGCCCCTTATATGCAGCGTATCAGACAGCACCCATCGGTAAAAAAATCCAGTAAAGACGCGATCGAAAGCGCAGTTTTTCGCGATTTTGAAGAACTCTATCGGTTTAACTCGAAGGATATACCTGATCCAGCAGAGTTTTTGGTTTAAGAAAGCAAAAAGTCCGGTTTTTTGCGTGACCTCAAGATCGAAATACGCCGCCGCCATAAAAGAGCGGATAGAACTCTATTTTGACTATTTTTGCCCTTCCCCTTGCCCTTAACCGCTTTATGTTGCACCAGAGCAGAGGTTAAAATTGGCAATTAAAGGAAACGCAAGTATGGCTGACGGCGGCAATACAATGGATGTAAAACCGACTGAGGATATTTCAGTGCGTGAAATGTTCGGGCTTGACACAGATATGGTTGTGAAAGGCTTTGCAGATCGCTCTGAGCGGGTTCCCGAAATTGACACGACCTATAAGTTTGATCCCGATACAACCATGGCTATTCTAGCAGGGTTTTCGCATAATCGACGGGTGATGATCCAAGGCTATCACGGAACGGGCAAATCAACACATATTGAGCAAGTGGCAGCCCGCCTGAACTGGCCCGCCGTGCGCGTTAATCTGGACAGCCATATCAGCCGTATCGATTTAATCGGAAAAGATGCGATCAAATTGCGCGATGGCGTTCAGGTCACCGAATTCCACGAAGGCATCTTGCCATGGGCGCTGCGCAACCCGGTGGCGATTGTTTTTGACGAATATGATGCCGGGCGCGCCGATGTGATGTTTGTGATCCAGCGCGTGCTCGAACATGATGGCAAACTTACCCTGATGGATCAAAACGAAATTATCACACCGCATCCGCAGTTCCGGCTGTTTGCAACCGCCAATACTGTCGGTCTGGGCGATACCACCGGCCTCTATCATGGCACCCAACAAATAAACCAAGCCCAAATGGACCGTTGGTCGCTTGTCGCTACCTTGAATTATCTGTCCATCGATGCCGAAACCGCAATAATTTTGGCAAAAGCCCCCCATTATAACACGGAAAACGGGCGCAAAACGGTAAAGCAAATGGTAACGGTTGCAGATCTAACCCGTACCGCGTTTATGAATGGCGACCTATCAACCGTAATGAGCCCGCGCACCGTGATCAATTGGGCGCAAAATGCAGAAATTTTCCGCAATATAGGCTACGCGTTTCGTTTGTCTTTCCTGAACAAATGCGATGAGCTTGAGCGTCAGACCGTGGCAGAATTCTACCAGCGCTGTTTTGACGAAGAACTGCCAGAAAGCGCTGCCAGCGTCAGCTTGGGCTAAAGTTTTAAGCCGCAGCGCGCGCGCGTTTTTGATTTTTCCAACCCTACAGGAAAGCGCGCGCTAAAACTCAGGTTGCGGCATTGTAAACAGAGCTTGCATTATTCAAACGTTCAGCGAGACTTGCGTTATGGGACCAAATTCAGATAACCCGGCCGATCCATTTAAAAAAGCTTTGGCTGAAGCCACCAAAGTGATGGCCAATGATGCCGATCTGTCGATCACCTATTCCGTGGATCCGGCTGGCGTATCCGGCGATGTCATGCGCTTGCCCCAAATCAGCCGTAGAATGACCCGTGATGAAGTTTTGGTGGCAAGAGGGACAGCGGATGCTTTGGCCCTGCACCGCAAATATCACGATGATGGAACGCATACAAAATACGCCCCCCAGGGCAATATGGCGCGCGAACTTTATGAGGCGATGGAAGTGGCCCGCTGCGAAGCCGTTGGCGCACAAGATATGCCGGGTACGGCGGGAAATATTGATGCGAAAATTGGCGCGGATGCAGCCCGGCTTGGCTATCTTAATATCACCGACCGCTCTGATGCACCTTTATCGACCGCCGCTGGATACCTGATCCGGCATTTGGCCACGGGGCGCGATATGCCGCCCGCCGCGCAAAACATTATGCAGCTTTGGCAGGGGTTCATCGAAGAGCAAGCCGGTGGCACTTTGGCAGATCTTCAGAGCAAATTGAAAGATCAAAGCGCGTTTGCGAAATTTGCCCGCCAAATCATTTCGGATCTAGGCTATGGTGACCAGCTGGGCGACGATCCTGATGATCTTGAAGATCAGTCTGACGAAGATCAGGATGAAGGTACGGAAGAAGATCAAGATCCCGACAGTACGGGCCAAGATGACAGCAATGAAGATGATACGGAAAGCACGCCTGAACAAAGCCAAGAAGAACAGCAAGATCCTTCAGCAGCACAAGTCAGCAGCGATGAAAGCGCTGAAGATGAGATGTCGGAAGAGACTGAACTGCCCGATGGCGATGCTCCAATGGAGCCCCCTGCTCCGCAACCAATTTCGGATGCTGATCCGAATTACAACGTCTATGAAACCAAATATGATGAAGAGATCAAGGCAGAAGAGCTTGCCGATGCCGTTGAACTAGAGCGTCTGCGGGCCTATTTGGATCAGCAATTAGAGCCATTAAAGGGGGCCGTAAGCCGGCTGGCCAATAAGCTGCAACGCCGCCTGCAAGCCCAGCAAAACCGTTCTTGGCTGTTCGATTTAGAAGAAGGCATTTTGGACGCAGGGCGTTTGGCGCGCATCGTCGCGAACCCCACTACCCCGCTTAGCTTTAAAAGGGAAAAAGACACCGAATTTCGCGATACCGTGGTCACGCTCTTGCTTGACAATTCCGGCTCTATGCGCGGACGGCCCATTTCCATCGCGGCGATTTGTGCGGATGTTTTGGCGCGTACCTTAGAGCGGTGTAATGTCAAAGTGGAAATTCTTGGGTTCACCACCCGTGCGTGGAAAGGCGGGCAAAGCCGGGAAGATTGGCTGAATGAAGGGCGTCCGCAACAGCCTGGGCGGCTGAACGATTTACGCCATATCATCTATAAGGGCGCCGATGCGCCTTGGCGGCGCGTAAGATCCAATTTGGGCTTGATGATGAAAGAGGGTTTGCTGAAAGAAAATATTGATGGTGAAGCGTTGGAATGGGCGCATCGTCGCATGGCTGGGCGCCCCGAGGCCCGCAAAATTCTTATGGTGATATCAGATGGCGCACCGGTTGATGACAGCACTTTATCGGTGAACCAAGCCAATTATCTTGAAAAGCATCTGCGCGACGTGATTGCGATGGTTGAAAAGCGCAAAGCGGTAGAATTACTGGCAATTGGCATTGGCCATGATGTCACCCGCTATTATGAACGCGCCGTCACGATCACCGATATTGAACAGCTTGCGGGCGCCATGACCGAACAATTGGCGGCGTTATTTGACAATGATCCGCGCGCGCGCGCACGCTCGACAGGTATGAGAAAAGTGAATTGAGCCCGATGAAAACAGCCCATTTCCAAAGCTTTATTGACGACTCTGAACCCGATGCGGGCCCCGCGCGCCTAACCGCGCTTCGCAAGGCCATCTCTGGGGCACAGCTAAACGGCTTTTTGGTCCCGCGCAGCGATGTGCATCAAGGGGAATATGTTGCGAAACGCGATGAACGCTTGGCTTGGTTAACCGGCTTTACGGGTTCGGCCGGGTTTTGCGCCGTTTTACCTGATGTTGCGGGTGTATTCGTAGATGGGCGCTACCGGGTTCAAGTGAAAGTGCAAACAAACGCCATCTTCACACCCGTTGACTGGCCCGAAACGAGCCTGCCCACATGGCTCCAAAAAAACTTGCAAACGGGCACGATCGGTTTTGACCCATGGTTGCACAGTTGGGGCGAGATACAAGCGCATCGCGCCGCGCTGGGCGAAAACGGCATTCAGCTGCGGCCAAATACCAACCTTATCGATCAAATCTGGACCGATAGACCAGATCCCCCCAACGCGCAGGCCTATGCCTACCCCGAAGATTATGCCGGTGAAACCCACAGTGATAAGCGCAAACGCCTTGCCAAAATGCTGCGCGACAACGCGCAAGACACAGCGATCCTAACGCTGCCAGACAGCATCGTTTGGTTGCTAAATATGCGCGGCAGCGATGTCACCCATGTGCCCTTGGTTCATAGCTTTGCATTTTTGCACGCCGATGCTTCAGTGGACCTGTTCATTGCGCCTGGAAAAGCCGAACACCTATCGGGGCATTTTGGCGCCGGGATACGCCTCTTCTCACAAGATCAATTCGACGCGCAACTGTCGCAATTACACGGCAGAGTACGCGTTGATGCCGGGCATATTCCCTATGCCGTTGTCGATATCCTTCAAAAAGCGCAGGTTGAAATCGCGTTTGAAGCAGACCCCGTCATCCTTCCAAAAGCCTGCAAAAACATTATAGAATTACAACATGCCCGCGTGTCGCATCAACGCGATGGCGCTGCAATGTGCGAGTTTTTGGCTTGGCTTGATAACGCGCCAATTGGCACCACAACAGAAATTGACGTGGTCATTGCGCTTGAAAGCTTTCGGCGCGCAAATTCAGAGCTTTTGGACATCAGCTTTGACACTATTTCTGCCAGCGGCCCGAACGCTGCCCTGCCCCATTATCGGGTGAATGAAGCGTCAAACCGGCAGCTTCAAGCCGGAGAGGTCATGCTGGTGGATAGCGGTGGCCAATATCTGGATGGTACCACCGATATTACGCGAACCATCGCAATTGGCGCGCAACCGCACGAGGTTTGCGCCGCCTTCACGCGGGTTTTGCAAGGGATGATTGCGATTTCTCGCCTGAAATTTCCTTATGGCATTTCCGGGCGCGATCTGGACGCGTTTGCCCGCGCGCCACTTTGGGCTTCGGGGCAGGATTTCAATCATGGCACGGGCCATGGCGTTGGGCATTTTTTAAACGTGCATGAAGGCCCGCAGCGATTATCGCGTGCCTCTACAGTGGTGTTGGAACCAGGCATGATCCTATCGAACGAGCCCGGCTTTTACAAAGAAGCTGCGTTTGGAATTCGGATTGAAAACTTGCTCAGCGTTGGCGAGGCAGATCTGCCCGAAGCTGCCAATTTAACACGACTTTTGGAATTTGAAACGCTTACCTATGTGCCGATTGATCTTCGCATGGTCATCTCTGATTGGCTGGACCCAACTGAAAAAGCTTGGATAAACGCCTATCACAAAGAATGTTGGGATCTGCATCAGGATCAGCTGAGCAGCAGCGCCGCGCAATGGCTCGGCCAAGCCACAAAATCGCTCTAACATGCGTCGCCAAAGCTCACGTTAAGGCCGCTAAAACGGCGATACCCCCCCTCAAATCTTAAGGGGCGCGGCGTGAAATTTGCACCTCACAACCAAACTTGTCAGATATGGCAAATGGCTGTAACATCTGAGCAGCGCATTTGGGTCATGCAAAGCAAATGGCCCGCAACAAAGCGAGGTCATTACATTGGGTAAAAACATTATTGTTCCGGCAATTATCTTCGTTTTCTTGGTGGGGTTACTGGGCTATTCGATGATCTTTAAGCCCCGCAATGACCGCTTTGATGAAAGCGCCAGACGCGTTTTATCCAAATAAAGATCACGCCTGATTTACGCCCTGCCTTACAGCGCTGAGAGCGGTGCATAAAAAGTTTGCTCTAAGGCACGCATTCGCTGAAAGCAAAGGCAAGTTATGCGCCTTTCTGGGCGCAAACGCTCCGGCCACTTACCCTTCACACCTTGTACAATAAATGCGCGCTACACCGCCTCAACATATCTAAATTCGCGCGTTGCCCCATCGCCCAACGCGGCAAGCGCCTCTTGATAGGCGGGGCTGTTATAGCCGGCTTGCGCCGCTTCAAGGCTTGCCCATTCAACCACCACTGTCCGCGTCATCTGACCGTCTTCGGCCACCGCAACCGGCACGCCCCGCGCCAAAAATACCCCACCGGCGGCTTGCATCGCAGGCCCGGCAAGCTTGGCATAAGCCGCCAATTTCGCGTCATCTGAAATCGCGGTGTAAATAACCACCTGTAAAACCTTTGCCATCTTGAGCATCCTTTTCTAATTGTGCGTTTGACCACAGCTTATCAAATCACGCCCAGCTGAAAAGCGCCAATCGTTAGAAAATTACAAAATCCTGTCTACACCGCGCAGGTCAACACGCTGTGATATCTGGCGCTTGGCAATAGACAAATCCAAAAACCGCTCTAGGCTTACACCTGTTTGTCACAGAAAGGATCATTATGCCCCAAATCACCCGTATCATCGCAGGTATGCGCAGGTTTTTTTATCTTTTTCTGGCTCTCGGTGTAAGCGCGCCGCTGTCTGCGGCCGAACTGGGCATAGACATCACGCAGAAAGGCAGTGGAGCAACCGCGCAAAACGGTATGCAAGTCAGCGTGCATTATGAAGGCCGCCTGAGCGATGGCACCGTGTTTGACGCCTCGCGTCCGCGCGGCCAGGCTTTTCGCTTTGTGCTTGGCGCCGGACAAGTCATCCAAGGGTGGGAGCAGGGTATTTTGGGAATGAAGGAAGGCGAGCGCCGAATATTAACCATTCCGCCACAATTGGGATATGGCGCGCGCGGTGCTGGCGCAAAAATTCCGCCAAACGCCACGTTACGCTTTGAAGTGGAACTGTTGAAAACAGCTTGGCCGCCAAAATTACAGCAAGCCAGCAATCAAGATATGCAAGAGGCTCAGAAAAACGGTACGCTGATCATCGATATTCGCCGCCCCGAGGAATGGGCGAAAACGGGTATTATCGAAGGGGCCGAATTGATCACAGCATTTACAAAATCGGGTCAGCTTCACCCAGAGTTTCAACAGAAATTCACGTCGGTGATCACCGATCGCGATACCCCGATCATGCTCTATTGCCGCACCGGCAACCGGACCACGAATTTGGGCAAGGCTTTGGTGGATCAATTGGGCTTTGCCAATGTCAGCCATCTGTCAAAAGGCATCACAGGCTGGCAGAAAGCCCAAAAGCCGGTGCAATCTTATAAGGCTTCGCAATAAAAACCGGCGAAAATCGGTTTTTTAATTAAAAAAAGTGCGCCGGGTTTACCCGCCGGCGCGCTTTTTTGGGTTTGATGACGTGGTGTTAACCGAGCAATTGCAGCACGTTTTGTTTCGCCGCATTGGCCTGCGCCATCATCGCGATCGAAGCTTGTTCCAAAATTCTGCTTGTGGTCATTCTTGACGTTTCCGCTGCAAAATCAGCATCCTGTAAGCGCCCAAGACTCATTTCTGAATTAGCCGCCACATTTGATAGGTTCGAAATCGACATATCAAATCGATTGCTTAAGGCGCCGAACATCGCGCGATCAGCACTGATATTTTGAAGCGCCAAGTCAATTGAATTAATGGCTTTATGGGAATCTGTTGCAGAGGCAACGCTTAAATTACCACCCAAAACAATATTGAAAGTACCATCAATATTATCCGTAAGGTTCAATCCTGTTATACCTTCTGCTTGTAGCTTGGCTACAATTTGTTGAGCAGCTGCAGCCGGCGAGTCATAGTTAACAAGCTTAGCACTTGGTCCGATATACAAGCCACTTGCTTTCTCAATTACCGCACCTGCTTCAAAATCTGTAGCTGTACTTAACACAGAACTCGCCGATCCAGCTGTCGCAGAGGCTTGCCCAGTTACTCCAACAAATGTTGATCCAGCAGCGAAAGTTTGACTGTTATAGGTGATTGAACCTTTTGTAATCAAGTATGATTTTCCTGCGGTAACGTCAAAAGACTCAGTGTTTGCAATATTATTGATACTACTATCGGTAGGAGCAGTGCCATCCGTATTATCAACTGCAGTAATCTCTACCAGAGCACTAGAACCAGAAGCTGTAACGGTAGTTGTAGACGCCGCCAAAAATGACTGGCCCGCTGTAAATGTATCGCTTCCGTATACAAATGCGCCCTCAGTGACGAGATAGGTTTTGGCATTTGTAATAGCAGTCGTAGATCCACCAGCGACTGAAGTGGAGCTAAGGCTAGCATCGTAAAAAACAGATGAGTCATTGACCACCTTAAATTGCTTACCATCCGCAGCCACATTAATATCCGCATCGGTTTTGATCGCCTTCACGCGTCCCGTGCCTGTTAAAGATGTTGTGTTCGCCGCAACCGTGATTATCGAGCCAAGGCCATTGGCCCCATCGTTAGAATCCGCGATCGGAGACGTAACCGACGCGCTAATACCAGAATTTGAGGTTGTAAAATCAGTCGTGCCCATCGACGTGATATAATATTCGCCCGCGCTTACCGCAGATGTGCCATTGACTGCAATTGCCCCCGTATCAATAATATCGGTATTCGTAAGCGTTGTCTGAATCGCTTGGCCATTAACAGTCATCGTAATTTTATCATCCGCGGCAAAAGCACCGCTTAAAGTTACTTTTCCATCAGTTGGATTTATCGCAACTGCGCCACTGTCCGCTGTGGCAAATGTGGTTGCGATTGTTGGTACCGTTCCAGTGCCCTCGATATCCAAAGCTTCCGAGGTAATGGCGTAAAAATTAACTGTGATGTTATCACCATCATTTGGCGTCGAACCAATCTGAAAGTTAGTTGTATACGCCTCTGTATGCGATGTTGCCAATTCATTGGCACCCCGAGCGCCGTTGAAAATGCTTTGCCCTGCCCATTGTGTACTTTGGGCAATCCGGTCGACTTCCATCGTCAATTGATCAATTTCCAACTGAATCATATCTCTATCAGTTGGACTATTGGTGCCATTTGCCGCTTGAATGGCCAATTCGCGCATGCGCTGAAGGATATTGGTAATTTCGACCATGGCCCCCTCAGCCGTATTGATCATCGACTGCCCATCCGTGGCGTTACGTATGGCCATACGCATACCTTGAACGTCAGAATTAATTCTTGTTGCCACGGCGACACCAGCCGCATCATCCGAGGCTGAATTGATGCGTAATCCAGAGGTCAAACGTTCCATAGATTGATTGAGCGTAATCGTATTTCTATCGGAGCTTTTAGAAGCCAGTAGAAAAGCTGTATCAGTTGCGATATTTAATGCCATCTCGGCCTCCCTTAAGCGACGAGCTTATAGAATGTCTCGTCTACACCGTGCTCCGTTGCAAACGGCATCATCAGATGTTCTAAAATCAGTTTCTCTTGCTCGGACATTAGATCATAAACGTTTTGATCAAAATATTTGCTCATAATCTCATTAACCAAAACGACTTCAGATTCAAAAATCGCTTTGCGATAAACAATCGCCAAAAATGCTTCCGCAACATAAGTAGAAAAGGTGAAATGTTTCAATTTTGCGGCTTTCAAATTATCTTTACAACTGCGTTCTACACGGTAAAGCGTTTCAATCGCTTCGTGCATCCATTCAACAGGATTGACCAATGTAACAGCTTCTGTCGGATCTTCCTGAGGCGCAGCCTCAGTTTGAGAAAACGGCACAAGGAGATTTTGAATGACTTCTTGATCATAATTGCTCAGGGCGGAAAGCAATTCATCACTTAAATACTCCGTCACAACTTTATGGACCAATTCAGCCTGCTCGGTCGTGATTGCTTTTGCAGCCGAAATAGCCTCAAACGCCTCAACAACATAATGTGTGAACACAAACTTATTGAAGGTTATGGCTTCTTGCGAAGATTTTGCGCCTGCTTTGATTTTCTCAAGTGTAATTAAAGCCTCTTCCAACCACTCTTTGGGTCGTACAATTTCGACGTCTTGCTTCATAATTTTCCTCGCAAATATCTTAGTATTAAAGGGTACACAGCAAATTATATGCCACAATCAAATAGCATTTTTGCTTGACGTTAATACTTTTCTAAAAAGCTAGGAGCACGGGCAAACCTAATACCCTCTTGAAAATATCGAAGTGATTTAAAATTATAATCTTAAAGTTCTGATAATCGGATGGCGCAAAGAACTTTACTGAGGTTGCCGCTTTACAAAAAACAGGGCACCAAGCCCCATGAATATAAACAGCGCCATGGCAGAAAATGATGTCCAACCGCCATAGGCCTCGGTGATCCAGGCGAATAGAAAAGGGCTTGAGGAATTCACGGACATGCGGATGAACGCGATCCATCCCAATCTTGCCCCAAACCCTTCTGGACCAAACAATGCTAAAGGCAAAGTTCCCATGGTGATCGTCTTAATCCCATCGCCCATCCCGTAAAGCACAGCAAAAACCATCAAGCCGGCAAAGGTCGCGCCAAAGCCCAATAAGATAGAAAATCCGATCATCATCAAACCCAAAGAAATAAAACTTGTAATCAAAGGATGCAGCGCGCGGCCAAAGATCAATTCAAAAAACCGCCCCGCCGTTTTGGCTGGCCCAATCAACGCGCCCGCGCTCACGGCGACGGCAGCGCTGTGCCCCAATGCTTCCACATTGCTCACCCAAAGCGACATCAAAGCCCCCATAATATATCCCGAAAAGGTAAAAGACAGCACCATCCAAATCATTGCCTGACGGCGGGCCGGGCCTTGTAATGGCGGCCAAGTCTCTGACCCTTCTTTGCGCTTCTCTGGGGGCGCGCAGGTTCCATTTTCCGTTCTTAGGCTGAACCAATGCGCCGGCACGCAAATAAGCAATACGCTGGCAGCATGGATTTGCCATGTCACTTGCCACCCATAAAGATTTGAAAGCGCCAGAGTCATTGGCCAGTAAATAGTTGATGCCACACCTCCAAACAGCGTGATCCCCGAAATTGCCGATTGCGCCGCCGGCCCGGGGCGAAGTTTTGCAATTGATGCAAAAGCCACATCGTAAAGCACAAACATTGCCGCCATTTGGGTGAGCAATATCGCAACGGTTAATCCAATCGGCCCTGTCACTTGGCTTAACCCCCAAAGCCCGCCAGCCGAGGCTACCGAGCCAAGGCTCATCACCCAACGCCCGCCGATGCGATCCACCGCAAACCCGGCCAGTATCGCGCTCAGGCCACCAAAAAAAAAGCCAAACGAGAGCAGCCCGAACACATCCGACAGGCCAAGGCCAAGCTCATCCGCCATTATGGGCAAGAGCACGGCATAAGAATAAAGCAACGTGCCATAACCCATAATCTGGGTGAGGCCCAAGCCGCAAACCGGCATGTAATATTTCAAAGGCCGCGCCATCATATCGCACAGCGCGTTTTTAGGGGGATAAAAGCCCAGTGCAGAAGGCGCGTCTGCCTTTCTTGAGTGCGTTTAATATCGTTTTCACCGAGCGCGCCGGCGTATTTTTGTGCTTCCTCTGCCCCTCTCAATTGGCTTTGCCCGCGTGCTGGCAGGCCAGCTCAACGCTTGCCAGCACACCAGAAATGCGAAGCCGGGCATAGGCCTGACGCACCCCCTGTTCAAATCGGGCATCTTGCTTCAAATCAGAGCCAAATATTTCAGCAATTGAAAGAACCGCCCCGACAGGATCCTGCTTTTGCGCGCAGGCGCTGCTCAGGCGGGGCTGCAAAGGATCGTTTATCACATAATGCACGCCTGCCTCGCTCTGCCCGTTCAAAAACAATATCCAAGCCGCAACAACCAAACAAAGCCCGTCAATCCGCCGGTTGGCAGCTAAATTAGCGCGCAGCGGCGCCAGCACGCGCTGCGGCAGCTTTTGGGATCCATCCATGGCAATTTGTAAAGTCGCATGCGCGATGGCTGAATTACGATACCGTCGCTCGAGCGCCTGCGTATAGGCTTTTAAATCTTGGCCCGGGGGCGGCGTAAAACTGGGCCGCAATTCATGCTCCCATAAGCGCTTAATAAACGCCGCCAATGCCGTGTTTTGCATCGCATCAAAAACGGTTTCATGCCCTGTCAAAACACCAAGATACGCAATGGAAGAATGGGTTGCATTTAGCAAACGCAGCTTCATTTCTTCAAAAGAGCGAACCGAACTGGTAAACTCTACCCCAACCAGTTCAAGGGGCGGGCGCGGCAGGTCGGCAAAATCCTCTTCAATCACCCATTGCCAAAACGGCTCATGCAAGACCGGTGCGGGATCGGGCCAGCAAGTCAATGCCGCAATATCTTCAACATCCTGCGCCGTCACGGCCGGAACGATACGATCCACCATGGTGGCAGGAAATCGTACGTTTTCTTTGATCCATTGCGCAAGATCCGGGTCAATTTTTTGTGCAAATTCCAGCACAACTGTTTGCAAAACGCGCCCGTTTTCAGACAGATTATCGCAGCTCAGGCAGGTAAAGGCGTTTAGACCTAATGCGCGCCTGTGTCGCAATGCCTGAACCAACAAACCAGGAACGGAAGACGGCGTTTCAGGCGTGATTAGATCCTGCCGAATTTGAGGGTGCTCCCAGTCAAGCCCGCTTAGCGCCGGTGAATAACAATATCCTTTTTCCGTAATCGTCAGCGTCACCATATTCAAATGCGGCAGCAGCAGCGCGTTCAACACCTCGCGGCGTTCATCTTCAAGAAAATAGACAGCTTTTAAAATGGTGATTTCTTCAACCACACGGCGCGCTGCATCCATCTCAACCGCGTGATATCGAAACCCGTTTTGCGCCAAGAGATCGCGCACCCCTGCGCTGCGCAAACTGATACCAATCACATCCCAACCAATCGCGTGATCTGCGCGAAGTTGCGCCTGCATCCTTTGCAGTTGCGGCAGCCCAAAAGCGCGAAAAAACGCGCCCAGCCCAAGATGAACGACGCCAACGCGATCAAAATCCTTGGTAAGATCACTCATAAACGATAGGCTTTCTGGGCCAAAGAATACGCCAGGTCATAGGCCACCTGATGCGCTTCGTCTTCCTCCAGCATATGCGTGGCAACCAGGCCGGCTAGGAAACCGCAATCGATCCGACGTGCCATATCATGGCGCGCCGGGATCGTGCATAAAGCCCGGGTATCATCGTTAAATCCAACCGTGTTGTAAAACCCCGCCGTTTCCGTAACCAATTCGCGATAGCGCCGCATTCCTTCCGGGCTGTCATAAAACCACCAAGCCGGCCCCAATTTTAAGCATGGATAGGCCCCAGCCAAAGGCGCCAGTTCGCGCGACAGCGTGGTTTCATCCAAGGTGAAAAGGATAAGCGTGAAGTTTTTTTCATGGCCAAAGCGATCCAGCAAAGGCTTTAGCCCCCCCACAAAATCGGCTGGTTTGGGAATATCAAACCCTTTATCACGCCCGTAAGCGCTGAAAACAGTCGGAGAATGGTTGCGCCATGATCCCGGGTGCAACTGCATCACCATACCATCTTCTAGGCTCATCCGCGCCATCTCCGTCAGCATTTGCCCACGGAAGCGCTCGGCCTCTTGCGATGAAGCCTGGCCCCGCACAACTTTATCAAACAAATCTGCAGCATCCTGGCAAGAAAGATTTTCGGTGCGCGCGGACGGATGCCCATGATCGGTTGCCGTTGCCCCAAAACCGCGGAAATAAGCGCGGCGCAGGCGATGGGCTTGCAAATATCCCTGCCAATTCCGGGTGTCACATTCGGTTAAAATGCCCAGACGCTCTACATTTTGGACAAATCCCTTATGTTCTGGATCAATCACATTATCGGGGCGGTAGGTGGTGATAACGCGGCCCGTCCAACCGCTGCTATGAATGCTCTGATGATACGACAGATCATCCAGCGGA
The DNA here is from genome assembly GCA_001642945.1 of Rhodobacteraceae bacterium SB2. Taxonomy (GTDB): domain Bacteria; phylum Pseudomonadota; class Alphaproteobacteria; order Rhodobacterales; family Rhodobacteraceae; genus Thalassovivens; species Thalassovivens spotae. The sequence goes on along the minus strand of LGRT01000010.1, from coordinate 55,090 downwards.
TCCTCTGTGGTGGCCAAAACCTCAATATTAAAGCGATCAAACAACGCCCGCGGCAAAAACGCCGGCTCAGCCAGCTTCTGAGAAATTGCATCATAAAGCGCATCGGCATTTTCAGCCGATGGGCGTTCGGTCAGGTCGAACAGTTTTTCGAATGCATATTCTAACCATACGCGGCTTGGCGTCGCGCGAAACAAGTGATAGCCGGCGCAAAACCGGCGCCAAATCGCCCGCTTATCCGCGTGTTGATGCCCGTCCTGATCGACAAGCCCCAACTCCGCCAGCGAAGTACCTTGCGAGACCAGCATCCGCAGCACATAATGATCCGGGCTTACAAAAAGATCAGTTGGATTTTTAAAAGGTTCATTCTTTGCAAACCAGGCGGGATCAACATGGCCGTGCGGGCTAATGATCGGCAGATCACGCACGCCATCATAAAGCGCGCGGGCAATGGCGCGACGCGTAGGATCAGCGGGAAGCAGAATATTGGGATCATGTAAAGGCATCACAGCTACCGCAATTGTTTCAATGCTATATTGCGATTGTTCCAAAACCAGAGCAAGCCCCAGTTGCGCCTTTTCACTTCCGCTCGGCCGGCGCCCTGCGCAGGCGGATCAGAGCGGCCAATGCCGCACTGCAATAGGCGCAGCCCGGTTTTCTCATTCTAACCGTGCCATCGCTTTCTAAACGACGCTCATCCGTTCTTTTGAGGCTTAGATCACATCCGCCAAGCGCGCGCGCACCAGCCCTGTATTCACGCCATATTTGCCCAATTCGCCGCTTAACCTTTGGTGCTCCATTTTTGGGCAGAGATCCTGAACCACGTCAATGCCGCTTGCCTGCGCTTTGCAAGCAGTTGCTTCATGTTCCACGCCAATTTGCATCCAAATGGTTTTGAACGCGGGCCAGCAGGCCAACGCATCTTCATAAATGGCAGGCACCGCATCCGATTTTCGAAAAACCTGTACCATATCGATCGGTTGCTCAATTTGATCCATGCGCGCATACACCCGTTGCCCAAACAGCAGCTCGCCCTCATATCCAGGATTGACCGGGATAATCGTGTAACCACGCCGGCTTAAATAACGGGCCACGAAATAGCTAGGGCGAATGGCGTTAAGACTGACGCCTACCGAAACGATGACCTTGTTGCGCGCCAAAATCTTGCGCAGAAATGAATCAGAATAGGCGTGTTTGCTGTTCATGATGCTCTCACTCAGTGGCCGTGCTTCCAGCATCTAACAGGGCAGATGCAGCATAGGGTAATGAATGTTGCATCTTCCAGTTTGCATGCAATTGCAACCAAAAACCGGCCTCATCACCAAGGCCAAGGGTAACGCAATAAACCTGGCAGGCTCTATCTTACCGCGCAAACACTGCGCAGCTTGCGCAAAGCACTAGCCCTCGATAATTCTTCATAGACCCAAATCACACCAGCGTGAAATTTAACTTGATTGTCTTTTCTGGAAAAATTAGGCCTTTATTCAACCCCAGAACAAAGCCCAAAGGACCAATAAAATGAAAATGATGAGCATCGTCGCGGTGACACCCAAAGAAGACGCCATAGATGAAATTGCAGCGCTGATCACAGAAAGTCGCAAGGACGGCGTCGCCGGTTTAGACGTCTATAGCATTGTCCACACCCGAGACGACGAGTTGGTTATTGTAAATCAATGGGCCTCGTTGGATGCGTTTATGGATTACGTGAATGGGCCGCATAATATGATCGAATTGATTGAACATCTCTGCCTGCGATATGATGAGGAAAATGTCTGCCGCGCCTATTCGGGGGCAATCCTTGCCCAGCACAGTCAAGCCTAACCCCCCCCCTGCGGTGTCTCCAGCAACCTACCGCAAAATGTGATCAGACAAACCCTGCGGCTGATCTCTTCACGCTTTAGCCAACCCAGCCCCGAAAACAAAAAGCAAACCGGCCAGTAAATATTTGCGTAGCGCTGTATAAAAGACAGGTATTTGCTCTGCATCATGGCCGCGCAGCCCCAAAGCACTGGCGGTAGATTTCGGATCAGAGCGGCTTTAAAACCACGAAAGTTGCATCCTGCGGCAGATCAGGGTGAACAAGCCTTTTCGTCGGGCCAAACCGCGCCACGCAATGCTCTAAAACCTGATCTGAATTTGCATAATAAATATGGCTCTGCGGCGAAATTCGCGCGCTCGGGGCCACTTGAAGATTGAAAATCATTGCCACCCGGGTGTGCGACCAACAGGCCTGTAAAGCATCGAACACATAGTTTTGCCAGAGCACGACATCGCGGGTAGCGGCCAAATTAAAAGGTCCGGACATGACGGAGAAGTCTTGTTCTTGACGCGGCGCGGGGCTGCATATGAAGCTCGCCCACCTTTGTTCAAATCTGCGCTTACAGGCCGCAATCAATTGATCTGAAATATCATAGCCAATATACGATGTAACAAAGCTAGCAGGCCGTTTGAGAAGATGATCAACCAAGGCGCCATAGCCGCAGCCAATATCCGCCAAGCTAAACCCCTCTGCCCCCGACAGCTTGTCAATTTCGCACAGAATGATTTCAAACCGAAGGGCTTGCCGCGCCTCTGTCGCCCAAAAGCTGCCTTGTGGCGTGGACCCAAATTGTTGAAAACGCTTCCAATAGATCTGACTGAGTGTGTTTTCAAAGGTTGAGTTCATACGCCGGGTGCTTTCTCCAGTGCCAGCATATCAGCCAAAGCGCCGAATGCCAGCCACCAAAAATCCAGCTTCACCCAGCGAAATCACGCGCTTAAGTCTCAAACTTAGCATAAGGATGCAGTAGCAATTCGCCCTAATTTTCCAGCGCCATGCCACCCAATCTGGCTTTATAAAACTTAGAAGGTTTCGCTGGTTAGCTTTTGATTTAAGGATATCGAAAAATTTTTGCCCGAGCGTTGGCAATCCGTATTTCCCATCCGAGCGGGTGTTTTTTTCTGCGCATCGCGGCTTTGTTTTGAAATGCGGCGCGTTTTAAGCGGTGCTGGTCGTGCAATAGCGGCTTGATAAGCCGCCCATTGAAAGGTGGAAGATGGATGAGTAACCTGCATTCTAACCCTCCGCTCACTGATCGCTTCACAAATGAATACGGCGCATTTGGCAATTTGTTTAAGGAAGCGGCGCTGGTAAAAAGGGGCCTTTAAGCGCAAGGCTTGAAGACAATCGGCACAAGCTGCGCTGGCTGTACGAAGACAGCACTTATTGACTAACACCTAAAACAGCATCCATCCGTGATAATAAAATCAAATGTCAGCATAAGGGGCGCTGCGCCCGAGCGCACTGGCCACTGCTAAAAATGCCCTAACGTAAAATTTCGCGTTTGCGATTTTAAAAAACTGATAACACCTCACCAAGGGGCTTTTTAACCTTGGCGGCAGCAGGGATTTCAGCGTTTTTTGCAGCATAGCCGACCGGTAAGATCATCATTGGTTTTTCATTCGCCGGGCGATTACAGAGCTGATTTAAAAAGGCCATTGGATTAGGAGTATGCTCCAAACAAACCAACCCACTTTGGTGCAGCGCTGAAATTAAAAACCCAATTGCGATACCAACGCTCTCAGTCACATAATAATGCTTAAAACGCGCGCCATCTTCGGTTAGCCCATAGCGCTGCGCGAACACAACAATCAGCGCAGGGGCCTCGGATAAATGAGCTTTTACAGAATGCGTGCCAATCGGTTCTAAGGCAGAAATCCAAGCATCTCCTGCCATTCCAGCATAGAATTTTTGTTCTTCTGCTTCGGCGGCCAAGCGGATTTTCATTTTCATGGCCGGGTTTTTGACAATCACGAAATGCCAAGGTTGTTGATTGGCACCAGAGGGCGCAGATGCGGCAACAGAAATCGCGTTAGACAGTAAAACGTCTGAGATAGGGGCGGTGTCAAAATGCCGTACAGAATGCCGCCGGCGCATCTGCGCTAAATATGTAGCCGACGCCTCTTCGGCTTCTTGCGCCGTCAAAAGGCTTCGGTCTGGAAGCGGGATTGGGCGGTAGGTCATAATGTCATCTTTTTTGCAATTTCACCGCATCAGTGTTGCCGCGATATCAGTCTTTGCCAAGCCCAAAGCCCAGCCAGAACGCTTAAAAAGGCTATTCCTGCAGCGGATTTTCTGCCGTATCGGCCCTATCATTGTATTTTTCGCCCCATTTATACAATTCGACCAGAACCGGCACTAAATCTTGAGCTTTTTCTGTAGGTGTATAAATTTTTGACCGTCTATTCTCTAAATCCACAGAACAACAGAGCAGGCTTTCCTGTTGCAGGGTTTTCAACCGATTTGACAATATATTGGTCGAAATTTTTTCTGGAGAGGCGAGCAGGTCATTAAAATGCCGCTTTTTGCCAAAGATTACATCCCGCAACACGATTAAGGACCATTTATCCCCTAAAACGCCTAATGCTTGTGCAATTGGACAACAGTTTTTTCGCTTCATGGCCTTAACACGCTTGAAAACTTACGTTTTCGTAAAATTGTATGACAATGAGATTAAAAGCATTGCAGGTCGTTTTATAATCAGATAGCTTGCATTTTGCAAGTGGTTTAAATGGTGCTTGCATCAATAGATATGACATTAAACCCTGCAGTGATCTTGCTTGCGATTTCAAAGGTATATTCAAAATGGCACCCCAAAAAACATCCTATGGAGAGTTCCTCCTAAACAATCGGCTTATCGTTCTGGTTGCCTTGTTGACCCTCACGCTTGCTGGCACTTTTGGGGCGAAAAACCTGTATTTTGACAATGATTACCGCAGTTTTTTTGGTGAAACCAATCCCCAATTGGAAGCCTTTGAAAAACTCCAACGCACCTATACAAAAATTGACAACGTTCAATTCGCGATTGATCCTCAATCGGGGAAAGCGAACTCTCCCAAAGTGTTGGCCGCCATTGAAGAGCTGACGGATATGTCATGGCAAATTCCCTATTCCATTCGCGTTGACAGCCTTTCGAACTATCAGCACACCGAAGTTGAGGGCGATGATCTGATCGTGAGAGATTTGTATTTTGACGCCGCGAATATGAGCGCTGATGAACAGAAACTCGTTGATCAAATCAGTTCAACCGAGCCAACGCTGGCGGGTAAAATTCACGATGCACAGCATCGCAGCACATCCGTAAACGTTACGATCCAATTGCCCGGCAAAAACGCCGATGAAGTGGCAGAAGTTGCCGTTGTTGCGCGTGAAATAGTTGCCGAAATCGAAGCAAAGCATGATGTTAAAATCCGTACCGGGGGCATTATTTTCTTCAATAATGCGTTTCTAGAAGCCTCGATGAACGATATGGCCTCGCTGATCCCGGCGATGTATTTGGTCATTCTAGCGGTGTCTTACATATTGCTCCGCTCGCTCTATGCCACGGCAATGGTTTTGGTGATCATCGTCCCAAGTATTCTGGTTGCGATGGGTATTGGTGGCTGGATGGGGGTTGGATTAACGCCGCCCTCAGCAAGCGCGCCGACCATCATCACCACCTTGGCGGTGGCAGATTCGATCCACTTTTTGGTTACATTAATGAACCGAATGCGCGCCGGCCATAACCAACGCGATAGCATCATCTACAGTTTGAAAGTAAACGGAAAACCCATTTTCCTGACCAGTGTAACCACTGCTTTAGGGTTCCTGTCTCTTAACTTTTCAGACTCGCCCCCCTTCCACGATTTGGGAAATATCACAGCGGTTGGCGTGATTGCCGCTTGGATCTACGCGGTCACCTTGCTGCCAATTTTGATCAGTTTTGTTACAATAAAGCCCAAAGCCACGATCGAGAAGCTCGACGGTGTTATGGGCAAATTGGGCGTATTCATTGCCGATCGCTACAAAACCGTGATGACGCTCAGCATCGCGGCGTCACTTGGATTATTAGCCTTGATCCCTTTGAATGAAATCAATGATGACTTCTTGAAATATTTCGATGAATCAATCCAGTTCCGAGAAGATTCGGAATGGATTGGACAGAATTTAACTGGCATCAATCAAATTCAGTTTGATCTAAGTTCCGGTGAACCAAACGGGATCAGCTCGCCCGATTTCATCAAGAAAATCGCAGCCTTTACCGATTGGGCGATGAATGAAGAACCCGTTACCCACGTGCAATCGATCTCTGACACGTTCAAACGTTTGAACCGTGATCTAAACGGCGGCGATCCGGCTTTTTACAAAATACCCGAAAGCCGCGAATTGGCCGCGCAATATTTGCTGCTATATGAACTGTCCCTGCCCTATGGGCTGGATTTGAACAACCAATTGGACATCAATAAATCGTCAACGCAGATTGTGATTACAATTGAAGATATGACCACGAATGAAGTCAGGGCCTGGTTGCAACGCGCTGAAGATTTCCTCGCCAATGATCTGGGCATCAACACCTATGCAGTCGGTCCCACGGTGATGTTTGCCTATATCGCCGAGCGCAATATCAAAAGCATGCTATCGGGTACTTTCTTTGCGGTATTGCTGATCAGCGGTGTGATTTTGATTGCGCTTAAAAACGTGCGCCTCGGCGTCATCAGCCTCGTGCCAAATCTCTTACCAGCGGGCCTTGCATTCGGCCTTTGGGGCTTACTTGTCGGGCAGGTCAACATGGCTGTTGCCGTGGTTGCGGGAATGGCTTTGGGCGTTGTGGTCGATGATAGCGTGCATTTTTTAAGCAAATATCAAATTGCGCGGCGCGATGAAAAGCTTTCACCTAAAGACGCGGTTATCTTTGCGTTTACGGGGGTTGGAACCGCGCTTTTGGTTACGACCATCATTTTAGCGGCGGGCTTTTTTATTCTGGCGCAATCCAGCTTTGGCTTAAACAGCTATATGGCCAGTCTCACCGCCATCGCGTTGATCATGGCGCTGATCGCAGACTTGACTTTACTGCCGGCGCTGTTGATTGCTTTAGATAAAGACACACCTTCAGAAGCTGCAGAGCACGCAGCCAATGATGGCCCAGAAACACCGGCAATGCAGCCAACATCTTAAGGAGAAAGAGATGAAATTTTTACCCCTGATCTTGATTGCAGGCCTAACAGGCCTTAGCCTTCCCTCAACCGCGGCCGCCTCTCCTGAAAAGGGATTGGAGATTGCCACAGAACTTGACAAACGTGACACGGGTTTCAAAGATTCAACCTCTACAATGGTTATGGTTCTATCTGACCAACATGGCCAATCCACCCAACGCGCGATCAGAAACCGAACTTTAGAAGGGTCCAGCGAGGGCGATTTATCGCTGGTTATATTTGACTCGCCCGGGGACGTGCGCGGAACCGCCTTTTTATCACATACAAAAAAGGCAGGCTCGGATGATCAATGGCTGTTTTTGCCTGCGTTAAAGCGGGTGAAACGCATTGCCTCATCGAACAAAGCTGGGCCTTTCATGGGCAGCGAATTTGCCTATGAGGATATTTCGAGCCAAGAAATCGAGAAATACACCTATAATTATCTGCGCGATGAAAAGGTAAATGGGCTCGATTGCTTTTTGGTGGAATATGATCCGGTTGACCGGAAAAGCGGCTATTCCCGCCAATTGGTATGGATCGATAAAAAAGAATACCGGCTGCAAAAGATCGAATTTTACGATCGGAAAAACAGCCTATTAAAAACACTCTCCTACGCAGATTATAATAAGTTTCTCGGAAAATATTGGCGGGCAGATACCCTGAGTATGGAAAATCATCAGACGGGCAAAAAAACCCAATTACAATTTTCGGACTGGGCCTTTCAAACCGGCATGACCGAAAAAGATTTTCAGAAAAACGCGCTTAAACGTATCAAATGAAGCCGCTTAGTTTATCTTGGCCCACAGCCATATTACTGACCTGTGGGCCCGCCGTCTCGGGTGAAGTCAACCTGACCATATCCCCCCAAGTCAGCTATTTCCCAAGCCATGCTGAAGGAACGATTGAATATGGTAAATCGGTTGAATTAAAGCTCGACGCGTATCATGATTTTGACGCCTATCGCGCAGAGCTTGAATTGATCGCGCGCGCAGATGTCGATGATAAGGGTCGTAGATTGGTTGAGGCGCGCCAAGCCTATCTGCGCCGGTCCTTTAGCAATTTTGATCTTTATATCGGGCAGCGCCAAACCTTTTGGGGCAAAGCAGAAAGCAGAAACGTTGTTGATGTTATCAACCAAAGCGACGCGGCTGCAAATCAGGGGAGCGAGGCAAAATTAGGCGCCCCATCGCTGTCGCTTGATGGCTATTTCGATTTCGGTGATCTGCAATTATGGTATATTTCGCGTTTTCGTGAGCGCACATTCAACGACGGCAACGGCCATCCAAGCAGTGGCTTAAATGTTACCACAAGCCTCTATGAACGCTCTGAAGGCAAAGAGGCAGATGATATTGCGGCGCGGTTTTCTACCTTTTCGGGCGATTGGGATTTTGCAGTTAGCGGTTTCCAAGGCACAGCCCGCGAGCCACTTATAACACCAACCCAAGACAGTAGCGCGCTGAACGCGACCTACATACTGCAGGAAACAATCGGGTTTGAAGCGCAATTTACCGGCGATCCAACGCTTTTGAAATGGGAAAGCCTGCATGGAACACAATCGGGGGCAGGCTTCGACACCGCGGTTGCCGGTTTGGAATATACGCTTTATGGCGCCTTCGGGCAGGTCTGGGATCTTGGACTTATCGCTGAGGGCCAATATGACACCCGTCCACAAGCAGCGGCCGAACGCTTTTACAGTGCAGGCTTACGCCTTGTTTTGAATGATGCCAAAGATACAAGCTTCTTGGCATTGATGTCACAGGACCAAAAGCAAGAGCAATCTTTGATTGCTTTTGAAGCATCGCGGCGGCTGAACGATTGGTCCAGTTTGGAACTGCGCAGCCAATTCTATGACGCCAAAAAAAGCGGTTTGGCTTTCTCGGGCATTGCCGATGATGATGTGATTTCCCTCACCATAAATATGTTTTTCTAAAACCGCAGGCTATGGGGCTGAACCACAGTGTTCTGAAATTTTGTTAACTTTGATCGCTGGCAGTCTTTTCGGAGAATGGAACTTTGGGCTAAGCTAAGGCGAACCCAGTAAGGAGGCAGCGCTATGCCCCATGCCAAAACCCTAGAAGCCCTGTCGCAGCTTTTGCCCGGCCGCCTTAGCACATCAAAGTCGGATCGCAACCTTCATGGCCGCTCAGAAAGTTATTTTGATCTCATGCCGCCGGACGCTGTGGCCTATGTGGAAACCACGCAAGAGGTTCAAAACCTGCTCAAGATTTGTTCGCAATTTGAATGCCCCGTGATTGGATGGGGCACCGGCACATCGCTCGAGGGGCATACCTCGGCTCCACGTGGTGGGATCAGCGTCGATTTTTCGCGGATGAACAAACTATTACAACTTAATGCTGAAGATATGGATGTTCTTGTGCAGCCCGGGCTCACCCGCGAAGCGCTGAATATCGAATTGCGGGCCAGCGGGCTGTTCTTCCCCGTTGACCCAGGGGCCAATGCCTCATTGGGCGGCATGGCCGCAACGCGCGCCAGCGGTACAACCACGGTGCGCTATGGTGGCATGCGGGAAAATGTAAAAGCATTAGAAGTTGTTCTTGCGGATGGCCAAGTGATACAGACGGGCAACCGGGCGCGTAAATCTTCTGCCGGCTATGATCTCACGTCGCTTTTGGTGGGATCCGAAGGCACGCTGGGGCTGATCACAAAGCTTACCTTGCAGCTGCATCCACAGCCAGAAGCTATAAGCGCCGGCATCGTAGCTTTTGACAGCATGCAGCAAGCGGTAAAGGCCGTGATCGCAACAATACAAATGGGCTTGCCCATGGCGCGTATAGAATTCGTTGATGGCGCAACCGCTCAAGCCTTTAACGAATATGCTGGCGCTGAAATGCGCATTCAACCACATCTGTTGTTTGAGCTGCATGGCAGCGATGCCAGCGTTGCTGAAAATGCCGAATTATTTTGTGATATCTGTCAAGAATATGGCGGTGCCGGGTTCCAATGGTCCGCGCTGCCCGAAGAAAGAACCGCGCTTTGGACGATGCGCCATAATGGCTATTACGCCGTTCTTGCAAGCCGCCCTGGCCCGCGTGCAATCGTAACTGATATTTGTGTGCCAATCTCTGCTCTGGCGCACGCGGTAGAAGAAACCCATGCAGATATTGCCCGAAGCGCGATCAGCGGGCCTATTTTAGGGCATATGGGGGATGGAAATTTCCACGCGATTCTGCTGATCGATCCTGACAATGCATCCGAATACAGAGCTGCAATGCAGATTTCCGACCGTATGGCCGAACGCGCACTGGCCTTGGGCGGCACCTGTACCGGCGAGCATGGGATTGGCATGGGCAAGCTGAAATTTATGGAGCAAGAGCATGGTCTAGCCTGGGAGGTTATGCGCGGCTTGAAACGCCAAATGGATCCCTTGAACATCTTAAATCCAGGTAAATTGTTAAGGCAGAATTAAGGCGCCGGATCGCAGTGCAGATCAACGCCCTGCGATCAGAGTCTGAGCCGCCACACGCGCGGCATCCGTAACCTGCGTTCCTGAAATCATACGCGCAATCTCATCCACGCGCTCTTCGCGATCAAGCTGTTTGATCCGCGAGACAGTATGGCTATCTGTTTGATGTTTGCTGACTTGGAATTGTGCATCACCTAATGCGGCAACCTGTGCAGAATGCGTGACCACCAGCACTTGCCCGGATTGCGCCAGCTCTGCCAAACGTCGGCCCACCGCATCGGCAGTGGCCCCCCCGACCCCGCGGTCAATCTCATCAAAAATCAAAGTTGCGTGCGAATTACCCGCATTGAGGCACACTTTCAGCGCCAATAAAAATCGGCTTAATTCACCACCAGAGGCAATTTTCCCCAAAGGCCCCGCCGGCGCGCCTGGATTGGTGGCCACGCAAAAATCGATTTGATCAATCCCCTCAGGGCCTGCGGCGGCCGCGGTCAGTCTGGTTTCAAACACTGCCCGCTCCATTTTCAGAGGTGCCAATTCTAAGGCCATCGCTTGATCCAGCTTTTCGGCGGCAGCGCTGCGCGCAAGCTGCAACTCTGCTGCCCGCGCAGCATAGACGTTTTCGGCTTCAGCTTGCGCTGCCCGCAGGGCGTTCAAATTGTCTGCGCCGGCGTCCAAACGCAGCAAACGCGCTTCTAAATCGCCGGCTAAGTCAGCCAATGCATCGGCATGGACATCATGCTTACGCGCCAAGCCGCGCATCGCAAACAAGCGCTCTTCAAGCGTTTCAAGCTCATGTGGGTTAAACCCGATTGCGTCTAAACAGGCTTCAACCTCATTCAGCGTATCTTGCAAGTCATTCATCACGCGCGACAAACTGTCGAGCGGCGCGTCTAATTCATCGTTTAACTGTGCAGCAGCCTCTTGCAGCCAGCGCTGGGCATCATCCAGCAAAGCTTCGGCGCCCTCGCGCCCCAGCGCGTGATGGGCTTTAGACACATCTGCGCGCACCCGCGTCGAGGCCTGCATCAACCGCCGCTTCGCATCCAACGCATCCGCCTCGCCAGGTTTTGGATCCAGCGCGCTTAATTCAGCCACCGCATGGCGCAGAAACTCTTCTTCGCGGCGCAACTCTGTGACCGCTTCGCTTTCCAGTTCAACCGCTTTGCGAGCGCGCTCTTTTTCGCCCCAAGCTTTGGCGACCGCCGCTTTCAAAGCGCCATATTGGCCATATTCGTCTAATAAATTGCGGTGCCCTTTGGCGTTTAACAAGCCCCGATCATCATGCTGGCCATGTAGTTCAACCAAATGCTCGGACAGTTTGCGCAGCAATTCACCTGACACCCGGCGGTCATTGATCCAGGCGGTTTTACGCCCCTCTCGCCCGTTGATACGCCGCAATATCAACTCTTGCGAAACAGGCAATCCATGCTGCTCGAGTAAATCCAAAACCGGGTGGTCATCGGGCAAATCAAACCACGCGCTTACTTCACCTTGCTCGGCCCCTTGGCGCACCAAATCAGATGGTCCGCGCCAGCCAAGTACGAAGCCCAAACTATCAAGCAAAATAGACTTTCCCGCCCCGGTTTCTCCAGTCAGCACGTTCAAGCCAGCCCTCAACGAAAGCTCAAGATGATCAATAATCAAAATATCGCGAATATCTAATCCTTTGAGCATCGCCTTAGCCCGTCTGCTTCATCACAGCCATTCGCCTTTTACAACTTGTCGGTAGACTTTGCTCAGCCATCCCGTACCCGATACTTTTGGAGAATAGCCCTTCGATTTAAGCAGCGCGAAACTGGCGCGATACCATTCGCTTGACTGATAATTATGCCCTAAAATCGCCGCCGCAGATTGGGCCTCATCCACCAAACCAAGCGAGAGATAGGCCTCCACCAATCGATGCAAAGCCTCGGGGGTTTGCGATGTGGTTTGAAAATCTTCAACGACCACTCTAAACCTATTCACCGCCGCGCCATAATGCCCAGATTTCAAATAATAGCGCCCAACTTCCATTTCCCTGGCGGCCAAATGGCTAAACGCCAGATCAAATTTCAATTTTGAGGGTTCAGCATAATCGCTTTCGGGATATTGCTCAATCACAACGCGGAACGCTTCAAGCGCCTGCAATGTCAGCCCCTGATCGCGGCCAATATCCGAAATTTGATCGTAATAGCTTAACGCCAAAAGATATTGCGCATAAGCGGCATCTTCATCTGCTGGGAAAAAATCGACATATCGCTGGGCTGCGGCGCGGCTTTCATCATATTTCTTGCCTTGATGATAAACGAATGCTTGCATGATCAAGCCGCGTTTGGCCCATTCAGAATAGGGATAGAGCCGCTCTATTTCACTGAAATATTGCGCGCCTTGATCATAGCGTTTCTTGTTCAGCTCTATTTCAGCCTTCTTAAAAATCTCTTCAGGGCTGAAATTTTCAAGATTTTCAGGCTCTTGGCTTTTAAAAGCATCCTCACATCCGGCCAATAAAAAAACGCCCAACAGCGCTGCGGCGATCCCGTGGCGAAACCCATATGCCTTCATTCGCGAACATCCCTTTTGTACAAATCACAAAGCCGCATCCTACTTGGCCTCATGGCGTTGTTGTAACATAAAAACAAGGGGATCAAAAAGAGCGATCTTTAAGACGCTGCGCGATATTCTTCTAAACAAGCCCCGATACCGGGCAATATTTGCAACACATCATCGCTGCAAGACACGCGCTCAAAACTTCCAGGCGTGGCGAACAAAACGCATAAGAGGTTATTGGTGATCGCATGCCCGGCACGATGCCCGATATAATGCCCAATGATCGGAGCACCACTTAAGGTTAAATCACCCAAAGCATCAAGCATTTTATGCCGCACGGCTTCATCGGCGTGCCGTAAACCACCGGGGCTTAGCACTTTTGCGCCGTCAACCACCACGGCATTTTCCAAACTGCCACCCCGCGCCAACCCATTCGCGCGCATCGTCTCAACATCCACGCTGCGGCAAAAGGTACGGCTGTCGCATAACTCGCGCACAAAAGAACCGTTTGACATATTAATCGATTTGCTTTGCACGCCGATCGCAGCGTCTTTAAAATCGATATGAAAGCTCATCTTGGGAACATCACTGGGAACCAAACGCGCCCAACCCTGATCGGTTTTAAATTCAATGTCTTTCAAAATCCGGATCGCCTCGACAGGCTGATCCAATTGCGTCAGCGGGTCTGCCAATATCTGGCGCACAAACGGAACCGCGCTGCCATCAAGAATGGGCACTTCAGGGCCGTTAATTTCAATCCGTGCGTTATGCACACCGCAGCCCGCCAGCGCCGAGAGCAGATGCTCTACGGTTGAAACAGATATACCCGCTTCATTCACCAGCTTTGTGCATAATGGAGATTGCTCAACCCTGTCCCAGCGGGCCGGAATAGCGCAATCCCCAATTTCTACATCGCTGCGGAAAAAACAGAGGCCGAAATTCGCGGGGGCCGGGCAAAGTTTAAGCTCGACCTCCTCACCGGAATGCAACCCAATGCCGCGAAAGACCAGAACCTTAGAAACAGTGGTTTGCAATTTAACCCCAAAACTCTTTTATGATTTGCAACGCTTTTACCTTAAATGGGCCAACAATCACAATTCAAACTTTGTTACGCACTGAAACATGGTCGCTCAAAACCAGCACGAATTTGCCCAATTATTTATTGCGCGAGCGCATCCCCATCAAAAGAGGGGATGCAATGCTTGACATATCGATGGATTTAGTTCGCCTGACGGCGCAAAAAGGCGGGCACTTCGATCCGCTCTTGTTCTAAAGGCGGCTCTGCCGCTTCTGCTGTTGGAGCGCGCGAAACGGGTGTTTCTTGCGGCGCTGCAGGGGCTGTGGCCACGCTCGAACGATCACTTTCTGCACCCGACATGCGGTTGATAAGAGATCCAATTCCAAACCGCGGACGCTCGGAAGCCGCAGGTTCTTCTTCAACCTGACTTTGAGGTTGCGCCGAGGCGGGGGTGGTTTTCACCGCAGCCCGAAGGCGCGCCATCGCTTCATCGGTTGGCACACCGGCCGCAGAGACGCGCACCGCCGTATCTTCGCCCAATTGAAGCGGCGCGGCCGGTTGCCCTTGATAGGCAGGAGGCGGCAGGCTGTCATCCTGTCCCCCCAATCTCTCGTCATGCGGCGCAAGCGCCTCATCCACATCATGTGCGCTTCCGGCATCCGCGAATAAATCCGCCTCGGGCGCAGCGGGCACCGTCAGCTCTGGCTCGCGCTCCTGCGCCAAAGTAAGCTCGGCAGCCTGCTCAGCAGCGACCAAGGGCTCAGCCATTCTCCGGCGTGGTTGGGGAATTTCATTGCTGCTTTCGCTCACGTCAATGCCAGTGGCAACGACTGAAACCCGCATTTTACCCGCCATCTCCGTGTCCAACGTTGAACCGACGATGATATTGGCATCCGCATCCACTTCCTCGCGCACCCGATTGGCCGCCTCATCCAACTCAAACAAGGTTAAATCTTGGCCACCGGTGATGTTGATCAAAACGCCGCGTGCGCCGTTCAGACTGATTTCATCGAGCAGTGGATTGGCAATTGCTTTTTCAGCCGCCTGAATAGCGCGGTCTTCGCCCTCCGCTTCGCCTGTGCCCATCATCGCCTTGCCCATTTCATCCATTACGGCGCGGACATCGGCAAAGTCCAAATTGATCAAGCCGGGGCGTACCATCAGATCGGTGACGCCTTTGACGCCCTGATACAAGACGTCATCCGCCATGCTGAACGCATCTGTAAAGGTGGTTTTTTCATTCGCCAGACGGAATAAATTCTGGTTCGGGATGATGATCAGCGTATCAACCATCTTTTGCAGTGCCTCGACGCCCTCTTCAGCCTGACGCATCCGCTTGGCACCTTCAAACTGAAACGGCTTGGTAACAACCCCAACTGTAAGCACCCCAAGTTCGCGCGCGGCTTGCGCGATGATCGGTGCCGCGCCCGTGCCCGTTCCGCCCCCCATTCCTGCCGTGATAAAACACATATGCGATCCCGCCAAATTATCGACGATTTGTTCGATGCTTTCTTCAGCAGCGGCAGATCCAACCGACGCCCGTGCGCCCGCGCCCAAACCCTCGGTCACTTTCACACCCAACTGGATACGCGTGCTTGATTGGCTTTGCTGCAGCGCCTGTGCATCGGTGTTCGCAACGACAAATTCAACGCCATCCAGCTCTTTGCTGATCATGTTATTGACCGCATTACCGCCAGCGCCACCAACGCCAAAAACGGTAATTCTGGGTTTTAGTTCATCATATTGGGGCACTGAAAGTTTCAATGTCATGGTTAATCCGCCTGTGATTTGTCCCATTTTGGGAACATTTTTAATTATTACGTGAATGGTAGCTAAATAAATTCAAAAGGTCACGCAAAATTACGATCTACCCGCTAAATATGGGCGATTTTGTGCCCATAACACCCGATCTAGGCGCCAGCCTTCCGCTAAGCTCTACCAATTATCTTTAAACCAGCGCATTGCTCGTTTCAAAGAGCGAGTCGGATAGCGCGCGGTTGTCATCTCAAAATCCCACCATTCATCTTGCGGATGGGCGGCAAAAAGACTTAAACCGACCAAACCGGCGCAATTGGCGCCCGCGTATGCTGGCGGCAATCCGTGAATGCGCAACGGTCTGCCCAAGCGCACTTGTTGGCCCAACAACCGGCTGGCTAAATCATCTATACCCGGGATCTGGCTGCCACCGCCCGTCAGCACGATTTGCTGCGCGGGCAGATGATCAAACCCGGCAGCATCCAAGCAGGCTCTTATATCTTCAAAAATTTCTTCCATTCTTGGCCGTATAATACCGATCAACTCGGCGCGGCTGACCATCCGTCGATCCCGTTCCCAATCGCCGGTATCGCCGCCCATTTCGATCATATCCCGGTCATCCATACCGGTGGCAATCAGCCCTCCATGCATGGTTTTAATCCGCTCTGCCAGCGCCATAGGAACTTGCAAGCCCATCGAGATATCCCGCGTAATATGGTCACCGCCTAGCCTGACCGTATCGGCGTAAATCATGTGCTTTTTCATAAAAATCGATACGCTTGACGTCCCGCCGCCGATATCAATACAGGCCCCGCCAAGCTCTTGCTCATCTTCGACCAAAGACGAAACCCCAGACACATAAGCAGAAGAAGCGACGCCCGCCAATTCAAGGTCGCAGCGCTTCACGCAATAGGCCAGATCATGAATGGCTTTTTCAGAAACGGTCAGCATATGCATATCCGCGCCCAACACGTTGCCAATTTGATCGCGCGGATCTGACAGGCCGCTGCGTTGATCCAAAACGAAATTAACCGGCTGCGCGTGCAAAACCTCGCGACCCTCTCCAAATTCAGGGATATCACACGCTGCTAAAACGCGGGCCACATCTTGATCTTGAACGATTTGACTTTCCACGTTGACCTCGCCCGTCACGCCATAAGACCGCGGGGCGCCGCCTGAAAAGCAGGCAATCACGTGATCCACATGCAACCGCGCCATTTTCTGCGCGGATTGTAAAACCGTACGAATGGCGCGCTCGGCTTGAGGCATCGATATAATCTCGCCAAATTCCACACCGCGAGACTGGGTGGTTGCCGCGCCCACCACGCGAAACTCGGATTGCCCCGCCAACGAGCCGACCCCATCAAAGCCCTCAGAGGCCCCGCTGCCTTCAAAGCGCAGGATAAAACATCCAATTTTCGCAGTGCCCATATCCAAAACAGCGATCACTCCACGCTGCAATGCTGCTTTGCGCATCGCCCGCATAGCACGTTGAGATTCATAAAGCCCTGCCATCTTTAGTCTCCAGTCTTCATCTGTATCACGTCCTGAGATCCCAAAAGCGCCTCTTCTCCAAGGCGCAAGGTCATTCGTTTTTCAAGGCGCATATCCACCACTTCAATATCGCGGGCCAAAAGATCTTGCGCCTGATCCAAGCCAATGATGCGCTCTAAGGCTTGCACAGGATCGCGTTCGGGCAACATCAAGCGTTGATCGCGATCCAAGGCAACATCCCAGCGTCTCTGCCCCACGTAAACCATACCCCGCAACCGCTCTGCTAAGGGGCGCGCCGCAGCGTAAAGTGCCAAGGCTTGGGCCACATGTTGATCCGCCCCGGCGCCCGCGATCAAATTCAGCTGCGGGTAATCCAGCCGCGAGGACGCAGTGCGAACGTAGGCGCCAGTTTCATCCAGCAATTCAAGCGCCTCGCGGCGGCGCCAAATAATAGCCGGACGCCGCTCTTCTATCTCGATCTGGACCATCTCGCCCCAGTGTACATTCACCCGTGCTTCTTTTACAGGATCGAGCCCCAAGATCGTTTCGCGCATCTGCGCAGAGTCCAAATCAAAAGAACTGATCGGAAAATCAATATTCAAAACCTCGCGAATATCTTGCGCCACATCATCGCTGGCGCCGCTGATCGACATTAAATCAATCATGAATTCGGGTCGCTCGACAAACAGCGTAGCCGCCTGATTGTAAATCAAACGCACCGCATCCCGGCGCTGCTGATCGCCAAAATAAACCCCAAGCGCGGCCAGCATTAGACCGACGGGCAGCCCGTAAATCACTGCAAATCTTAAGACCGGCCGCAGCATAATCCTGTGCAGACGATAGGCCAGCCGCGAGGGTGCAGGATCCTCTTGCCGCTTCGGCCTGCCAATCAGCGATCGCATCCAGCATCCTCCACGATACGCCGACACAGCGCCCCAAAGCCAATGCCAACGCTGGCAGCTTGTTCGGGGCTTAGCGAGGTGGGGGTCATGCCCGGTTGCGTATTTGTTTCGAGCAAGATCAACCCTTCTAGCCCTTTCGTTTCATCCCAGCGAAAATCAGTTCGGCTCAAACCGCGGCACCCCAACGCTTGATGCGCGCGCAGCGCATACTCCAAACAGGCGGCAGTGATCTCAGCCGGCACATCCGCTGGCACCACATGGCGGGACCCCCCCGGATGATATTTGGCGGCATAATCATACCATTTTTCGGTGATAATATCCGTGACAGCCAAGGCTTGATCATCTAGCACGGTGGTGGTTAATTCACGCCCCGGCACGAACCGCTCTATCATAACTAGATCGGGCAAGTCATCGCCAAGATCCGGCAAAACGTTAGCCCCGTCTTGAACGAAATATATCCCAACAGACGAGCCTTCATTATTGGGCTTGATCACGTAAGGAGCGGGCAGCAAAAACTGGCTGGCGGCATCTGATTTTGCTACGATTTTACTGTCGACCACGGGCAGCCCCGCCTCAACAAACGCTTTTTTTGAGCGCTGCTTATCCATTCCCAAAGCAGAGGCCAAAACACCCGAATGCGTGTAGGGGATTTTCAACCATTCAAGAAGGCCTTGAACCGCGCCATCCTCACCCCAGCGACCATGCAGCGCATTGAACGCAACATCGGGGCGCAGATCCTCAAGCCGCTGGGCAAGATCTGCGCCAGCGTCCAGCTCAATTACCTCAAATCCTTCGCCCCGCAAAGCGGCAGCGCATTCGCGCCCGCTGACAAGAGAGACTCCGCGCTCGGCGGAAAGCCCCCCCATTAACATTGCCACTTTTTGGGTTGCCCTGCTCGACATACCCGCTTCGCCTTTACCCGGCCCTGTGAGCCGATTTATTCGCGCCTGTTTTCAGGCGTCATTCCGGTTGATGATCACCAACCCGCATAATCTCCCACTCTAGCTGTATTCCGCTGGATTGGAAAACCTTTTTTCGCACCATTTCGCCCAAATCTTCTAAATCTTTGGCGCTGGCATCTCCGGTATTGATCATAAAATTTGCGTGCTGCGGGCTGATTTGCGCGCCGCCGATGCGCGCGCCGCGCAAGCCCGCCTCATCAATCACTTTCCATGCCTTTAAGCTGTGATCATCATCAGGCTGCCCCGTGCTGGAGAACCCGGCCGGATTGCGAAACGTGCTGCCCGCGCTGCGCAGCTTTGTCGGTTGCGATTGATCCCGCCTGAGCAGCTGATCTTGCATGCGCGCGGCCAAATCCTTTGGATGACCTGCCTTGGCGCGAAACGTGGCGGCCGTAATAACACAACCCGCGGGAAGATCGCTAGCGCGATACCGCAAATTAAGATCTTTAGCGGGTAAGGTTTTGGACGCACCAGAGCGCAACACCACCTCAACGGTTTCCAAAACATCGGCCACATAGGTGCCATAACAGCCCGCATTCATTTTCACAGCGCCGCCAACCGCACCGGGTATGGTGCGCAAGAACGTCAGATCTAGCCCAGCTTGTGCCGCCTGTTTGGCAAGATGCGCATCCAGAACGGCCGCGCCAACCCTGATTTGATTGCCCGAAATTTCAATGTGATTAAACGCGCGCCCCAACCGTATGACAACAGCGCGCACCCCACCATCACGCACAATCACATTGCTTCCAACCCCCATCGGAAAAACATCAATATGGCTGCATAAATATTTGATAAAATGCGATAAATCTTCTTTGCTTTCTGGAAGAAAAAAGTAATCAGCGGGGCCACCAACGCGCATCCAAGTTAAATCGGCCAAAGGGCGATTGGCCGTCAACTGACCTTTGGGGGCGGGCATATTCACCATTGCAGGCTCCTTGCAATTTCTTCGCATCATCCGTGATATCCGCGCATGGATGGTTTGTTCTGCAGCGGCAAAGCAATAAAGGTCAAGCTCAAACGCGCTTATTGGGCGCCGCGCGCCTTCTAAGATGAACGCAAACGCGGCAAGTCACCCCTGTGAGCGCTCTTCGAGCATTAGCCAGTCTTCTTCAGCCTCAGAAAGGGCGTTTTGACGCTCGAGCAATGCTTGCGTTGCCTTTTCAAACTTTAACGGCGCAGCCGAGTACAGATCAGGCTCTGATAGATACGTTTCAAGCTTTACAATCTCGGCCTCAAGGCGGGCGATCAAGTCTGGAAGACTTTTTAAGCGGTGTTTCTCGGTAAACGATAAAGAATTTTCATGACTTTTATCAACGTCTTGCGCTGTATCTTTCATCTTTCTTTTTTCAGCGATCTCGAGAGGCTCGGTTTGCGGCTTGCGCTGTGATTGATAATCCGACCAGCCCCCTGCATAAAGCGTGGCCTGGCCATCCCCTTCCAGCGCAACCGTCATATTGACCGTGCGATCCAAAAAATCGCGATCGTGACTGACCAGCAAGACGGTCCCGTCATAATCCGCCAAGAGCTCCTGTAGCAAATCCAACGTTTCCACGTCCAAATCATTGGTTGGTTCATCCAACACCAAAAGATTGCTTTGCCGCGCCATGATTTTGGCCAAGAGCAAGCGGGCTTTTTCGCCCCCAGAAAGCGATTTCACGGGCGCGCGCGCGCGCGCTTCATCAAATAAAAACTCTTTGAGATATCCCACCACATGTTTGGGTTGACCGCGTACCAGAATTTGGTCGGCTTTTCCTGAGACGCGCATCTCTGGATCGCCGGTCAGACTGTCCCAAAGGCTCATCTCAGGGTCTAACTGCGCGCGGGTTTGATCAAACACAGAGACCAGCAGATTGGTTCCCAAGACGACGCTGCCTTTATCGGCGGGTAATTCACCCAATAAAATTTTCAGAAGCGTTGTTTTCCCCACCCCATTAGGGCCAACAAAAGCAACACGATCACCCCGTTGAATTTTGATGGAAAAATCTTTGAACAGCTCTTGATCCCCGAAACGCTTGCCGATTGCTTCTGCTTCGATCACTTTGCGGCCCGATTTGCGCCCCGCCTCCAGTGCCATCGCCGCGCGATCCTGCCGTTTGATCATTGACGATCGCTCGCTGCGCAAATCTTGTAGGGCGCGCACCCTGCCCTGGTTGCGCTTACGCCGCGCGCTGATGCCCTCAACAGCCCAGCGCGCTTCCGATTTAATCTTCCGATCTAATTTATGGCGCTGGATGTCTTCTTCTTCCCACAATTTATCGCGCCAGGCCTCAAACCCAGAAAAGCCAACTTCATTGCGGCGCACCGCGCCACGGTCAATCCATAGGATTGCCCGCGTCAGACGTTCGAGAAACCGCCGGTCATGGCTGATCAGAACAAACGCCGCGCGGGTGCTGCGCAGCTCTTCTTCAAGCCATGAGATCGCCTCAATATCCAAATGGTTGGTCGGTTCATCGAGCAGCATCAATTCGGGCGCTTCTGCCATCAGCTTGGCCAGCGCTGCGCGTCGACGCTCGCCACCTGACGCCGTCGCTACCGGGCGGTCCGGTTGAAACTTAAGCCCCTCTGCGGCGCGCTCCACGCGATAATAATCACCCGGTTCCAAACCGCTCATCGCAAAATCGCCCAAAGTGTCAAACCCAGTCATTTGCGGATCTTGTTCCATATAGCCCACCGAGCTTGCCGGCGCCAAAACACGGTTGCCTCGATCGGCATCGACCAGACCGCTCATCACTTTCATCAAGGTCGATTTTCCAGATCCATTGCGCCCCACAAGCGCCACACGGTCGCCCGGTTGAACGATCAGATCCATCCCGTCAAAAATCGGATTGCCCCCAAAGGTCAGGGAAATATCTTTTAACTGCAAAAGCGGAGTACGTGCCATAGCCCGCCAGCTATGCGGCTTACTCTAAAAGGTCAAGAGAGCGCCCGCAAAAGCCGTTTGCGCGCTGGCGGGATTCGGCCGACCTCAACCCCGGTAAATACATGGAGCGTGTTCATATGTTTATCTACAACAGCATGATCGCTGACCCAACCGCCCATTAACAAATAGCTGCGCAGCAAAGGCGGCATATGACGCATCGCCAACCGAACATCAGGCTTTCGCCGCAAGCGCGCCGCAAATTCAAACACATTGGGCGCCTTCACCCGCGGCAACCACCGCTTTGGCGCCAGATGCTTGTCGCGCAGCATCGCAAACGCATCCAGATAGGCTTTCGTGTCAGTGCCGCGAAACGACGTGCATCCAAACAGAAAATCTACTTTTTGCGCATCAACAAACTGGGTTAACGCACCCCAAGCCACCCGCAGGATATCGGGGTCTTGATTTTGCGGATGGATGCAAAAACGCCCCATTTCAACCAGTTTTCCGTCAAAGCTTTGCAAAGCTGATAGCTCATAAAACTGCGCAGAATAGCTTTTTTCGATATCGCTGCCGCCATTTAGATGGAGCAGCCTGAAACAACATACAAGCGCACCTGTTGCAACCTCTTCGATCAGCATATGCGCGCAAATATCATCGAACCGGTCTTGATCAAGACCAGTTTCAGATCGCAAATTAAACGCTAAACACCGCAACGCTTGTGCAGAGTGAACATCTTGAAGGTTTTCAGCAAGTCTGGCGGCATATTTAGCTTTTTTCAACATGATAGCCCAGCCACATCCCTGACAAATCGTGGATCATTCGCGCGCGCGCAGCACAGCAAAAACCGCTCGATCTCTGCCACAGTGCTGGCCTTTTCCTTGCAATCGGGTTTATTCGTTGATGACCGAAGCGGCATCCGGGGATCCTATCGATAAAAGGATACGGCTGAACATCCCCTTCTCTTCCCTTGGAGGAAGCGTGACGCGCGGTTGCAACGCCACGATTTGACCATCCGACAAGCTGAATCGTTGGATGTTTTTCACCACATCATTTTTGTCAAAGCTGACCACCAAAATATTCCGTTCAATTTCTTCAGCGCCCCGTAAGCCTTTATTTTGCAATCGACTGCGCACATAAAAATATGCGTCTTGTTCGATCAAACCTTCTGTGGTGGGCAGCCCCAATTGCTCTTCTAC
This sequence comes from Rhodobacteraceae bacterium SB2, assembly GCA_001642945.1. Taxonomy (GTDB): domain Bacteria; phylum Pseudomonadota; class Alphaproteobacteria; order Rhodobacterales; family Rhodobacteraceae; genus Thalassovivens; species Thalassovivens spotae. Next base: position 31,963 of record LGRT01000010.1, on the reverse strand, counting down.
GCTGGCGCGCGTATCGACGCCGACCAAAACATCGGCCACTTGATCGGGTGCCGGCATGTAACCGTGATTGCGGATTTGTCCGGCGCAGGCGCTCAACGTCACCAAAACCAGTGCGGATATGATCTGAAACCCTGCCCTACGCATCGAATGATATCTCGCCTCTTGTTTCGCTGTGATTTGATCTTTATGCCCAAACCCTAGCGCAAGTAAATGTTTCTCTAAAGGATGTTGTTATAAACATGCCCGAATTCACTACACCAGACGCAATAATCCGCCGAAGCGAGCTGAATGGTCAAAAACCGCAGGCTTTCGATCTACGCCCGAATGAAACGGATTGCGCGCTCATGGCTGCGACCTTATCGGTTAAAGGCCTCAAAAAACTACGGCTAACGGGCACGCTCAGCGCAACCGGAGCGCTTGAATGGGTGCTTCAGGGCGCTCTAGGGGCAACCATACAGCAGGAATGTGTCGTGACGCTTGCCCCTGTGGTGACCCGTATCGATACAAAAGTTTTGCGCCATTTTGTTCCACAAGATCAACTTATACCCTTGGAAGAGAGCGAAGAGGCCGAACTGATCTCGAATCCTGACGATTCGCTTGAGCCGCTGCCAGAAAGCTTTGAGCTGATGGAGATATTGCAAGAAGCTTTGGCTTTAGAGGTTCCGGAATACCCACGCGCTGCGGGCGCTGAATTAGGCAGCGTGAAAGCTGCTCCGGCCGGCACAACAGCCTTTCCAGAAGACCCTCCTAAACCTTTCGCGGGGCTGGCTGCCCTGCGTGCGAAAATGGACAAAGAGCAATAATTATGGATATCCAAGCCGGATAAACTGCGAAATAGCCGGGTTTTTTGTCGATAGTTGCAAAAAGAAGGTTGTAACGCACCCACAATTAGATGTATGCGCGGCAGATAATTTTACACTAACGCGGGACTGGGTTCCGAGCAAACGAGGTTCAGGCATGGCCGTCCAACAGAATAAAGTATCCAAATCGCGCCGGAACAATCGTCGCGCCCATGACGCCCTTTCTGCGGCCAATCCAAATGAGTGCCCAAATTGCGGCGAACTCAAGCGGCCGCATCACGTCTGCGCATCATGCGGGCATTACGCAGAGCGTGAAGTCATTGCTCTGGTAGATGAGATCGATCTGGACGAAGACGCGGCCTAAACGGCCGAAGGCGGGCGCAAATGACCACTTCGATTGAAAATACGAAGGGGGCGGCCGATAAAATTGTACTCAGCATTGATGCGATGGGGGGCGATCGAGGCCCTGCCGCGGTTGTGGCAGGCGTTGCCCGAGCCGCAAAACAGAATGCGCATCTGCATTTCATCATTCACGGCAAGAAATCGGTGCTGGACCTGCAAGTAGCCAAGCGCCGGGCTCTGTGGGGCCGCGTTGACATACGCGACACCAGCGATGTTGTTTCAATGGATGATAAACCTAGCCAGGTATTAAGATCGGGAAAAAATACCTCGATGTGGTCTGCCATCGATTCGGTGCGCAACGGCGAAGCAGAGGTCTGCGTTTCCTGTGGCAATACCGGTGCGTTAATGGCGCTCAGCGTGATCCGTTTGCGCAAGTTGCCAGGCGTGAACCGCCCCGCGATCGCGATCCTATGGCCGTCCAACAACCCGCAAGGATTTAACGTTATGCTGGATGTTGGCGCCGATATCCGGGCCGATGCTCGGGATCTTTTGCAATACGCGCTTATGGGCGCCTCTTACGCCCGCACCGGTTTGGCTCTTGCGCGCCCGCGCGTTGGCCTTTTAAACGTTGGTACCGAAGATAATAAAGGCCGCCCAGAGCTGCGCGAAGCGCATGCGCTGATCAGCCGAAATGCCGAGGATCACGATTTTAGCTTCGTGGGTTTTGTCGAAGGCGGTGATATTCCTGGCATCAAAGCGGATGTGATTATAACAGACGGGTTCACCGGCAATGTCGCCTTAAAAACCGGCGAAGGCACGGCCAGCCTGATCGGTTTACTGCTGCGCGAGGCGTTTAAGTTTTCGCCCCTATCTCGGTTGGCCCAAATATTGGCCATCACCTCTCTGCAACGGCTGCGAAAACGCATTGATCCAAGACAGGTAAATGGCGGCGTGTTTCTTGGTCTGAACGGCACGGTTGTAAAATCGCATGGATCCGCAGATGCGCTGGGGATATCTGCCGCTGTGAAACTGGCTGTAGATCTCGCGCAATCGCAGTTTTCTCAAAATCTGGCCGCGCGGCTTGCATCTGTTGACACAATACCCCACGATGTCCCAACCACAGAGCAAGAAACGGAATAAGAATGACAGTAAGAGCCGTTGTGCGGGGCGTTGGCCATTACCTGCCCGAAAGAGTGGTGCCGAACTCAGAATTTGAAGCACAATTGGACACCAGCGACGCCTGGATACAAGCGCGCTCTGGGATCAAACAGCGGCATTTCGTGGCAGATGGACAAACCACATCTGATATGGCGATTGAAGCCGCCAAAGCCGCCCTTAAAGACAGCGATTTGCAAAGCAATGATATCGACGCGGTAATCGTGGCAACTTCAACCGCAGACCTTACCTTTCCTTCCGTGGCAACCATGGTGCAAGCAGGTCTCGGAATGAAAACCGGCTTTGCCTATGATGTGCAGGCGGTATGCGCCGGATTTATCTATGCATTGGCAAATGCCAATGCGCAAATCATCGCCGGGCAGGCCAAACGCATCTTGGTGATTGGCGCCGAAAGTTTCAGCAAATTGATGGATTGGACGGATCGCGGCACATGCGTCTTATTTGGCGATGGCGCAGGCGCGTTGGTTCTTGAGGCCGAAGACGGCAAGGGCGATAAAGGCGATCGCGGAGTGCTTGCTGTTGATTTGAACTCTGATGGCGCTTACCGCGATATTCTGTACGTTGATGGCGGTGTTTCGCATCAAACGACCGGACATTTGAGAATGCATGGCAAAGAAGTGTTCCGACACGCTGTGGAAAAGCTGGCCCAAACCGCCGAAGCGGCAATGAAAAAAGCCCAGCTTATTGCCGATGAGATCGACTGGGTTGTTCCACATCAGGCCAACATTCGCATTATCCAAGGGACTGCTAAGAAAATGGGGATCGACCCCGAGCGCGTTGTGACAACCGTTCAAGACCATGGCAATACTTCTGCAGCATCGATTCCCCTGGCGCTCTCGGTTGCCAAAGAACGCGGTCAAATCAAAAAGAATGACGTGATCGTCACCGAAGCCATCGGAGGTGGACTGGCTTGGGGTGCGGTCGTCTTAAGGTGGTAGAGTTGAGCATCCGAGCCCCAAAACGTTAAAAAACCACGTAAATCGGTGATCTGCTGAAGCTGTGATATTGACTCGCAAATTCACTCGCCTTTACACTCACGTAAAACTGGGAGCGACAATGAGCGATAAAACATTGACCAGAATGGATCTGAGCGAAGCTGTTTTTAAAGAAGTGGGCCTGTCCAGAAATGAAAGCGCTGAGCTTGTAGAAAGCTTGCTCAACCACATGTCCGACGCTTTGACAAAAGGCGAACAGGTCAAAATCTCATCTTTTGGAACGTTCAGCGTGCGCGATAAAACCGCGCGGGTTGGGCGCAACCCGAAAACCGGGGAGGAAGTTCCGATAACACCAAGGCGCGTGCTCACGTTCCGTCCGTCGCATCTGATGAAAGAAAAAGTCGCATTGGGAAATAAAAGTTAAGGCGGCGCTGGGCAATGGAAAAAACCGCCGAAGCGTTCAGGACGATTAGCGAAGTTGCGGATTGGCTTGAAATACCCACGCATGTATTGCGGTTTTGGGAAAGCCAGTTCAGTCAAATCAAACCCGTGAAACGCGCAGGCGGGCGCCGGTATTATCGCCCCAAAGATATGCTGCTGATCGGCGGCATAAAAAAACTACTACATGAAGATGGCGAAAGCATCAAAGCAGCAAAAAAAATTCTGAACAAACGCGGGGTGAAATATGTTGCCGCATTATCTGAGACCCCTAGTTTTATGAAAGATCGAAACGATCAGGCGGCTGCCCGTCCAAGTGATGACGCGCCCAATATTGCCGCGATTGAAGATGTGAACGTCTCTGCCGAACGTTTGATCGATACCAGCACAAAAGTGATCCCATTGCCCTTGCCAAAAACTGAGCCCTCGCCAGAAATCGAGCCTTCGCCGCTATCCCCACCGCAAAAGAAATCTGTGGGGCGCAAAACGCCCCCCTTCCCCAGCGGCGATGCGAGACAGGCTTCGCTTTTCGATGATTATGAACCAAGCTCAAACTTTTGGGCGGATACAGAAGCTGACAATCCACCGAGATCTGAGCCAGTGACAGCGCCGTTTAATATCGCACCCAATTTTGGCGCTATAAAACATCACATCCGGCAGATGCCCCCTTTAAGCAAAACGCAAAAAACAGATTTAGCGCCATTGATGCAGCGCATGGCGGCGATATGGGGCAGCTATAGTAAAAGGCACAACACCCCTTAAATCTCGTCTTTTTCGCTTGCCCTGCCGAAGAAAATCACTAAGAAGAACGGTATTGGCGGGCTATGGCGCAGTCTGGTAGCGCGTCCGTCTGGGGGACGGAAGGTCGCAGGTTCAAGTCCTGCTAGCCCGACCAAATTCAAAAAATAGAGCAATTTTAGAACGCATATTGCCCTTAACGGGAGTAAGCGAGCCTAGGTATTTCATCTGACCTATCGAAAACCGTCAGAACTTTGCAAAATTTCGCATGTCTCAATCCAGAGCGTAAATTATGCCGTTAAGGCGCATTGCGCGCCTTAGAACAAAATGTGGTTTACTGTTAAAAGGGCCCGGTTTGTGATTTTTCAGCGGTTAAGCTCGAGGTGAAAGGATATGTATTTTAATCATAAGCAGGCCGTCTTAGTCGCAGCCCTAAACTTCTTAAACTTGTAAGCGCCACTATCAAAAATGCATTTTACTAAGACGCATCTATGAAAATAAATCGCATATGTGAGGCGTACAGAGGTTCAGCCTCTGTGAGCTTTGGCTGGTGCTCAATGCAAACACATTGTGGCCAAAAAGATCAGCTTGACCCGCTCTAAAATGGCATCAAACCCGCGTCATCTTAGTAATCTGCGTAGACCTCACCTAAGCCTTCGAACAACACAAAATTATAATAATGGTTCAAAAGATCGGCGGCGGCGCGCGCTGAGAATGAGTAATCTCCTGCCCGGTTTACCCTTTTAGCAAATTTTGGTCACTGATCTGTTCAACAGCCTGTTAAGGAAATTGCTATGGCCGCGTTATTTACAGAAATGTCGTCCGTAATTTTTGCAGTAAAAGATAACTGGAGCCTGGAAGCTTTTGGGCATTCGTGAAGAGGAGGCCGATTTCGTCTGTAGGTTTTCACAAATGCCGAGATATAAAAACCGGCCGCAATAAAAAACGCTAAAGAAGTACTTATTTAATTTCAGATACCTAAATCAATTCCTGCATATGGAGTCACACGGTGAGGACATCCTGTCAACACATGATCCATCCATAATGACGTGCCAATGTGGACCAAATGTGTGACAAAAAATGTTCAAGAGGTGGGACGATAGAAGACCCTTCAATGTCGCGATTTCGTAAAACTCACTCCAAATGGTAAGCAGCCTGTTTCGCTACAATAAGTGGTTACCACAAAGGGGGTACGCATACGCCACACCCCCTCTATGCCCGTTATATATCCTTGAGCTTTGACAGTGAGGTGAGCTGGGGGTGTGTTAACCATTTGTATGGTCAGCGCGTAACCTGGAAACTTTTTAAAGTATACCTGCAATTTTCACTATCGATCTCATATCAATATCAATACCTGCAGAAAGTTTGGCAAAGGCCTGATTGGTTGCAAGCTCAGTGTATGTTGCTTCAATTGCAGCCATTGAGGGATATGTGACGCCCAGTAGATAAGTCCCAATATCGTTTCCTGTCACGGTATGGCCAAACCTTAATGTTTGAGCCCCATGATCTTTAAACGTTGAAGTGGTGGACGATAATAAGTTAATCACTTCGGCCTCATTTAAAGTCTTTGGCCTTGCTCGAGTAAGAACTAAATAGTTCGGCATGGGTGATAGCGTAGGTTCAAAGGGTATTGCTTTGCTCTGCATAACATTGCGAACAAAAGGTTTTGTTGCATGATCCTTAATCATGCTCTCATACGGTTTTGAGTTTGGAATGGCCTTCATCACATTCTCAAACCCTGCTAGGCTTTCAAAGAATTGAATAAATATTAAGGCGTTTGGATGCTTGCCACTTAGAACGCTGCCGTATGTAATACGCATGGCGCCATTGTCTTTGCATTCTTGGGCGAAATCACCCATTGCACCCATTAAGCCTGCTCTATCGTTGGTGTCGCTTGTCGCTCCGGTTATCACAATAAAATTCGGTTCACCCATAACGTTTCCTCCCTTTTTGTGTATGGTCACTTTGTGACACTTTGGGTCACAAAATTCTACATCACTAGGCTAGACCTCAAAGTCATTTCATCAAAGTTAAATAAATGAGACCGACAAAACTCTTCAAATCGCCTTTTTTAGGCGAAACATAATAAAAATATTAATCAATAGGGATTTTCATTTGAGTTTCATATTAATTCTTTTTGGATTTAGGGTTGATCATAAAAGCATCTAAGTTTCAAATTAAAGTAGATATATTGAAATTGGAGTACAAATGCGGCTGCTAATTTATGTTGCTTTGATGGGCTTAGCCACACATGCGCTGGCGAATAACATTATTGAAGGAAATCAGGGCTCAAAAATAAAGGGGAGTGTAGTTGAACGGTTTCAAAACCCCTGGGCCATGTCCTTTATTTCGCCTGACCGACTACTAGTTACGACAAAATCTGGTGATCTTTGGCTGGTTAATACAAATGGTGAAAAGTCTTTAGTCGCCAGCGTTCCCAAAGTCTTGTATGGTGGTCAAGGCGGTTTAGGCGACGTTGTTCCTCACCCAAATTTCAAACAAAATAAATTTATTTATATATCTTATATTTCCTCAGATACCGCAGGCGATACACGATACGCCACTGTGGTTAGGGCAGAATTAAATATAAAACATTCACCAAAGTTAGAAAACATTACAACAGTTTGGAACCAAACCCCGGCGAGATCTGGAAAAGGTCACTTCTCACATAAAATCACCTTGGGACAACAGGGAAGTAAACATGAAGGCAAAATCTTCATAACTTCCGGCGATAGGCAAGAGCAAACGCCCGCTCAACACTGGGATAAAGCATTAGGAAAGATTATTCGTTTAAATGATGATGGATCCGTACCCGGCGATAATCCTTTCCAAGACAAGGGAGAATTAGCAAAAACATTTTGGTCGATTGGTCACAGAAACTCGCTAGGAATTGCATTTAATCATAAGAATGAACTTTGGGCTCATGAAATGGGGCCGAAGCATGGCGATGAGCTGAATCTAATCCTTCCTGGAGCAAACTATGGGTGGCCGATAGTGTCGGAAGGTAACCACTATAGTGGTGCAGTTATCCCAACGCACGATACTCGACCAGAATTTCAAAAGCCAAAATTATTTTGGGTTCCCACAGTAGCTCCTTCTGGCCTATTTTTTTATCAAGGGGATGAATTCCCGGATTGGAACGGGGATGCTTTCCTTGGAGGATTAAAGGGCAGAGCACTCGTAAGGATAGAGTTCAAAAATGATCTACCAGTTGAAGCGGAGCGATTCAGTTGGTCGCAACGAGTACGTGACGTGGAGCTTGGAAGCGATGGTGCCATCTGGGCCTTGGAGGATGGCAGGTCAGGTCGCTTGATAAAGTTTATCAAAGCACAAGAGTAAATGAATCATATAAGAAGTTGGGTAATCGGTGTCGGGTGTGTCAGGTAAAACCAAACGTTTTTACAAAAAAATTTATAAAAACTTTGTTTTCAGGCTACGCAGGTGACGCCCTCACTGGTCAACAGTAGTTGGCGCCGCATGGCCCATGCCCTTGTGGCCATTATATATACTTAAACTTTGACAGTGAGGGGAGCTGTGTGTGTCAACCAGATTTGTTCTTCGTCAAATATTTACTGGTTAAATTTTTTGCCCTTCGCCATTAGAAAGTCCATGCGTAAAAGGTTATCTTCAAAATATTCAGAAATGGCCTCATCAATCTCATTTCGTAGACTTGAAAGCTTCTCTGGTTCCTCAGCAAAAGCTTCTACCATTCTCTTAAGAGGACCTGCGCCCTTTTCAAAATTAGCACGAATATGTGCAACGCTTAGTCCCGGCATCTCAAGCTTATCACGATCAAATGTTAAATCATGAACCAAATTTTGAAGTCTCTCTTTGATTGTTTCGACAGACCCCCATTGTACTGGCGCTGCAGCGCCATCGGGTAACGGCGGTCCATATTTAGCATTAATCTGAAAGAATTGCCCCATGAACAACTCTGGAGGCCAGCTTGAAAATGCTATTGTTCCGCCAGGCCTCAGCACTCGTAACATTTCTTTTATTGCGACATTGGGTCGAGGCGCAAACATATGCCCAAACTGACTAAGAACAATATCGAAGCTTTCATTTTGGAATGGTAAGTCTTCTACGTCTGCCTCATGAAAATCTATATCTAGCCCTAGGATTTTGTTGTTTTCATTTGCTCGGGCTATCAAGTCAGGCGTTAAGTCAGCTCCCGTCACTTTTGCGCCTGACCTTGCTGCGGTTAGAGCCGCTACTCCGGTACCGCAGGCAACATCTAGAACTCGGCTATCTGATAAAACTCCTGCAAACCGCACGAGCTTCGGTGCAGCGACACCGGTGAAATTCTCCATAGAGGCAAAATCAGACCATGTTTTTTTTGCTTTCTCTTTCAATTCGGCAAAATCATTCATCGTATTTTCCCTCCTTTTGTTTTTGATAGAATTTTAGTAACGCTCAGCATTTGTAAGCGCTGAGCATCACTTGATTAAATAGCATCTTACTGCTTCAGCCCTTTGTCCAAGCTGCAAACTCTTTTTCTGTAGTTGAAAATTCAATGCCGAGAGCAGGCTCATCGCCTATAACCCATGCATCATGACCTGGTGCAATTCTATAAGCGCTACCCGCAGAGATTGTCTCTTCGGAACCATCGTCGCAAACTACGTGAATTTTCCCCTGCATAAGCACGCCGATATGGCCGGCCTGACAGGAGTCAGTTCCAACATGAGGTTTAATGCACTCAGACCATTTCCATCCCGGCTGCATATTTGCTTTCGTGATATTAACTGGTCCAAATTTAATAGTTGCAGCATGTGTTTTGTCGGGTGTCATCGCTTCATCAGGGTTTGACCATGCTTTTGTCTCAATTGACGACATGTTACTCTCTCCTATTTCTGGTTAACAACTCAGAAAGATTAACATGAGTTTTTGAAAATCGTAAGAATTAATGAAAATATTAAATTTCCGGTAAGCATTCGGCGGAGTTGAGCACAGGTTAAACGTTAGTTTGTCTTTACGATGCTTTCTGAGCGTTCCATAATAATAAAAAATGGAGCCTTTGAAAAATATGCCAAAGTTAACTTATGCCGATGAAAAACGTGAAGTTGAATTTTCAGAGGCCCAAAGCATTCTTGAAATTTCAAATGAAAACCAAGTTGAACACTTGCATGTCTGCGGCGGTCTCGGACGATGCTCTACCTGTCGAGTACAAATCCTGAATGGCTTAGAAAATTGTTCCGAGCGGTCTCAGAAAGAACAGCTTATAGCTGACAAGCTTGATTTCCCAGATGATGTACGCCTGGCTTGCCAAACGCTATTAAGTGGGGACGCAAAAATACGGAAGTTATTTAAGAACCAAGCAGATATAAAGTTTGCACAGGCAGCAATGCAATCATCTGGCTCAATTGGATCTAACAAACAAGTTGCGATTTTATTTGCGGATATTGAGGACTTTACGCCACTAAGTGAGAGACTAGCGTCGTTTGACGTGATGTATCTATTAAACAAGTATTTTGATTTTTCGGGTAATATCGTCATGAAAAATGGCGGTGAAATTAATAATTATATTGGTGATGCATTTCTGGCAATATTTGGGCTTGATGGTGAAGGCGATGAAACATTTCGGGCTGTAAAAGCTGGATTAGAATTGCAGTCAGACCTGAAAAACTTTGCCAGTACCGTCGAAGAAAACTTTGATGAAGAATTCAAAATTCGAATTGGAATTCATTTTGGAGAAGCCATAATCGGAATGCTAGGTTGCAGGGGCACGGAAAGATTAAGCGTCATTGGTGATACCGTGAATATGGCTGCTAGAGCAGAAAGTGCCAACAAAGAAGCAGATACGACAATGCTTATTACAGAAAACGCCTATAACCAAATCCAAGATAGAGTTGAGGTGGAAGATTTCATTAGAACGAAACTTAAAGGTACTAGTGAGAGAATTACTTTGTATGAAATTAAGTCGGTAAAAGGCGAAAGCCTAGTCGCTAAAAAGCATGATGCACTGGTGAAGGATGGAATAAAATGGACACGTGCAGGTGCCAGCAAAGATCTGTCAAAAGAAAATAAAATTGAATTCGAATTGGACGGTGATGACGTATTGTTGTTTAGATTCAACGGTGATGTAAGGGCCGTTCAAAATACCTGTACTCATATGAATTTACCCCTATCTGGTGGGGAAATAGACGAAAATGGCCACATAACCTGCCCGTTCCATGGCACTTCATATTGCACCAAGGACGGTGGTGTTCAAAAATGGTGTGATGGGCTTCCAGAGGATATGCCTCCAGAGAACGTTCAGATGATGAAGTCGATGAAGCAGGTACCGCTCAATACGTTTAATGCAATAGATTACGAAGGTAACATTTGGGTGGCCAAAAACTAACAACATTTGTGCGGCAAGCAACCTCGGTGTCGGGTGTGTAGGGTGGCCCCTCTAGAAGAAGACGCTCCTATCGTTACCTTCGTTCACATTCTTTTCATTCTCTGGCTGCTTCTTTGATAAAGAGCCTTGAGAATGGATTGCGCTTATCCAAGTCCAGCTCTGCATAGGCATAGTTCAGAATAGCAGACAGACTGTTGATACGTTTTCTAATCGTGGCGGTCTTGTTCCCTTTGATTTCCAGATGACGGACAAACAGCTTGGCATCCTGTCGTGTGTGCTGGCTTACATCTCTATCACCAGCAAGGGAGATAAAGCCTGACAGAGCCACTCGAGGTGGCTTCTCATCGATAGCTCGCAATGACAAATATTCTTCAGCTATCTCTGACAGAACGAAGGATCTTGGTTTGAAGTTGGATAGAATGGTTGGAATATCGACAGGCTGTATTGAGGTCGTATTACTCCAAGAACCCTCCAATACATTACCCAAACGTTTTACATAAGCCTCAGCTTCTTCAGGGCATTTGGATAAGGCTTGCCTGATGAATGAACCATAGGCGCCCACTGCGTGCTTAGGTACATGGCGGTTATAATAATAGGTGCCTGATCGGCATATTGTGTACGGAATGTGCAACACGACGGTCTCCCTCGATGATTAAACTCGAAGGAATTACAATAAGTTATACTGAAAATATGGTGCGGTCGAGAAGACTCGAACTTCCACTCCGGTTAAAGAACAGCGACCTCAACGCTGCGCGTCTACCAATTCCGCCACGACCGCACTTATACGCACGTGCAATAGACAAGTCTTTCGCGAATGTGAAGCAGAAATATCTACGTTTTTCATTTCTCTACTGCCGGAACCGCAAGCGCGCATTCCTTTTAAGGAATTGAGACATATGCAAAAGATAGAGCGCATAATCTGCTCAGCGCCACTTATAAAACTTAACAATCTATCCAAAGCATGATTTAGGATTCTGAAAACTATTAGGCCAGTAATAACCGCTCAAAAGATCAGAGGGAACGCGCGTCCGAACTCTAAATACCCCATAAGGTTAAGCGCCTAATGGAGCGTTTTTATCAGTTATCTGCTCAACGCTGACTTTAGCCCTGGATTAATGGCGCTTGAGCTCACGCTAAGCCAGAGATGCAGATTGCGATAAGGGCCTAGTTGGACAGCTAACCCAGGCATTTTTGAGCCGTCGCCCAAACATCTTACTTTTCCGCGCGGGCTCAGTTTGAAGCTGTAAAAGGCTCTATAACGACAGTGCTTATTTGACGTGATGCGGTTTCAGATTTACGCTGCAACACAGAAAGTAAGTGGCGGGCCCGTAGCAACCGTGGGGTTCTCTCATTCCCGAGGACCTGTATGTACAGGTGGGCACCAGATAAATGAACCAGGGTTCAAACAGAGCCAGTTCCCTCGGAATTGCTTAAGGCCACCGGAATGCAACCGTAGACGCGAAGAACAGAACCCGCCTCACTGTCACGTAGTGCTTGCGCTTTAAAATGGCAAGGCTTCCCGATAATTTGGTGAATATTTCGCCCATAAAACCAATCAAACCTTGCTTAGTCAAACCCGATACCGCACTTTCACAAGATGGATTTACAACCTGCGAAAACATTAAAAACGGGTCAATTGCTGGCAAGGGGAATGGCGCGGCATTTAACCGGGCTCGGCTTTGTAAGCCTTGAAGAATTCCCCCCAATAAAGGGCTTGCGCGTGGATCTTCTGGCTTTGGGCACCAAAAGCGAAATTTGGATTATTGAGTGTAAATCGAGCCGAGAAGATTTTATGTCTGACGGGAAATGGCAGAATTACTTGCCCTGGTGTGACCAATATTTTTGGGCGGTTCCAACAGATTTTCCGGTGGATATTTTGCCTGAGCAGACAGGCGTGTTTTGGGCAGATGGCTATGATGCTGAACTGATGCGCGACGCGCCCATAAGCACCTTAAGCCCGGCGCGTAGAAAATCTATCATTCACCGGTTTGCGCGGCGCGCAGCGCGGCGCCTGGCACTTCTTCGCGATCCTGCGGCGCAATATTAAGATGTCAGTTTGATGAACCAGAAAGCCCGCGCGCGGCCTTTGCCGCCACCATAATTTCCTCAGCGATTTCTTCCGCATCGCTCGGGTCAAAATCCATAGGCATCTCGATGCCGTCGCCAACAACATAAATGCGAACCATACCGCGATCCGTGGGCCCGATCTGCAAATTGGCTTCGAGATCGGATTGCTTATTGATGCCCATGTGGCCTCTCCTTATATGCGGATCATTTTTTACCTGCGCTCCTTATTTTATGCAAGCCGATCGCGATTGGAATTTTTGACTTTTGCCGCTTCGAGATCGGATTAAAGCTTGCATTCGCGTATCAGCAAAGTTACATCGCCTGCACGTGCCGTCTTAGCTCAGTTGGTTAGAGCGCTGGATTGTGGATCCAGAGGTCCCCCGTTCAAACCGGGGAGACGGTACCATACAATCCAGATCCTTGCTTTAAGCACAGGCGCTCAGGCGGCACCCGGCTATAAGCTGCAAGCCTGCCCTGCTAACCCCACCACATGCGTTGTAATATCGGTGTCTTCTGAAGGTATTCATGGAACAGCGCGGCCCCAACATGCAGCGCAATCACAAGCAAAAGCCCCCCCCGTAGCGCCTCGTGCAGATCACCCGCTGCCTCAGACAGCCGAAACCAAGCAACGGCCCCGGTCAGCGGCAATAAGAATAAAAGCCCGTAAAATGACCAATGGACGATTTGGGATAGCAACTTTTGAAGAGGCGCGTTTTCTTTCGGATAAGCTGGCAACTCGTTTGACAAGCGCAGCAGTAAACGCACCATCATCAACACCAAAATCAAGGTTCCTCCAAAAATATGTAATGCTACGAGGCCCGAAGTTGCCCCCTCAGCGCCTTCGAGGCGTTTCTCAAAGCTTTCTGAAATTGGCTCATGCAATAGATATTGCAGCGCCACAAAGCCCAGAACCAACCAATGCAGCAGGATTTGAGCGGGAAGATATTTTTTCGCCATGCAAGCCAACCTGTTTATCGCAAAACTATATACAATTTACAGAGTGTCGCCCGGATCAGGCCGACGCAAGTGGAATTTTGTGTCAACCTTTTCTCGGTTGCGAAACGCTGTTTGGCACCGCGCAGCCATCTGCCCGATTTCAGGTTGCTTTCAATGTGAAATTTGGACGGCCTTAAACAGGTTTAACCATCCATTTTGAGCGCTGAGATAAAGGCCTCTTGAGGGATATCAACCCTTCCAAACTGACGCATCTTTTTCTTACCCGCTTTTTGTTTATCCAAAAGTTTGCGCTTTCGCGTGGCATCTCCGCCGTAGCATTTGGCCGTAACGTCTTTGCGCAGTGCCGCAAGCGTTTCACGCGCGATCACCTTGCCACCAATTGCCGCTTGTATCGGTATTTTGAACATATGGCGCGGGATAAGATCTTTCAGCTTCTCGCACATGGCCCGCCCACGGGTTTCAGCGCGGTCACGATGCACCATAATCGACAGCGCATCGACGGGCTCGTCATTCACCAAAATTGACATTTTAACCAAGCTGTCTTCGCGGTAGCCCGTCAGCGTATAATCAAAGCTCGCATAGCCCTTAGATACAGATTTAAGCCTATCATAAAAATCAAACACCACCTCATTCAGCGGCAGGTCATAGACCACCATTGCGCGGCTTCCAGCATAGGTAAGATCTTCTTGAATGCCACGACGATCTTGGCAGAGTTTCAGCACATCTCCCAGATACTCATCCGGCACCAAAATGGTGGCTTTGATACGGGGTTCTTCTAAATGATCAACCTTGCTGAGATCGGGCATATCGGCCGGATTGTGCAATTCAACCATCGTCTCATCGCGCATATATATGTGATAAATCACCGAAGGTGCCGTTGTGATAAGCTCGATATTATATTCGCGTTCGATCCGATCACGGATTACTTCCAGATGTAGCAAGCCTAAAAACCCGCAGCGAAACCCGAAGCCCAAGGCCGCAGATGTTTCCATTTCTGAGCTAAAAGAGGCATCATTCAAAGAAAGCTTTTCAATGGCGTCGCGCAAATCTTCAAATTCTGCGCTATCGACCGGAAACAGTCCGCAAAACACTACGGGTTGGCTGGGCTTAAAGCCGGGTAACGCGTCTTCTGTACCTTTTTTCTCATGCGTGATCGTATCACCCACGCGCGTGTCCCGCACTTGTTTGATCGATGCCGTGATAAAGCCAATTTCACCCGGCTCCAACGCGTCGATCTGCTCCATTTGAGGCCGAAAAACCCCAATACGATCAACATGATGCGTTGACCCGTTGGATAACATTTTAATCCGCTCGCCTTTTTTCAGCGTGCCATCCATCACGCGCACAAGCACAACAACGCCCAAATAGCTGTCATACCAACTGTCGACCAGCATCGCTTTTAAAGGGGCCTCCCGCTCACCGGTCGGCGCGGGTAGATGGCTTACGATTGCCTCTAATGTCTCTTTAATTCCTACACCCGTTTTGGCGCTGACTTGGATCGCCTCGGAGGCGTCAATCCCAATCACGTCTTCGATCTGATCGGCCACCCGATCACAATCGCTGGCCGGCAGGTCTATTTTGTTCAAAACGGGCACAATCTCGTGATCTGCATCAAGCGCTTGATACACATTGGCTAGGGTCTGCGCTTCAACCCCTTGCGTGCTGTCAACCACCAACAAGGATCCTTCAACCGCGCGCATAGACCGGCTGACCTCATAGGCAAAATCAACATGGCCGGGGGTGTCAATCAAATTAAGCACATAAGTTTCGCCATCATTTGCCTGATAATCAATGCGCACCGTATTGGCTTTGATGGTGATGCCGCGTTCGCGTTCGATATCCATCGCGTCAAGCAGTTGCTCTTTCATATCGCGGTCTTTGACGGTTCCGGTTTCTTGGATCAACCGGTCTGCCAAAGTGGATTTTCCATGGTCAATATGCGCAACAATGGAAAAATTTCGAATTTTATTAAGCTCTGTCATGACTGAGGATATGAGTTGAAATGAAAGATTGGTCAAGGTGTGAAACCGCCGCGGACTTCTTCAATGATAGCAACGGCAGACTGTCAGGCAAAAAACAACCGCGCTGCTGCCTCAAAAGCGCGCGGGCGATCCGCGTGCAGCCAATGGCCAGCTCTGGGTATTTTGGCAAATTTTGCATTTGGAAACAGATCCTTGATGCGCGGGCGCATTTCTTTTGCAACATAGGTGCTTTCTGCGCCCGCCAACATCAAACAAGGCTTTTGAAAAATTTCGGTAAGCTCGGGAAAGCCCAGAATTTGAGGCATCTCTTGCTGCAAAATTTTTAAGTTCAGCTTCCAGCGCTTTTCTTTCAAATCCAGTGATCTCAGGAAGAAATTTCGCAAAGCGAGATCGGGAACATCGGCAGCCAAAGCTTGGAGCGCCTCGGCGCGGGTGCTTATTTGCGAAAGATCCAGCCGCTGCATCGCTTCAATATACTGGCTTTGGTCATGGCCATAGGCGACGGGGGCGATATCGGCGATCAGCAATCTCTCAACCAGATTAGGCTCCGTTAGGCCCAAAACCATCGCCGCTTTACCGCCCATTGAATGGCCAATAACATGCATCGGGTGGCCAATATGCTGAATGATCTGGGCCAAGTCCTGCGCCATATCGTGATAAGATTGGCTGTCATACCAGGGGCTATCGCCATGGTTGCGCAGGTCAACGGCATAAACATTAAATTGATCCGAAAGCCGCTTGCTGATCACGCCCCAATTGCGCGCAGACCCGTATAACCCATGTACGATAAGCAGCGAGGCAGCGTTCTGCGCGCAAGGATAGGTTAGGCAGTTTAACATAAAAGGTTCCTAGCCGAGCGCGATCATATTGACCAGAGGTTGCCCGCTTGTTGAAACACCCGGGTGCGGTACAGCGCAAAGGGTAAACCACCGCCCAAGCCAGCTTTTGCGAGGAATATGGCGCTTTAAACTGCCTTCTCGATCCGCGATTTCAGACCTGTGCACATGAATTGTAATGTTCGCCATCGAAAGGCCTATCTTCGCGCTTGACGCCCCATGGACCATGTTCTATCACGCGCTATCAGAGTGCGGGTATGGTGAAATGGTATCATAAGAGCCTTCCAAGCTTAAGGTGCGGGTTCGATTCCCGCTACCCGCTCCAGATATCACCAGACTAAAGCAGCCTACTGATAGATAACCTACTGATAAAGTTACTGTAAATAGCCCCTCACGAGATCAGGCTTAGAAGAGTTTTGATCAGATTACCGGCGCCAAAAGTTTCATATATCCTTCATCGTGCCGGGGTTGATTATGCCCGTGGAACCACACGCCCTTAGAGCCCAAAAGAAGCCCAAGCAATTAGTTCAAGAGCGAATGCTTCATTAGCTGCTGCAAACTCTAACGGCGTGAAATTGGGCGGCTTCATCGGCTATGTAGAAGGTGAAAAAAATCAGACACGCATAGATAAGCGCATAGAGAAGGCTCACCTTAAAATAGCCAGACTTCTTAAAACCCAATATTGGAAAGGTTTTATTCTGACGGCTCTTTGTTGTTGGGCAGATTAGCCAAGGCGCTTGATCAAGAACAGATACCAATAATAGCAGGTAAAGGTCCGTGAGCCGCTATCTCGCGCCAGTGGCGTTTATCAGAGGTAAGCAGCTTAGCCCCCAATAGTGGACCATAAGGTTCCTTTAAAAAATATTTGCTCTCAAACGCTAGATCCGGACCACAAAACATCAGGCCAAATTCAAACCCGCCCCGGCAACCAAACCATCTGCAAGCGGTGTCTCTGTGATAGAAACCACGCCTGATATGCGCTTTGACTTGAGGTGTAATTTTATTTTATGCCCTTCAGGGTTAAGTCGATGCTCCGCTGATATTTACTTGTCCTTGAAGAACTGCCCCAGAGCTGACTTGCAGATTATCGCTTTCCAAATTGGTCTTAGTTGTCGAGCCTTCTTTCAGATCAACGCTTTTGGCGTGAATATCCCCTGAAATACTTCCAAGGCTGACAAGATGATGTGCTTTTATGTTTCCTTGAATAAACCCACCCGAATTTATCGTCACATTTATGCAGCTGACATTCCCGACCACTCTTCCATCGACAGTCAAGTTTCCATCACTCTTTATGTCACCTTCAATAATTAAATCTGCACTTATTAGGGAGCCTGACATTTTTTCGATCCTTTATTGCTTTATCTTCCTAAAGAGCAAAAAGTGCGCCAAAAATTCAATGGCTCTGCTACCCCCTCAACTGCTTATGTCGTAAATACAACAATGGGCATAGGCGGGACAACGACTAGATCGCAACCTGAGTAGCCCAAGAACAGATAGAATAGTAAATACTGCGG
Source organism: Rhodobacteraceae bacterium SB2 (assembly GCA_001642945.1). GTDB lineage: Bacteria > Pseudomonadota > Alphaproteobacteria > Rhodobacterales > Rhodobacteraceae > Thalassovivens > Thalassovivens spotae. Next base: position 13,838 of record LGRT01000010.1, on the reverse strand, counting down.
GCTGCGATGAAGGCACCAGAATTCTCTGCAGAAAGTTTTATCTTATGCGTTCCGGGCTCAAGGATGGGCTGTTCAACGCTGATTTTGGAGAAAAGCCACTGCGCGTGCGAATCTTAATCAAGATCACGACCAAAAGTTAAACGCGATAGGCTGCATGCCTACACCCCCGCATATTTAAGCGCAAAAACGCCACTATTGAGCATCCCCCCACAGGCCCCCGCTAAGGGGGGGGATGCTTGGTGTTGAAGCCGCAGCATAGTCTTCTTATATCCACCCTTGGTAAAGGAGGGCAGAGTGTCACAACTTGTAACATCAGAGCGTAAACAGATTGTCATGAGGGGCTTTCAGATGCTTGTCATCGGCATAATGATGAACATTGGCATAACAATCATAGGATTTTTGGCATTCGTGCAATTTCTGTGGATTGTTATCTCGAAGGAGAAAAACGTCTTTATCACCGAACTGGCCTCAAACTTTAGGAGTTGGTATGATAAGGCCTTCGCATTTCTGCTTGGCGCGAGTGAAGAGAAGCCGTTTCCATGGCAAAAGATATAACCGTACGTCTCGCTAAAGACCTAAACAGATCACATACAAATAAACGGTGCATATAAGACCCGTCCACCACAGGCAGCTTCTTATCCAAGAAATCCCAAGTAGATACACAATAAAGTGCCCTACTCTCACCACAACGAATGCCTGCAAAACGGCTGTGGTTATATTGGTAGAAACAGACAGCAGAGCAAGTGTGAAAACCGGGGGAATAATCAATACAAGCGAGATGAGCGTGTTGTTTAACGCTCGTATGGCTCGGTCAGCTAAGCCCGTATATTCTATGCCATCTCTTGAACCAACCAATGGCCTTAGCCCATGCTGGTGTACCGCCAAGATTGATTGTACCACCAGCATCAGCATTACCAGCAAGCAATATATCAAGAGTATCTTTAGCTCAGGGGGCATTGTAATCATTGCTTGCTCTGGCTGATTAGCGAGGAAAACACTTAATCAGCTGTGCGTGATCAGTAAAAACGCCAAAGCCGCGTATATCGTTATGCCAAACATCAATCGATCAGATTGGCTTACCGTAAAAGCAAATTTGGCGGCCTTTGCCCTGATCGGGGTTTTAGCGGGGCGGTTATTGTTTTTAATCATAACAGAGATACGTCCTTCAGAGACTATCAGATCAATGTTTTTTTTGCGCAGGCGTCAACTGACCCGAATGAAAGCTTTGCTTAACCAACCAGGCTTCTTCTGCTATCATTATTGTATGGATGCCAAACTGAATAAAAACTCGGGCCAAATGCTAAAAGCCTTCAATGATGCCTTGATGCTGAAGCAGAAGTCAGGAAACGATCCACTACAGCAAGTTCGAACGAATAGTGACACGCAAACGCAACGCTTAGAGCAAACAGATCTGCGGGCAGTAGCCATTATGCTAAGTACGGAAGCCAAAGAAAAACTACGGGACTCTAAGCGTAAAAAACCCAAAGAGCAGAAAAAGCAGCAGAAAAAATAAACTTAATGAACACTAGCCAAATCATAACACTGGTCGTGATCATAGCAGCGCTCGGCGGCTCTATGGCGTATTACAACTTGAAAGCGCCAGACGATAAACCTCTCATACGGGGTGAAGTTGAGTGTACGGCTGCAGCGGCTTCTTTGCCGTTGGTGAATGTAGCAACTGGCATGGGCATGGCTGCTGCCATCGCTGAATGCGAGTAATTTGTGGCTAAAAGCTATACCCGATTATGGTAAGCCAACTCACGAACACCCCCTAGAATTGGGATTGACTGGACACCAAAGGCTACAAAACGCACAGGACACCCCACTCATTAATTTGATCTAACAGATGAGTTAGACGTTTTTATATCTGAGAGCCAGCATATCAACGCAATCCATCAAGCATTAGCCACCTCAATAAAAACAGTCAGGTTTGATAAAAAAAGAGGTTATTGCAGATGCGCGAATGTCAGTTTTTTTTACACTTTCCAAGCTGAACGCCCAAACCGATGGCATCTCTCTTATTCGCCCCGAGAGGAAGACGCTTTTATGACCAGAAAAAGCAGACCAGTTTGGTCGTAGCGACGATGACACCAAAAAGAATATCCGGTTATTCTTGGATTATAGCGTTACCATTAAGGCGATCTTCAACCTTCTAGCGTTTGAGACCAAGCCATCTGATGCGCTGGCCACAACCTCACGCGATGCAATGCTTACCTTTATGTCACCAATCGCAAAGCCATAAGAGTTAGCGATGAAGAAAGCCCCGTTAGAAGGTATTGCGCATGCTAAAGCTAACAAACCGGAAAGCTGCAAGGGTAGAAAGCCTAGCTATACCGCCGCTCAGATACGCTTGGTTATGCAAAGGTTTACGGGGTGATGGCGTTAATAAGAAAGCCGGAGATGTTGGGCCGAACAAGTTGAGTGTTTAAAGGGTAACAAAAGTTCCAGGTAAGGCCCTTAAGCGTTTGAGCCGCTGGTGTTGAACCTAAGAGATCCACCGCCGAACCAGAACCAGTTTGATACAGGGAGACTCTGCTTTATCGTATAACCACAATATGGCGGTCGGAGAATAATGTTTATCTATGCAACATTTAATTAAATATATTTGTCATTTTTATTGTTCTTTGTTTGTGTAGGATATGCCTGTCCTCGTTGGCTGCGCTTAGGTTTCGCAGGTTCAAGACATAGTTGTACCTAATCAATAGTCGGGACTGCCAAAAGCGGCAGGACGTTGACCCCTTAGAAGGAAAATTAGATTGTTTCAATATTCCTGGATATTAGTTTTCACAGCGATAAATGGCCTGCTTACCGTTGGTGAAATGGATACAAAAGAAGAATGTTTAAACGCAGCTGCTCAAATGGAAGAGGTCGGAACTGTGGGAATTACGGGAAATTTTGCATGTATTCCTGCGCCAAACTATATCGCCGAGGGTGAGGCCTTTGAATAAGAAAAGTCCAAATAAGTACAATACCAATTAAAAATAAACGACCCTGCGCCCAAAGAAGCAGGATAATGCCACCCCTTAAAGGAACGTATAATGATTAAGCTAATAATTCGCCTATCGATAGTTGCATTAGCCGCCATGTTTCCAAAATTTAAGATTGGTTATGGGGTGTTACTTATAATTGGTTTGTCGCTAACTTCTTCGCTATTTTTCTTTGGGGCCTATGCAGATCACATCAATGGGCAGCCTTTTTGGATTGTGCGCAATATGATACTTTTTGGCATAGGTTCTTTGGCGATCGGTTGGATCTTAGGATTGGCTTTGATCCGGCAAGCTAAAGGGCATCAGGCAATGATGGAGCAGGGATTAGAAGAGTATGAACGCGTTCAAAAGCAGAATTCAAACACGTTAACGGACGCTGCTCGTGATGAACGTAGCTGACCTTATGCTTCGATTTCAATCAACATACCCAGCGATAGCAAAAAATGCCATGAAACCGAACGGCTCAAGTATCACAAGTGACGGAAGCATCCAATTTACGGAATAATGAGGCGGTACCACGTGCTGTACGCCGTAACTGGAAGCTAGTTGGTATTCACAGAACATTTCTGAAGAACGATGGTGGTAGGCTTTGTAAGAAAATGCTTGGACCCTGTAATGGAGCCTCAGTCTATGTGGGAGGCTCCGGCAAAAACATAGTCTTATGTGAGGGAATAGAAAACGCACTTTCAGCTTTGAGAATGCTCGGTTGGGAGCGCGCAACTTTCTTGTCAGCATTATCGGCAGCTGGGCTTAAAAATTTCGCTTTACCAAGAAAACCAGGCACTCTGATCTTGATGCCTGATAGTGACGAAGTAGGCAAAGTGTCCGCTTTGCAACTAGGCGAACGAGCTGCCGGACTGGGCTGGAAAGCATCAACATTATTTCCACCTCGAAAAGGAGACTGGAATGATTATCTTATTGAAGAGTTAGAGAAGCAAAATGGTTGATCTCGATAATGCTGAGCCCATTACTAATTTTCGCATCGAGGAATTAAGAGAGGCTCTTCTTTAAGCGCGCGATCTTAACCTTGATTTATCCAGTGATTACCTTGTCAAAAATTGGTTTGCTCGAGAAACGATCTCAGTAATTTACGGCGATAGTAATTGTAGAAAATCTTTCTTGGCATTGGATATCGCGGGTCACATCGCGGCCGGCGTTGATTGGATGAAAAACCGGGTCAAGCAGGGCAAAGTGCTCTACCTGGCCTCAGAAGGAGGCAAGGGGTTTGCAAAGCGAATTGCCGCTATCAAACTCGAAAATAACATTCTTTATGAAAATATGGCTGACAACTTGCAGCTCCTGCCAGTCCAGGTTGATTTTCATGGGGTAGATGACGTGAACGCCGTCATCAGCTTGATCCAGGAACAAGACTTCTCTCTCATCGTGGTAGATACATTAGCAATGACTATGGGCGCTGGAAGCGAAAATGATGGCGCAGATATGGGCCAATACATTAAAAACATCATGCTCCTTAAGTCGATATTCAATTGCCATGTTATGATTATTCACCACTCAGGCAAAGATCGAGGCAAAGGCGCAAGGGGGCATTCTAGCTTAAGGGCAGCAATGGATACAGAAATTGAAGTAAAAGCTGACGGCCTGATGCGCTTCGCTACAGCACATAAACAGCGAGACCTGGAAAATGGCAAAAAAGTGGCTTTCAGTCTTATGGGAGTTCAACTTGGTTTTGATGAAGATGGTGATCCAATCACGAGCTGTGTTGTAAAGCCGGAAGAATTATCCAGCTACTCCTCGCATGATAAACGCCGGCCAAAAGGCGATGCGCAAATAGCGCTGCAAGCTCTTGAAGATGCCTTGTTCAAGGATGGCCACAAAATATATGATGCCGAAAACTATCCTCAAAATAGAAATGTTGTGAATGTTAATCGTTGGCAGGACAGTTACATGCTGATGCGTGTAGGCAGTACGGCTCAGGAAAGTTCAATAAAGAGAGGTTTTCGTCGGCATGTTAAAAAACTTGAAGAGCAGGATTTCATACGCAGCTATGATGATAACGTGTGGTTAGTACATGACTAGGACAGACAGGACAAATAGCGGACATGTCCGACTTGTCCGCAGGATATTTGTAGGCGGACAGACATGGACACACCCCTAAGGGGTGTCCAGATGTCCAACATGTCCATAATTTGTCAGAGTAAATAAGTTTCTATGCTTGCCTGATCGTTTTTAATGCAAATTTTTGTTCGGCGCATTGACTTTTTGACGTTGACGCCGGTTTTTGATAAATCTTTTTTGCGGTGCGGCCTCGACCCGACGTAACGTCAAAAAAAATGTTGTTGAAATCTAGTAATTGAGCAGTTTTATTTAACGTGTAGCCAAACTGTTGGGAGCCTCCGTTTAACTTAGAACGAGGTTTCTATGCGTAGTATCAACGAAGAACGTCTGCTTGAGCATATCATTTGGCACTGTCAAATAACGTACGGTTTAGACACCATTAAGGAGGCTGTAATTACAGCGCGACGTAATGGTTTCTTAGACTGGCGCAACGAAATAACATCAATGGGACAACATGTTGCAGAGATGATGTTGCAAGACTTCGACGGTTACCAAGCACTTTTTGAAATTGAGGTTAAAAAGAAGCCGAGCTTTATGGATCAACAAGACACGCATCAGCGCCAATAGTCGTATAACATCCCATCGCATCTTTAAGTTGGATAGGATCTCTGAAATCCCAGTTTTGCGACACGTACGCACGACTTCCTAAACATCGACAAAGTGAACATCAATCGCGCGCAACAACTTCACAATACATCTCCATAAGAAAAACACTTCAGCACCATCCTGACATCCTCCTGTGGCAGTTAAATACTAGGACAGTTCTAGAGGGCTAAGACAAATGGCAGAAGCCGCTTTTCTTGCACCAATAGAGTACTGTAACCTCGCATTTGCGGTGATAATTGAATTTGTGATTTGGGCATTGTTTTCAAGACGCTAAACCCTGATTGGAGTAGGCTTAATTGCAGGATTGAGACTTTAAATTTCGCTTAGAGAACGCATTCTTAGGCAGGCGGATCCAGATTAATTAAAACTCACCAATTGGAAAAGGCTTGGAAAGAGATCACAATGTTGCGAAATTTGCATACAACTATTTATAATTTAATTTCACAGTTTTCATCAATTTTTACTCGGTCTAACAATGTCATTCCCGTTAATTAAATCGCCAGCTTGCGAGTTGAAACCGGGCTGTTTATGATTACCGCATGACAGCTTTCTCATCTCTGCTGACGGCTTTTCGCGCATCAGCACCCAATTATGAAATTGAAATTGACGAAAATTGGAAACAGGGCCGTACTGCCTACGGTGGATTGACCGCATCACTACTGCATGAAGCTATCGTCAACAGTTACACTGATTTGCCGCCACTTCGCACCGTACAAATCAATTTTGTTGGTCCGACAGACGGCAAATTACAGATCAGCCACAAAATGCTAAGACGCGGCAAAAACAATGTGACATTTGAAGCGCATCTCGACAGCGACGCCGGCCCCGGAACTTACGGTTATTTTACATTTGGGATCAGCCGGCAAATGACCCAGGAAATAGATTATCCAAAGCATCCGCTATCAGTAAAACCGCAAATGGGCAAAAAACTAATTCCGCATAATGCGGCGCCGAATTTTCTGACCAATTTTGATCGAATTCATGCCACCGGCCCAGAACTTCTTAGTGGTTCTGACAATCCAGACATAACCGTCTGGTCACGCCATGTTGATCCATACTCACATGAAGGTGTCACTGCGCTAATTGCCCTGACCGACGCACCACCGACTGCACTTACTACCCTAACCCAGCTAAACGCACTGAGTTCAATGAATTGGAATATCAACATGCTGAGTGACAACCCAACAACAGAAAATGGTTGGTTCCTGCTGCGCACCGCCACAAAATATATCCGACATGGATATTCATCACAGGAAATGCAGGTCTGGAATAATGACGGAGACCGAATAATGGATTGTATCCAGCATATCGCTATTTTTACATGAGGTCTGAGTTTAAACCAACGACTAGAAAATTTAAAGTTTCACTTAGCAGACGAATGGGGCTAGCTAGTTGAAATATCAACAATGTGGTTCCGAAAAAATTAGGTTATGACACAAATTATTGATTAAGGTTTAGGGAATGAATAATTTAAAAATTGCATAGCTATAGCAGTTGCTGGTCCAATAAATAAAGCAAACGTTAGGGTAGCAATCCCTGCGGTTCCACCAATACACCACCCCACAATCACTACAGTAAGTTCAAGCCCATTTCTTACATATGCCAAGGGAAAATTGGTCACTCTTTGAAGGCCAGTCATCAAACCATCTCTTGGGCCGGGGCCTAGATTTGCGATTAGGTAAACCCCAGTCCCGATCGCGATGAAAAATATCCCAATTAAGGCTTGAAGACTTTGAGCTAAGAAATGATCAAATGAAGGCAAAAATTTAATCGACACATCTACCACTGCAGCAACAACAAAGAAATTTATGAAGGTGCCTAATCCTGGAACTTGCTTAAGTGGTATCCAAAACATCAAAACAAGAAAGCTAACAACAACTATCGTCCAACCAATGCTCCAGCCGGTTTGAACTGTGATGCCCTGACTTAGAACCATCCAAGGGCTGACGCCTAAATTGGAAGCAAATAGAATAGCATGACCTAGCCCAAAAATTACCAGACCTAAAAGCAAAAAGACCACGGAAACAAAAGGAGGTCTAATTGTGAATGTACTGGGCGCAGTCCAAAATAAGGTGGGCACCGTCTTCAGAGACAAGAGGTTCATGAGCGCTTTCATAGAATGGCACGTATTACCGCTTATTTGATTTGTCGATCGATAATTTTTAAGATTATCGGCCATTTCAGATTGAAGACAATATCCGCGCTGCTCAGACTTAATTAGATATTGCTTTGAGAACGAAAGAAAACAAGCTCACCAACCCACTACGCTAGTGCCTATTATCGCTTATGTAAGTGACATCAGCTGGCGGCTATCCGATCAATGTCACTGAACCAAACGACCTCTGATCCCCTAGATAAGGGTAAAAAGTATCTGTAACAGCAGTATTCAGCATAGTGGATTGGAGGCTGGAGCTAGATGGGCTTTGGATTAATTTGGCTTTGTTTAATAGGTGGGGTCATTTTTTGAGGATGCTCTCCACAATCAATCTTGTAGAAACTTCGGGTTGTTCCATATGTTGACCACTCCAGAACAAGCGTCAGTCCGGCTATCGCCAAAAAATTCAAGTAAATGTTCTACGGTATCAAGCCAATTAACTTCTTCGTCTTCCGTTTCAATTTTCTCTTCTAGACCGGCGATACCTAACTCGTAAAACTCCTGTTCATCAGTTTGAATAATTGTCTTACGTATTTTCATTGGGATTTCTGATGGGGTCATAACAGCGTTTAGAAACTCATCTACAAAGCCCTCTTTAACCCGATACTTTACAGCTGACAGCACCTTAGTTTTATTTTGCAACTGCCATTCATTATGATCGTTGTGCCAATCAAACAATATTGCTCCGGAGCATGCATCGGTCCTGCTGCCATTAGAGAACTTAACTAACATATGTTCGACAGTATCTAACCAATTTACCCCCGTTTCTTCTTTTTTAATCATATCATCTAACTCAGGTACCATAGTTACATTGACTATTTCAGATGCTGAGATTTGAAGTGTGTATTGAGCTAGGGCTTCAGGCGATGGACCGTCACATATTTCTCCAAGCATTTTGTCCATAAAGCCATCTTGTATGACGTATCTTACTATAGAGGCGAAGATTGGTTTAATCGCTTTGGACGTTCCAACTGGAGGCGGTGTTTGAACTCTTTCATCAATTAAGGTGTCTTTTTTCATCTTGAGATCGTTATCAATCTTCTCACTTTCCTCAACTGAATTACTTTCTACTTCCAGGCCGCTTTTAGCCCCGAAGGGCCTTTTCCAATAAAGTAAATTAAAACCTTGGTCGGCATAGGTATCTACGGTAACCAATTCCCAGCCCTGAGAACCCATATCATTAAGATGGCGAGAATAATTTTGTTTAGTAAACTCCCGAGAAATCTTTGTGTTCGTATATTCCCATTGAGGGTTCATAGTTCAATTAACCGCCTTAGTTTTTGACCACATATTAAAACTACGGAACATTAACCAAAGGTCAAACTTATTTCTTATTTTTATATTTTTAGGGTGTCAGGTTTGTACCGGAAGCTGGTAGCCCAGTTAAGCGAGATTAATAAACGTATAATGACAATCAACCGTGGGTACATACATCGTGTCTGGCCTACAAGGTACCCCACTGGTGACCAGTTCGTTGGCTACTTTGAAGAATTAGAGCAAATGGCAATCCATTCAATGCTGTCCTTTATTAAAACACCACTGCCATCATCAATCAGTTGACCCGCTGAATAATTAGTGCTGCATTCGAGTTTATGCGAATGAAGAGGGCTAATGACGATGACTGTAGCAAATGTTGTAATGTTTGAGTTTGATACGCCAGAGGAACTTAAAGGTTGGGCGCAACAATACAGTAAGTCAGGCCCCTTTCCCAATAACATCATCTCCTTATTTGTTCAGACTGGAGATACCTCAGCTATTGGCATCAACACTTACCCTGATGAAGAAGCTAGAGCAGTTGCTGACCAGCACAGGGTGAACTTTATTGAAAATCAGAGTGAGAACTTTAGTGTCAGGGAAGTTATGCCCTTGAGTGGGCCAGTCTTAGTTGAGTTTATCAACGGAGTACTGAATAATAACACTGAGAAAGATTAACTTAAATGTACTGTATCAAAGCCGAGATACCACAAAACATTTGTGACATAGATGATGAGTTAAAAGCGATTTACCATGGGAAAGACACAGTTTGTATTTGGACTTTTCAATCCAGAGAGGACAGAAACAACTTTATGGATGATACAACGGGGATGCTAAAAGCTGAACTCGCTCAGTCTTGTTGAAGAAACTGGTCTTACAGATGAAGGATGGAAAAGGTTCAAGAAAGACTTGATTAAAGCCGTACCAGCATTGAAACAACTTGAACCTCGTTATGGGGCTGATGGAAAAGTTGAAGGCTACATTAATGGTGCTGGGTTCTTATCCTACCATGAAGCAGAAATAATGATGCTGACTTTAGAAGCTCTAATGAAAGAGAACATACCAGCTTATCCAGTTCATGACTGCTTGATAGTAAGACACTTAGACTTAGACAGATCAGTTCATGTCTTTAGAGATATTATTTATCAGTATTGTAAAGAGATGAGTGGTTTAGAAGTCTTAATCCCCTTAAGTATAGATACTCCCAAAGGACTTAAGATTGATAGTTATGATATTAATAAACTTAAGGGGAAGTACTTAAGTTAATATGAATTATAATATTACTACCTGATAATCGGGATCCCTCATTCCATATACGGAACCTTTTTTGTTACTGCCAGTATAGGTAAATTCTAGCAACAGTATCAGGGATAACTTCAGAAGCCTGATCTAAGGCCTTGTCCAGTTGATCTTGTGTTATTCCCATCATCGAGTTGCCTTCTTCATCAATCATATGAAGTAAGATAGGAGTCATTAGATGTCCGTCTGAGCCACTCTCACTTAATCTAAGCCACTCTTTTGGATTTAAGCTGACAGCCTTCATGAAGCCCTCACACCAATCCATTGCAATCAGATGTCCTGCCTTGGCTTGCCAGAATATTGGCTCGACAACCATCGGATCATGAGCAAGACCTTGGGCAATCTCCATATAGCGATCAGTGAGGGTATTCACGACCCAATCAGGTAATTCTTTTGGTTCAGCACCAAGCCCTGCCGTCATCCACACATCAGATGAGACCGGGGAGGGAGAGCAAATGACACCGTGAAGCAGACCATCAAGATCAGAAAGCATCATACAATCCTCTGGACTTTCATCAGAAGACAAATACTGGTCTAGCTCATCTAGCTGTACGCTTTCCGTCATAAGGCAAGTCTAATATTGGTTTGCAATGTAGAGCTAGGAGTTTTGTTTGAAAGTATCATGTATTTCTGGAATTGGCGGAATGTAGTGGAGGTCACTAAAGAATTAGGGTTTAATATAATCTCGCCAGCTATACTCAGGCTTGAAGCCTAACAAACGTTTGGCTTTTTCATTTGAATAAAAGCTCTTGGGAATATCGTTGGTCTTCAGAGGAACGTGTTGGTAGTAAGTTTTGATCAACTCCTCCGATGTTAAACCAACTGAATGGTCATCATTAGATACATTGAAAACTTGATACCCTAGCCCATCCGTTTGTAAGCACTTTTGAACCATCTGCCCAAGATCACGAGCATCGATGTAGGAGAAGATATTTCGCCGTCTTAAATCTGGATTCTTCATAAAGGCAGGAAAGATTTCAACATATTCGTGCGGCTCAATGACATTGTTAATTCGCAAGCCATAAATATCGATACCAGTTCTGCGTTGAAAACTTTGAGCAGTCGCCTCGTTCACTACTTTTGACATTGCATAACTGTCTTCTGGTATAGTCGGATGCTCTTCATCAATGGGCAAGTAATCTGGCTTCACCTCACCATCAGCAAAACAAATTCCGTAAGTTGTCTCTGAAGATGCGAATATCACTTTTCGCACACCCATTTTGATAGCGGCATCTATGACATTGTAAGTTCCAAGAGTATTAACCCTGTAGCATTCGTTATCACTCGTCATGAGCAAGCGTGGGACTGCTGCAAAATGGACAACAGCATCGAACTTTGGGACACCCGCACCTTGAGCCAACTCATCATAATTTGCGTAGCTACCCATTACATCAAACACTTGCCCAGCGTCTGTAATATCTGCAAGGCGAGTTAAAACCTTTGGATGGTCAAAATTGACCTGGTCGAGGTTAAGAACTGAATGGCCTTGCTCTAACAAGTATGCCACGCTGTGCTTTCCTGCTTTACCTGATCCACCAGTAAATAATATTCTCATGGTTCATTCCCCAGTCCAGTAAGCGTATTGGTCTAATCATGTATAATAAACTGGCATTATCATAGGACAACTATATTTGTGAGAGAGCTAAGCTAATCTAACTATAGCTTTTCAAACATGATGGTGACTTGCCCCAAAGGAAATCCCCACTTCGACATGTAGGCGATATTGAGAACTCTATCATCGTCCAGCAGCCACATGTAATCATCAAACGAAACTCTCATTTCTCCATCGGGAAGTGGCAAATCTATTTTATAAGCCCAGTAAAACGTATCACCTTCGATCTGGCCTTTTGCTTCACCGATTACTCCTTTGGCATCTCCAGTCCAAGTATCGCCATCACCCTTTGCTAAAGTCCAAATTCGCTGTTCTGTGGTGTCGTCCGAATAAGTAAAGTCTTCTACTAAAGTAAGTGCTTCACCGTCCCATGATCCGTCTATATCAACAACAAAACGTCTACTCACATTTCCTAAGACATCTTGGAATTGACCGTATGCTTTAACTTTACCGTCGAAAAACTGTTCTAGCTCGAAGGTTTTATCCGATAACTTAGCGTCATCTATCGATGGCTTAAATGCACACCCTGCAAGAACGATTGACACAATAATTATTTGTAGGAACCTAAGCATTTATTACCCTTTAAGTGATTTGCTCTTGAAAAGTGACTTAGATCTCAGAAGCAAGCATTCCACATAAGTACTACTGACTTCAAGATGGTGGTTACCTGCAGAGGGTGAACTTTATTATATCAAAAAGGCAAAACTTCATGTATGGTTGTGTCGTAGCCAGCAAGACAATTCTAATGCTTTAGGGCAGTTAAGGATGAAGTTATGCTAGGTCGGTTGATTGCATTCCAACAGGTACGTAATGCTGAACGCCAACAGTTTTTTACTCCCCACACCAACGACAGCACTATTCAAAGAGCGCACATCGCTGGGTTTGTGGACAGCAAAGGGCAGTTGACGCAACAAGGCAAAAAGTTGATGAACTTCTTCAGTATGAAGTCAACGAAAGTAGATTAAACAGCACCAACCAAGTTTGGATTTACAGGCGCTACCACTACTTTTTGTTCATCTGCTGCGTCCAATTCAGCCAAAACACTTGTTTTAATTTGGTCAACATAAGTTGCACGAGTGAAACCAATATCTTCTAACTGACGGTCAGACATGTGCTTCAAAGTTTCGATTGCAGCGGCAGCCTGACGGGCCACGACCATTGATTTAAATAGTTGTCTAAGCATTCTTTTCTCCTTTGCTTCAACAACTCTTAGATAGGTCACCTTTTTCGCTTTAGACGTAGTGAAATCTGAATTGCCGCTATGCAGCATTTGCAACTCTAGGAACTCCCCAAAATGGATAAACAAAATGACAAACGTCTTAAGGGCGTTGGTGCTGCTATAGGTAATAGCCCCAAGAAAAGAACGAGAAAGCACCCTTGGCATATCCCTTGGCGAACCAACTGCCTAATGTGTCAAAGTCCAGTCTATCTCGATGGTCAGATTTACTGGTCGCTATGCTTAAGCCATCTTCAAGAAACAGAACTGGGGCCATTCCGTAAGCGACCTGAACCTGTGGCTATGGATTATAGCTGATGGGTATTTGTCTTCACTGTGAGAGGCCATATGAAGCCCGTAGAAGCACTAGGAAGTTCTGTAGCGACACATGCAGAGTCTACTTCAATAGATGCACTCAGAATGCCTTTGAAAGCCCATACAAACGCCGTGAGAACCTAGAATACTGGGATAGGGTTAATTATGCTTATGAATTTTACCTTAAGCACCCTGCCCTAGAGAGAGATAATTGGCTTCAGGAGTACATCGACAACCCAACAACCAAGAAAATTACCTGTAACCTGTCTAACGTCAGCGCCTTTGGGACAGATTTGACGATTTGATTGAGGAGGATTT
>LGRT01000009.1 GCA_001642945.1 Rhodobacteraceae bacterium SB2 | reverse complement strand
GCTGTGAACAAAAACACAGATGAGATTTACGGCGAGCGGATCAAGCTGGACAAGGCAGAAGCCAAGCTGTTGGTCAGCAAGGCAGAGAGCATTGTGTTTTCGGCGCTGCCTCCTGCGAAGCTGCATGAAGATCCTAGCAACTGGCAGTGCAAGTTCTGCCCGTACTGGGCTGTGTGCCACGGGTGCAAGATTCCAGAGGTAAGCTGTCGGACGTGCAGCCATGTGACACCTGAGAAAGATGGGACGTGGAGCTGCGCAAAGGGCAAGCCTGCCGTGACCTGTGCTGAGCATTTGTACATCCCCCAGATCATGCCGAAAGATTTCGAGGTGGTGGACGCTGGGGATGATTTTGTCGAATATGAAGATCAAGATACAGGCGAGGTGATCCGCAACAAGGGTAACAGCCGTGAGATTTTTGCCGGGAGGATGCAGACATGAACCGCGAAGAATTAGGCGAAGTGGTTGCGATCATGTTGGATGTTATGCCGGGTAACATCACCGACAAAGAGATCGCCATCATTATGATTAACTTCATCATCCAGAAGAAACGCGCCAATCACTGGCCGATCATCAATGCTGAAATCGAAGCTGGTCTGGTTGAGTATTTAATTTCGCAGGTTGAAGATGAAATCAGCAAGCACGGGATAAGCAAAGCCGTGCAGGATGCGGATGATTTTCTGGGGAGGATTGTCAATGACGTTTGATGAAGAAAAAATATTAAGCGTTAGATTAACTCGATCAGAAATATCAGAGGCAAAACAAGCGTCAGCTTTGAGATGGCAGCTTGCAAGGGCGAGTGGCGTACAAAACCAACGCCGTGACGGCAGGTCAGACGGGGATATAGACCTTCTAGGTGTTAAGGCTGAAATATCTGTAGCAAAGGCATTGCAGCTTCCATATAAAGCTGCGGCGCTTGGTATCGACACCGGGGCTGATCTGCATGTCGCCGCCTTGGACACGGCCACGCAGCTTAAATCCACCCTGCATGTTGGAGAATGCGGCACTGTCGAGAAGGGCGCGCAGCGATCCTGTCGCCGCTTTGCCCAAGCCACCGATCATGTGGTAAAGTCCAAAGCCATAGAAACCCAGACCGGGCAGGAACTTATAGCTCACAAACCAGTCACGGCGTTTTTTCATCTCATCGTCTTGCTTCCAGTTGCGGCGGATGGCCACCACGTTCTGGTTCTCATAGTCGATGGTGATCACATACGGGATGGCGACTGCGTTGTCATCGACATCACCGTCATCCATTTCCTCGCCATCAATGCCGTCGAACAGGTCATAGACGTGCATCTCAAGCAGTGTCATCACATTGTCTTGGCTATCATCGGACTGGTCAACGCCTTCGATCTCACCGATCACATCGCCTGACGGATCTAGGCCATCGCCGCCACCGTACTTAGTCGGCAGGTAGTATCCGTTCTTAACGTAGCGATTGAAGTCATTCTTCGGCATACGGATGACGTGGGTGTAGCGGGGTGACGTGTAGAGGTCTTTGCTTTCTGGAGCCACCACAAAGTCTTCAGCCTTAACGAACTGGCTGCACTGGCGATCTAGGTTGGCGTCCCACCATACCTTTTTGAACGTGTGGCCGATCAGCGGAAGGTGGAACAGCATCTGATCCAGATCAGGGAAGTATTCGGGCATTTCCTGCGTGATCTGGTAGTTCATGTATTCTCTAGTACGTCGAGCTTGCTCTTCTAGCTTTTCGTCTGGCGTACCAATGATGATTGTTTTAATCGGGCCACCTGACGGGTACAGCTCTGCAATTGCCTTGGCATTGAACTGTGTGGCGGCTTCAGCGATTAGCGGATGCACCACGACTGACAGCCCACGGGCTGCGCGTTCGTCTTCGCCTTCTGGCAGACCGCCATCTGGATCTAGCGTCTTCAGGCCATCCTTATAGCGTTCTTCCCATTCGGCACGGGCTGCGCGGTCATTCTCGTAGTAGCTGATCAGCTCTTGAGCTTTTCGGGCTAATTCTTTTTCGTCGATTACTTCGGCTAAGTTGATGTCGAATTGTGCGTCATCGACTTCGTCCATCATGTCAAGCTCTGGATCTCCAATTAGCACATCGCCATCGGCAAGCTCTTCGATCATGAGTTCGTCGGCTGGAGCGCCTTCGGCAAACGGGATAATGTTTGGGTCAGCCATAGAGCGTCATCCTTTGTTTTTGTACAGGTTCGTCATCTTCTGGGTCTTCGCTATGCCCAACAAACCACCCTTTTCGTAATCTTAACCACGCTTGGGTGCATGTGTCCACTACGTCATCATTTGGGTGAGCTGGGAATGCAGCACATATATCAATTAAATCTTTAGCCCATTTTCGGCTGGAAGGGAAGAAAATCCTTCCATCCTCCAAAAGTGCGGAGCTGGCATGGGCGCGAGCCTCCTTGTCACGATCTGGACTGTAGGCCAAAACTGGTACGCCTGCCATGCGTAAGTCTTGCAGCAAAGATTGTCCTGACGCCTTCTTCTCGATCAGCACTGCATCTGGCTCCCATTCATCGTAAGCCTCTTGCGCCATGCGGCGAAGGTCAGGGTAGCTGACCTTATCGTACCAACATTCAAGCACAATAGCGCACATTGCGCCCTTGTGGCTAAACACGCCCCAAGTTGTACGGGCGCTAAAGCTGGAGCTTTCTTTTGCTTCGAAGGCCGTATCGTATGATTGCAAAACGTATTCGATGTCGGGCAGGTCTTCCTTCTCCCAAGGAACCCACCAGCTTGCCTTTAGGATTCCGCCACCTTTGGGTGATGGGCGCTGCTGTAGCTGGCCAGCGGCTGCATAAGATCCAAGGCTTCGCTCTAGAGTTGTTAGCGTTCTGTCATCGATGCGTTCAGGCCAGAGCAGCTCACCCTCTTTTGTGCGCGGATCTGAAAAGCCCAGCCATGACTTGCTTGGCGTTGGGTGGCCGATTTCGTATCTGGCAGGCAGGCAGAGGTGGTTCCACTCATCGCCTAGCTGGTTGGACAGGATATGCCCGGTCAGGTCTTGCTCATGCACACGCTGCATGATGATAACGAAAGCGCCAGTGCGGGGATCGTTAAGCCGGGTCTGCATGGCTTGGTCCCACCACTCCAGAACGCCTTCACGCACCTTAGAGCTGTCGCTGTCTACCACATT
>LGRT01000008.1 GCA_001642945.1 Rhodobacteraceae bacterium SB2 | reverse complement strand
CACGTCCAAACCATCGTGCAAATGAACATCAATCTCGCGCAATAACTTCAACACATCTTCATCAGAATAACGCTTTCGAGCCATGTTTCCTTACTCCCTTTGCCAAAATATACTGGCACAGTTCTAGGGGGCTAAGACAGGTCAGGTGCTATCACTGAGTTTAATCTGGAGTATCTCTACGGGCCTGAGCCTGAAGTTTCGGGGGAGTAATACCGTTAATGTGACAAGGTGCTATAGGTACTTATATGAACCTGTCACAATAAGGATCAGCAGGGCGGTCATCTAACCCCGAAACTTAGCCCAAAGTGGTTTACGAGGTGGCAGGGATTATCGCTGGCAGATCACAGATATAGTTACCCCATAACCGGCTATGACCCATGCCCGATACCCCAATGAAGCATTAACAATATTCTGGGCTAATCAGCATCAAGCAGCAGGATCGTGTATCAGCTTGGGTAATAGCTTGAGCAATGCACAGAGCCGCCATCCTACCGCACGGACAAAACCGTCAAGCCCTGATGAAACAGCCTGATGCAGCTAGTTGACGATTGCTAAATCCTAATCGTGGGTCAGGCTTGTATACGATACCCGGGTATAGGGGGGTGGCACTTGCGGGGGGCCTAATCGTAGACCAAACCGTAGACCAAAATACGCCTGTTGCAGGAACTATAATCAAACAGTAGCCTTGTTTTGTGGGGTTAATGCGTTGGGTCGTTTCCTGCCGGAGGAACCATCACCTCCCCGGTGCGCCACTCACTCACATAACGCATTGTAATACCTCACTATTTTGACTTTTGTAGTGAGCCGTAGACCATGCTGGCAACCAAATCTAATAGCTATACCTTCCAAAAAGGCGGCGTCTGGTATTTCTCCCGTCGAGTTCCCGCAGACTTACGACGGCATTACAGAACGGGTAGGATCGCCTATTCTTTAAGAACCAAATCCATCAGGGATGCTCGGGTTAGGGCAATGAGCGATGCTGCTAAATTGGATCGGCAATTATTAGGGGACGTCTGATGACTATGATTGCCTTTGCAGTACCAATACTTGATGGAAAACTTGAGGATTGGAAGCATATGATCCTCGACACCATGCACGGAGACAATAAACAGTCGACGGACCAAAGTAGAGAAAATGCAGGGGTGCATGAACGCTCTTATTTACAAAAAATGGAAAGTGGTCATGCCTGTATTCTTACGTGGGAAGGAGAGCATCCCCTGCCATTTTGGTTAGATTTGATGGATGTTGCTCTGCCAGAATTTACTGAAATTCTTGCCGGTTTGCATGGCGAAGGTGTCTTTAACGAAGAAAATCCACAAAAAATGTTAGCTGAAATGGTTTACGATAGTTTTGACAAAGACCATCCTGTGGCAGAGACTGACACACAAACATCCATGATCGCTCTTGCGCTACCAATTTTACCCGGCAAACTAGATGCGTGGAAAAAGACTATCTTAAATAAAATGCTTATCAAAAATAAAAAAGAGACAGACGCCATTCGGAACGCTGCCAAGGTACGAGAACGTTCTTTTCTGCAAGAACTGCCAGACGGACATATCGTCGTTTTAACGTTTGAAGGTATCGATCCGGTCGCTGGCTATGAGCAAGTCATGCGGAATTTGCCACCAGAATTTGCAGCAGCTGCGATGGAATGTCATGGATTAGACGAAAATGCACTTCCACCGCCTTTACCTGAATTAGTTTACGATAGCCGTCAGTGAATAAAGTATAAAATTTCATGATTAAATCTATCGATCACATAGTTTTAACGGCACAAAATATTGAACAGACCATTACATTTTACTGTGATGTCTTGGAAATGCAGCTTGAGACATTTGCTCCTCCAGATGGTAGTCCGGCAAGGCAAGCGTTGAAGTTTGGTAATCAGAAAATTAACCTTCACGATGCAAAAGCACCATATGTTCCTCATGCTAAAAACCCCACTTCAGGCGCTATCGACATTTGTTTCTTGAGTGACCTATCTATCCAAGAGTGGATTAAAAGGTTCGGGTCGCACAACATTCCAATAGAAAATGGCCCAGTACAAAAAACGGGAGCAACAGGGCCACTCATGTCAATATATGTTCGAGATCCAGACGGTAGCCTCATAGAGATTTCAAACCAAATTTAACACGCCGCCATCAACAGACTTTTCGAAGCCATTTTAGCAAGATGGATTTCGGATAACCATTACCATAGCTAATCCCCACGCCGTGCGTTAGCCAGCCACCGATCTGATCAATAATCTCGCTGGGACATTCTACCGCCCTCAACCTATCACGCATTGAATGCCTGAAGCTGTGAATTGTGTAACCTCGCCCAATCTTGGATTTTAGCCATTTATTCAAAGCAGCACTTGCTGAGTTCGCATTGGTGCGTTGGCCATCGTTATAATTGGGGAAAGCAAACCGACTATCTGTCGATTGGGCTAGTATTCGTTCTGCGGCCCACTTAGACGAGCCAACAAGTGGAACCATCCTTTCACTGCTGGAAGTTTTCAATGATCGCCAAGGGTGCGGCCTTATGTTGACGCATAGAATACCATCCTGTTCCACGAAGTCTGACCTTAACAGCCCAGCGCCTTCACCCAAGCGTATGCCCGTGTCAGCTATCAGAGCAATAAGCCACCGCTTTTCATCATTAGCTTTATAACACTCTTGTTGAACCTTCTCGATGTCTTCAGGCTTTACGGGAATGCGTTTCTTAACCCCTTGGCTTTGATCAAAATAGACGTTTGAGAATGGATTGACGATTGATAGCCCGAACTCACTAATGGCCAAGTTTATCACAGCCCTCACAGTGCCAAACACCCTTGCTACAGATGCTCCATTCAGCCCTTTGGCAAACAAATAATCACGGAATTGGGTAGCATCTGAGCGGGTGTACCCTTCAAGATTCTTCATCCCGCAACTATCGATTAAGTAGCCGTAGCCTCGCTTCAATGTAGCTTCAAAAGCTGGTGGCTTATTCTGCCCTTTTAAGCGGAGGTATAATGCCACTGCATCAGATAGGCTTGGCCCCTGATTAGTATTCTTTTCTTCAGGCTCCTCCAATAAATGCTTACCCGGAACTTCATCTGACGACATTCGCATAATGTGCCAATGCCGATCCAATTTAGCAGCATCATTCATGGCCCTGACACGAGCATCCCTGATAGACTTAGTCCTCAAGGAGTAGGCGATCCTGCCCGTTCTGTAATGCCGTCGTAAGTCTGAGGGTACTCGACGAGAGAAATACCAAACGCCGCCTTTTTGGAAGGTATAGCTATTAGATTTGGTTGCCAGCATGGTCTACGGCTCACTATAAAAGTCAAAATAGTGAGGTATTACAATGCGTTATGTGAGTAGGTGGCGCACCGGGGATGCGACCGAACTTTAGTAAGCTTGTTTATTATCAATACCTTAGTGAGGTGCCATTTTGGAAAAGCGGTCCCAAAAGCGGTCCACGGTGACTCACTTGCCAGGTCTGGCTTCCTACCTTTGCAGTCATTAGCTGCAGTGCGTTCAAAGGTCAGCTACGCGGACTTTGCCGCAATTCGAAGACCGAGGATGAATGGCCGCTACGGGTTGCTTATGTGTCGTTGGTCAGAAAATCTAGCAGCTTCGCCGTGGATTGCGAGAGCGGCGCATTTTCCTTGCAGCACAAAAAGTAGGATTTCTTGGGGGTCAGGCCAACCTCACCAATTCTGACAAGCTTGCCGGACTGAAATTCAGTTTCAAGCAAGTCCGAACTTGCCAGAACGATGCCTTCGCCCTTGAGCGCCTTGCCGACCGAATGAACGTAACTGTTGCACGGGATTGTTGACCATGCGGATATGTCGGCAAAACCCGTTTGCCTGAGCCAAATCTGCCAGTTGATCCAATCTGGTGTGAGGTTCGCGTATTCCAAAAGCGCGGGTTCATCGCCCATCGGCGCGTTTCCATCAAACATTGCTGTGGTTTCCGCCAGTTTTGCAATCTCCGGCGTTGCAGCAGGTACCAGTTCGCCGCTTAGAAGGTTGATAGCGTCCCAGCCCGGCACTTTTCCGTCGCAATAGACGATCGCAAGATCATGGGTTTCCGACAAAAGCTCGGCTGTGCTGTCAGTTGTCGACACGCTGACATTGCAGGAATCGTCGCTCAGCGAAAATTCTTTGAGGTGTCTGTAGAGCCAGAACATTGAGATCGCCGCATTTGCAGCGATCCGCACAACAGGCTGCTCAGGGGCTTTGACCTTGTCGATGGCGCGTTCAAGGAAATCGAGGGCCATCTCGACATCTGCTGCCAGGCCAGCGCCCGCTTCGTTGATCTGTAAAGCACGTCCGTCGCGAGAAAAAAGAGGCGTTCCCAGCCATTCTTCGAACCGTTGTATGCGTTTGCTGACGGCGGCCTGCGTTACAAAGAGCTCATCTGCAGCACTGTTCAGACTGGGATTTTTGGTTACCGCATTAAAAAACAGCAGGCTATCAAGTGGCGGCAGGGATTTGCGATATGATTTCATTCCTTCAGGTTATGCATTTAGCAGACAAATACCAGCATTTTCTACGCAATTATAAAACGTGAAATATACTCTTGTCGCGTTAAATAGGGCGAGCATCAATGTCTGCGAACGATGAACTTCTGAAAGCTGATTTAGGCAAGGAATGGAACTGGCATCCGGACCTGCCGGTTGCTGTCACACCGCTGTTTTCCTGGCCGCCGCAGCCTGTGGCAACGCTGCGCTGGTTTGCGACCAACTGGCTGCCGATGACCGAGTACCTGATCTATGCGCTGATGGCATGGGCTACATGGGCTTGGCTGGTGCCGCCACTGGAGCAGATGCAAACGCTGAGCTGGGGGTGGGTGTTGCAGCTTTGGGCGCGCAACCTGATCCTGATGATCATTTTTTCCCAAGGGCTGCACCTCTGGCTGTACGGGTGGAAGAAACAGGAGGACGATTACAAGTTCGACCGGCGCGGGCTGGCCAAGAATGCACGCATCTTCCTGTGGAACGATCAATACTGGGATAATGTCACCTACACGCTGCTGTCTGGCGTAACTTTCTGGACCTTCTATGACGCAATTGTCTGGATGGGCTATGCCAATGGCTGGGCGCCGATGATCACGATTGAAAGCAATCCGATCTGGTTCTTTGCCCTGTTCCTGCTAATGCCTGTCTTTCAGTCCTTCCACTTCTATTGGCTGCACCGCGCGCTGCACATCCCATGGATCTACCAGCGGGTGCATTCGGTGCACCACCGCAGCGTTTCAATCGCACCGTGGTCCGGCTTTTCGATGCACCCGATCGAGCATATCGGCTATATGGGGCTGCTGCTGATCTTCCTGGTGGTGCCCGCGCATCCGATCCACTTTATCTTCATGGGATATTGGCTGGCGCTGGCGACGGCGACCTCGCATGCCGGGTTTGAAAATCTTGTGCTGGGGGACAAGGCCCACCTGAAAATCGGGTCGTTCCACCACCAGCTGCATCACCGCTATTTCGAATGCAATTACGGCAATCCGGAAATGCCCTGGGACAACTGGTTCGGCAGCTATCACGACGGCAGCCCGGAGGCGACGGAACGTGTGCGTGAAACCAAGAAACGGATGCATTCCCAATAGCAACGTCTGACTGAAAGGCACAAGTCTATGCCCACCCCGAACCGCAAATCAAAAGTCTGGAACCACGCACCCGAATTGCCCTTGGCACCGATGCCCTATTGGTATTGGCCGCCTCGACCATGGGCCGTGCTGCGCTGGTTGTTTGAGAATTTCCTGCAGGTCTCTGATCGGGCGCTGTTTCTGGTCTACAGCTTTGTCATCGCGTTCTGGCTGATGCCCTTTGGGCCTGCTGAGGCGGCATTTGCATGGGATTGGGCCGCGCTGGTTCTGCTTCGAAATATGGTTGCCGTGTTCCTAGTGGTGGGCGGGCTGCACATCTGGTTCCACGGCATTGATGGACAGGGCAATGTCATGCGTTTTGATGCCCGTCCGATCACTGGTCGCAAGAATGCGCTGTTTCTCTTTGGATACCAGACATGGGACAACATGTTCCATACGCTGGTCTACGGCGTGCCGATTGCGTCAGGTTTTGAGATCGCTGTTCGCTGGGCCTATGCCAACGACTGGACGACGCCGCTTTCGTTTTCGGATAATCCGGTATGGTTTGTCTTGCTTTTCCCTTTGCTGACCCTGCTGCAGGGGATCCACTTCTATCTGATCCATCGCCTGATCCACTGGCCGCCGCTGTACCGGCATGTGCATTCGGTGCACCACCGGAATGTCAATGTCGGCCCCTGGTCCGGCCTGTCGATGCACCCGGTTGAGCATCTGTTCTACTTCAGCAGTCTTTTGATCTTTTTCGTGCTGCCTGCTCATCCCGTACACATGATGTTCCTGTTGCACTGGCAGTTACTGGGGGCACCGACCGGCCATTCCGGGTACGAGGCTGTGTTTGCCAAGAACAAGGCGCGCATTTTGATTGGCGGGTTTTTTCACCAGCTTCACCACCGTTATTACGAATGCAACTATGGCAGCCCGGAATTTCCACTCGATAAATGGTTCGGTACCTACCATGACGGAACCGAAGAGATGACGGCAGTCATCCGTGACCGCAAAAGAAGGATGCACGCGAAATGAGCGTTTTACTCTCCCCCCAGGACGCCCGTGCGTTGATCTGGAATGCGTTGACCGGCAGCAGCACCGCGCCAGAGAACGCAGGGTATTTCACTGACGCCATTCTGGATACCGAACTGTCCGGATTGGAGGGCCACGGGTTCTACTGGCTGCAATATTACTGCGCCCATCTGCGCAGCGGCAAGGTGGATGGCAAGGCCGTCCCGCAGATCGAGGCGCTGTCCGACACCAGCTTTCGCGTGGATGCGCGGCACGGGTTCGCCCATCCCGCGATTGAGGCGGGGTTCAAACATCTGATCCCGGCGGCAAAGGCACACGGAGTTGCGGCCATGGGTGTTTACAACTCCTACAACGCCGCGACGCTGGGGTTTCACACCGGGTATCTGGCGCGTGCAGGCCTTCTGGCGATTGGCGCGACAAATGCTGTCCCCAATCTGGCTCCGGTCGGCGGCAAGACCCCGATCATCGGAACCAACCCCATTTCCTATGCAGTGCCTGCTCCGAATGGCGGGATAGCCTTTCTGGTTGATCAATCGGCAACGCAGGTGGCCTGGACGGCGGTGAAACGTGCTGCCGAAGAAGGCGAACCGATCCCCCTGGGCTGGGCGCTGGATGCGAATGGTGATCCCACAACCGACGCCGGAGCCGGGCTTGACGGATCGATGGCACCCGCGGGCGGTGTCAAAGGGTTCAGCATCGGGCTGTTGGTTGAGGTGCTGTGCGCCGCCCTCGCCGGGGGCAAACTGGGGCCGGATCAGGGGTCTTTCACTGACGATGACGGCACACCCATCGACAACGGTCAGTTCTTTGTGGCTTTTGATCCGGGCAAGCTCTCAGGCGGGTCTTTCGATCAAACCATCGCCGCGCTTGTGGCCTCAATCACCGAACAGGACGGCGCTCGGCTGCCAAACGCGAGACGCGAGGCGAACAAGCGGCAACTCGCAGAACAAGGCATTCCGATTGAAGTTGAACTTCTTGAAACGCTGAAAGGTTTCGCATGACTGAGACGGAATTGAGGCACTTTCTTGCCAAACATGGTCTAGCCAACAAACAAACGGAGTTTCAGAAACTCAAGGGGGGTTATCTTAATACCGTTTGGCGTGTTGACGCTCCGGACCAGCGCCTTGTTGCCAAGGAGTTTGCCGAGCCGATGACTGGTACGTTATTCCCGAACCTTCCTGAGGATGAAGCAGAGGCACTGCGCCGCCTTGCTGGACTGGAAGTTGCCCCTGATCTCGTCGGGTGCTGGCCAGACTCATCGCTGCTTGTCTACGCATTCGCAGAGGGCGACATGTGGGACGGAGATTTGCAAGGCGTTGCACAACTCCTGCTGCGCAAGGAGGTCGCCGATCCAACAGGTTTTCGGACCGTTCCTCTATCTACAAGCGAGATCATTGCAGAAGGCGACACTTTGTTTGACCGCTGTGTTTCGCCTCCAGACGCAACCCCACCGCCCTCTGTGGAGGTGCCTCCACCCAAAAAGCTGTCGCTGATTCACACGGATATCGGCGTTAACCTTATTGGCGCAGGGTCAAACTTACGTCTCATTGATTGGCAATGCCCAGCCATTGGCGATATATGCGAAGACATCTACAGCTTTTTGTCTCCCGCGTTTCAAGTCTTGGGTGAACGTGCACCCTTGGTGGAAGCAGAGATCCGTGACTTCTGGCGAGCCTTGGCGCGACCAGACCTTGAGGCACGATATGATTTGCTTCGACCAGCCTATGCCTGGCGTTTCGCTGGATATTGCGCATGGCGAGCGGAAGTACTTAAAGATGTAAAAATCCGTGCCCGTTATCGGTGCGCACTTGCGGAAGAACTAAATTACATGGGTCAACAGGCATGATCGTAGAAACCACAATCCATAGCTTCAGCCTTTGGCATCACTTCGTCCACAAGCCCGGATTTGACGCTATCGCTTTTGCTGATCTTGCGCGGTCAATGGGCTTTCAGGGTATCAGCTTGTCGTTGAATGATGCGAACTACCGTCATCTTGGCGGGCGCGATAACGAACGGATGGATCGTCTGCGCGCTTATCTGTCAAACCATGGTATGAGCCTGGAAGTGGATACATCCGGCACGGCCCCCGCACATATGTCGGAAATGTTGAACGTCGCAAACCGTATGGGCGCAACGTCCCTACGCACCTACACCCGCCATGGCGGCACGGTGAGGGAGATGATGCAAAACACCGCTGATGATCTTGCGGCTGTGACGCAGCAAGCTAACAGTTTAGCTGTGACCATCGTACTGGAAAACCACGAGGACTTCACCGGCTCAGAGCTGGCAGAAATCGTCGAGCAAGTGAACCACCCCAATCTGAAAATCCTCTATGACTACGGCAATTCACAAATGGTTCTGGAAGACCCGATTGCAGCCCTCGACGCGGTGCTGCCGCATGTCTATTCCGTCCATTTCAAGGATCATGTGATGATCCGGGCGGAAGATGCAGGCCAGCTAACCGTTGCAGGCGTCCCCGTGGGTGACGGCTTCCTACCCCTCACCGACCTGACCAGCCGTCTGCTGGAACAGGGTCTGAGACGGCTCACGTATGAAAACGTGTGGGCTTACAGCGCGCCTATCCAAACGGGTCGCAAACCGCTGGATGGGGTTGGCCTGGGCAAGGGTGCCTTTGCCTATCTCGATCCCCCCTTCGATCCTGCACACGTCATACTGCGGCAATCCGCATTCAGCCCGCAAATGCTTGTCGATCTTGAACACCAAGCCCTGCACCGAGGGCATGAAGGCTTTCGGCGGGTTCTGAGAAAGCTCGGCGCAAGCGGAGACTGGGATATCCGGGAAATCTGTTGACGCTATGGGCCAGCGGAATCGCCAGACGTCTCGATTTGGATGAAAAACACATCATTTGAAGGCCCGCTTGTAGATGTTACGTACTTTCGTTGACGCCGCAGCATTCGGAACTTTGGGCTCGAACGCTAGTTTGGTTTGAACAGAAAAACTATCGATGGCTCTGATGCCACCTGACGGGTCGGTCGACAACGAACCGTTCTTTTCCACAGCGCCGCCGATATCGGCTATCCCGAGCGAAAAGCTGTTGGAGATCACAATGACATTGCCCAAGCTCAACAACGACAGGTTCGTTCCCGAGAACGGCCTGCGGATTTTCGTCCAAGTGCCCGATTCACACGTACAGAAGATCATAGATGTGGTTCTGGCCGATGACCCACTGAAGTATGGCGATTAGGAGAGTACCGCAAATGCGCTGGTCAAAACAGGGCGCCCACTTCGTGCTGCAAACCCAAACAAGGACCCTCGACGGAACGCTTCGCCGCAAATTCGAGCCCAAATCTACCGAGATGGGTGTGTCGTTTTCTGACCAGATCACTTGATAAACTTCAGGTAAAGTCGTTTCTTAGCTGGCCACTATTATCTTGACCAAGAACTTCACTCTGGAGTTGTTGATAGAACGGCGTGGTTCAAGACGATAAAAAGGTTCCGAATTGTGGAAGATGGAATCTCAATCGGTCAAATAGGAGTGAGGATCAAGTCAAAGCGCGGGTTCTTAGTTTATCAAATTAGCCCAGTTGGCTTTTTAGATGCTCAATTATGCAGGGATCACAAATGAATTTTCAAAACAACTATACTAACCAGGAAATGGATGTTCCCTTTGCGATGTACGATGCTTTCACCGATGCGCCGTATTCCGGCAGTCAGGCGGCGATTGTTTCGCATGCATCAAACATATCCTGCGAAAGTCGGGCAAAGATTGCGCGCGAAATTGGAGTGCCAGCCACCGCGTTTGTAAACGAAGTCTGCGGTAATCGGATTGACGTGCAGTTTTTCTCTACCGTTATGGAATTGCCAATGTGTGGCCACGGAACGGTCTGCTTAATGACACGGCTGGTGGAGCTTGGGCTGTTGCCTTGCGATAGAGACACCTGGCAGGTTGCAGTGCTAGATTTGCCAAAAGGTAAGGCGAAAACGGAGTATCGGCGGACGGCTGAGGGCCGCATTGAGGTCATGCTAGATGTGGCGACTGCTCAATTTACAGCAGCAAGCCTCGATCTGGCAGAGTTGGCGCAAATTCTGGGTGTTAATCTCTCAGAAATATCCAACGAATTACCGCCGGAGGTTGCGACCGGTGATTTTATCCACCTCTGCCTTCCGATGCGAAATCTAGCGGCAATGCGCGACTTACAACCTGATTTCCTACTTCTTGCCAAATTTTGCGTGTCTAATGGCCTAGATACAATTGCCGCGTTCTCGACCGAAGTCGTCAGTGGAACCAACAATGTACATGTCCGAGATTTCTGTCCAGCCGTGGGAGTGTCGGAATCAGCCGCAGCAGGTACGACGAATGCAGCCCTTTCTGCTTATCTTCTTCGTAACAGGCGCATACATGCGGATAGTGAGGGGAAAGTACAGGTTCGAGCCGAACAAGGGATAGAACTTGGCCGTTCAAGCATCATAATAACACGGATCAAAATCAAAGACGAGCGCATCACCCGATTACAGGTTGGCGGAGTGGCCAGCCGGGTCATTGAAGGTGTGCTAAACGTAAATATGAGTACATCATGACTGAGATTTTGGAGCAAGCCGTCGTTTGGGACGCACATGCTGGGCTGTTTCCATCACCTGAAATGGATCTAAATACGCTTGAGGACTGGCGAAAACACGATGTAAATTACTTAAGCATCAATGTCGGGTTTGACGTGATGTCACGAGATGAAACTTTGGCAACGCTGGCGGCCTATCGGCGTTGGCTACTTGCGCATTCTGATCAGTTTCTATTGGCAGGAACACTTGCTGATATCTCTGAGGCGCAGTGTACTGGCCGCCTTGCCGTCAGCTTTGATATCGAAGGCATGAATGCTTTGGGGGGTGATATCAATATGATCGAAGTGTATCATAATCTCGGAGTGCGTCAGATGCTGTTTGCTTATAACCTGAACAATGCGGCAGCTGGTGGGTGCCATGATACTGACATTGCTCTGTCTTCGTTTGGTGTCGACATTTTAGCCGAAATGAACCGTGTCGGCATGATCGTGGATGCAAGCCATGCGAGCTATCGCACGAGTATGGATTTGATTGAGCGCTCAGAAACACCAGTGGTGTTTTCGCATTCAAACCCAGCATCGGTATGGCAGCATCAACGAAACATTACAGATGAGCAGATCAAAGCCTGCGCCGCCAAAGGTGGCGTGATTGGGTTAAATGGGCTTGCGATATTTGTTGGTGATAATGATACAAGTTCCGAGGGTATGTTGCGCCATTTGTTTCGATTGATTGATATTGCAGGGCCTTACCATGTTGGGCTGGGCTTCGACTATACGCCTGATGTAACGGTTGATCTTAGCGCTATACTTCGCGCACGGCCAGATTATTGGCCCGAAGGCCAGCAATATGACA
Organism: Rhodobacteraceae bacterium SB2; assembly: GCA_001642945.1. Classification (GTDB taxonomy): domain Bacteria; phylum Pseudomonadota; class Alphaproteobacteria; order Rhodobacterales; family Rhodobacteraceae; genus Thalassovivens; species Thalassovivens spotae. Next base: position 13,725 of record LGRT01000008.1, on the reverse strand, counting down.
CGCTCAACATTGGTCATTCTGGTCCGTCAAAGATTCCCGAACTCGTAGTGGGTATGCAGGCAAGCGGCCTTTCTTTAGTTGAGATAGCGGGTATTTTAGGAGCTAACTTCGCACGTGTTGCTAAAGAGAGTTGGGTAAGATGAAGCAAATTATTTGGAAAGATTTCACATGAACCGCCAAGCACGCGTATGCAATAGGATTGGAGTTTTAGTGCCTTTTACAAATACTAACCTTGAACCCGATATAATGTTGATGCGTCCACCTGATTGCAGCCTTCATTTTCAACGCACGGGTGGTTATGGTGCTGATGAAATTCCTGGATCAGATCAGATGGCTGAATTAGGGGAGTTTGATATCAGCCATGATCTTTCAATGATTGCAGGCGCGCGACCAGATATTGTACTTTACGGCTGCACATCGGCCACCTTGACCCATGGCCCAGAATTTGACCGCAATCTGGCTATGGAAATTGAGGAGGGGTCTGGTGCCGTATCCTTAACCGCCGCTGGATCATTAGTCGCCGCAATCCAAGCCCTCGAGATTTATCGGGTAGGGTTTTCATCGCCATATGTGAGCGCCATCAATGACATGGCTGTCAATTTCCTAATGCAGAACGACATTAAAATCGTTAAGCGTGCCGATATTGGGCCCGACTTGAGCTCTTATGGACAGGGAGAGCTAACCCCAGATGAAGTGTATCACCTCGCCCTGAAAGCAGATGATCCGAAGGCTGAGGCAATCGTTCTGAGTTGCACTGACATGCGCTCTGTCGAAGTAATTGAAAAAATCGAGACGACGCTTGATAAACCTGTGGTGACCTCCAATCAGGCGATGATGTTTTGCCTTTACCGAAAACTGGCTTTACCACGCAACCCAAATCTTCCTGGTCGCCTGTTCGATTGCCTTTGATGCTCGCGCACTATTAATGACCACGCTCGAGCTCAACCTTAGTTAGGACGTTACATTCAAGGCGTATCAGATACCACAAAGAGCGCTTCTTTATTCCGGATGCCAAGAGAGGCAGCTCTGTCCACAACACGGTCATAGGCTCGCCAAATTTCGCTGCGCCTACAACGAACGGCCGCTTTTCTTGCTGCGCCGAAGCCGACGTTTTGATCGAATGCGTTGCTGCATCTGCGGACCATCGCAACAGAAAACTTCCGGTATGGGCTCTCAGCTGCCATTCGCTGCGTGTTCATCTAGCGGCTACTACGCGGACTTTTCCGTAGTTCATTGGGTTTTGTACCAATGTCCGTAGGCTACGCCTTTCTGCCCCTTGGTGCGGTGCAAAGAGAATAAAATGCGCTGTATTCCTTATCATATAAATTCGCCGTTCGCCTTCAAAGAAGTACAATTTGCCCGGGCACATCGCATCATTTTGAAATGGAGTTCGATTCTGGCGTTCCCTCAATTTTTGCTCACTCTTAGTGCCGAGGTCGAAAATATAAATATAGTCAGAGACCTATGAGGTTCTCTGTGCATTCGTTCTTTCTATCCATTTTGGAGAATTACATCTAGACAAAACAAACATCAGATGTTTACTATAAACAGATGAATGAATTACTTTACTACGATCTGAAAGATGCGAACGGTGTTGCGCCAGGGCTTGCTATGCAAATATCAAGAGAGCTTGGACGGCGCATTGTCGCCGGCCATTACAAAGAAGATGCGCTGATTGAAGATGAAGGTAAGCTCTCTCAGCGCTTTGGTGTTAGCAAATCTGTGATCCGCGAGGGCGTTAAGCTGCTGGTCAGCAAAGGGCTTTTGGAAGTGAAGCGCGGAAACGGCACGCGGGTGCGGCGTCGCGCCAGCTGGGCGCTCTTAGATGATGATGTTTTAGCTTGGCACCTGTCTGTTGATACAAAACCGATGTTTTTGCGCCAATTGCTGGATATACGCCAGATGATGGAACCCAAGGCAGCTGCTTGGGCCGCACTGCACGGGACAGATGCGCAGCATGCAGACATCGAAGCCGCACAAATTCGCATGGAAGAGGAATCTCACTCTATTGAAGATTTTGTGGTAGCCGACGCCCTGTTTCACCGCACTATTTTGCGGGCCGCCAACAACGAGATCCTTCTGTCGATGGAAGGGGTGATTTTTTCGGCGTTGCTAAGTTCGATCCGCATGACCAACCGCGACCCACGCGAAAACGTAAGTTCGATTCCGTTCCACCGCAAAGTCTTGGATGCGATCAAAGCGCGGGATCACAAGCAGGCAGAAAAGATGATGAATGACCACCTGAGTGACACTAGCCAGAGGTTGAAAAGCGCCCTTGGAGAGACCCCAGGCGGCGTCATCAGCAATGGGGGGCCACGAACGGACTAACATATTGATCATGACCTCGACAGTTTCCACCCGTTTGCAGTGGTGCGCAAGTGAGTGGTGGTAGCACGGCACCGGCTTCAATCAACGCCGTACTACCTGATCCAACCCGAAATTTCGGGAAAACCACCAGACGAAAAAGTGCCCTTGCAGGCGCCTAAACATCAATTAGGAGAATAAGATGTTTTCTACAATAAAGAAAGGTTTACTTGCGACGACCATGATAGTCAGTGCAGGTGTTGCAGCCCAGTCAGTGGCTGCCGCGGACATGGTGGCTCTTCTGTTGCCCGAAAACGTGAACCCACGTTGGGAACAACAAGATGCCGCAGCCTTTGTCCGTACGATGGCTACGATTGCCCCCGACGTGAAGGTCGAAGTTTTCAACGCTAACAACGACACATCCGTTCAGCAACGGCAGGCAGAACAAGCCTTAACGCAAGGCGCAAAAGTACTGGTCGTGATCCCGATTGATGGCGAAAGCTCGGCGATCATCGCTGACACGGCGGCCGAAGAAGGCGTGCCAACGATTGCCTATGACCGGATGATTAATTCGACAAATACTACATTTTGGGTTCAGGCTGATTTAGAAGGCATGGGTTATGATCAGGCGATGCATGTGATCAACAACACCAAGGATGGTGACACGTTGGTCATGCTCAAGGGGTCTCCAACTGACCCGAACGCGGCTGTGATCCACAATGGTCAGTTGCGTGCGTTAACGCCGCTCTACGAAAGCGGAGCGCGCAAGATGGGCTATGAAAACTGGACCCAAGGATGGGATCCGGCGATTGCACGCCGATCCATGGACCAGGCTTTGACGCAGTTGAACAATAATGTTCAGGGCGTGGTGTCCTCCAACGATGGTAACGCCGGCGCGGCGATTGCCGCGATGGAAGAACAAGGCATGGCGGGCACGGTTCCTGTCTCCGGTCTGGACTGCACGGTGCAGGCGCAGCAATTGATGTTGCTTGGAAAGCAGACCCAATGTGGCTGGCGTCCGCTTGAAGATATGGCCGCAGCAGCCGCGCAAGTGACCGTACGCTTGGTCAATGGCGAGGACTTCTCGGACCTTGCTCCACAAACCGTTGAAAACGGTGTTGGCGCGACCGTCGCTTATGTTCCCGTTGGGTCATATTCGGCTGTTGGCGTTGACGGTGTAGCTTATGTCATCGCCAACGACGCATCGATCACCAAAGAGATGGTGTGCCAAGGCGAAGCCGCAGAAACGACTTTCTGTCGTTAATCGGAAAAAACATGTCTAAACATGAAAACAAGGTGGGGCCAGTGGCCCCATCCCCTCACCTTAGTGTGAGCGGTATTCACAAACGATTTGGTGGCGTTCATGCCCTGCGCGGTGTCGACTTTGAGGTTGCCCGTGGCGAGGTTATGGCACTGGTCGGCGACAACGGTGCGGGCAAGTCCACCCTGATGAAGGTGCTGGCCGGGGCCCATGCCGCTGACGAAGGCCAATTCTACATCGACGAAGCGCCAGTGGTTGTGAATACCCCTCATGACGCAAGCGATCTTGGCATCCAGATCGTCTATCAAGATCTCGCACTTTGCGAGAATTTAGATGTTGCGGCGAACCTTTCCCTTGGTGCCGAACCGGTCAAATCTGGTTGGTCTTTTTTGCCGCGTCTTTTGCGTCCTCTCGACGATCTTGAAATGGAAGTGAAGGCAAAAGAGGCGATTGACCGTCTTCAGGTGCGCACGCTGCAATCAGTACGCGCCAAGGTCGGTGGATTGTCTGGCGGGCAACGTCAGGCAATTGCCATTGCCCGCGCAGTTGGTGCCGATGGATCGGTCGTCATGCTGGATGAACCGACGGCAGCCTTGGGCGTTGCACAAACGCGGCAGGTTCTCGATGTGGTCAAACGGCTGCGCGATACTAACCACGCAGTCGTCTACATCTCTCACAATATGCGCGACATCTTTGAGGTCGCTGACCGCATTTGTGTCCTGCGTCACGGCGGCAATGTCGCAACGTGGCGCAAGGATGATACCACCCCTGACGAAATTGTCGTCGCGATGACGCGCGGCCTGGATGACGAGGCCGGCAATGCAGCCTGAACACAAACATTCTTTCATCGACCGGTTGCGCATAATGCGCGAAACTCGGTTCGGTGCCTTCGTGCCGGTGCTATTGGCACTTGCCGCGATCTGGGCCTACTTCGGTCTTGCCGTTCCGCTTTGGGAATTCTGGGGTGATCCGAATGCTGAAAATATCCGGTTCATTTTTCTCAGCCCGCGCAACATCTACAACCTTTTCATGCAATCGGCCGTGATTGCGACGCTGGCAGTCGGCATCACCGTTGTTTTGCTGCTTGGTGACATTGACCTGTCAGCTGCGGCAACCGCTGGCGTCTGTGCCGCGCTTCTGGGAGTGTTGGTACTGGCTGGCGTTCCTGGCCCGATTGCCTGCCTAATCGTCATGGGCGTTGGCATCATTATGGGCACAGCGCAAGGTGTTCTGATCGCATATGTGGGCATTCCGTCCTTCGTTGTGACACTGGCAGGCTTGCTCGGTTTTCAGGGGCTGATGCAGAAAATCCTGCCGACGGGAAACCTGAATGTTGGTGATCCCTTTGTGCGCGGATTTGCGCGGGTTCTTCTGCCTGACGTGTTTGGCTGGGTGCTGGCACTGGCATGTATTGCGGCCTTCGCGTGGCTAAGCCTGCGCAAGCAAGGGCAGCGTAAGGCACGCGGATTGGAGTTGGACAGCACAGCAGCTGTCTGGGGTCAGATCGCGTTTTTCGGAGCGCTCATGCTGGCAACAGTGGCGACGCTGAACAGCTATCGCTCGGTTCCGCTCCTTATCGTTCTTCTCATGGCGATCACCGCGCTTGTTGGGTGGATCACGACGTCCACGCCATACGGGCGCTCAGTCTTCTCGGTTGGTGGCAATCCTGAAAGTGCGCGGCGGGTGGGCATAAACGTCAAACGCATCCGTGTGTCGGCCTTTGCCATCGTCGGGCTTATGGCGGCGATCGGCGGTATCTTTGGTGCGTCGCGGTTTGGGTCCGTCAGCTACACCGCCTTTGCCGGTGGCTCGCTGTTGCTGGAATCCATTGGCGCTGCGGTCATTGGCGGCACTTCATTGTTTGGCGGGCGTGGATCGGTATGGAACGCGATCCTTGGGGCGCTGGTTATCGGTTCGCTTGGTAACGGGCTGGATTTGTCTGGCGCGAGCGCTGCGGACAAGCTGATGTTCTCGGGCGCGATCCTGTTGCTGGCCGTGGCCATTGATGCCGTGTCCCGATCGGGCACATCGGAAAGGTAGGCCACCATGTTGAATGAAACCAACAGAGCTGTGCTGGATGCCATCCTGGATGAGCTCATACCACCGAGCGAAGATGGCAAAATCCCCGGAGCGGGCGCATTGGGTGTGGCAGATTTTCTCCCGACCGCCCAAGCCTATGCGCCCGATCCGGCTGGATCCGTACAGACAATCCTGGACGCGGTCTCGGACGATTTCGTAGCCCTTCCGAGGGATGAAAAGGTCGCGACATTAAAGCGTGTCGAAGCAGCACAGGGTCAAGACTTTGAGACGCTCGTCCGGCTGACATACATGGGCTACTACAGTCGCCCTGACACACGCCCCTATGTTGGTGTAGGCGCGCATCCCATCCACCCCCACGGCTACCCCGTTGATCGCGAAAGTGACGCGATGATGGATGAATTGTCTGCACCGGTGCGTGCGCGCGGAAAGGCATATCGCGATGCAAAATGAGCCCGTTGATGTTCTGATCATTGGTGCGGGTGCCTCTGGTGCGGCCATCGCATGGTCGCTCTTGGAAACCCGGATGCGCATCTTGTGTCTTGAACAAGGCCCGCGTTTTGACGAAGAGGATTTCCCAAGCCGTGATGGCGACTATGAGCTGGCCCGCTACGGCAAGTTCTCCTGCGATCCCAATGTGCGGGGATTGAAACAGGACTACCCGATCAATGTCGAAGACAGCTGCATCACCCCTGTGAACTTCAACGCAGTCGGTGGTTCTACGGTCAACTTTTTGGGCCATTGGCCTCGGATGAAGCCCTCAGATTTCCGCACCCATAGCTTGGATGGTGTCGGGGCGGATTGGCCGGTTGATTATGAAACGCTTGCGCCATTTTACGACATGAACGACCGCAATACAGGTGTGTCGGGTCTGGGGGGCAACCCTGCCTATCCAGACTACAGTCCTGAATTGCCGCCGATCCCAATTGGAAAACTGGGCCAGACGCTCGCCAAAGGGTTCAATGAAAAAGGCTATCACTGGTGGCCGTCTGATGTGTCGATCCTCAGTCAGGATCACGATGGACGTCAGAAATGCGTCAATGCGGGCACCTGCGATCTGGGTTGTGCGGCAGGGGCCAAGGGTGGCACCAATTTCACCTATTGGCCAATTCTGGAAAACGCGGGCGTTGAGTTACGCACGGGGTGCCGCGTCCGCGAAATTCTTGTGGATGAGAGCACAGGCTTTGCGACGGGTGTGTTGTATCACGGGCCAGACGGGCAAGTGCATGAACAACGTGCCGAGCTGGTTGTTGTTGCCTGCAACGGTGTCGGTACGCCGCGCCTGTTGCTCAATTCCAAATCAAAAACCTTCCCTGGTGGGCTGGCCAATCGTAACGGCATGGTCGGCAAGAACCTGATGTTTCACCCACTAACTGGCGTGGCCGGTGTCTTTGATGAACCGATGTTGGGGCACGAGGGCCCTATGGCCTGCTCGATCCTTTCGCAGGAGTTCTATGAGACCGACCCGAACCGCGGTTTTGTGCGTGGATACGGGTTGCACTCGGGGCGGTCCACGACGCCAATGACCTATGCTTTGGGTGGGTATGGCATCGACAATCCAATCCCGTGGGGTGCCGAACACCGCGAGATCATGGACAATATCTATCCGTATCTGGCGGGTCTCACGATCGTCAGCGAGGACCTACCCGAGCAACACAACTGCGTCACGCTCGATCCTGACCTGACCGACAGTGACGGTATTCCCGCTCCAAAGATTACCTACCGCCTGGGCGGAAACACCCGAAAGATGCTGCGTCATGGAGAAGAACAGGCAAAGGAAATTCTGCTTGCGGCTGGCGCGAAGAAAGTGCTGTCCAAGAATGACGACAAGGTGTGGTGGCGTGCCGGGTGGCACCAGATGGGTACCTGTCGGATGGGCGATGACCCTGAAACCTCGGTGGTGAATGGCTGGGGTCGCAGTCACGACGTGAAGAACCTATTCATTGTCGATGGCTCCATCTTTCCGACGGCGGGGGCGGTCAACCCGACCTCCACCATTCAGGCGATGGCGCTTTATGTCGGTGACAGGATCAAATCCAATATTGAAACCCTGTTTGACTGAGGCCCACGCGATGAATTTTCCAACTCAAATGTACATCGACGGCACGTTGACAGACGGTTCTGCAACGCGCGAAGTGGCCAATCCTGCGACAGAAACAGCGGTGGCCGCCGTGGCCGTCGCGGGTATGGATGATGTGGAACGTGCCTTGCAGGCAGCGAAGGCAGCTTTTCCCATCTGGGCGGCGGCGCCAATTGCAGAGCGGCAGGCATGGATGCGCAAGTTGCGTGATGAAGTCGTCGCAAACGAAGACTGGCTGCGAAGTTGTGTCCACCACGAAATGGGCAAGCCTTGGGCGCAGACCGAAGAAGACTGGGACCGGTTGGTTGCCTCGTTGGATTTCTACGCCGAAGAAATTGCAAGGTTGCATGACTATTGCATAGCGGATCGCGCAGGTACTCATACGCACCGCATGGTTTATGAACCGGCCGGGGTGGCAGTCGCGTTTCTTGCATGGAACTTCCCGCTGCTGAATCTTGCCTTTAAAATTGGACCGGCTATGGCGGCAGGTTGCCCAATTATCATTCGACCGTCGGATGCTACACCAATTTCGGCCTATGCTGTCGGGGCCTTGTGCGAAAAGATCGGGCTGCCCAAAGGGATTGTGCAAATCCTGGCGACCGAGAGTTATGCGGTGGCGGATGCATTGAGTGCGTCAACCATTCCACAAGTAATCACGCTCATCGGCTCAACGAAGACGGGCCAGCATATCATGCGCACTGGCGCGACCTCGATCAAACGATACTCTATGGAACTAGGTGGCAACGCGCCCGTGTTGGTGTTTGAGGATGCTGACCTTGATCTGGCGGCTGACATTGTCACAGGCGTGAAGTTCAGTAATGCAGGGCAGATCTGCGTGTCCCCCAACCGCGTCTTCGTCGTCGAAGCGGTGCGCGATGCCTTTACGGAAAAGGTCATCGACCGGGCAAGAGCCGCAAAGGTCGGGTTTGACAAAACCGTCGACATCACCACTGGCCCCGTTATTGACGCACGCGCTTGGACGCGGCTGAAAGGTCTGGTTGACGATGCTGTGTCCGAGGGTGCCACGCTTTTGGCGGGCGGCGACAGGCCAGCGGGTCTGAACGCTGGGCATTACTTGGCCCCCACCGTCCTCACTGACGTGACCGAAACAATGGCCGTCTACCGCGAAGAGACCTTTGGACCCATCGTCAGCATCGTACCATTCGATACGAAAACTGAACTTTTGCGCATGGCCAATGATTGTGAAGAGGGCGGCCTAACGGCCTATATCTTCACCCGCAATCTGGCACGTGCCGAACACTACGCAGCAAGTCTGCGCTACGGCGAAATTCAAATCAACGGCGTGAAATACGACATTAATCTGCCACACGGCGGGATCGGGCAATCGGGGATCGGGCATGATTGCTCGGCCCTCGCGCTACACGACTACCTTGTGCAAAAGCGGATCACGCGCGCCCTCGACACCACAACATTCGGAGGGCTGAACCCATGAAAATCACCCGTATTACAAGCCATGTTTTGGGCTATGATCTGCCAGAAACCTTGGGTTATTCGCAGCAGTATTACACAAAACGAACAGCTCATTTGGTCGAAGTTGAAACCGACGAAGGCATCACGGGTTGGGGTGAGTGTTTTGGAGCGGGAAATATCGCGTTGGCCAACAAGGGCATCGTCCAGCAGGTGATCCAGCCTATGGTGCTGGGAATGGACCCGCTGGATCGCGACGTGATCTGGCACAAGGTCTATAACTTAATGCGCGATCACGGCCAGAAGGGGATGCCGCTGCAATCATTGTCCGGCGTCGACATTGCGCTGTGGGACATTGCAGGCAAGGTCGCGGGCTTGCCCTTGTACAAGATGATCGGCGGCGCGCACCGCGACAAGATCGACGTCTACGGGTATGGCATGATGCTGCGCACCGAAAGCGTTGACAGCCTTGTCGCGCGGTTCACCGACGAAGCCGCTGCGATCAAAGGTATGGGCTTTAAAGCCACCAAGATGAAGGTCGGCCTTGGCCCCAGGGACGACGTGCGCCTGATCGAGGCGGTCCGACGTGGTGTGGGCGATGACTATCGTTTTATGATCGACGCCAACCACGCCTATACGACCCATGATGCCTTCTATATGGGCCGCGCCATGGAAGAGTTCGACCCCTATTGGTTCGAAGAACCCGTCGCCCCCGAAGACCTCGATGGGTACCGTGAATTGCGCCAAGGGCTGCGGGTCAATATTTCGGGTGGTGAAGCAGAATTCAATCGCTGGGGCTGGCGTGCGCTGCTGGAAAGCCGTGGCCTCGACATCGCTCAGCCAGAGGTTTGCGCGTTGGGTGGGATCAGCGAATATCTACGGGTCCTCGCCCTGTGCCACGCGCATTTCACACCTGTTGTGAACCATGTCTGGGGGTCAGCCGTGGCGGTGGCAACCAACATGCACCTGCTTGCAGCGATGCCGCCATTGCCAGGCGGGTTACATCCGTGGGAGCCGATGCTGGAGTTTGACACAACGCACAATTCATTCCGTGATGATTTGCTGACGACACCTTTGGACATTCAGGGACAGGTTGCCGCGAACAACGGTACCGTGGCCCTACCGATGGGACCAGGTATCGGTGTGACGCCCGATCGCGACTTTGTCCGCAAATTCAACATCTGCGACTGAGACCTACCAATGTCAAAAGCTTCCTTTGTCGCAGTCGATTGGGGCACAACCAGTTTTCGGCTTTGGGTGATGGATGAAGGTGCCAACATCCTTGCCACGACCTCTGGCCCCTATGGCATGTCTCGTCTGAAGCCTGATGAATATGACCGCGTATTGGAAGACAGCTTGCTAAAACTGAATGTTGCGCAGGATATTCCTGTGATCATCAGCGGTATGGCCGGCGCGGCGCAAGGGTGGTGCGAGGCTCCTTATCTGTCGGCCCCCACACAACTCGATGATCTTGGTCCAGGTGCTGTAAAGGTCACGTGCGCATCCCGGGAGGTCCGCATCTTGCCTGGGGTCAAACAACTCTCCCCGGCCAATGTGATGCGTGGTGAAGAAACGCAGATTGCAGGGCTCTTGGGCCAGCACCCTGACTTCGACGGCATCGCTTGTCTGCCGGGTACTCATACCAAATGGGTCCACATCAAAAATCGTGCCATCGTCGCCTTTGAAACCTGCCTGACAGGCGAGCAATTTGCGTTCTTTTCTGAGACTTCTGTGCTGTCTCATTCCATGGCCGACGGTGGTTGGGATGAAAATGCCTTTGAATCAGCAGTACGATCAGCGATCAAGGATCCGTTGAGCGTGCCGCGCCGCCTGTTTGCGATCCGTGCCGAAATGCTCGTCGCGCAGCAATCCAGCGCTCAGGCGCGGGCGACACTTTCGGGGCTTTTGATCGGACAAGAGCTCATGTCTGTGCTGCAATACTGGCGGGGCCAGGATGTGACGCTCATCGGCGCCACTACACTATGTGATCATTATTCCAAAGCGCTCGCCCTCGCTGGTGCCGCTGCATCAATCCTTGATGTGACCGCAATGACCCTAGCCGGGCTTGCGGCGGCACATCAGCAAGGGCAGCATGCCGATGCATAGAGAAATCATCGCAATTCTGCGGGGCGTACAGCCACACGAAGTTGAGAGCATCGGTGAAGTTCTGATTGAATGCGGCATTTCTACGATCGAAGTGCCGCTGAATTCTCCTGATCCCTTTGAGAGCATCTCCAAATTGGCCAGACGGTTCGGCACGGTTGCGCAAATTGGAGCTGGAACAGTTTTGGATAAGGCTGATGTACGCAGGGTCGCCGATGTTGGTGGCCAGATCATCGTATCGCCTGATACATCGCCGAAGGTCATCCAAGCGACAAAAGACGCCAACCTCGCCTCATACCCCGGCGTGATGACACCTACGGATTGTTTTACAGCCCTTGGCAATGAGGCGGACGGCCTGAAGTTTTTTCCATCGTCCGTTTTTGGCATCAGCGGTTTCAAAGCCATGTCCGCTATTTTGCCCGCCAACGTCAAAACTTATGCGGTCGGGGGCGCAGGACCAGAAAACTTCGGAGATTGGTTGTCAGCAGGGATCACCGGATTCGGGATTGGCTCCGCTCTATATCGGGCGGGTTTCAGTCCCTCAGATGTTGCGAGCTGTGCGAATGATATCGTTGCGTCCTACGATCTCGCCGTTTCTCAATAAGTAGTCATCCCAATTGAAGTTACTCTCGGTTGGAAAACCTGTGATGCTGTACAAGCACTGTGTAGGATCATTTTCACGAGTGCTGTCATTCATGCAGGCTGCAGCATTGGGCAGTATGGGCTCTCAGCTGCCATTCGCCGCGTGATAATCTAACGGCTACTACGCGGACAAAGTGTAAAATCGCTACGGTTGCACCGATGTCCGTTTAGTTTGCATCGCGACAACTGATCATATGTGACATTTGAACAGTTATCTAAAAAGCAATAGACTGGAGTCAGTTGTTTGAATAGGCTCCGATTTTCGAAGTTCTTAGGCTGTTGTTCACTAACGCCTCAGCAAATGTGACGCCGGCAGAAACTCCATCGATAACAGGCAGGCCGAATTCTTCGCTGAGCTGTGCCATAAGGTCAGCCATTCCTGCGCATCCGAGAACGATTGCTTCTGCTTTGTCTTCATTTATTGACGCATGAATTTCTAACCGGATTTTGTCTAACGTAGCTGGGTCACCCTCTTCCAACTTAAGCACGGGGATTTCAGTTGCTCGAACGCATACGCATTTTTGCGCAAGCCCATAACGCAGCAGATTGTTTTCCAAACCCGGCACCGAACGAGACAGAGTTGTGATCACGCTGAATTTGTTCGCAATCATGCTTGCTGCGTGATAGGCTGCTTCACCTATCCCCAGAACGGGAACTGACACCAACGAGCGCACGGCATCCAGCCCGGTGTCGTCAAAGCAAGCAATGACGATTGCATCTACCTCCTTGTGCTGAATGACTTCATTCAACAACCCTGGAACACAGGTGGCAACATCCAGAAACCCCTGAATACTGGCTGGGCCGTCTTGCGAGCTGGCGGCCACAATCTCCGTGTCAGGGCGGGCAACAGCGCGGGCCGCTTTCGCAATTTTATCGGTCATAGAGGTCGTTGTGTTGGGGTTGATAACAAGGATTTTCATGTCAGATCACACATCTCCACCAAGGTAGGCGGCCTTGATCCTGTCGTCGTGCAACAGCTCTTTTGAGTTACCTTTGATGACCACATTTCCAGTCGCCATTGCATAGGTGCGGTGTGAAATGCTGAGCGCCATGCGTGAGTTTTGTTCCACCAACAGCACAGAAACACCCTCATCACGGTTAATGGCTACAATGGAACGGGCGATATCTTGCACCAGTTTTGGCGCAATGCCAAGGCTTGGTTCATCCAGTAACAATAACTTGGGCTTGGCCATCAACGCACGGCCAATCACCATCATCTGCTGCTCACCACCCGACAATGTGCCAGCTGCTTGAGAATAGCGTTCCTTGAGGCGTGGGAAGCGGGTGAGAATGCTGTCTAACGTAAGCTGTATGTCGGCCTTATCGCTGCGGGTGAAGGCCCCCATCATTAGGTTGTCTTTGACGGACATGAAAGGGAACACGCGTCGTCCTTCAGGCACCATGGCAATGCCACGCTTGACTATCGCAGAAGGGTCGGTGCCGTCTACGCGTTCTCCTTCAAAAGTGACAGACCCTTTCACAGGTTTTGCCAGCCCAGTGATGGTGCGCAGAATTGATGATTTGCCCGCGCCATTAGCCCCAATCAGAGCAACAGTTTCCCCATGATTGAGGTTCAAAGAGACTCCTTTTAGCGCGTAAACATGATCGTAGTATAGTTCGACGTCTTTGAAATCTAACATGGCTGTCATGGCTTACATCCCGATCTCATCGTCAGCGCTGCCCAGATAGGCCTCGATGACTTTTTCATTGTTCTGGATTTCGGACGGCGTGCCTTCGGCGATTTTTTCACCAAAGTTCAACACGACGATCCGGTCGGAAATATTCATGACAGCTGGCATGTCGTGCTCCACTAACTGTCTAACGTCAGCGCCTTTGGGACAGATTTGACGATTTGATTGAGGAGGATTTC
>LGRT01000007.1 GCA_001642945.1 Rhodobacteraceae bacterium SB2 | reverse complement strand
ATAATGCTGCTACGGCTACAAACGCGTTAACGGCGAGCGATAGCAAAACAGAGAGTTTTTCTGTTCAGGTTACAGATGGAACCAATACGCCCGCTGCGCAAAGTCTCAGTTTTACAATTCAAGGCGCTAATGATGCGCCAAGTATCACGGTATCTGGGCTCAATGATATTGCTGAGAATGAAACAAATGCAATCGTTGCAAGTGTAAGCGCCAGTGATGTCGAAGACAGTTCTTTGGCGGTTGCCCTTAGCGGATCTGGCCGCGATGATGCTGCATTTGAAGTTGTTGATGGCAAACTGCGCATTAAAACATCTGCTGATTACGAAGCGCAGGATGAGTATCAGATACAGCTCTCTGTGACAGATAGTGGAGGCACAACGACGCTTCGCAACTTAGAGTTCAATGTCACGGATGCTTCAGAGGCCATGAGCGGCTCTGTGGTTGATGGTTATGTTGCTGGGGCAACAATCTTCCAAGATTTGAACAATGATAACGTCTTGGACAGCAATGAGCCTTATACGGTTACTTCTTCTACGGGTGATTTTGTTCTTTCTGGAATTGTAGCGTCAAAAACCGCACCTTTGAAAATGATCTCAGGGTTCGACATCGGCACGAACCAGCCAATTGTGACAACGCTAGGTGTACCAACGACCCTTTCTGGTAATGCTGTAGCCTCACCAATTGCAACATTGACCTCGATTAGCCAGTCAGAAAGTGCGGATAGTAATCTGAGCGATGTGGTGGGTCGGGTTGCCAGTTATTTTGATATTTCTGCGACATCGCAAAGCAATACAAATATCCTGAATGATGACCCCATAGAAAACCTCACTAGCAGTGATAGTGATACGGCTAATGCTGCGAAGGATGTATTTGAGGCCAATCAATTTATTATGGGCCTTACCCATATCTCAGAAAAGGCGGGTAAATATTTAGCTGATCAAATCGATGCGGCCATTCAATCTGCAGGAGATAATTCGTACGGAACCTATGCGGGTGGCGCTGTTTCTTCATATGAAAAGCTTGGTGCAGACGCCTTTTTAAACACAGCGTCAAATCACATTATGACGCCGTTTGCGCCTACATCTGATAATGCCTTTCAAATTAATTCTGCTCAACTCAAGTGGAACGATTATGACCCTAGCCTTGATGTAGATGTTATAAACCGCGCGGAAGGCAGCACTTCTAACGGCACTATGAGTTTTAATGGTGGCTCTATTCCGCTCAACCTGCAGAACTTAACAAATGGGGCGAATGATAATGGCTCGTATAAATCTGCATCTCTAAGCTTTGAACTTTTGAAAGTGCCAAACGGATCTGGTTCAGGAATTGTGACGGTTAACCTGATCAGCGGAAGCGATGGAACACGCAGCAGTGGTGAGCAGCAGTTTAATTTTGATATAGCCGTAAATTGGAGCGGCGATGGAAACACCGCCACCATAACCGTTCCAGCGCAAACCCTATCAGGATTTTACTATACCGCTGATGATTTACGGATTGATTTTACAGTTGAAAATTTGAGCCCTGATGTAATCAATATCGATCAAACAGGTTTTGGAAACCCTACTAGCTTAGATATAAAACTGGACACTATAATCAGCCGTTTAGATGGGTTTGGCGCTGATGCTCTGTTAAGCGAAGGTGATCTTAACTTATCAATATCAACTGATTTGCCTTTGAGATGCGTGAATGGAAATACGTTAACGGCGATCGAGACCACCTTGTCCTTAGCGCAAAACACGCCTTTGGAAGTGTTTATAGAAGATGTTTCTTATTTTGAGGATGATGCTGCTCCGATTGCCACAGTTTATCTCAATCGCCCCCATACAGAGGATGTTACGGTTACTTATGACGTAGCTGCTTCTGGAGCCAATACGGCAACCGCTGGAAGTGATTTTACGGGCCAATCAGCCCAAACAGTTACTATTCTTGCGGGGCTGACATCTGCGACTGTTGCGCTTCCTATCTTGTCCGATAGCAGCATTGAAAGCGCAGAAACCTTTAGCGTTACGGCAACAGCGGTATCAGCGGGAAGCCTCAAAAAGGCGACTGGGACTGTCACTCTTGAGGATAGTGATACGACGGTCTCCACAGACGGTGAGCTGGACAGCCTTGCAAGCGATGTTGTGACTTCAATGGCAAATGACATCAGTGCTGCGCTTTTAACGGCCTATCAGTCTGCGGCGACATCTGCGAGTGCATCTCTCACCTCGACCAGCAGCAACATCGCAACGGCTGCGGCCACCGTTACCCCAGGGCTTACAACCGTTATGAAAGCCTTCTATGGCATTGTCTCAGCGGAAATCACAACAGCTGCGACCAATAACACGGCTGCTGCAGACTTTGCGCAAGCCCTCATGACGGCAAACTCTGCAACCAAGCTCTTTGATCCCTCTACGATTATTGGCACCTATATTAATGGGGATGGAACTTATATTGGCGCCAATGATCTCACGAGCTTAACGGCCGCAATTCAAAGCGAATACGACACGTTCAAAACCTATGCCTCTGAAACTGTGGGAGATGTTTTTGGAACGGATACTGCAACCAATTTTGCGGGCGCTGTGGTCAATATGCTTACCACGGGCAATGACACGGAAACCCTCACTTCTGCTTCAGAAATCATTCCTACCTTCGATGGGACGGATACGGTCTCTGCAGGTGGCGGGAACGATAAGGTCATTGGGGGGAACGACGTAGATACCTTCTATGGTCAAGACGGCAATGATCATCTCTATGGCTTCAGAGGAAATGACATTCTTGATGGCGGTGATGGTAATGACAAGATCGTTGGAGGCCTTGGGGATGATCAAATCTCAGGGGGCGCAGGAGATGATTACATTCTCGCGCAAACGGGGGATGATACCATCTCAACGGGAATAGGCACCGATGAGGTAATAGCGGGTTTGGGCGACGACGTTATCACAATTGATGGCTCTGGGAACAAGACGATTGATGGTGGTTCTGGGACGGATATTATTTCGATTAATCGTTCAGGTCATACATCATTATCAGATTTTGGTATTTCATATTTGAATGATACGTTTACCTTTACTGACAAGTCGAACAATACAATCAACATTAAGAATTTTGAGACGTATTCAATAAATGGTGTCTCTTATGATGATTATGTTGGGTATTTATATGTTAATGGTGCCTCACAGGGGATATCGAATATCTTTTGGAACCAAAGTGCTAGTACAATATATGGTTTCTCGAACGCGATCGTTTATTTGGGTGGAGCTCTTGGTAATCTATCGGGCTTATCTTCATCACATACTGAAAATATAAAATTTATTGGTTCCAGCTCTCAGGATACCTTGAATATCAATACGGACCGTACACAGTTCACCGGTGATCTCGAGATTTCTCTTGGAGACGGAAATGACAGCATTAACAGCGCTAAGTTTACCAATAGTGACAGTCTAGATGCAGGTGCTGGGGATGATACTATTTCTATCATGGTTGGTGGAGGGTACGGCACTCCAGCGTTTTCATCATTTAATATGGTTAAACTTGATGGTGGTACGGGATCAGACACACTTACATTCACTGAAAGTACCACAGGAGGTGCCGACTTAAACCTCACTCTTGGTGGTGCTGTTAATTTTGAGAACTTAAACGGTACATCCGCAGCGGAGACCATTCGTGGGGATAGTGCTAACAACATCTTAACTGGAAGCACTGGGGCTGATATAATCTATGGTGGCTCTGGGAACGATACTCTTAAAGCAGATGATTTATATGGTGGTGGTCCTGGCGACGAGGACGGTGCAGGATATCAATCAGATAATGATAATTTATACGGCGAAGCAGGAGATGATACCTTAACAGGTAATGCTGGTGATAACCTATTAGATGGTGGAACTGGTGCTGATACGATAACAAGTGGGAATGGATCAGACACGATTGTGTTGCGTTCAGGTGATGGTGGAAGCGCCATAGCAGACGCAGATAGCATTAAAGACTTCACAGATGGAACAGATGTTTTTGGCCTTGATGATGGGCTCCAATATACAGATCTTACCATTGCTCAAGGTACAGGCGATAATGCCAACGACACAATAATCTCAAGTGGCTCAGAGTATCTCGCTATCTTACAAGGGATTAGCGCAAGTAATATCAATTATATGGACTTCGCCTCTATGGCGACTGGAGACCAGTCATTCACAGGCACTACAGGCGACGATGTTTTTATAGGTGCAGCAGGTGTTGATACCGTTACCACAAATACTGGTACGGATGTAATACTTACCTCTTCAGGCGACGACGTTATCACAATTGATGGCTCTGGGAACAAGACGATTGATGGTGGTTCTGGGACGGATATTATTTCGATTAATCGTTCAGGTCATACATCATTATCAGATTTTGGTATTTCATATTTGAATGATACGTTTACCTTTACTGACAAGTCGAACAATACAATCAACATTAAGAATTTTGAGACGTATTCAATAAATGGTGTCTCTTATGATGATTATGTTGGGTATTTATATGTTAATGGTGCCTCACAGGGGATATCGAATATCTTTTGGAACCAAAGTGCTAGTACAATATATGGTTTCTCGAACGCGATCGTTTATTTGGGTGGAGCTCTTGGTAATCTATCGGGCTTATCTTCATCACATACTGAAAATATAAAATTTATTGGTTCCAGCTCTCAGGATACCTTGAATATCAATACGGACCGTACACAGTTCACCGGTGATCTCGAGATTTCTCTTGGAGACGGAAATGACAGCATTAACAGCGCTAAGTTTACCAATAGTGACAGTCTAGATGCAGGTGCTGGGGATGATACTATTTCTATCATGGTTGGTGGAGGGTACGGCACTCCAGCGTTTTCATCATTTAATATGGTTAAACTTGATGGTGGTACGGGATCAGACACACTTACATTCACTGAAAGTACCACAGGAGGTGCCGACTTAAACCTCACTCTTGGTGGTGCTGTTAATTTTGAGAACTTAAACGGTACATCCGCAGCGGAGACCATTCGTGGGGATAGTGCTAACAACATCTTAACTGGAAGCACTGGGGCTGATATAATCTATGGTGGCTCTGGGAACGATACTCTTAAAGCAGATGATTTATATGGTGGTGGTCCTGGCGACGAGGACGGTGCAGGATATCAATCAGATAATGATAATTTATACGGCGAAGCAGGAGATGATACCTTAACAGGTAATGCTGGTGATAACCTATTAGATGGTGGAACTGGTGCTGATACGATAACAAGTGGGAATGGATCAGACACGATTGTGTTGCGTTCAGGTGATGGTGGAAGCGCCATAGCAGACGCAGATAGCATTAAAGACTTCACAGATGGAACAGATGTTTTTGGCCTTGATGATGGGCTCCAATATACAGATCTTACCATTGCTCAAGGTACAGGCGATAATGCCAACGACACAATAATCTCAAGTGGTTCAGAATATCTCGCTATACTGCAAGGGATAAGCGTAAGTGCGCTTTCAGAGGCAGATTTTACGCCGGTGGATATAGCTTAAAGCTGCGAAAACCCCAATCTGCTTCCGCTGGAAAAATCATTATGCTCTAACAATTATGGCGACAAGACGACATGTCTAAAGACATGTGTCTGTCGTGTCGCCTAGTTAAATATTGTGATTGGCGACATTTCTGAATTTGTCGCCTCATGTCGCTTTGTCGCCTAAGATGTAAACATCGTCTTTAACCTCTAAATAACCCCATTGGACTAAGGACTTACGCGCTCTCAAGTGTGCAGTGTTCTTGGACTTATCATTGTCGCCAGGGTGTCGCTGCTTAAATAAATTGCGCCAATCATCTAAATTTACATTTTGTGGGGCGACATCGCCAATTGTCGCCTGTTTTCTCTCTAAAAGCTCATTGAAGCAATCAAAAGCCAAACATTGATCGCCTGTAAGCTCATACTTCTTATCAAACTTTCGTACTTCCACGGGGTCTAACGTAATACTGTTAACTGTAGTGACTGCCATAAACTGCATATCCGCAAACTCTGGTGCATCTTTTTGCTTTGTGCATTTTAGTAAGACATCATTCTCTCCTACGCGCCTAGTTGTAAGCTCAGTATCCAAAGCTGCGTAGAATGAAGAATGCCCACGCGCTCCGTTTGCATCCTTTCCTGTATGATGAACTTGTCCGTCGTCATATAAATTGGGACATAAGGTCGGCTTGAGCTACGGAGGCTCT
>LGRT01000006.1 GCA_001642945.1 Rhodobacteraceae bacterium SB2 | reverse complement strand
ATCCTCCTCAATCAAATCGTCAAATCTGTCCCAAAGGCGCTGACGTTAGACACCCATAAACTTTTCGTATGCTTGCTCTCTTCGCGACCTCATAGGCAATTCTTTGTACATTTGGGAACTCTGCAATAGCAGGATGACCGCGTGATTGATTCAACCATGTCGTCAACATGTACAAATAAATATCAACGGCGCTGAATACATCACCCAATATCCAGTGATTATCCCCAATCTGATCATTAACAACCTTCCAAGTTTCTCGTAATCTTAGATGCCCACGTCGCTGAGCACTAAGCTCTTCTCCCGGTTTTTCAGCAAATCTGTACGGGTGGTAATCTAACTGGAAGGCAATTTGGACAGAGCTAGCGAAATATATCAGCGTTTGAAGAAATAAACTCCGCTCCGGTGCTTCAAGTTTTGGAGCCAGCTGCGCTTCTGGATACCGATCACAGAGAAACATCGTTATTGCGGCGCATTCATACATTGCGCCATCATCCCACGAAAGAACTGGCACCCAACCGTTTGGATTGATTTTCATTTGTTCCTCTGGACGTCTTTTTAGCCTGTCGGTTGTGGTCTGTATCAACTCGTAAGGTTCGCCGATTTCTTCCAAAAGAGCTCTAATACACATCGAAGCTGTCCCGGGTGCATAATATAATTTGTAATTCACGAGATGCTCCAATCAGGTCTTCAAAGATTATATAAGCGATGCGGTTGAGTTTAGGCCTTTGTAAATAGCGGTGTAGCGCCAGTTTCTGTTCGCCATAAAAGACCGTCCTTTAATAGATGTACGGTCAAAACTGCTTCCGTAGTATTGTCTTGGAACTCTGCTATAAAATGTTCCACGACGATTTCGCTATTCTCGTATAGACACCTGCGTTGATTACGTTGTGTCCCCATGAGCCAACGTGTCATTATGTCTTCAAGTTCGTCAAATCCTTGCTCTTTACCTGTGGCATGAAAAATTCTCTTGTAATCAGGATGGTATAATTCCAACAGCGCACCGATGTCTTGTTCGTCCCACGCTCTTTGATATTTTTCATAAAAGCTCATTGAGAACACCTACCTAATATTTGTTTATTAATGCTAAAAGAAATCTTTGCGCGTGGTTATTCATCGATTAACATTCCGGAGATAGACCGCGTGTGTTGCTCTTCATCAGACCACTCTTCGAGCCAAGGGCGTATCGTATCTAAATGAGCAAGGGATACTTCTTGATCTTCTGAAATTTTTTCTATCGAAGGTGAAATTTTTACTAGATAAATTTCGCCATCGACCTCTGAAAGAAAACGTTGCTGATTGAATTGTCTCCTGCACCTCTGGTTATGAGATCTGAGCTCTTTGATAACATCTTCTAAATGATTAGGTTTGGGCTTAAACCTAACTATGCTCAAAACTTTCAAAACAAATTACCTTATAAAATCAACAACACCAATGCCCCAAGCGATATTCAGGCACACTACTGTTTCAGCTGTGCGTTTACTACAAATAGGTGTTACTCTCTGTCGTGTGGAGTAAATGACCCGACTCTAAAATCGATGCTTCGTTTTCTGCCATAAACGCAGCTAACTTTGCATCATCTTCCACTTGGATTACCACACATACTTTTTGAGGATCATCCTCGTGAGGACCACGGAATAATGGCATCATTCCTGCTGCAGCTTGCAGTTCACGGTGCGAGTCAAAGCTTTCAACCCACTCCTCAAATGTGTTGCTGATATTGAAGGTCATAACTTGGGTTTTCATTTTATAACTCCTATCTCCGGTGTTTTGCTCGAGCATAACGCAGCGCAAAAATTAGTGGAGTCTTAAAAAACTCTAGCCTACTTAAAATAAAACTTATTATTAGATGCCTGCCGTCGACAAAAATTTGAGCGCAATACAATCACCCATCGCAAGGTTCTAAGTTTTTACCTCACAACAACTATAAACCTTCCACATGCTCCACACCTTCCACCACCAAGTAGCCCAACCCAAAACTAGCAGCATCAAGCTCAAGCCAGTTAGGTGTTTTCTTGGATTATTACTATATCAAATAAACTATCTTATTAAAAAGCTTCATTAGTGCTAAAAAGGACACTTCAAAATTAAAAAATGTAAAGCAAGCCAGATGTACAAAATAATAGGTTCCGTCAAAAGCCGGGCGTTTCGAGTTTTATGGATGCTAGAAGAAATGGGTCTGACCTATGAATATACTTATGCTCCACCACATTCAGAGTTAGTCAAACAATATAATCCCTCTGGCAAGATTCCAATTCTTATAGACCGAGGCGCAGTTATTACAGACTCAAACGCGATCATGACTTACCTAGCAGACAAACATCAGAAATTGACTGCACCAGCCGGCTCAATTGAACGTGCACATCAGGATGCGCTTTCACATCAGATCATAGACGAAATTGATGCTGTTTTGTGGGCCGCTTCTCGTCCTTCGTTGGGCCTCAAAGAATTTGATAATTTCTCCAATATAAAAGACAGTTTCAAACACGAATATAAACGAAACCTTGACCGTCTTGAAAAACAGATAAAAGGGTCGTTTTTAATGGGTGACAATCTTTCTTTACCTGATTTCATCCTTGGCCATTGCGCAGGATGGGCACATGTCGCAAAATTTTCCACTGGGAGTGAGAAGTTTGGGGCATATGTTAAAAGCTTAAGAACACGACCGGCATACCAAGCTGCAGCTCGATTAGATATGTCTGACGGTTAATGAGTTCCAAAGATCCTATCGATGGAGGGTGTGGAGGGTGGATAAACATGCGGAGCTATCAAATTCAGAGAAAGTTAAACGCATTATCACACTACAGGAACAAGCTAGCGACGCAGACCAGCCTTTGGATGAGGCTTGGAGTGGATGATTACGATCTATACCCCTCACAAATCGAAAGAGATCGTTTTTTTTCAAACCAGTAAACAATTCCGATTGGTGTTTAAATCAAACATAGAATTTAAATTCATTGTATTTTCTTATTATACAGATGACCAGCCAAGTTGATCCATCATAGCTGTAATTTTTTCAAATTGCTCCTTCCAAATAAAACGAGCTGGATTATCACGACTCATCCACATTTCGCGCGTGTATTGATTACGCACTGATCTGAAGTCTTGTAAATATTCATCCACTTTCTTCTGATCGTTATTCTGATTAGCTTCATAGATTAAAAATAAGTAGGCGTAAGCTGCGTTGCCACAAGAAGGCTTAGTACAAGTGTCAACTTCTCTAGAGTTATTCGTTTCAATGATTCTAAATGCCAATTCTCTCATTTTTTCTAAATCATTATTTAAATAACTACTTATCATATAAAACTGAGTGAAAGTGTCTCCTGGATTATCGTCCAACTTAAAGAGTTTGGCAAACGCATTTGCAGATTTTTCAAAGTCATTGGTGAACGTGAATACTTCACCCGCAAGACCAAATTGATAGGGGTCATCTGAAATTAATGCATATCCTTTTTCTGCAACTTCAGCAGCTTTCTCTAAGCCACCCCATTCCATCATTCTTTCTTTATCTCTATTTAATAAGTATAAAGAAGAGAGAAAATAACTTTTCGCAAGATAAGCGTCTGCTTTTAAGGGGTTCAACTCTAATGCTTTATCAACAAATTTAATTGCCTCAATCATGCAGTTAGTGCTGCCATTCTTTTTATCTTCATTTCTACAGAGACCTAATCTCATTTTATAGTGATACTTCCAAGCCTGACTCACGTTTTGCGTATAACCTTCTGAGTTAAGAGCGAATAGTTTATCAACTGCATCTGCATATGCTGGATAAGAACCGACCGTCCACTTTTCTCTTTCTTTGGCCGCAAAATGTAAAAGCCTCAACTCTTCTATTGTCTCGATACCTTCGTTTGAAACGCGAACTTTATCCTCTTCTAAATCGAAGCTTGAGAGGACAGAAACTACAAGTTTGTCTTGCAAATCAAATAAATCTTGTGTCTGACCATTTATTAAATCTGAAAATTGTATCTCATTAGTTGTCAAATTTCTTAATTCTACACTGGTTCTCATATCATCGCCCAGTACAGTAATTGAGCCGTTCAAAATAAAATTTGCTCCATAACGTTGAGCAACTTCTGTATCGGTTAAATTTTCATCTTCTACGAGCAAAGAAGTGTTTTTTGAGAGAACACGAAGCTTCTCATAACCAGATAATCCAGCAACAAATACAGTTAACATACTGTCCGCGACAAAACGCTTATCATCAACGCTAGTAACGTAATCAAATGGCCTCACCAACAATACTACCGAGTCCGAATTTTGGCCAGATGACGAATTCTGATTAAGAAAAAATAAAGTGGAAGTAACTAGCATAAAAGTAAAAACTGCAATTGCCATAAAGCTCGTTAAGGTTCTTGTTCCCCAGGTACGGGATTTTATTTTTCTTTTTTGCGCTGGATTCAACAAAATATCAAATGCATGAAATTCGTTTTGCTTAACTTTTTGAACTCCTAAATCGTTAAAAGTCATTTTAGTTTTTGGAATAACCAAGTCATAAACACTTTTAGAAATACATATACCGTTGGGCTGCGATAATGCTTCAAGACGCGCAGCGATATTTACTCCATCACCTAACAAATTTCCGTCTTTTACGATGACATCGCCCATATTAATACCAATGCGAAATTCTAATTTCACATCATCATTATCAGATGAATTTTTTTCTTGGATTTTGTTTTGAAATGCAACTGCACACTCCACCGCGTTTACAGCACTATTAAATTCTACAAGAACAGAGTCTCCAGCTGTGTTGAAAACCGAGCCAGCATGTTTCTTTAACAAATCAAGTAATATTTCTTCACAAGCTGAGTAAGAACGCAGAGTGCCAACCTCATCATTTTCCATATGCTTGCTGTACTGAACCACATCAGCCACAAAAATAACTGCTATCTTACGTTCCAGGTTGCTTTTAGACATGTGGGAGTACCATAAAAATTGTTTCAGGCAGATGGAACGATGTTAAGTTATCGAACTCTCTACGCAAAAAAAACGTTACGTTACTTTATGCTTCTATCATTTTTCTATTCACAAAGTGTTACGAAAAACACATAAAATATGAGCTTAAATACAAAGTTACTGCCAAAAATTTCCACATGTTCCACACCTTCCGCCAAGGTATCCCCCCCTACCTCACATTACCAACCACTTACCACAAAAACGTTTATTGAGATCAGCTTGTTTGCTACGAAAGTAGCACAACAATAAATAATAACAAAATTATGGAGTAGGCATGAAAGAAAAGGTTTGTGTTATCGTAGGCGGTGGCAAAGGTATGGGTGCAGCTGTTGCTAGAGAGATGAATAAGCGGCACTACAGACTAGCCTTGATGTCCCCGTCAGAAAATTGCGAAAAGCTTGCAAACGAACTGGACGGTATAGCTGTGAGGGGTAAAGCGGAAAATGCCGCAGATACGCAGGCATTGTTCGATGCCACCATGGAAAAGTATGGGCGTATTGATAGCCTATTAATTCATGTTGGAGGCCCTCCAAAAGGAGATTTGCTTGATATTGCTGACGAAGATTGGATCAAAGCCAATGAAATGGTTTTGTTACCGGTGATCAGAATGTCAAAATTAGTCACACCGATTATGAAAGATCAAGGTGGTGGTTCTATAGTAAACATAACAACATTTTCAGCTTTTGAACCGAGCCTGACTTTCCCAACTTCAAGTGTGTACCGCGTCGGAGTTTCATCGTTTACAAAACTTTATTCGGATCGCTACGGGTCAAACAACATAAGAATGAATTGTCTTCTGCCTGGGTTTACCGACAGTCTAGACCTACCTCAAAAGTTCGCAGACATGTCTACCTTCAAGCGCCTCGCCAGTGCAGAAGAGCAAGCTAGAGCAGCTGCGTTCTTACTAAGCGATGATAGCACTTACATCACCGGTCAAAGTATTCGCAGCGACGGGGGTGTTACGAGGCATATGTAAGCCACTCATAACTTAGCACCCAACTAATAAAGCGGACCACTGAGCATAAAGACGTTCATGGATATAGAGAATTTTATTACGATTATTACGTACCTAAAGTTCAGCATAATAAAAAAATAGGAACTCAAATGGCTGTTTTAGTTGTGATCGCTCACCCAGATAAAAATTCTTTCACTCAACAATGGGCAAAAGAAAGCATTCATGGAGCGAGAAATCTGGAACATGAAGTATTAGTGTCAGACCTTTATGAAATGAAATTTGATCCAATAGAAAAAGCGGCTCATTACGACTTTACATACCCAAAAAACCAGTTTGACGTGCTTAGAACACAAGAGTTCCATTCACAAAATAATAGCTTGCCGAAAGAAGTCTTGACTGAGTTGGAGAAAATCAACCGCTGTGAACTGATAATATTTCATTTCCCTATATGGTGGTTCAGCCCGCCCGCAGCACTAAAGGGATGGATGGAAAGAGTTTTTGTTAATGGCGCTGCACATGATACAACTTACCGCTTCGATAAGGGCAAACTAAAAAACAAGAGAGCACAATTTTGCGTTACTATGGGTGCATCAAAACAAGAAAGCTCTTTCAATGGTAAAGAAGCAGATATTGAAATGCTGTTATGGCCGATGGCCTACACATTGAAATACCTTGGTATGGATGTGCTACCCCACAAAATTATAAATTCTGTTCATAGCTATCACAAAGACAATAAAAAAATTGAAATTGAAAAAAACCTCAAATCTGAATTGCAAAATCAATTAAGTTTCATTCAAAATTGCCAGCTAGCTGAACCATTAAAATTCAACAAAGATACCGATTTTTCAAATGATGGCGTTTTAAAAGAAAGTGCATTATCTCACTCGCCCTTTATCAGACATTCAAAATAAAAATGTCGAATAAACGCATATGGCAAACTGTTTGTTGAGCTGTAAGTGTGATACAGAGCGCATTAAAGCTAATAGAATAGATCAGTAACGCAATCAGAATGACTGATAAAGAAACTGAAATAATTTGTTGGCAAGATAAATTTCAACTATCAAACCTTTTTCAGAAAAAATGTGAGAGCGGGATAACTAGCAACTGAAGCGATCGAGTTTTTTGCTCCCCCCCCCTTCTTTTTCTTGATGTTGAACAATTCATTTGCTTAGATTTATGCTTAATCTTTGTAGCTAAGGAAACGAAATGCCATTGAACAAAAATACTAAAGCCGAACTTCTTGAGATGCTTTCGTCTAAGGGCATTGATGCAAAGCCATCAATGAAGAAGGATGAGCTAATCGAATTGTTAGGAAATGCCGCTGAGCCAGCACTGAAAGAAACAATGATCGAAGCATCAGCGTCCGAGGAAAATACAAAGAGCACCACCAAACCAAGTGCATCCCAACCAGTATTTCTAGTGGTTGGTGTATTTATCGTACTCGCAATTCTTGCATGGATAATACTCTGATAAAATTGAGATAATGTTTCTCCAGCGTTTCCCCCAAAAAGCAAAAGGCTCAGCGTATCACAGCTAAGCCCTTGAAATTTATGGTGCCCCCACACGGACTCGAACCGCGGACCTACTGATTACAAATCAGTTGCTCTACCAGCTGAGCTATAGGGGCAAACGATGTAAGCTCTTAACAGTAATCACGGATGATCCCGCGCAGACCAAGACATAATCGTCTTGACGGCGTGGATAATAGTAAGAAAACGGTTTCGCAAGCCCCAAAATGTGCCTTTTTAAAGCAAAATTATTTTTTTCCACGTTCAACGGCAAATTTCACTTTCGCGACAGGACTAAAAATAAAAATTTGCACAGCCCAGCGCGGCCTAAACCCCTAGGCTCAAACGCCGATAGGATCTGCTGTGTGACTTTACGCGTACTAAACTATCATGCCATTTTGTAATGCCGCGGTTATCGTTAAAAATATATCCTCGCGTCGAAAACGGGTTGCCACAGCAGCGCTTTTTAAGTTGCTGGAATTCCATTTGCTTCGTTTGGAATGGATCGTTTTCATTGGGCGGACCAAGTGAAGCGGTTTGAGCGGTCGTTCACGCAACAGAAGTATTGCCGCGAACAAAGTTTTAGCGCCCTTTAAGTGGCCGATAGACACGGCTCGCAGCATCCCATAACGGTCCCACAACGGACATGCCTGTCAATCGTTTTGAAACTATATGAATTCATTCGCTTACTTTTGAAGACTAAATAGCCCAAACGCAAAATAAACTGAAAACCTCTTTTAACCAACTTTTTTAAAATAGAAGGGTTCTAAAAAGAGTAAAAAATGACAGATAATTTAAGCGTAAGTTACTGATTTCATCTCGGGCCTAATAGCTCCTGGTCGCAGATCGAGACTAAATTATTTGACAAATTACACCACAAAACTCATCGGCAGTTCAAAAGCTGGCCAACTCCTTAATTCAGATCCTGACCTAAAGACATCACTTGTGAGTGAAGTAAAGACAAAAAAGCGTGCAATCATAACCATCCACTAGGTTTTCGTGGGTGACGGTGTTGATGAAGTATATCTAGAAAAGCAACGTCTCATAAAATTGCTTAATAGCTTAAAAGATACGACACCTGAGATAACAGAATTCCATTGCGTTCTTAAAGAACGGCGAGGGGATGCACCCCCAGACTTCTGAAAAATGAAGTTTCGCTCAAATTAAGAAAATTTAGCCCGCTATAACAGCGGGCTGGTTACTTTTTTTTCGAGAGAAAAATTAATGCCAGTACGTAAAAAGTGCGTAAAAGAGATGGGTTTCGATGACATGCATTATCAAACCAACCGATAGACGACATATGTCTAGTCACTGCATGGATTGTGAGCGAGAGTATCAACTGCAATATAAGAAGAGGAAAGCAAATCCGAAAATGCCCCTTGTTTTCCAAAATGATCACCTTTTTTTCTAATGGGCAGACCTGCAACGAATGCGGTGAATTCAAACGAGCAAAAACTTTTATATCAAACGAGATGGTCGCAGCTTTAAAGGTATCGCTATGCAAAGCAAATGTCAGCCGTGTAAAGAAATCCAAAAATCTAAAGCCTTTATGAAATGAAGGTATGGTATAACCTAAGAAGAATATCCCCAGCGGTTAAAAGATCAGAACAATAAATGCACAATCTGTAGGTCTTCTGATCATAAAAATAAAAGAACAGGTAAGCTGGTTTAAACGTTATTGATTGCTCATGATCATGCTACGGGAAAGGTAAGGGGTTTATTGTGCTCTGCCTGTAATCACGCGCTTGGTCAATTTAAGGATAATAAAGCTGCTCTTTTTCGCGCCAAAGAATATCTAATCCAGTGAAGACCTAAGAATCTGGACCCTAATCAAACCCAACTTATCAAGAGAGCATAAAAAACACCTCATAAAACCTGCCAAGGCCTCGTTTTACTGTCTCTGCCGGTAGGGATATCGCCTACAACCAGATTATTAGCATTCAATCATCTGAAAAAAGCACTTTGCACCAAAAACGGCACTAAACAAACATTCAAGATGTTTTAGTTAAATAAAATCAGTAATTAAGTAGAATTTTGTGGTACCCAAGGCCGGACTCGAACCGGCACGCCCGTTAAGGCGGGGGATTTTGAATCCCCTGCGTCTACCATTCCGCCACTTGGGCCCAATCAGCCTTT
The DNA here is from genome assembly GCA_001642945.1 of Rhodobacteraceae bacterium SB2. Lineage (GTDB taxonomy): Bacteria > Pseudomonadota > Alphaproteobacteria > Rhodobacterales > Rhodobacteraceae > Thalassovivens > Thalassovivens spotae. The sequence continues at coordinate 18,081 of LGRT01000006.1, read as the reverse complement.
CACACGAGGGGCTAAAAAAGCCCCGGAGCACCAATCAAAACCGCTAGGTTTCGGTTGCAACTCTCCATCTTCAGATGGCGTATGCTCGATCAAACCAATTCGAACCTATGGTAGATAGTTGGCTCGAATCTTGATGTTTCGATATCGAAGTTTCTGCCTAGCGTAAACCCAGAAGTTCATTTACCCTGACCTCTATGCGCATAATTGCGGCACTCCATTAGGACAAACACCCAATGCGATTAATAACCGCCCTTCTCACTGCGTTGCTAATCGCACCCTTATCAGCCTATTTCGCCTATGAAAATCATGCGCGCCTCAAGGCGATTTTTGAGCCTGAAAAACAAGATATCATTTCCATGATTAGTTTAGAAAACGCATGTTCAGTTCCTGATACAGCCTTCCAAGTGAGTGATTTAAGCACGGGGCGCACCGTGCCATTCTCAAACGGAAAAGCGCGCCTTATGACCAAACAGGATAACCCAATCCAGCTGCAACTAAATTCAAAATATAAGGCAGTTTGGATTGACCTTCCAAGCCAAAAAGCAACACCGACTATGGTTTTGAAATTTGACTGCTCAGACTCCCAACGGATGCAAGACACGTTCAAATCCCTGAATGAAAGCCTTGGTGATTAGCGTTTTACCACGGCTTTTCGAGAGCTAGACCTGAAACACGTCGCCGACATGTCGGAAACGTTTTCCCGTTTTCATTCTGGAACAGGGCTAAATAGCGCAGAAAAGCAGAAGGATGCAGCGCAAAAAACGCATCCTTATGCTCTTGCTCTAACGCTTTAATAATACCAAACTATGCGTTGATAAGGTGTAGAGCATAAACTCAATTTAAGCGAGGTTCGGGCAAATATGAATTTAAGAAAACTTGGTAAGTTTGGTCCAGACATCTCGCCAATAGGGATCGGTGCGATGTCATTCAGTAATTTTTATGGCGCCACCACGGAAACCCAGTCGCATCGCATTCTTCACGCCGCGCTCGCGCAGGGTATAAGCCATATCGATACCGCAAATGTCTATGGAATGGGGGTGTCAGAAACAGCAATCGGAAACTTCTTGACACAAAACAAAGCGTCAGCAGCAGGCCAGTTCACGCTTGCCACAAAAGCGGGCATCCGCCGCGATTCCGAGACGGGCAACAGATTTTTTGACAACAGCGCAGAGCATCTGGCAGAGGAATTAGACAACAGCTTAAAGCGGTTGAAGGTCGAAACGATCGACCTTTTCTACGTTCATCGACGCGATGCAAATCGCCCAATAGAAGAGGTAACGCAAACACTGGCCAGCTTCGTTCAAGCTGGAAAAATTCGATCTTTTGGGTTTTCAGAAATCGCGCCCAGTTCTTTGAAAAAAGCGGCTGAAATTCATCATGTTGCTGCGGTTCAATCTGAATATTCCTTAGCGGTCCGAAGCCCCGAACTTGGGTTGGTTCAAGCCACCAAACAATTGGGAACGGCGCTTGTTGCATTTTCCCCTTTGGGGCGATCCTTGTTGACTGACCGCCCTCACACAACGCAGAAGATCGCAACGATGGGGTTTTTGAAGAACAATCCGCGCTTTATCGAGCCAAATTTAAGTGCGAATATCCAAGCAACCGCAAAATTTCGCGCATTGGCCGAAGAAATGGGCACATCGGCGGCGGCCCTATCAATTGCTTGGTTGCTACATCAAAGCGAGCATATTATTGCCATCCCCGGCACGCGCTCTGTGCCGCATTTCCTCGAACATTGCGCGGGTGCACGCCTTAGCTTGTCAAAAGAGGCTATTGCACAAATCGAAAGCGTATTGCCTGTGGGCTGGGCCCATGGCGATAGATATTCCCAGCAGCAATGGATTGGCCCCGAGCGGTATTGCTAATAGCGTGGCCAAATATGCGCCCCGCTCATAGACTAAATTTAGGAATATTATCATATGAAAATTTATAGCGCGGAACATCGCCCCAGTAAAAAAGCCTCATCCAATTGGTTTTCAGGAACCGTCTGGCAGGATCCTATCATCGAAACCCCTGCCCCAGCGCGGGTGCACGCGCTCAAGGTTGCGTTTGAACCCAGCGCGCGAACGGCCTGGCACACGCATCCTTTAGGACAAACGCTCCACGTCCTGTCAGGCGTTGGATTGGTTCAACTGCGTGGTCAAGCCGCGCAGAAAATAACCGCTGGCGATACGGTTTGGATAGAACCGGGCGAAGAACATTGGCACGGCGCTATGCCTGCGCATGCGATGATCCATATCGCCATTCAAGAAAGCTTGGATGGAACGATGGCGAATTGGCTGAATAAGCTTTCAGATGAAGAATACCAGCAAAGCGTTGCCACGCTTTAGGCTAGGATCAAAGCGCGCAGCCAGCACTGAAGCCACGCGGCGGATTGACCAGAGCGCATTCAAAGCCCAGGCTAAATCGATCATCGAACAGCGCGCGATATCTGCTTTGATCCAGCCTAAGAAAAGCCTTCGACAACCGTGACGGTGGCCTCAGAGGCTTACAACCGAATGGCCTTCACCGGTTGATACGCCTCACTGCTTAAAAGCGCCAAGGCCGTAGCTCGATTGGGAAATCGTATCACGACCAAACGCGATGGCGACCATAGATCGGCCTGTGCCACGTCAAGACGCCCTCCTCTTATGATATATTCGCCGCCAAATTCTTCGACGATTGGTTTTGCAAGGCGTTTATACGATTCATATTTCTCTGGATCGTGGATTTTTGTATCAGCAATCAAATAAGCCTTTGACATATCAGCGACCCCTTATGCTTGAGCGCGTTCATATACACGCATCACGACCTGGCTTTCCATCATAAAATAAAAGGTGAGGCCGCTTTATTTATAACCGCATAGCTTGTTTTGCGCGAAAATAGACTCATAACTCAAATCCGATCCGCGATAAGTTAACGGGCATTTTTGAAATTTATCAATCATGAAAGACTTCAAAGGTTTGCTCGGGCTCGAAAACACTTTTGATACTTCTCTATTTTCATGCACTTGCGACAAACATCCGCTTAAGAAAATAAAAAAGCAGGAATTGCATATTATAATAAATGATAATTTTTTCAAGACAGAGTACCCTTAACCTTCGGAACAGTGAGCCTCTTACTTTATTAAAAGTATCAAAATAATACACAAATGAAAAAATATGAATAGCAATCCTATTCTTTAAAATTTAAAAATAACTGTATGGGTTACGGCTTGGCGCCAGCCCGCAATGCTTACTCAGACAACTAAAACAGCGCGCAAAATAAAAAGTAGCAGGACTGGTCGAAAAGCCTTATCCCAACATATATCAAGCAACAAACAGGAGCGTTAACAAGTTATGCTGGTTCCTATTATAGAATTGGCAAGCAGCGAAACCCAGCCACCGGCGCATATTGCAGCTTTGGCTCTGGGCCATATCAGCGGATGCGCCGTTCAGTTTTTTCAACCCGAAAATAGTTGGGGATTTGCACGTTTTGCAAAAGGCCAACGTAAATATTTTTTTATTGAGCTGCCCCAGCGAAGTGATCGCAGCAAATTTCTTCCGCTATTAAAGGGTACAGAGCAGGATGATCAATTTTTCACGCTGGATGCAAACCACACCTATATTAGCTTTCGCCTATACGAAGATCTGCATGCGGTTGAGTTTTATGGCTGGCATCGTCCAGCGGCCAAACAGCGCCTGGCTTCAGCCGTAGAAAGCGCTTTAAAACCACATCTTGCCAAGCATGAGCTGAATAAAATGGCAGTTTTAATTGAGGTCCTAAAAAGCTTGACCAAAGCCGCCAAACCTTAAAGCCACCCCCCGTCTTCCGAGGGCGGCGTTTTTGACGCAGAGCCTCGCTGCGCAACTTGACCAATCTGCTAGAACGTGCTGAATGCGAACAGCAATAAAGGATCACTGCAGATGCTAAGGTCACTTTACAATTGGACGATGGGTTTAGCAAAACATCCAAAAGCCGTTTTGGTTTTGGCGTTTATCTCTTTTATTGAAAGCTCAGTTTTTCCAATCCCTCCCGATGTGATTTTGATCCCGATGATTATTGCGGCGCCCAAGCGGGCATTCTTTCTAGCCGCGGTCACGATGGTAAGCTCTGTGGCAGGAGGTTTGTTTGGGTATATGCTTGGGGCATTTGCTTTTGAACAAATCGCCCAGCCAATCTTGTTGTCTATGGGCAAGGCAGACGCAATCGCCGCCTATGCCGAGCGTTTCAATGATGCGGGGTTTTGGGCCGTTTTGGGCGCTGGCGTCACACCTTTTCCGTTCAAAGTTATAACAATCATGTCAGGCGCCAGCGCAATGCCCTTGGGGCTGTTTATTAGCACGGCCATTCTGGCCCGGACTCTTCGTTTTTTTACCGTTGCGCTGCTGTTGCGCGTCTATGGAGAGCCCATACGCGATTTCATTGAACGGTATTTGGGCTGGACATTTCTGGCGTTTCTAGGCCTTTTGGTTCTGGGATTTTGGGGAACAAAATGGATGTAACGGCAAGCCGCTTGGCGTTTTTGGCCGGCGCCGGATCATTGGTCATTTTACTGGCCGCCTTTGGGTTTCAACATATTGGCGAGCTTGCCCCCTGCAAGTTGTGCCTCTGGCAAAGATATCCGCATGGTGTGGCAATCTTTTTAGCGGTGATATTTTCGCGCGCAAAACACCGCTTACTGCTTTGGCTTGGCGGCTTTGCATCGCTGAGCACAGCAGCAATTGCCGGCTATCATAGCGGTGTTGAACAAAAATGGTGGCCAGGACCAGATACCTGCACGTCGGGCTCTATTGACGGGCTCAGCACAGAGCAGCTTTTGGCGCAAATTATGGCCGCGCCAATCATCCGCTGCGACGAAATTGCCTGGAGCTTTTTAGGCTTATCGATGGCCAGCTGGAACCTAATTGCATCGCTGCTTTTAGCTGCTCTTTGGTTCTATGCATGGCGCATTTGGCCCAGGACAGACATTTCAGCTTCGTTGCGATCATAAGTAGCTGCTACGTTGCAGTTTATACTTAGCCATTTTCTCATTCAACGTGCGCCGCGGCAGGCTTAGCTCTTCCATAACTTTTGAAACCGAGCCTCTATGCCGCCGCATCGTGTTGTCGATCAGCATTTTTTCAAACGCCTCAACATATTCTTTCAACGGCTTTCCCTCAGTGGTCACCACGCTCGAAGCATCCTCATTTTCATCTAGCAAAAGCGCCGAAATATTCCCCTCGCCAGAGCGCCATTGCAAAACGGCCTGCTCTGCAACATTGATCAATTGACGGACATTTCCTGGCCAAGGCGCTTGTAAAATCTGCGCCGCTTCCTGAGGCTTCAAACCGCGAATTTCGCTGCCATATTCATCAGCGAAATCACAACAAAATTGGTTAAACATCAACAAGATATCATCCCCGCGCTGTCGCAGGGGCGGCAAGGTCATTTGCAGCGCATCAAATCTGTAAAATAGGTCTTTTCGCAAACAATCCTGAAGGCTCTGCCCCACGGTTTGCAGATTGCTAATCGCGATAATCTTAACGTCAGCTGGATCACCTTGTTTGTTAAGAAAGTTCAACAATTGGGATTGGGCCGCTGCGCCCAAAACGTGAAAATCCTCCAAAATCAAGCTGCCACCCCGCGCCAATTCGACCGCTGGCAAGAAATCATCCTCGGGCAAGATCGGCCCAAAAAGGCGCCGCGCAAGGCTGGCCTCATCAAAAGCGCTGCAGGACATCAAAATACACGCTTTCCCAGCCCTGTTGCCGACCGCGTGCAACGCATGCGCGACAAGCGTTTTACCCGTTCCGGTTTCGCCCGAAATCAAAACAGGCCCGTCCGACAGACCAAAATCTAAAATATCTTCACGCAGCTTGTTCATCGGCTTTGATTTACCGATGAGTTTCTTTGATAATTGCGTGGTATCAGAAAGCTCGCGGCGCAATTGACGATTGTCGAGGGTCACGCGACGGCTTGCACTGGCTTTTTTCGCCAATGCGCTTAATCTTTGGGGGTCAAACGGTTTTTCTAAAAAATCAAACGCTCCCAACCGCATGGCCTCAACTGCCATCGGAACATCGCCATGCCCGGTGATCATAATCACTGGCAGGCTGCTATCTTGGGCCAACAGTTTTTTTAAAAACTGCATGCCGTCAATCTCTGGCATTTTCAAGTCTGTGATTACGATTCCGGGGTAATTGGCACCAATCTGCTTTAATGCATCGCGCGCGCTCGCATAGATCTGCGCGTCATATCCCGCCAAAGCAAGCCATTGCCCGATCGATTCGCGCATATCAACTTCGTCATCCACAATCGCGATTTTCATTGCCTGTCCCATAGTATCACTCTGCCGCTTCAGCGCCGGAAATATCAACCGTATTTTTAGTGAAGGCGGGCAAAGTGATTTCAAACACAGCCCCGCCCGCAGCGGCGTTTCGCGCGGTCAGCCTACCATCCAACTCGGCCAGTATCCCAGATGAGATCGCCAAGCCCAATCCAACCCCATCACCGGCAGGCTTTGTTGTGTGAAACGGCTCAAATAACGTGTCAAGATCGCTTAGGCCGATCCCATTATCCCGTACGCTCAGAACAATATCGTCACTGCTGTTAATAGACACTACGATTTCAGGATTTTCTGACGCTTTCACCGCGTCGATCGCGTTGCGCAAAAGATTGATCAACACCTGTTCGATGCGCAATCGATCCGCCATCACAACCGCGCTTTCTTTTGGCAATATCTTGGCAAGCGCCACTTTAGAATGGCTCAGCTGAGGCTCCATGATGGCCAAGGCAGAGCCCAAAGCCTCAACCATATCCACCGGCTGCAGCTTTTCACCGCCTTTGCGCGCATAACTTTTAAGTTGTTTTGTGATTGCCCCCATGCGTTCGATCAAACCGTCAATACGGCCAAGCGCCGCCAAGGCTTCCTCCGGCCGCTTGCGCTTCAATAAAAGCGAGGCTCCGGCCAGATATGTTTTCATAGCGGCAAGCGGTTGATTTAGCTCATGGCTCACAGCAGCCGACATTTCCCCCAAAGCCGCAAGCTTTGAATGCTGGGCCAAGGATTGTTCGGCCACCGCCAGCGTTTCCTGAATTTTTTTGCGTTCCAACACTTCCCAATGCAATTGCTGGTTTAACAGCTTTAGCTCATCAGATTCTTTTTGAAACGATATTAAGCGGCCGGCCATACGCCGATTGATTAGATAAAATAAGGTCGCAAAAAATAACGCAAAACTCATCGTTTCTAGTGCCAGCCAGCCATTCACTTTTTCGCGCACTCCAGAATAGGCAGTAAAGGAGATGACGCGCCAATCTTGAAAAGGGATCTTACTCTCCATGCGCAGAACCGCCGCGCCTTGCAGATAGGTATCTGCCGCCACGCTGGTCCAATTACTGGTGACGCGCATCGCCCGCTCAATCGCGTTTTTTGGTGGCTCGCGCATCAAAGCGGCGGCGATATTGATCCCGCGCCAACGCGGCTCGGTCGCGAGCAAAATCTGCCCTTGCGCATCAGCAACCAATACGGTGTCGGAAATACCCCGCCAAGCTTGTTCAAATTTTTGTAAGTCCACTTCTACCGCGATAACACCAATCGGCTGATCATAAGACAATATTCGCCGCGCGTAAAAAAACCGCGTCTGGCCCGATGGCGCTTGCAAAAGGGTAAACCCAGTTTGAGGAGAACTCATCGCGGCGGTAAAATAGCTTTGCGCCTGATGCGACAAGCCGATGACCTCGCCATGCGTAGAGGCCACAACCCGGCCTTGCAAATCGGCCAAGATCAGCGAGACGGCGCCAATTTCCTCGACAAAACCAGAAAACCGCGCCGTGATATCGGAAAAATCAGAGGCGCGTAACGCCCAGATCACCTCGGGATCCTGCGCCAGAATTTGCGGCACAATCGAAGCGCGCTGCAATTCGCTAATAACGTTGCTGCCATAAAGCGCCAAGCGAAGTTCAGCCTGGTTGCGCATCGACAACGTAAAGCGGTCTGTCAACACCCGGTTGGTCAGCCATAACGTTGCCGCCGCAAAGGCCAATAAGGCCAACACCACAAGCCGAACTTGCCAGCTTGGTCGGCGCGCACGGGTTGTGGCGGTTCTTGAAGATGTTAAAGAATCAGTTAGAAATTGCGCCATCCTGCCTGCAATTTAAACTAAAATCTTCGCTCTGTCAGGCGCTTGCAAGCTGATTAAGACATCCTTGAAACATAGCCTGCCCATCGATGCCACCATGCGCCGGCTCAACCGCGCGCTCTGGATGCGGCATCAACCCCAGAATCCGTTTGTTTTCAGATAGAACGCCGGCAATATCATCCACCGAACCATTGGGGTTACTTTGATAGGTGAAGGCGATCCGATCCTGATCCTGCAGCCGCTTTACGCCCTCTGCATCAAGCCTGTAATTGCCATCATGATGCGCAATCGGCAAAGAAATCACTTGATCTTGCTGATAACCTGAGGTGAAGCTGCTGGCAGTTGATTGGACCTTAAGATCCACGTCTTTACACAGAAACTTCAAGTTCGAGTTGCGGATAAGCGCGCCCGGCAACAGGCCGGTTTCTGCAAGCACTTGAAACCCATTACACACGCCCAAAACAAAGCCACCGCGCTGCGCATGCGCGATCACTGATTGGCAAATAGGTGATTTTGCCGCGATCGCGCCACAGCGAAGATAATCGCCAAAAGAAAAGCCGCCCGGGATCGCAACCAGGTCAATCCGCTCTGGCAATCTGGCCTCTTTATGCCAGACCATCGCGACCTCAAAGCCTGCGGCCCGCAATGCAACGGCCATATCACGATCGCAATTGGAACCAGGAAAAACGACAACCGCCGCTTTCATACTAGAATCTCAACGGTGTAGCTTTCGATCACCGTATTGGCCAAAAGCTTCTCGCACATTTCGGTCACAGCGCTTTTTGCAGCAGCTTCCTCCATATCAGCAAGCTCAAGATCGATCACTTTGCCCTGCCGCACTTGCTCTACCCCGTTAAACCCCAATGCCCCTAAAGCGTGCTGAACCGCATCGCCCTGTGGATCAAGAACGCCGGATTTTAGCATCACAAGTACTCTGGCTTTCATCGTTTTTTCTTTCTTTCATCACCCTTAAAAAGGCGCCTAGTTGATTAAGGTTGGTTTGGTTATATTGGTTGCGTTTTTCGGCAGAACACCGAGCCTGCGTGCAACCTCTGTATACGCATCGGTTAGGCTGCCCAAATCGCGGCGAAACACGTCTTTATCAAGTTTTTGACCGGTTTCAAAATCCCATAAACGGCAACTGTCCGGGCTAATTTCATCCGCAATCACCAACCGTTGAAAATCGCCATCATAGACGCGGCCAATCTCGATTTTAAAATCTGCCAAACGGATCCCGGCCCCCAGCATAATCCCCGAAATAAAGTCATTCACCCGCAGCGCCAACGATAAAATATCATCCATATCCTGTTGCGTTGCCCACCCAAAAGCTGCGATATGCTCTTCTGTGACCAGAGGGTCGCCCAGCGCATCATCTTTATAGCAATATTCAACAATCGGGCGCGGCAAGCGCGAGCCTTCTTCCAGCCCCAAACGCTTGCAAATACTGCCCGCAGCAAAATTGCGGACAATCACCTCGAGCGGGATTATTTCGCAATTGCGCACCAATTGCTCGCGCATGTTCAAACGCTTGATAAAATGGGTTGGCACCCCAATCTCGTTCAGCCCAGCCATGAAAAACTCTGACAAGCGGTTGTTCAGAACACCTTTGCCGTCGATCACATCTTTCTTTTCTGCATTATAAGCCGTCGCATCATCCTTAAAATACTGAACTAAAGTGCCCGGTTCGGGGCCTTCATAAAGAATTTTCGCTTTACCTTCATAGATCTTCACACGGCGCGCCATCGGCTCTCTTTCATAAGGAATCTGTCTTCAGGGTTGAACTTCCCTTAAATCATGCAGCCAAGAGCCGCAAGCGTCGCGCAGTCTGCATCAGCTTTTGATATGGTTATTTACTCAAGATAGGCCGATTTTTTCATGTTTATCATGAAAATTATGGCCTTGTAGGCAAAGCGCCCAGATGACATCGGTCTTTGATAAACCTGTCAAGCATTGGCCCTAAAAATGAACACTCCCCTTGAAAAAATGTTATCCGAACGGCCCTGGATTTTGGCGGATGGCGCAACCGGTACAAATCTCTTCAATATGGGGCTTCTGTCCGGAGATGCCCCAGAATTATGGAATGAACAACATCCTGAGCGTATCAGAGAACTCTATCAAATGGCCGTTGACGCCGGCAGCGATCTGTTTCTGACCAACAGCTTCGGAGGCAACGCATCCCGTCTTAAATTACACGACCAAGCTCATCGCGCGTTTCACCTTTCAAAAATTTCAGCAGAGATTGGACGCGATGTTGCAGACAAAACAGAGCGAGACATTATTGTTGCAGGGTCTGTTGGCCCAACGGGTGATATCATGCAACCCGTGGGACCACTTAGCCATTCTGATGCCGTAGAAATTTTCCACGAACAAGCCGAGGGATTGAAAGAAGGGGGTGCCGATGTATTGTGGCTGGAAACGATCTCAGCGCCGGAAGAATATCGTGCCGCGGCTGAGGCCTTTGCACGCGCTGACATGGCGTGGTGCGGCACAATGAGCTTTGACACTGCGGGGCGCACGATGATGGGCGTCACCTCATCGGCTTTCGTTGAGCTTGCCAGTGGCTTGCCCAACCCTCCGCTTGGATTTGGGGCAAATTGCGGCACGGGCGCGGCGGATCTTTTGCGTACGCTGCAAGGCTTGGCAGCGCATACGCCCGCACAAGCATTGATCGCCAAAGGCAATGCCGGAATTCCAAAATATGTCGACGGTCATATTCACTATGACGGAACCCCAGAACTTATGGCCGATTATGCTGTGATGGCGCGTGACAGCGGGGCGACAATAATCGGCGGGTGCTGCGGCACCATGTCAGAACATCTCTCGGCGATGCGCAAAGCGCTTGAAACGCGGCCCAGCGCAGACAAGCCAAGCCATCAAGACATCACAAAGGCTTTGGGGGCGTTTTCTTCTGAGACGGATGGCACAGAACCCGGCGGCGCTCCACCGACACGGGTGCGGCGCGGGCGGCGTAAATAAACACCCCGCACCGCCACCCCAGAAGCCTTTAAAATTGGCAGCAAAGCTGCCGCTATAAACGGTTATTAACGCCGCATTTTGAAAACCATGGTTTGGTATTGGCGCAGGTCACCTGCGTGGCACCCCCATGAAAGCGCAATAAAAATCAGTTTTGACGCACCAACCTGAAGCCCTTTTAAAAGCCAGCTGTTCTTGCCGAACCGCTAGGTATTTTCAAGCCAACAGACATGCGCAGACGCATAGGAAAGGCGTGGTTCATAAAAAATATGCAAAATTTGGGCATCGCTATTTGAATTATCCTTCGCTAAGTCGGCTTTACGACGCTTGGTGTCGTAAACCGGAAAGTCTAAAACGCAGGTTTTCGCAAAAGGTGACAAAAAAGAGCAGCCGACTGCTTGGATCATGTAACGAAGGATGTTGCGAATGACCGATCAAGAAGATGAAATCATCCTCTCAGAATTGGATGATGAAGAACTCGTTCAACAGATGTTTGACGACCTGTATGATGGGTTGAAAGAGGAAATTGAAGAGGCTGTGCATATCCTGCTTGAGCGCAAGTGGGAGCCATATCGCGTTCTGACAGAAGCCTTGGTGGGCGGGATGACAATCGTTGGGCAAGATTTCCGCGATGGCATCTTATTTGTGCCCGAAGTGCTCTTGGCGGCAAACGCGATGAAGGGCGGTATGAGCATCTTAAAACCTTTGCTGGCGGAAACCGGTGCCCCGCGCGTTGGCAAAATGGTCATTGGCACCGTCAAAGGCGATATCCATGACATTGGAAAAAACCTTGTATCGATGATGATGGAAGGGGCCGGATTTGAAGTTGTAGATCTTGGGATCAACAATCCTGTTGAAAACTACTTAGAGGCGCTCGACACCGAACAGCCAGATATTCTGGGTATGTCAGCATTGTTAACCACCACAATGCCCTACATGAAAGTGGTGATCGACACTTTAATCGAACAGGGCCGGCGCGACGATTACGTTGTGCTAGTGGGCGGTGCACCCTTAAACGAAGAGTTTGGCCGCGCGATTGGCGCAGATGCCTATTGTAGAGATGCCGCGGTTGCCGTGGAAACTGCGAAAGAGTTCATGGCCCGCAAGCATAACCGATTGGCCGGTTAACCTTATACCTTAACGTGCCGCGAAACGCGGCACGCATGTTTGACGCAGCGGAACCAAAAGCGAGCTCGGCGTGGAAAAAGCTATGGAAACGCCCAATGACCAAGACTTGGCCTTGCATGGAATGAACGCCAAGCAAGGCGGAAAAATCCTGCTTTTGGCCTGCGGGGCGTTGGCCCGCGAAATCTTGGATATTCTGACAATCAACAACTGGCTGCATATTGATCTGCAATGCCTGCCCGCAATCTTTCACAACCATCCTGAAAAGATAACGCCTGCCATAGAAGCCGCGATTGGCAAGTATAAACAAGGCTATGAAAAAATCTTTGTGGTCTATGCAGATTGCGGCACCGGGGGCGCTTTGCAGCGCTTATGCGCCGCGCAGGGCGTTGAGATGCTGGAAGGCCCACATTGCTATTCGTTTTTCGAGGGCAATCGTCAGTTTGCCCAGCGCGATGAATTTACAGCGTTTTATTTGACTGATTTTTTGGTGCGCCAATTCGATGCCTTCATCTGGAAGCCGCTCGGACTTGAGCAGCACCCCGAATTGTTAACGACTTATTTTGGAAATTATACAACTTTGGTCTACCAAGCACAGACCGATGATGCCCAATTAACCCAGCTTGCTCACGCCCATGCCCAACGCATGGGCCTGGCCTTTGAGCGCCGCTTTACCGGCTATGGTGACTTGCAAACGGGTTTACAAGCTCAAGCTTGACGCGCCTGCCCGGCCACCAAACGAATGCGGTCTATCATTGCTCTTACCCCGTTTGAGCGCTGCGAAGACAAATGCTCATCCAAGCCCAGCCGCGCCAATTGACCCGCAGCGTCGATGGCCATCACCTCTTCTAAACTGAGATGATTGTACAAACGCCGCAGGACCGCAATAAGCCCGCGTACAATCACAGCATCACTATCGCCCTCAAAAGAAAAAAGGTTGCCTTCGATTTTTGGGTGAAGCCAAACTTGGCTGGCGCATCCATCAACTTTTGTGGCCGGTACTTTTAAAGCATCATTCAGGGGGGGCATGGCTTTTCCCTGTTCGATCACATATCGGTAGCGATCTTCCCAATCTTCTAAAAACTCGAAATCCTCAACAATTTCCTCAAAGGACGGGTTCGCCATAAAAAGTCCAATTCTCTATTTTCACACCACAAGCACGCGCTGAGGAGGTACAAAATCAACCAGCCAAGAACAACGCGGCACGACGCCTCAGGACAGCACCGGAATGGTCTTCACCATACTGCCATCCGCCACCAATGCAATTTTGCCCTGACAGAGCTTCAGCGCCTCATCGCCAAACACATCTAACCGCCACCCTTTAAGAGAGGCGACATCGCGCCGCCCCATCGCCAGCGCATCCAGTTCAGAGGTGGCCGCGATCAGTTTGGCCGCCACACCGATATTTTCGGCTTTCGCCTTTAACAAAACCCTCAGCAAATCCGCCAGCGCGGGATTGGTTTGTGCCTGCGTATCCTGCGCGGGCGCAGCCGGCAGGTCTTCTTTTGGCAAGGCCAAAGCCGCATTGATTGCCTTCAATATGCCCGAAGCAATATCGCCTTTACGCGCCTCTCTCAGCAATAAGCGCGCGCGGCCCAACTCTTCCATAGATGTTGGCTTGGTCGAGGCCAATTCGATCAGGGCATCATCTTTAAACACCCTGCTGCGGGGCACATTGCGCGTTTGCGCGTAATCTTCACGGAAATCGGCAAGGGCTTGCACCACGGCAATCACTCGCGGTGAGCTGGTGCGGGTTTTCACCCGCCGCCAAGCCTCTGAGGGGCGCACACGATACGTTTCTGGATTGGTCAGAATTTGTAATTCTTCTTCGACCCATGGGCCACGTCCGGTTTTTTCGATTTTTGCGCGCAAAAACTCGTAAACCTGCCTCAAATGGGTGACATCGGCCAGCGCATAGCTTTTTTGGGCTTCGGTTAAGGGGCGGCGTGACCAATCTGTAAAACGAGAGCTCTTATCAATCGAATTTTTGGTGATTTTGCGAACCAAGGTTTCATATCCAACCTGTTCGCCAAACCCACAGACCATCGCAGCTACTTGCGTGTCAAAAAGCGGTTTTGGCAAGACGCCCGCATCAACGCAAAAAATTTCTAGATCCTGGCGTGCCGCATGAAACACTTTAACAACCGTTTCATCTTCGAACAAAGCATACAGCGCATCAAGCTTTAGCCCATGCGCCAAAGGGTCCACCAAGACGGCGTGATCATCCCCTTTGCCAGGCACCGCCAATTGGATCAAGCAGAGCTTGGAATAATAGGTGCGCTCTCGCAAAAATTCGGTATCTATTGTGACGTAGTCAAAGGCTTTAGCCGCTTCGCAAAACGCTATCAATTCATCGGTTTTGGTAATTGTTTTCATCTGTTAATAATCTTATTTTCTGCTCTGCCCCGCGCAACCTAGACCAGTCTGGACAGAATAGAAAGGCTGCTTAGCCAGTGATAAAAACGGGCCTTAAATCATCGCGCGCAAACCGAGCCAACACCGCAGGGTAAAGCTTATGCTCAAGCCTTAGAACGCGCTGCGATAGGCTTTCCGGCGTATCAGCTGGTTGTATTGATAATTTTGCCTGCCCTAAAATAGGGCCATCATCTAAATCAGCAGTCACTTGATGCACGCTGCATCCCGCCTCAGCATCTCCGGCCTTAATGGCACGCGCATGCGTATGAAGCCCCTTATATTTGGGGAGCAAAGACGGATGGATGTTCAAGATTTTTCCAGCCCATGCAGCCACGAAATCGGCAGATAAGATACGCATAAAGCCAGCCAAACAAATAATATCTGGTTGAAATGGTGCCAAAAGATCACTGATTTTCGCTTCAAACGCGGCGCGATCTTGCCCGAAGGGTTTATGATCAACCGCGCCAGTCGCCACACCGCGCTGCGCCGCGCGCGCTAAACCTGCGGCATTTGGATCGTTTGAGACCACCAAAACGGGGGACGCGGCCTGGGTCCCCTGCATGCTGTCGAGCAGTTGCAGCATGTTTGAGCCGCCGCCCGATATAAAAATTGCAACTTTCTTTTTGCTCACAAAAGCGTGCCTTGATACTGCACACCGGGGTGATCAGTCACCCGGCCAAGTTCAATAACGCATTCGCCCATTTCGCTTAGCAGAGCGGTGATTTGAACTTGCGCCTCTGGCGCTACCACCAGAACCATTCCAATACCGCAGTTGAAAGTTTTTAACATTTCCGCTTGCGATAGGCCACCTTGCTGTGCCAGCCACTGGAACAGCTCTGGCAAGGCCCAATTCTCGAGATTGATCCAAACCCCTTGCTGCGCGTTTAACACTCGGGGGATATTTTCTGAAAGACCACCACCGGTGATATGCGCCAAACCATGCAAGCCTTCCTGCGCCATAGCCGCCAGCACCTGCTTCACATAAAGTCGAGTTGGTTTCAGCAAAGTTTCCCCTAAAGTTCCCGATCCAAAAGGACTTGGCGCATCCCAAGCCAAGCCAGACAGATCAACCAATTTGCGCACCAAAGAATACCCGTTCGAATGAACGCCGCTGGACATCAATCCAAGCAACACATCCCCTTCGGCAACATTGGCCGGCAAAGAGCTGCCGCGTTCTAACGCGCCGACAGAAAACCCAGCCAGATCAAAATCATTTTCTTGATACATCCCCGGCATTTCGGCGGTTTCACCGCCGATTAATGCACAGCCTGATTGTGCGCAGCCATCTGCAATTCCAGACACCACCCGCGCCGCCTCGGTAACATCAAGTTTTCCAGTTGCAAAGTAATCCAAGAAGAATAAAGGCTCAGCGCCTTGGCAGACCAAGTCGTTCACGCACATCGCAACCAAATCAACACCAATCGTTTCAAGCTGCCCTGTCTCTATCGCAATGCGAAGCTTGGTGCCCACGCCATCCGTGGCTGCCACCAAAACCGGATCTTTATACCCCGCAGCTTTGAGATCAAACAATCCGCCAAAGCCGCCGAGGCCCGACATCACACCGGGGCGCATCGTGCGCTTTGCCAAAGGCTTGATTTTATCTACCAAGGCATTTCCTGCGTCAATATCCACGCCAGCATCGGCATAAGTGATTTCCTTAGCGGCTTTGCTCATTTTCGCGCTCTCCTAAATTTACCGGCGGGTTAACCGATAAATATCGCAACCGCAATCTCAAACCCTTGACCTTCATTCTCCATATGATAGCACGTCAGGTAGGTGGGGCCTGTAGCTCAACTGGTTAGAGCAGAGCGCTCATAACGCTTTGGTTGGGGGTTCGAGTCCCTCCGGGCCTACCAATCTGCCTTTTTATCTGCTCGTAATTGTAAAGCGTTTATTTAGAACCAAAAGGGTCAATACTCATTGAACACTGAACTAAAAAATTTATTCACCCTTTGATTTATTTTGTAAAAGTTATTGGGAAACTTTACAGCTTGTTGCTTCAAGAACCTGAAATAAATGAACTTTGTGTAGATTAACTGGAAACGATTCGATTGAATGTCTGAATGCATATCGTTCAGTTAAATGAAGAGTGGCTGTACATAAACGACTAGAAAATCGGTATTCGTAATACTGCGCTGTTGCCACTACAAATGAAAATCATGGATGGTAATAATTTTAACTCTCCATGCTCTAATTTACGCGCGGCCGTAAGTTATGTAGATAATCAACGCCACACATTTGTAGAGTAAGTTACTAATATTACCTGTGATATTTTGACCTTGTAAATTTCCTTGACGCTGATGTCACGAACAATGTCGGTGGAGGAATTTCAACAACTGAAGCTAAATAATGGTCATTTGAGTCAAAACAATTGATGTCTCAATATAGTATTGCCTTATTTAATTTTTTAACTTTTATAATAGGTTCCATTTTGATACTGCAGTAGGGCTATTTCTGAAAGGATATTTCTATGGCCGACGGAGTTAATTGGACTGGAACTGACGATGAAGATCGTTACGTTGGAACTTCAAATGACGACACGTTAGACGGTGGTCGTGGAGATGATGAGATCCTGGCTGGAGCTGGGGCTGATACGATTGAAGGTGGCCGCGGTAATGACGTTATCTATGGCGGTGAAGGCAATGATGTTATCAGCGATGAGGATTTAACCAGTACGACGGGACAAAAGCTCTACGGTGAAGGTGGGAATGACACAATTACCGGTGGCGGTCAGATCTATGGTGGTGATGGTAATGATATCATTAAGTTCACGGAGACTGGAGACTCATATCACCAGGGTCGCATTGAAGGTGGCGGCGGTGATGACACTATTACAATTGATGGTGGCACCATTGGCCAGATCTATGGAAATGATGGTGATGATTATTTATTAGCTTCAAGTGCAGTTTACAAAGAAATTCAAATGGGCGAAGGCGATGATAGCCTCATTTTTGAGGGCAACTGGACTGGCTGGGGCAGAGACCGCTATTTAAATGAGGGCGATGATACTGCAAATATCTCTGATTGGACTGGTGGTCTGGATCAAAACATCCAATTTTACGGCGGTAGTGGCGACGATACTTACACCGGTCGCGATGTGGATAAGACGAATAACACCTACGATTATTTCTATGGTCAGGATGGCGAAGACACCATCACTGGTGGGGATGCTGATGAGTATTTCGATGGTGGAGCTGATGAAGATACAATCAGCGGTGGCTATGGCGATGATATTCTTCTTGGCGGCAGTGACAGCGATATAATCACAGGCGGTGATGGTGCTGACGCGATCACTGGTGGTGAAGATGCAGACACTCTAACAGGCGGTGCTGGTCAGGACATCTTCGTCTATAATTCTCGTAATGATGAAGGCGATGTTGTTACTGACTTCACGCCTGGTGAAGGTGGCGATCTTCTCGATTTCCGTCCCCTCTTCTGTCCGTCGTCATATAAATTGGGACATAAGGTCGGCTTGAGCTACGGAGGCTCT
>LGRT01000005.1 GCA_001642945.1 Rhodobacteraceae bacterium SB2 | reverse complement strand
AACAGCGCAAGCACGCCGCTCAGAAATATCCAGCTTTTGACGCGTATGAAGAACGGCCTGACGAAGCTGAGCCTGCGTCAGGCCCGCGGCTTTAGATGATCAAGGCTCTCCTTCAGGATCACCTTGTCTAACTGCAAGTCAGCGACGATCTTCTTCAAGCGCTCGTTTTCTTTCTTGAGCAATTTCATCTCAGAAACCTGTGAACGAGAAAGACCTCCAAACTTCTTGCGCCAGTAATAATAACTCTTATCTGAAATCCCAGCTTTGCGACACGCACTCACAACGTCCAAACCATCGTGCAAATGAACATCAATCTCGCGCAATAACTTCAACACATCTTCATCAGAATAACGCTTTCGAGCCATGTTTCCTTACTCCCTTTGCCAAAATATACTGGCACAGTTCTAGGGGGCTAAGACACCCTGGCGCACCGTGCCGATTTAAGCCTCTGTTGCGCCCCCTGCAGCCTGCCAATCGCCAAAGCCTCCAATATTGATTATATTGCTATAGCCCATCTCAACCAATGTTTTGCCCGCCAAAGCGGCTTGTCCACCCGCTGCGCATAAAACACAAATCCGGGCCTCTTTTTGCAAACGCGGATTGTGAAATTTTGTGGCGTCATCCGCAGCAAATTCAAGGAACCCGCGGTTGATCCGAACGGCGCCCGCAACCGTACCTGAGGCCGTTATATCAGAACTGTCGCGTACGTCCAAAAATACGGTTTCGCCATCATCAAAAAAGGCCAACGCCTCTGTCGCTTGAATACGCGGCACCACCGCATTGGCATCTTGTAGATAATCGCTTGATGTTTTCATCTTTTAGTCCTGTGCAAGTTCGGGCGAATAATCCGCCTTTGATTAAGTTTATATTCTGCCGCTAACATAAGACACTGCCGGCAGAAAGCAAAGCACGCAGAGGCCAACAGCCCAATGCTGTTTTTAAGATCGGCGCCGGCGCCTTCTTGAACTTAAAACCTTATTTTTGCCGCGCGTTATCGAAAAACAGACATCAAAACGTTATATTTTTACTTTTTACCGCTGAGTTTTAGGCTTTAAGCAATCTTTAAATAAAACCCATAGGTAAATATTATGCCTGATATTGACAGCAATCCAAACACCTCGCAGGTTAATCCATAAGATAGGCATCACGTTTTTCTCTGCGAGCGATACGGCATGAAGATAGAATTTTACTATGATTTTGGCAGCCCGAATGCCTATTTGGTGCATAAAACGCTGCCAGAGATTGCAAAGACGTATGGAGTTCCAATTATATCTCGGCCGATCTTGCTGGGCGGTGTGTTCAAAGCAACCAATAATAAAAGCCCAATGGAAGCCTTCGCGAATGTGGCTGGGAAACTCGCCTATGAAGCCCGTGAGACCGAACGTTTTGTAGAAAACCACAAGATCATTTTTCAGCTAAACCCCCATTTTCCTGTTAATACCATCGCGCTGATGCGCGGGGCGATATTTGCGCTCGGGAAACCTTGGGAACAGAGCTATCGCGATACAATGTTCCACGCCATGTGGGTTGATCAAGAAAAAATGGATGATCCGGTCACCGCCCTAAGGGTTATGGAAAAAGCTGGCTTGCCCGCGGAGGAGATTCTTTCTGCAACTCAAGATCCCGCAATAAAAGCCGCTTTGATCCAGGCTACGTCTCAAGCGGTGGCCCGTGGTGTTTTTGGCGCCCCGACGCTCATCGCCAATGAGGATATGTTTTTTGGCAAGCACAGCCTGATAGATCTTGAAACCATGCTGGAATCATTGCCCTAAACCCACGGCACGGCCCATTTATTGTGCAACGCCGTGCAAAATGCCAGGCAGCGCCATACCTTACCCGCGCATAGCGCAATCCACGTGATCCAAACCGCCTTTCGTAGTTTTGAAGATGATTGCCTCAAAGGATTTAAATGAATAGTCTTTACAGAACTCAGGCTATGCCTGTGTTGTGCAAGCGGCAAAGCCAAGGGCAAGATTATGTCGAATGAAGTTAAAAATTGTGCAGATGATTATATCGAAAAACAATTGTTTAGCGGCATTGAGTGGCGCATTGAGCAAGCGGGGGAGCTGCGGTTAGAAGGGCGTTCGGGTTATGCAAATTATGCCTGTAAAACGCCCATTCCCGATCGTGCTATTTACCGCATATACTCCATGACTAAGCCGATCATTGCAGCTCTTGCCGTGTTGCTGGTTCAAAAAAGGCTGATGCGGCTTTCTGATCCAATCGCTAAATACGATCCACAGTTTTCAAAGATGCGCGTTTTGACGTCAAATGGATCACTAGAGCCTGCTTGTAGATTGATAACGCTTGAAGATTTACTGACCCATCGGGCTGGGTTCAGTTATGAATTTAACCTTGGCTGCCATATTGCCCCCTATTATCGCAAGGCAGAGATTCTTGCTGATGGCGCGCGAGACCTTCGCGAAATGATACGCACCTTGGCGCAACTGCCATTGGCCTTTCATCCAAAAGAACGCTGGCTTTACAGTATGTCGATCGATGTACTGGCGCATCTTGTCGAATGCGTAACCGGCAGACGGATTGATGCTTTGCTACAAGAGTATATTTTTGATCCCCTTAACATGAGCGATACAGGGTTTCGTTTGTCCGACGCGCAATTGCCCCGTTTAATGACAAATTACGGGCGCTACAAATTGGAAGCCATTGCGCCTTTAAATAAAATTGAACATGTGCTCGAGGAAAATGACGTCGCCCGCATGTATCCAGAGCAATCCTCAGAGTTTCGTCGCGGCGGCATTGGTCTTTATGCAACGGCGCAGGATTACAGCGCCTTTGCAAGGTTTTTACTGACGGGAAATTCAGATACCGGCGAAAAAATGATTTCCAATGACATGGTTGGCCTTATGCGCGCCAATCGCCTGCCGCTTTCTGCCGTGCCTCTCAGCATTTCTGGGCAAGCGTTTCCCGGCTATGGGTGGAACTTGCTTGGCCGGGTTTTGACTGATGTGGGTCAGGCCATTGTGCCTACAACCCTTGGCGAGTTTGGCTGGTCTGGCGCCGCGCAAAGCTATTTTTGGGTAGACCCGCAACGACAGATCACGGGCGTGATTATGACCCAATTCATGGGCAGCAATCATCCGTTACATGAAGATATGCTCAACGCAGCCTATGCCACGCTATAAAAACCGTTGTTTTTAGCGTGCAGAGGCAAGTAAAGCGGAAATATCCAAATGCTTTTCAAGGTGATCGGCCAAAGCGTTTAACGTTTGATCGACAGTTTGCGAATAGGCCTGCGCACTGCTTTGAATATGCAAACCCTTTAAAAACGCATGGCGAAACCCATCGCTCGAAAACATACCGTGTAAATAGCTGCCCATGACCAGACCATCCGCGCTTATGGCGCCTTCGTTGCGCCCATTAAGCTGAGCAAAAGGGCGCAGCGTATCTGGGCCCTGTGTTTGGCCGATATGAATTTCATATCCGCTAAACTCTTGCTGTGTTGGCGGGTGTATTGCATTCACTTGGCCCAATTGCTTTTTGGGATACATGATTGTGTTTACCTTCAACAAGCCAAGGCCTTCTGTTTTGCCGAATACGCCCTCAATTCCCTCAGGGTCATCGATGACGTTTCCTAGCATTTGATACCCACCACAAATCCCCAAAACATGCCCACCGCGCCGGCGATGCGCTTTAAGGTCAATATCCCAGCCTTGCGCGCGCAGATAGGTCAAATCGGCCGATGTCGATTTGCTGCCAGGCACGATCACCAAACGCGCATCAGCGGGGATGGCTTGGCCAGGACGTAAAACCGTTACTTGTAACTCTGGATCATTGCTCAGCGGATCCAGATCATCAAAATTTGCGATACGTGACAATCCCAAGCACACGATATGCGGCTTACCAGGCCGCTGTGGGGTTGCGATGTCCAACGCATCTTCGGCAGGTAGCTTCCATGCTTGATCAAAATAAGGTGCAATCCCAAAGCCCCGCCAATTGGTTTTCGCGCAAATCATTTCATAACCTGCAGAAAACAAGTTAGGATCACCTCGAAACTTGTTGATAATAAATCCAAATATTTTCTTATTATCTTCTGGATCTAAAACGCTATTCGTGCCCACCATTTGCGCAATAACGCCGCCGCGATCAATATCACCAACCAAAAGAACCGGCACATCCGCCGCGCAAGCAAAGCCCATATTGGCGATATCGCCAGGCCTCAAATTCACCTCTGCGGGGCTCCCAGCCCCTTCCACTATTACCAAATCAAACGTGGATTTTAGGCGTTGAAAACTTTCCAAAACGAAGGGCATCAGCTTTGGTTTTAACGCTGAATAATCTTTTGCACGCGCCGTGGCATAGCGTTTACCCTGAACAATGATTTGCGAACCCGTTTCACTTTCTGGCTTTAACAAAACCGGATTCATGTCGCAGACTGCAGCGCAGCCCGCCGCCAAGGCTTGTAACGCCTGCGCGCGGCCTATTTCGCCTCCATCTGACGTGACGGCTGCATTATTTGACATATTTTGTGGCTTGAATGGCGCAACGCTCAGCCCTCGCCGTTTGGCCGCGCGGCACAACCCGGCCACTAGCAAAGACTTGCCTACATTTGACCCGGTGCCCTGAACCATTAAGGCTGGCATGTTAGAACTCAACGCCCAATTGTGCTTTGATACCTTGTTTGAAGGGGTGTTTGACTTGCGCCATCTCGGTCACCAAATCCGCAAGATCAATTAAATCATCCTTTGCGTTGCGTCCGGTCAAACATACATGCGTCATCTCCGGTTTTTCTGTTTTCAAAAAGGCAATCACATCATCGATATCGATATAATCATAGCGCAGCGCGATATTGATTTCATCAAGCAAAACGAATTGAATTTTGGGATCAAGGATAAGCTCTTTTGCCCGATGCCAGCCGGCTTGAGCCGCAGCAATGTCGCGTTCACGGTCTTGCGTTTCCCAGGTAAACCCTTCACCCGAAACTACAAACTTGCATTGCTCGGCAAAATTTTCTGTCAAAAACTTGCGTTCGCCGGTCACCCAAGTGCCTTTAATAAACTGCACCACCGCGCAGGGCATCTCATGCGCGATACACCGCATGATCATTCCAAAGCCAGAAGAAGATTTCCCCTTGCCCGCGCCCGTGTGAACAATAACAAGGCCTTTTTCATCCGTTTTGCTCTGCATCATCTTATCGCGCGCCGTTTTGATTTTGCGCATCTTTTGATTGTGTCGTTGATTTTCATCGACCATAGGAATTCCTTTTTCTTGACACGCCACGTTGCATGGCCCATTGCAAATGGATGTTGGTTCTTGTTCTAGGACAGGCGAAGAGGGAATGCACTCAGTTTTTCGACGGAGTAAGTCGGAATATCGAAACGCAGCCGCCCCCGCGACCGTGAGCAGCGAAGACGCGTGTATACCACTGGCAAATGCTGGGAAGGATACGCATCTGTGAAGGCAACGCCTTCAAAGCTGTAAGCCGGGAGACCTGCCAACATAAAAAAACCGGATCCGGACGGGGTGTGTCGGAGGCGGAGCATGTTCTTGCATGCCCTGCTGGCCTCTGTCTGGTTTTCTTGCGTTCTGACGCGCTGCCAGAGGAAGATAATGTCAAAAACGGATTCAATTGAGTTGCTGGTTTGTACGTCTTGTCGCGCGGGGCGCGCGGAGCCAGATAATGAAAAGCGCCAAGGCACTGTACTTTTCGAGGCAATCAAGCAAGAAGCGCTGCCCGAAAATATAAAACTGACGGCTGTTTCCTGTTTGGCAAATTGTGATCATGGCTGCTCCATCGTGTTGCGCGGCGAAAACCGTTGGACTTACGTCTATGGCAATCTTGATCCAGCGCAGGATGTTGAAACCATATTGAATGGCGCATCTCGATATCTGGATGCCGCTGATGGACGCGTTCCCTGGCGCGAAAGGCCCGAACATTTCCGAAAAAACTGCATCGCGCGTATTCCCCCAATTGAGGCTGCTTCATGAACGATCTAACAAAACTTCCCGTCACCGTTGTTACCGGATTTCTTGGCTCTGGAAAAACCACGTTAATCCGCCATTTGATGCAAAATCCAGGCGGCAAACGGCTGGCCATTATTGTCAACGAATTTGGCGATGTGGGGGTCGACGGTGAAATCCTTAAATCCTGCGCGATCCCCAATTGCCCAGAGGAGAACATTCTTGAATTGGCCAATGGATGCATTTGCTGCACTGTCGCGGATGATTTCATCCCGACCCTGGAACGCCTGATGAAACTTGAACCACGTCCGGAACATATTTTAATTGAAACCTCCGGCCTGGCGCTGCCAAAACCACTTTTAAAGGCTTTTGACTGGCCAGATATTCGCTCAAAAATCACCGTCGACGGGGTGATTGCTTTGGCCGATGCCGAAGCAGTAGCCGCAGGCCAATTTGCGCCTGATTTGGCTGCCGTTGCCGCGCAGCGAGACGCCGATGAAAGCTTAGATCACGAAACCCCCTTATCCGAAGTGTTTGAAGATCAGATTTCCTGCGCCGATTTGATTTTGCTCACAAAGCCTGATTTGGCTGGCGCCGAGGGCATTGCCAAGGCCAAAGCGGTGATCGCCGCAGAAGCGCCGCGCAGTTTGCCCGTGATCGAAGTGGCCGATGGGCATATTGATCCGCGCGTCGTATTGGGGCTAGAAGCAGCGGCCGAAGATGATCTGCACGCGCGTCCTTCGCATCATGATGGGGTGCCCGAACATGATCATGAAGATTTTGACAGCGTGGTGATCGGACTGGACGAGCTTGAAAGCCCAGAAAGCCTTATCAAGCGTATTGAAATCTTAGCTGAGAGGCAAAATATATTGCGCGTGAAAGGCTATGCTGCGGTAAAAGGCAAACCAATGCGTTTGCTCGTTCAGGCTGTCGGCGCGCGCGTGCGCGCACAATATGATCGGCCATGGGCCCCAGATGAAATGCGTATGGGCCGCGTGGTTGTGATTGCCGAACATGATCACATCGACAGAAACGCAATCGAAAGCACACTGAAAGGATAGCATCAAAGATGCATGTGATCTTTCGCGAGAGTCATGGTTTGGAAGAGACCGCTCAGCCGGTTGATCTGCAGCAAACGCCTGCAGATATGGTGGTTTTGTCCTTTTCCGACAGTGATCTTGGGGCCTTCTCGGTTGGATGGCATAACGCGAAAGAGGATCTGCCAAGCCTTCGTTTGGCAAATTTGGCTGCGCTGCAACACCCGCTTTCAGTTGATACCTACATTGAGCAAACGCTCCGTGACGCAAAAGCTGTATTGGTGCGGCTGATTGGGGGAATGCCTTATTGGTCTTATGGTCTGCAACAACTTCGCGCGGTTGCTGAAGAAAACGGGATCGCTTTGGCTGTATTGGCCGCTGATGGGCGGGCCGATAGCCAGCTGGATGATATCTCCACCCTGCCCGTGTCAACATTGCGCAGGTTGCGCCAGCTTTGTGACGCAGGTGGCCCCGATGCGGCAAGCGCAGCTTTGGCACAATTGGCCTTATCTGCAGGGTTATTTGCGCGCCCGAAAATAGGCCAAAAGAATCCGCCGCGCGTAGGCGGTTGGTCGCTGCAAAATCGCCTGTCCTGCCCTGCCGCGTTTGCGCTGCGCGTAATACCCAAACCGGCGGTTGTGATAAGTTTTTACCTGTCTTATCTCACGGCGGCTGATTTGGCGCCGATCGAGGCTGCTGCCCAAGCGCTTGAAGCCCGCGGGTTTGATGTGTTTGGAGTGTTTGTTCCCTCGTTGAAAGAGCCTGAATCAGCGGCGTGGTTGCAACGTCAAATGCGTTTGATCGCGCCGGTTGCGATTTTGAATGCAACCGCATTTTCAGGAAAAGGCCCTGATGGCGCTTCGCCACTGGATATCGCTGAGGTTCCGGTGTTTCAAATGGCTTTGGCAACCTCAACGCGTGCAGCTTGGGCGGATACTGAGCGCGGCCTTTCGCCCGCCGAGCTTGCGATGCATGTTGTTTTGCCCGAGGTCGATGGCCGTCTATTTGCGGGGGTTGGTTCGTTTAAAGACCCCGCAGCGCGGGATCCACAACTTCAGTTCTCACGCTTTATCCATAAAGCCGACGCGCCCCGGATCGCAGCAATCGCCGATCGCATCCGCGCGCATGTCGATCTCTCGCGCGTTGAGAATGCGCAAAAGCGCCCAGTATTGGTGTTGTCAACTTACCCTGGCAAACCTTGGCAAATGGCACATGCGGTCGGCCTTGATGCGTTGGCTTCAGCAGAAGCCATTCTGAGCGATCTGCAAACCAGAGAATATGATGTTGTACCAGATGGCCCGCTTCACAAGGATCTTCAAAACCAACGGATAAAATGGCCCCTTAGCGCCTATAAAACCGCGTTAAAGGATTTGCCCGAATGCCTTCAAACCGAGCTGTTTCACGCATGGGGAGATCCAGAAACCGATCCGCAGGCGCGCAACGGAGCGCTCGAATTCGCGGCAACACGGCGCGGCAAGGCGCTTATCGCCCTGCAACCAGAACGCGGCAGTCTTCAAGCGCGCGAAACTGAATATCATGATACCAGCCG
Organism: Rhodobacteraceae bacterium SB2; assembly: GCA_001642945.1. GTDB lineage: Bacteria > Pseudomonadota > Alphaproteobacteria > Rhodobacterales > Rhodobacteraceae > Thalassovivens > Thalassovivens spotae. Next base: position 84,954 of record LGRT01000005.1, on the reverse strand, counting down.
TACGCCGCGCCACAGCTACGTGGCGTTTTATCTTTGGCTTAGAACCGTTGAGGCCGCCAGCGCTTTAATCCATATTGGCGCGCATGGAACGCTCGAATGGCTGCCTGGAAAATCGGTTGCTTTATCAGAGGTTTGTTGGCCAGAAGCGCTGATTAAGGATCTGCCAGTAATATATCCCTTTATTGTTAATGATCCAGGCGAAGCGGCTCAGGCCAAGCGGCGGATTTGCGCGATCACGCTGGGGCATATACCGCCGGCTATGAAAGCCAGCGCAACGCCCGACCGGCTGGTTTTTCTGGAAAACCTTCTTGATGAGTTTTCAAACGCTGATGGGTTGGATCCGCGCCGCCGCACCCGACTGCAGGATGACATACGCGCCGAAGCAAAGCAGCTTGGTGTTGAGCAAGATCTGGGGCTTGACGCGGCAAGTTCAAACGCAGAAGCGATCAGCTGCATCGACCGCTTTGTGTGCGACATTAAAGAAAGCCAGTTTGGTGATGGGTTGCATATTTTTGGGCGCGCACCCGAAATTGCCGCAGAATTTGACAGCCACCCCTCGATCAAAGCCGAAAGCGCGGCGCTTCTCACTGCGCTCAACGGCAAGCGGGTGGCCGCCGGTCCATCCGGATCGCCGTATCGGGGCCGAAAAGATGTTTTGCCAACGGGGCGAAACCTGTTCACCACGGATCCACGCGTGGTTCCAACCCGATCGGCCTACGCGCAGGGTTTGGTCTTGGCCGAAGAATTGATGCGCCGGCATTTACAAGACCATGGTGATTATCCGAAAAACCTAATCGTTGATCTCTGGGGCTCAGCCACCATGCGCACGGCGGGTGAAGAATTTGCCATGGCGCTTGCGCTGATCGGCGTAAAGCCCAAATGGGATCCGGGCTCGGAACGTGTCAGCGGTATCGAAATCACCCCAATTGCAGAGCTTGAAAGGCCCCGCATTGATGTGACATTGCGCGTCTCGGGCCTGTTTCGCGATATTTTTCCAACCTTATCTGCGTTGTTTTCACAAGCCGTTCAAAGCTTACGGGCGCGCAGTGAAAGCCCGGATTGGAATCCATATGTCACCAAGCAGGAGCTGTCGCGCGTGTTTGGCCCGGCACCGGGAGATTACGGCTTGGCGATGGGCGCCTTTGGCGACACCTATACAGATGAGGCGCGCGAAGCGGCGGGCAAAGCTTGGCTGGCCGCAAGCGCCTATGCGCTGAACGGTCCAGACAGCACATACAGACCCGATGCGATTAAAGAACAAGTCGCAAAAGCAGATGGATTTGTTCATATTCAAGATCTGCCCGAAACGGATCTCCTGCTGGCGGCCGATTACGCCTTTCACGAAGCCGGTTTTGCCGCAGCGCAAGGGGTAACGGGTGGATCGGCCGCGCTTTACCATGTGGACAATACCAACCCGGAAGCGGTGCGCGCGCGCAGTCTTTCCGAAGAAATCGCCCGCGTTGTTCATGCCCGGGCAAGCAATTCAGATTGGGTTGCTGGCATGCGCCGACATGGTTATCGCGGGGCTGCGGAAATCGCTGCAACATTAGATCACATGGGCAGTTTCGCGCATTTGGCAAATGTGGTGGGGCCGCATTTATTCGATATGTTTTTCGATGCCACTTTGGGAAATTCGGATATTTCCACCTTTATGGAAGACGCCAACCCCGAGGCATTCGCGGCTTTGAAAAAACGCTTTGAAGCCTTGAATAAAGCCGGGCTTTGGGTCACGCGGCGCAATTCGATCCGCGCCTCTCTTGAGGCCGCGCAATGAGCAGACCTGAGGCCCAAGGCTGGTGCCCCACAGCGTTTCACCCCATGATGTCGGGTGATGGCATGCTGCTGCGCGTGCGTCCGCAATTCAATCGTTTAAGCCTTGAACAAGCGTTGGGCCTCTGCGAAATCGCCGAACAATTTGGAAATGGGTTAATAGATTTTACCAGCCGCGCCGCAGTGCAAATACGCGGTTTAACCCCGGCTTCATTCACCAAGGCGTTGTCGGCGTTGCAATCTTTATCGCTGGTTTCCCAAACCGCGTCACATGAGGCTTTGCGCGGCGTGTTGCTAAGCCCAGAATGGCAAGAAAACGATTTAACCTACCGGTTAACGCAGGCGCTTTATGACCGCCTTGATGAGCTGCCAGAGCTGCCCGCAAAATTTGGCTTTGCGATGGATACGGGGCGGCAGCCAGTTTTGCAGGGCTGTTCGGCAGATATACGCCTTGAAACATCAAAAGATGGCCGCCTTTTATTGATCGAAGATGGCGCCGATTTTGGTCATAGCGTTTCACAAGACACCGCGATATCTGCCCTGATTGCCTTGGCCCATATGTTTTCACAGGCTGTCCGTGGCGGTAACCCCAATACTCGGATGCGGAATCTACCATCGCCGCTGCAAAGCGCACAAGATGAATATGCTTATAAAAGACAGCTGTCTTTCGCGTCCCTTCCGCTTGGGAAAACGGCGCTTGGCTTTCATTTAGCACCTGCTTTTGGGCAAACTACATCGCAAGATTTTACAGAGCTGTTGATACAATCTGACTGTGCATTTTTGCGCTTAACACCCTGGCGCGGGCTTTTATTAGAACGGGCGTCAAACCTAACAATACCGCCTGGTTTCATTAGCGATGAGCAGGACCCTAAGCGGCGTATTCAGGTTTGCCCTGGCGCACCGGCCTGTCAGAGCGCCAAAGGGAATACGCGCGGTTTTGCGGCGCGGATGGCACCGCGTCTTGGCGCCAATCCTGCGTTAAATTCGAAAGACCTGCATATTTCAGGATGCGCAAAAGGTTGCGCAAAACCCCAAAAGGCAGATCTTACCTTCGTGGCTCAAAACTGTGGCTTTGACGTGATTGTAAAGGGCCATGCCTGGGATAAGCCAATCATAACGGGCTTAGACCCAGATATTATTTTGCAAAACTTGGATGGCTTTTAATGCCCTATGAATATGAAACTAACGGCGCTGCGATTTACGAACAATCTTTTCGGATGATCCGCGCTGAATCAGACTTAACGAATTTTAATGCTTTGGAAGAACAAGTGGCTGTGCGCATGATCCATGCCGCCGGTTTGGTCGATCTGGCAAAATATATCAAATTTTCGGATGGTTTTGTTACCAAGGCGCGCGCCGCATTAAACGCGGGTGCGCCTATTTTTTGCGATGCGCGCATGGTCTCTGAGGGGATCACCCGCGCCCGTTTGCCTGATGCAAACGAAATCATATGCACGCTGCATGATCCAAATATTTACGAATTAGCGGCCGATATGAACACCACCCGATCCGCGGCCGCTTTAGAATTTTGGCGCCCCCGATTGGCCGGATCAGTGGTGGCAATTGGCAACGCGCCAACTGCTTTATTCCACCTTTTGAATATGCTCGAAGATCCCACTTGCCCGCGCCCTGCGGCAATTATTGGATGCCCCGTAGGCTTTGTAGGAGCGGTGGAGAGTAAGGACGCCTTATGGCAAGCGCAACCTGCGCCCTGTTCGATTGTAGAGGGCCGCTTGGGGGGAAGCGCCATCACTGTTGCAGCTGTGAACGCAATTGCGAGCCGTAAAGAATGAGCAGAGCAACGATCTACGGGATCGGGCTTGGCCCCGGCGATCCGGATTTAATGAGTGTCAAAGCCGATAGATTGGTGCGGCGCATAAAAAACGTTGCGTTTTTTCGAAAAGCCGGGCGCAAAGGACACGCAAGAACGATCGTTGAGGGGCTATTGCCGATGGGCGCGATTGAGTTGCCGATGGAATATCCCGTGACCACAGAAATCTCTGTAACAGATCCACAATACAATGCGCTTCTGTCCCAGTTTTATGAAGATTGCACATCGAAAATAGCCTCATTATCCGAGCAAGGGCACGAGGTTGCGATCCTCTGCGAAGGAGATCCCTTTTTCTATGGATCCTTCATGCATTTATACACTCGGCTGAAAGACACGCACCCTGTCGCGGTTATACCAGCCATCACAGGAATGTCGGGCGCTTGGACGGCCAGCGGAGCGCCGATCACCTGGGGTGATGATGTTTTAACCGTTTTATTGGGCACTTTATCACTGGACGAGTTGCAAAAGCGCATGGCCAATAGCGATGCTTTGGTCATAATGAAGATCGGTCGTAATATCGAAAAAATTCGCCAAGCCCTGAAAGCGAGCGACCTTTACCAAAAGGCGTGGTTGGTCGAATTCGCCACGATGCCCCAGCAAACCGTTTATAAACTTTCTGAATGCGAGGGCAGAATTACCCCTTATTTTTCGATTATTGTGGTCCATGGTCAGGGACGGCGGCCATGAGTGGAACATTGAAAATTATCGGATTGGGCCCTGGCAGCGCCGGCCTGATCACCCCCGATGTCAAAGACGCATTGGAAACCGCCACGGATGCAATCGGCTATTACCCCTATGTTGCCCGCGTGATCGAGCGGTCCGGATTAACCATTCATGGATCCGATAATCGCGTGGAATTGCAACGCGCAAAGCAAGCTCTTGAACTGGCCGGCGAAGGCAGGCATGTCGTGGTTGTCTCGTCTGGCGATCCGGGCGTGTTTGCAATGGCCTCTGCGGTGTTTGAGGCCGTTGAAACCGGACCTTTAAGCTGGCGTGAGCTGGACATATCCGTATTGCCTGGAATCACCGCAATGCTGGCGGCCGCTGCGCGGCTGGGGGCGCCTTTGGGACATGATTTCTGCGTCATAAACCTGAGTGACAACCTAAAGCCGTGGTCAATCATCGAAACGCGTTTGCGGTTAGCGGTGGAGGCGGATTTCGCCATGGCCTTTTACAATCCGCGGTCAAAAGCGCGCCCTGAAGGGTTTGAAAAAGCATTGGATTTGCTTAAGAGCGCTTGTGAAAAGGAGCGGTTGATCATGTTTGCGCGGGCGATTAGCACGCCAGAGGAAAGCCTGCTCACCGTTGCGCTTAGCGACGCTACGCCGGATATGGCCGATATGCGAACGATGGTTTTGGTCGGTTCGCGCCAGACGCGTTTGATCCCGCGAGAAAACGCCGCGCCGATTGTCTATACGCCCCGGAGCATGCGCTAATGCCCCGCAATCCAATCCATCGCTTCGGTGACCAAGAACGCCTCATCGCGGGGGAGCGACAAAATTGGGCGTTCAATCATAATTACCGGCAAGGAAAGCTGCCGCGCCGCTTCAATTTTAGCATAGGCGCCGCGCCCACCCGCATTTTTAGAAACAACCATCTCAACCTCATGCTCGCGCATCAACGCAATATCCTGTTCTTTGCTAAAGGGTCCACGAGATACAATGATCGTGCTATCTGGCAGCGCCAAAGTCTGCGCGGGCGGGTCGACAAGTCGCAACACATAGTGATGCTGCGATTGCGCGGCAAACAGATCAAGATGCATCCGCCCAATGGCAAGCATAATATTCTGCTTCTGAGCGGGCAAGGCGGACGCGGCCGCCGGAATATCGGGCACGCTATGCCAGCGGTCAGTTGTTTCGGGGCGCCAAGGAGGGCGCGTCAAAGCCAGCAGGGGAACCCTTGCTTTGGCGCAAGCAAGCACAGCGTTTTCGCTCATCTGCGTCGCAAAAGGATGTGTGGCATCGATCACATGCGTAATCTGTTCTTCCCGAAGATAGGCGAACAAGCCTTGGACGCCGCCAAACCCACCAATCCGCTTTTCAATTGGTTGGGCTTTGGGCCGCTCAACGCGCCCAGCGTAAGACAGGCACGCGCGATACCCTTTGGTTGCTACGGCTTGCGCGAGCTGACTGGCCTCAATCGTACCGGCCAAAATCAAAAGGTTTACGGTCATGGATAACGCTCCTTGGCTCACCATACTCGGTTGGGGCGAAGATGGTCCAGATGGGCTAACCGCCACAAGTGCAAAAATTTTGCAAGACGCAGAGATTATCGCTGGTGCCACTCGGCATTTAGACCTTTTACCGCCAGACTATAACGCTATGCGTTTCTGCTGGCCGGTGCCCTTCGCCGCGGGGCTAGCACCTTTCTTGGCTTTGCGGGGCAAAAAGGTTGTGCTTTTGGCGTCGGGCCATCCCTTTTGGTTTGGCGCTGGCACAAGTATCACGCAACATTTACAGCCCGAGGAATGGCGCGCCCTGCCCGGCCTGTCTTCATTTTCATTGGCGGCCGCAGCCTTGGGCTGGCCGCTTGAAACCACGCATTGCATGGGGTTGCACGCAGCGCCCCTTGAACGTTTACGCCCGCATTTGGGGGTTAATAAGCGCCTTCTGATCACGCTTAAAGATGGGGCGATGGCCCAAACGGTTGCGCAATATCTTTGCGCTGTTGGGTTTGATAGATCCGAGCTAACTGTGCTTGAGCGCCTGGGTGGACCGCATCAAAAAATCCGCTCGACCCGCGCAGATCGCTTTAACCTTGAAAAAATTGAACACCCTGCTCTGCTGGCGATCACGCCAAGCGATGGGCCGGCGCTTCCATTGGCAAATGGATGGCCAGATAGCGTCTTTTCCCATGATGGCCAAATCACCAAACGCCCGATACGCGCCTTAACGCTGTCTGCGCTTTGCCCAAAACCCGGCGATGTGCTGTGGGATCTCGGCGGTGGGTCCGGCTCAATTTCTTTGGAATGGCTGGCCAGTGATACAACGCTGACAGCCTTTTGTATTGAACAAAACCCCGACCGCGTGAGCCGCATTAAAAAGAATGCGCAAGAATTGGGGCTAGACCGGTTGCACGTAATACAAGCACAAGCGCCAGAAACACTCCATGATTTACCGCTTCCCAATGCGGTTTTTATTGGCGGCGGTATCAGCGATGCCTTGTTACATACGCTGTGGCATATATTGCCTGCGGATACGCGTCTGGTGTGCAATGGCGTAACCTTAGAGGCAGAAGCCTTACTGATAAACTGGCAGTCAGAAAAAGGGGGTGAGCTTCTGCGGATTGAACTGTCCCATATGGCCCCGCTTGGTTCAAAACGCGGATGGAAAGCCAACTTTCCAATCTTGCAATGGAGCTGCACGTTATGATCTTTGTTGGCCTTGGGTTTCGCAAAGCCGTAACTACGAAAAGCTTTGAAAACCTGTTCCGTCAGGTTTTTAACCTGACGGAATTGCCGGGCCCAATAAAGGCGCTTGCCACGCTTGATACAAAAGCTTTAAATCCTGCATTGCAAGAATTTGCAGCGGCAAAAAAGGTCACACTCATTCCTGTGTCTTTGGAAAATCTACAGCGGCAAATAACGCCAACGCAATCACCCGCCGCACAAGCCGCTTATGGCCTGGGTAGCATCGCCGAAGCCGCCGCGTTGGCCGCCGCAGGAGATGGATCATCATTAACCTTCAGGCGCTTGGTATCAAATGATAAAATGGCAACATGCGCCTTTGCGAAAGGATCTTTTAAATGACAGTGCACTTTATTGGCGCCGGTCCGGGAGCGGCAGATCTTTTAACGCTCCGCGGACGCGATTTGATCGCCAATTCACCGGTCTGCCTTTACGCGGGCTCGTTGGTGCCCGCCGAAATATTAGCGCATTGCGCCAGCACAGCGCGGATTGTGAACACAGCACCAATGGATCTTGATGCGATTATCGCCGAATGCCAGCGTGCTGAGGATGCTGGGCTTGATGTGACGCGCCTGCATTCGGGCGATTTATCGATTTGGTCTGCTATGGGCGAACAAATCCGCCGTTTAAAAGCAGCCGATATTCCCTTTACAATCACCCCTGGCGTTCCATCCTTCGCCGCTGCTGCCGCTGCTTTAGAAGCCGAATTAACATTGCCTGAGATTAGTCAGTCAGTGGTACTGACCCGCACTTCGGGCCGCGCATCAACCATGCCCTCAGGGGAGAGTTTGGAAAACTTTGCGCGCAGTGGGGCCACTTTGGCGATACATTTATCAATCCACCAGCTTACTAAAGTGGTGACAGAGCTCACACCTTTTTACGGCGAGCATTGCCCGGTGGCGATCGTCTATCGCGCAAGCTGGCCTGATCAGGAAATCACGCGTTCAACCTTGTGCCGCGTGGCTGAAACGCTGTCAGAAGATATAAAACGGACCGCTCTCATTCTTGTTGGGCCAGCTTTGGCCGCCGAGGATTTTGCGGAAAGCAGCCTTTATGCAAAGGATTATGATCGCCGCTTTCGCCCGCAAAGCGCGGAATCGCCTTTTTATGGAAGCGCTGATTGATGCGCCCGAATGGTCTTTTAATTTCTGCACCCAGCTCAGGCACCGGCAAAACAACCGTTATGCTGGGGTTGCTCCGGGCATTTTCTGATCGCGGCCTTGCCGTTCAACCGTTTAAAAGTGGCCCCGATTATATCGATCCAGCTTTCCATTTTGCCGCTGCGCGCCGGGCATCGTTCAACATTGACAGCTGGTCTATGAGCGCAGAGCTGATCGATGCGATCAGCCACCAGGCGTCTGGCGCGGAATTGATCATTGCAGAAGGCTCAATGGGGTTGTTTGACGGTGTGGCAACGCGGGGCGTTGAGGGGTATGGAAGCAGCGCCGAAACGGCCCAAAGATTGGGCTGGCCGGTTGTGTTGGTGATCGATGTTTCTGGGCAGGCCCAATCCGCTGCGGCAACCGCTTTGGGCTTTAAAACCTATGCGCCTGATCTCAATATTGCAGGGGTTATCTTAAACCGGGTTGCCAGCCCGCGCCATGAACGTTTGGCAAGATTGGGTATGCAAAAAGCGGGAATTGAGGTGTTTGGATCGTTGCCAAGGCGCGGTGATCTTGCGCTTCCCGAGCGGCATCTGGGGCTTATTCAAGCCGTAGAGCATCCTGATTTGGAAGCCGCGGTTGCTGGTTATGCGCAATTTTTAAAAGATCACGTGGATCTGGATGCGTTGTTTGCGGCCGCATCCGGATCCGCTGTTGCGCGGGCGGGGCGCTGGGCATCCCCGCCGGCCCAGAAAATTGCCATCGCGCGCGATGCAGCTTTTTCTTTCACCTATCCGCATCTATTGGAAAGCTGGCGCGCGGCAGGTGCAAGCATTCTGCCGTTTTCGCCTTTATCTGATGAGCCTGTTCCACCCTCTGACTTGGTCATCTTACCCGGGGGGTATCCAGAGCTGCACGCGGGCAAACTGGCTTCGGCACATAATTTTTGGAACAGTTTGCGGGCGCATGCGGCACAAAACCCCGTTCATGGCGAATGCGGCGGCTATATGGCGCTAGGAGAAGCCCTGATTGATAAGCAGGGTGTCTCGCATAAAATGGCAGGGTTGCTTGGTTTGGTAACCAGTTATGAAAAACGCAAATTTCATTTGGGCTATCGCCAAGCCAATCTATGCGCCCCCGCTTTGGGCTTTGCGAAAGGCACAAAATTGCGCGGTCATGAATTTCATTATTCAAGCATTCTCAACCAACCCGACGCAGCATTGGCTGATGTGTTCGATGCCGATGGCAATTCAGTCGCCGAAACCGGCTCTTTTCGCGGATATGTCAGCGGAACCTTTTTCCATTTGATTGATGAGGCGCAAAAGTGACCGGATTTGTAAGCTTTGTTGGCTCTGGCCCTGGCGACCCCGCGCTTTTAACCTTGAAAGCCGTTGAGTGCCTAAAAACGGCGCAGGTTGTCTTATTCGACGATTTATCCTCTGGGCCAATTCTGAAATATGCCGGCGCAAAAACAGAATTGATTGGGGTGGGCAAACGCGCCGGCCGTCGTTCGCCTAAGCAGGATCACGTAAGTCGTTTATTGGTCGATTATGCTGGCCAAGGCTATCAAGTTGTACGTCTTAAATCAGGGGATCCAGGCGTTTTTGGCAGATTAGAGGAAGAAATTGAGGCTTTGCGCGCGGCGAATCTTCCGTTTGAAATTGTGCCAGGGGTAACCGCTGCAAGCGCGGCAGCCGCGGCGGCGGGCATTCCCCTCAGTCGACGTTTAACCGCCAGGCGCATTCAATTTGTGACGGGGCATGACGTTGCGGGCGCGCTGCCAGACGATCTGAATATCCCCGCCCTTACCGATCCGAATGCCACAACGGTGATTTATATGCCAAAGCGCACCTTTGCTTCTTTAGCTGAACTCTTGATCCAAAATGGCTTGCCGAAAACCACTCCGGCTTTACTGGCGGAAAGCATTTCCACACCTGAGCAATATCTGCAGCGAACAACCGTGCTCACCTTGGCGCAGCAACTCTCAAAGGATATCTCAAGCGCGCCCGGGCTCATTTTGTATGGCGCCTTGGCTGAAACTTCGCTTCAAGATGTCGGGGTTGGTTGTGATCTGTCGTGATTTGTCTTGACCCAATAGGTCAGCCTGCTTAACTGGCCGAGCAAAAGGTGCCAAAGCATACGCGATGGTGAAACGGGAAGCCAGTTCAACGCAAGTTTGCCCCGGCAAGCTTAAGCCAATCTGGCGCTGCCCCCGCAACGGTAGGCAAAGAGGCTGTATCATAAGCCATTATGGCAATAAGCCATGAGAAGGCGATACAACCGGCGGTCTTTGCAAGCCCGGAGACCGGCCTAATGCGTTAACGCAGATCCCTGCAATGGGGGATCTTTTATATTGGTTGATCACGGGGAAGTGATCTTTAACAAAGGAAAAGACATGCATATTGAACCAGGCCTTGTGAATGGGGTAAAAATTGCCCTGAGCTATGCAACCGCGGCCGGCGCAGCAACTTATGGTATTAAATTAACGCTAGAGGCATTGCGCCAGTCTGGCGCCTTCAATTTGGCAGCGCGTGCTATTTTGGCAACGATTGCGACATTCGTCTTTTTCGAGATTTTGCCGCATTTTCCTGTCGGTGTATCAGAAGTTCACTTCATTCTGGGCTCGACATTGTTCCTCATTTTTGGTGTGGCTCCTGCCGCATTTGGCTTGGCCGCTGGATTGCTGATCCAAGGGCTCTTTTTCGCCCCGATTGATTTACCACAATATTTTATGAATCTCACGTCGCTGTTGGTTCCTTTATTCGCCTTATCGGTGATTGCAAAAGCGGTGATTGCGCCAAATACGGCCTATGCCGACTTGAGCTACCGCCAAGCGCTTATGCTCTCGACCAGTTATCAAGCCGGCGTTGTTGGCTGGGTCGCTTTTTGGGTGTTTTACGGCCAGGGGTTTGGCGCTGAAACCTTCGCAAGCGTTGGGCTGTTCGGCATGGCGTATATGAGCGTGATTATTTTGGAACCGGTTGTTGATCTCGCGGTATTGGCGCTGGCAAAAATGATGCGCGATACTCCAGCGTCGGGTCTAATGCAGCCGCGCGTGTATTCTGCTTAAACTTTGAAACGAGACTTAAAGCGGCCTCATTTTTTTATGGGGCCGTTTTATATTGGGGCTGCAAAATGATTGATCTGTATTTCATCGGCATCGGGATGGGCAATCCGGATCATTTAACCAGACAGGCGATTGCTGAACTTCAAACCGCTGATGTTATTCTAATCCCGCGTAAAGGCGCCCAAAAATCTGATCTTGCCGATTTGCGCAAAACTATTTGTGAAAAATGTCTCGAGCCAATCCCGCCTTTGGTTTATTTTGATCTTCCCAAACGCGATTCCAAAACCAAAACCTATCTAGAGGGGGTTGTTGATTGGCACAGCGCGATCGCCAAAACTTGGCAGGATACGCTGCACAGAACGCTTCCAAATGGTGGCAAAGCGGCGCTTATGATCTGGGGTGACCCCTCTCTTTATGACAGCAGCTTGCGCATTGCCCAAAGGTTAAACCCGCGCAAAGCAGCAATCCGCATCACTGTGGTTCCGGGATTGACATCAGTTCAACTGCTAACCGCGGCGCATGCCATTCCCCTTAATGCTTTAGGAGCAGCCGTCACCTATACAACGGGGCGCAATTTGGCAAATCACGGTTGGCCTGATAAATGTGAAAGCTTGGTTGTAATGCTGGATGGTCAAACCGCGTTTGATCGATTGGATCCAGACGCGTTTGAAATATGGTGGGGTGCATTTTTGGGCATGCCAGAGCAGATTTTAATCAGCGGCCGGCTTTCTTCGTGTTGCGAAGAGATAAAAACCACGCGCCAGCGCGCCCGTGAAACTCATGGCTGGATTATGGACACGTATCTATTAAGACCTGTTCCGTAATTTTTAAGAGCTGCGCGCCTGCCTGCGTGCAAAATGATAAACGGTTGCGTGGTGATAAACATCGCCAGGCAAAAGCCAGGGGCTTGGATATTCGGGTCTATTGGGTGCGTCAGGCCAGGTTTGGGCCTCTAGGGCGATGCCAGCAAAGGCGCGATAAGCGTACCCAGCATGGCCCTTCGCAGAAAAATCAGACAATCCGCTGCCCGTGTAAATATGCACCCCTGGCTCCGTGCTTGCCATTTCCATATCAAGCGCATCGGTACTTAAGCGCGCTACGGTGGTTATCGGACGACGCCGGTCATTCAGGCAATAATTGTGATCAATTTTAGCAAATGTTCCATTTTCGCACAGCGCTGAAAAATTCCAAAAATCATATTTTGAGCCCGCAACAGGGGTGGGCGCTTGGCTGGGAATGCCAGTCTCATCCACCGGAAGGTAACGCTTCGATAAAACCTGTAAGCGGTGCAGATCAATCTGCGGGCGGCCGTCGAGATTGAAATAGCTATGATTGGTAAAATTGCATAAGCTCGCGGCATCGGAAGTGGCGGTAATATCGATCTTCAAATTTGACTGCGCCAACTGATACCGCACGTTCACCCGAAGCGTGCCAACAAACCCCATATGCCCATCCGGGATAATATCTTCCAATGTTACAAAATCGGACCCCGAGTCGATGATGGTCCATAATCGGCTCGAAGAGCCATCTGATCCGCCGTGCAGGCAATGCAACCCATCTTGATTGGCATCCAAACGCTGATGATCCGTCGCGCCGTCTATTCTCGCCTTGGCAATCCGGTTTGCATACCGCCCGACAATGGCCCCGAGATAGGGCGGGTTGGTTAAGTAAGGTTGGAGGTTGGGAAAGCCCAGAACCAAAGAATGCGGAAGATCGTTACACCTCAAATCTTGTAAAACAGCACCATATGTTGAGATATTCGCCCGTAAATCATCCGAAACAAGAGAGATCAGGTGCACCACCCTGCCCTTCAGATCCGATCCCCAAGCCCTAATCATTCAGACGGGCTGAGCCGAAGAAAATCAGCAGGCTTTATCTGACCATGAATGGTCTCAACGGCCCTCGCGTTATGATTAAACCAAAACTCTTCAGCCCCCATAACGCGGCGGCGCACGCCCTCTGGCATTTTAATCGTTTTTATTCCTGCTTTTTGACATAGCGGTTCTAAAAACTCCATAAAACCGTCCTGATTTAACCAAGACCCTAGGTAAACTAAATTGCCATCTTCCATCGCCACTGTATCGCCTGCTTTGCTCAAGAGAATGGGCGTAGCATGCCCTTCCAAAAGCTCTCTATAGCCTTTGATCGCGCCTGCGCCTGAAAGCGCGATGGGCATATCTGGACGGAGGGATTCGACAGCGCTCACCGTCACATCAAGGTGAGGGATATCAGGGGGCAAAGGCTGGGGGATTGTCATATGTGCATCCCGCGCAGCTGATCGAGGCCCAATCAGACTTACTCCGCTGTTTGACGCCAAAGCTTGCTTTAAATCTGACGGCATATGCATCATTCCGGGCGCACAAACCATTTTATAATCTGAAAAATTTTGTACTTTACTGGAAATCAAATCGACCGAGACTCCCAGCTTGCGCAGCGCACAATACAGATCGAAAACCAAGCCGAAATAACTAAGCGTTGCCCCATGCGGTTGAATGCTCCAAGCCGCATCTGCATCATAATCAAAAATAATCGCAAGCTCGGCCGATGCATGCGCAACATCTGGCGCATCCGCCAGCTCTGCGGCCACTCGCGCGGCTTCTTTTAAGGCCGGTGCAGCTTCCCCGTCGGGGCGCAACAGGCCGGCATGCATTTGCTCTTGGGCAAAGGGCACTTGCCGCCACCGAAAGAAACTGACCGCCTCGGCGCCATGGGCAAAAGCTTCCCATGTCCAGAACCGCACCATACCAGGCAACGGAACAGGGTTATATGGCGCCCAATTCACCGGCCCGGGCTGTTGTTCCATTACCCACCATCGGCCCTGCCCGACCGCTCGATATAGATCATGATGAAAGGCTTGAAAATCTGGATGGCCTTGTCGTGCAAAAGCTTTTTGCTCATCTACCGACGCACCCACACGATCTTCCAAAAACCCAAGCGGATAGCTATCCCAAGTCGCTATATCAAGATCCTCGCCGACTTTGAAATGATCAAAATCGGTTATCCGGCCCATAAAATTATGCGAAATAGGCGCTGATGAATGCTGCCTTATAATCTCGACCTGTTCTTTATTAAAGGCAACGACCTGCTCTGAACTATAGCGCCTAAACGCCAAAGAATGTGCCGGATTTGGCTCTGTAACCGTTAAGTTTGGCAGCTCTATCTCATCAAAATCAGCATAAGACATCGACCAGAATACGTTGCCCCAAGCCGCGTTCAACGCGTCTATATCCCCTGCATTAGAACCATCTGAGAAAATAGCGCGCAGCCAGTTGCGAAATCCGTCTTCCGCATCTTTTGAATAAGACAATGTGGTATCGTGGCAGCCATATTCATTATCGGTTTGCCACGCCGCCACGACAGGGTTATTGCCATAGCGCTTGGCAAGCCGCCCCACGATATCGCGGCATTGCAGGCGATAGCCCAAATGGCTGAAACAATAATGCCTGCGAGAGCCAAACCTACGCGGCTGCCCCTGCGCGTCTATAGCCAGCATATCCGGATATTTTTGAACCACCCATTTGGGCGGCGTAGCGGTTGGCGTGCCCAACACAACTTTCAACCCCGCCTGCCCTAAACATGCAATCGCTTCATCGAGCCAGTCAAATTCAAAACACCCCTCGCGCGGCTCTAGATTGTGCCAGGCGAATTCGCCAATGCGCACCCAGGTTAGCCCCGTTTCAACCATTTTTTTTGCATCGATTGGCCACCGGCTTTGCGGCCAATGTTCAGGATAGTAACACGTTCCGAGGCTGCGCTTCATATTGCCCTCACAATAACACCTGATGTTCAGTTTGCCCTTTGACATCTACATCTTTTACGAAAAATGTTTGGCCCGCCTGCGGCTCATTCACTCCAATCGCTGCCGAGGTTACGAACAAGCTTGTTAAGGTTTCACCGCCAAAGGCAGGGCAGCTGCTTTGCGAAGCAGGGCATTGAATATGATCCAAGTAAACCCCCTCGGGGCTATAGCGCGCCACGCGACCACTGCCCCATTGTGCATTCCACAAACATCCAGATTGGTCAACAACCGCGCCGTCCGGGTGTATATTATCCGCGCGCAAATCAATGAAAGGTTCAGGATCTCCGATCGGCCACCCGTCTTTCGCTGACAAACGCCAACGATGGATGATTTGCTGGCTGGTATCGGCAAAATAAGCCGCATCGCCATTAGGTGAAAAGCAAATCGCATTGGAAATTGTTATGTTAGAGATCAGTTTTCGCAGTTCACCTTTAAAATAGCGATAGATCGCCCCAGCGCCTGTCTGCGCGGCTTTTCCCATCGTGCCAATCCAAAACCCTCCAAAGGGGTCAGCGCGGCCATCATTAGAACGGGTTTCCAGCTTTTCTTTTTCCAACGCAACAACAGTGTCCGTTTTACCCGTCGTTATATCCAAGATAAAAAGTTCGATTTCAGAGGCTATTAAGATTTGATCAGCAGAGACCCAACCCGCGGCCGATACGCAAGTCTCAAAATTCCAATCGCGCAATTGATTGTCCTCTTTCATCAGCACGCGTTTGGACAAAATATCAAACCAAAACAAAGACTGACGCTCAGGATGCCACAGAGGCCCTTCCCCCAAGATGCAGTTGGTCGTGTCGAACACGTTCATTGATCAAACACTGCATCATAAGCCGCCGTGATATCTTGGGCCTTGGCGCGCACATCCGCCACGGACATACCCGGTTTATAAAGCGATGATCCGATCCCAAACCCGGTTGCACCTGCGCCAACCCAATCTGAAAAATTATCGGGCCCCACGCCGCCAACCGCGTAAATAGGGGTGGTTTTAGGCAAGACCGCACGCAACGCCTCAAGCCCTTTTGGCCCTAATAGAAATGAAGGAAACAGTTTTAAACCATCCGCCCCATGCCGCAGCGCAGTGAAACATTCGGTCGCTGTAAAGCACCCAGGATAAGATAGCATATCGGCCTGTTTTGTAGCCTTAATCACGTCTGAATTGCAATCTGGAGACACAACCATTGAAGCGTTAATCGCCGCCAAATGGTCAACTTGTTCCACCTGTAAAACCGTTCCAGCGCCGATCACGGCCACATCGCAAAACGCATCGATAAGCCGTTCAATGCTTTCAAAAGGCGACGGTGAGTTGAGCGGAACCTCAATTTTATCGATCCCCGCCTCAATAAGAACCTCTGCAATTGCGGGGGCTTCTTTGCTGGTGATCCCACGTAAAATCGCTATAATTTCACGTTGCATTTATAGATCCTTGTATCTGTTGGTAGGCTTTGGTTAAGCCTGCAAGAGTCATATCAACCGAGCGATGGCTTTGAGGCTGCACACCTTGGCTGATCAAGCCATCAATATAGGCCATAGATAACTCTTCAGCGCCGATAATCGCGATATCTTGGCCCAACCAATAGGGGCGTGCTGCCGACAGTTCGAGGCCAATTAAAAACCCAGATAAGCGCGATCTCGCAACCGCGCCCGATAGATTATTTAACAAAGTCTCTGCCCTTAGCCCAAATAATTTCGACGCAATTGAGGCCGGTGCGCTGATCGCCGCATCCAGCGCCTCTAGAAATGCGCTTTTGTGCCAGCCTGAAGATGCGATTGAATGTTTCAAAACAGATGTCTGGCCAAGCAGTGAAAACATCTCACCTGTCATAAAGGTCTGGAAACTGACAATTTCTTCCGCGCTGATCCTCACCCATTTGGTATGCGTGCCCGGCAAGCACAGAACGCCATCAAAGCTTGGGTTTTGGTTGAGAAATCCGGCTATTTGCGTTTCTTCACCGCGCATCACATCGGCAGGACGCGCCTGTTTCACGCCTGGGAGTATGTAGAGAGAAAACCGTTCATCGCGGGTTTCTATTTTTTGGGCGTCTTCTAATCCCGGCGCCGAACACGGCGCGGCAATATAAGGTGCCTCATGCCAGCCTTGTTTTGCCCCGATCATTCCGCAGGCTACAACCGGAATTACCTTATCTTGCGATAGGAAAGGCGCTGCCAAACGCGTGAAGCGCGCATAAAATTGATCCGAAGACAGTGCGGCCATTCCGCTATCATCGCAGGCCTCGGCCAAAATATGGCCCTGAGCATTCAGCAACCAGATCCTCAAATGGCTGGTTCCCCAATCCACGGCCAGCCAATCTGGCCCAATTGCCCGCTTATTTATATTCATCCTGTTACAACCACGCCGCCATCCACGACAACGGCTTGCCCCGTGAGCATCCGACTGCTTTGCGACGCCAAAAATAAAGTTGCATCAACGATATCTTTAGGTTGTAGTAAGTCGGGCAGGCATTGGCGAGCCAAATGCGCTTTCAACCCGTCATCCGTGACCCATAAATCCTTTTGCCGATCGGTCATAACCCAGCCAGGCATCACAGCATTTACGCGAATTCTATCAGGTCCTAACTCGCGTGCTAGCGATCTGGTTAACCCGGTAATCGCCGCTTTTGTTGCGGCATAAACAGGATAACCAGCATTCCCCATCATATAAGAAATTGAAGAGAAATTGATGATTGACCCACCGCCATTCGCGCGCATGGCCGGTGCAACTTCTTGCGCTGTGAAAAATTGCGGCCGTAAATTTACCGCAATATTTTGATCAAACTCATCCTGCGTGTAGCCATCAAGCGTATGACGTGTATCGTTGGCCGCATTATTAACCAAAATTGAAATAGGCCCATGTTGCGCGGCAGCTTTTACAATCGCCGCCTTTAAGGATGTTAGATCCGTGATATCACAGGGTAAAAATAAAGGGGCGTTGTCATATTTTTTGGCAAGCTCTGCGGCAAAATGATCTGCATTTGATCTTTGAACAAAAGCAACTTTGGCACCTTGGGCCAAAAAGCCTTCGGTCAACGAAGCGCCAATTCCCGCCCCACCGCCCGTGATAAAGACCGAAGCACCCTGTAAATCGTGAAATGTAACGGTTTGTGTCATGCTGCCTCTTCTTTCTGAAGCCATTTTGGCATCCAATCGCCATGCGCTGCCAATAAGGCATCCACAAGGACTTTTATCTGGTCAAGGTCCAATTCTGCCGCGGCGCGCGGATCAAGCATTGCGGCATGATAAATATGATCTCGATTTTCTTCTAACAATGCTTGAACGGTCAAGTCTTGTACATTTAAATTTGTGCGCATCAAAGCAATGAATTGTGGTGGAATATCGGGCACGGAGCTTGGGTGAATGCCGTTCGCATCTACCAGGCAAGGCACTTCCACTGCAGCACCATCTGGCAATTGCGGAATAAACCCGTTATTGGCCAGATTGCCATAGATGATTGCCGTGTCACCGGTGCTAAGCGCGTTCATGATTTGGGCTGCATATTCGTGGCTTTGCTTAACCTCGATATGCGCAGCCTCACGAAATGCCACAACTTGATCCTTCCATGCGTCAATTTGCTCTTCGCAGCGTTTGGGGTATTCATCGATCGGGATTTGAAATTTTTTCACTAAATCTGGACGATGCGATTTTAAAAACCATGGCACATATTCTGCAAAATGTTCAGAGCTTTCGGTCACGAATAATCCAAAATGCTTCATTACCTCATAGCGAATAAAATTTGGACAGCGGGGATTGGCACCCGTGTGCGTTGGGAACCGGCCTTCCAAATAACCATCGCGTAAATCGGGGTAAAGATCAGCCCAAGATCCGTCGCTTTGCCGGCCTTCAAAGCTTAAGAAAAAAGCCATGTGATTAATGCCGCCAGCGCGGTAGCGAATATCAGCAATATCGCGCCCCAAATCACGCGCCAGCTCTTCTGCTGTGCCTTGCACCGAATGACACAGCCCCACCTGCTTAATCATCGGATAACGCGCGCTGATCGCCCAAGTGTTGATCGCCATAGGGTTTACATATTGCAACATCACCGCGTCGGGGCATAGCGCCAGCATGTCTTCGCAAATTGACCAAAGATGCGGCACTGTTCGTAACCCGCGCATGATCCCGCCTATTCCCAGTGTATCACCGATGGTTTGATCAAGTCCAAAGGATTTTGGGATTTCAAAATCGGTTACTGTACAGGGTTCAAAGCCTCCGATCTGAAAACAAACAACCACAAAATCCGCCCCATCCAACGCCTCGCGTTGTGACAAATGAGTGGTGATTTTTGAATCTGCCTTCAAGCTTAGGATTAATTTTTGCGCCACCAACTGACTTTCCAATAGACGCGTCTCATCAATATCCATAAGCGCAATATGCGCATTTTTCAGCGCCGGGTAATGCAAAACATCCCCCAGAATATTTTTCATGAAAATCGTAGACCCTGCACCAATAAAACATATTTTCTTAGCCATTTCCCGCGCTCTTTCCTATTTTACCGCCCCAAGAGTTAACCCCGCAATAAAATGCTTTTGCATGAAAAAAAACATTGCAACAGGTGGAACTGCCGCCAACAAAGACGCGGCTGAGACAAGCTGCCAATTGCTGACAAATTGACCATTGAGCGCGCGCACCCCTGCGGTGATTGGCTTGACTTGTTCCCCTTGTGAAAGAACATTTGCCCAGAAGAAATCATTCCAAACAAAGGTAAAAATCAAAACTGCCAATGCCGCAATAGCCGGGCGCACCAAGGGCACGATGATATACCAAAAAATACGCCATTCTGCGACGCCTTCCACGCGCGCGCTTTCAATCAAATCAAAAGGCAATGCCTTAATAAAATTGCGCATGAACAAAGTGCAAAACCCAGTTTGGAACGCCGCGTGAAAAAGGAATTGGCCGGCAATCGTATTATAAAGCCCCGTTTGCACCGACATGTCGCGCACAGGAACCATTAAAATCTGAAACGGCACAAAGTTTCCGGCCACAAAAAGGAAAAATAGCGGCAATGCCAGACGAAATCGATAAATAGCCAACGCATAACCAGCCAAACAAGCCAGAGCGATCGAGATCGCGACGGCTGGTAACGTGATCAGAAAGCTGTTAAAAAAATATTTCACAGCCTCCGTTTGCATAAAGACTGCGGTATAATTTTCGACGAATTTGAATTCGCTTGGCCATCCAAACACATTGCCCGTATTGATGTCTTTTGCACCTCGAACCGAGGTTAAAAACACGGCTAGAAGTGGCAAAATCCAGATAAACAACGCAATCGGAAGAAAGAGAGAATAGGCAACCTGTTTTGGCTTGCTTGCCTGCTGTATCGCACGAGGAAACATTTAACCGCCCCGTCTTTCATCTTGATACATACGCCACAGAAAGTAGCTGATAAATACCATCATGATCGCAAATAAAACGGTTGCAACCGCGGAGCCATAGCCATAGCGCTCACCATATTCGCTGATCGCCACTTCATACATATAATGCGATAGCACATTGGTCATGCCATAGGGGCCACCCTGTGTCATAATAGCGATCATATCAAACGAGCGCAAAGCCCCAATCACCGTGACGGCAACCGCGATAAACGTTGCCGGGCGTAATTGGGGCAGAACTACATAACATAACATACGCCAGCCTTTCGCACCATCTAAACGACCCGCCTCAATTTGATCTGCGGCCACATTGTTCAGACCCGTTAGGTATAAAATCACGCAATAGGCGATTTGCGGCCACAGACCAGCAAAAATAATCCCATAGGTTGCCCAATCTGGGCTTGATAAAATATCAGGAACGGGGCGTGCACATTTTACCGTTTTATTGCCAATAAAATTGACCGTCTCCTCGCAGAAGATAAATTGCCATATCTTCGCAACAACTCCAAAATCAGGGTTGTAAAACCACCCAAAAATCAAACCAACCACGACTTGACTGATGACAAATGGAAAGAAGAACATTGATTTGTAAAATCGAATGCCGGTCACGGTCTGGTTTAAAAATATCGCGATAAACAGCCCAAGCGGCACCGCCAGCATATACAGGAACAGCCAAAGAAAATTATTTTTAATGGAGATCCAAAAATTTGGGTCTATCCAAAGCTTACGATAATTTTCCAAGCCGATATATTGAGCTGTCGACTTGCCTTCCGCGTTATAGAGCCCATTCCATTCAAAAAGTGAAAGCTGTAGCGATTGGAAAATTGGAATAATCACGTAGACGGAAAAAAACATAAACGCCGGAATTAGGAAAACAAGCGGCGCAAGGCTAAGCTTGTTGATGCGAAACCATCCTGCCGTTTTGTTTCGATATTCTGTCTGCATATCCCGCCTAACTTGCGCGCGGGGCGCTAATCAGCGCGCCCCGCACAATTTTATTTTTACTTATAAACGTCAGCTTGAACAGCATCCAAACGCTCTAGGATCGCGTCAAGCTTACTGGGATCGAGCATGAATTCCTGAAAGCCTTTCATCCCTTCAGAGGCCATAGCCGCAGGTGCATCCCGATCATAAAACTGCGCTAAACCAGCTGCATTTGAAACAACGGCAAACCCTTCTTGGATAAATTTGTCATCTCCAACCTCAGACTTTGAGTTGGGTGGCAATTGACCCAAGGTTTGGTTCCATTGCGTTTGAACTTCTGGCTGTGCAACAAATGCCAGAAACTTCTTTGCATTGTCTTTATTCTTAGCACCGGAGGGAATGAAAAATGCATCCGCAGGGGCTTCTTCTGCCATCGGAAGACCCGCTGTGATTTCCGGAAATTGGAAAAAGTCAATTTGCTCTTCCGTCAAACCAGCATCTTTATACGCTCCAACGGAGAAATTACCCATAACATACATCGCAGCATCGCCTTTTGCGAAGGCCGCAACGCCACCCTGCCAATCCATCGAAGCGTGGTTATCGATGAACGAGCAACGCTGTAACATCTCTTCCCAATTGGCAAATGTGGCACGAATGCGCGCATCCGTGTATTTGATTTCTCCGGCAGTCAACGCATTATGCACGTCATAGCCGTTTGTGCGCAGATTTAAATAATCAAAGACGCCCGCAGCGGTCCAAAGATATTTGGTGCCGATGGTGAACGGCGTTACTCCGACACCCTTCAAAGCATCGCAGTTTGACAAAAGCTCGTTCCACGTTTTTGGCTCTGAAAGGCCGAGCTTATCATAAATATCTTTACGGTAATAAATGCCCCACTGATAATACGTGTAGGGAACACCCCAAATTTTTCCATTTCGCGTCATGGTTGGCTGTACTGCCGCCATATCCTGATCCAAATTGTTCGCCGCCCAAAGATCATCAATTGGCTCAAATAAGCCGGCATCTACAAATGGTCCCATGCGATTTCCAGGATACCATGAGGTAACGTCTGGCGGGTTCGCCGATAAAAAGTTTCGAATGGCAGATTTATGGGCTTCCCGATCATTATTATTTACAGTCACGTTGATATCGGGATTGGCCGCTTTAAACGCCGCAACCACATCGTCAAAGGCTTTCTTGGGGTTGGGGTTCAAATCATCATAAGTGATCACCAATTCTCCAGCAAACGCGGCTGTCGCCAGCGCGCCTGTCGCGGCGACGGTCGTCGCCAGTTTTTTTAGGTTTTTTAACATTTACTTCTCCCAGTTGATAGTTGACCAGCAGTCTCATATAGTGAAACCAAATTCCAACTATTGAAACAGTGAAAGGAATCACCTAATTTGTCAACTGTCGTTAAGGAGCTCTGTCGCATGGAAAATTCAACCATCCAAATCAACGCCTCCGATGGAACGGTCGGCAAAGCGTTGGTGATGCTTGATCTTGTTGCAAGCTTTGAACGGCCAGTTCGGTTTTCTGAAATCCTTTCCAAAAGCGCCTATCCCAAAGCCACCGTATATCGGTTATTACAAACGCTCTCAAACCAATCAATGCTGGATTATAATGCGCAAACTGCGACTTATATTCCTGGAATTCGTTTGGTGCGCCTCGCCCATTCGGCATGGCGGCAAAGCGCCCTTGCGCCCATTGCACGCCCGATTTTAGACGATTTGGCAGATGCCTTGGGTGAAACCCTGCATCTTGCGCAAATGGATGATGGACACGTGCTTTATGTTGATAAGCGCAACGCGGAAAAACCGGTTGAGATGTTCAGCTCAGCGGGCAAAACAGGCCCTGGCTATTGTACAGGTGTTGGCAAGGCCCTATTGGCGTTTATGCCCGAAAAAGAACAAGCAAGAGCATTAATGCGCCAATCTTTCCACAAGTTTACAGCCGCCACTTTAGCCAATTTGCCGGCCCTTAAAGCGGAACTCTTAGAGATCGCATCTATCGGAATGGCCTTTGATCGCGAAGAGCATGAGCCTGGAATCATTTGCGTGGCAGTGCCGATTTTGAACGGTCTTAACCACGCAATAGGAGCCCTGTCGCTCACATCAACCACTACGCATCATTCTCTTTCAAGCATCGAACGTTTCGCGCCAAAACTTCAAGAGGCTGCCAGAAAAATTTCTGACGCCGCTAAAAATTGGCAATTCCCAACTTAAAGGAAATCTTATGTCTCGGGTAGCTTTAACCAATGTCAAAAAACAATACGGTGATTTAGAGGTTATTCATGGCATAGATTTATCAATCGATGAGGGGGAGTTTTGCGTTTTCGTTGGCCCCTCAGGTTGTGGGAAATCGACTTTGCTGCGAATGATTGCGGGGCTTGAAGAAACCACAGCTGGTCAGATTGCTATCGGAGATCGCGATGTCACCAAAAGCGATCCAGCCGCGCGCGGCGTTGCTATGGTATTTCAAAGTTACGCGCTTTACCCTCATATGACAGTCGCTGAAAATATGGGGTTTGGGTTAAAGATGACCGGTCACCCAAAGGCGGAAATCACGGCAAAAGTCGCCGAAGCCAGCAGAATTCTAAAGCTGAATGATTACTTGGATCGAAAACCCAAAGCATTGTCGGGCGGTCAGCGGCAACGCGTGGCGATTGGGCGGGCCATCGTGCGCGGCCCTGAAGTGTTTTTATTTGACGAACCTTTGTCAAATCTCGACGCCGAATTACGCGTTGATATGCGCGTGGAAATCGCGCGATTACATAAAGAAATTGGGGCCACGATGATCTATGTGACGCATGATCAAGTCGAGGCTATGACCTTAGCGGATAAAATCGTTGTGTTGCGTGCGGGTGTTATCGAACAAGTGGGCACCCCCATGGCGCTTTACCACGATCCAGCAAATAAATTTGTTGCTGGCTTTATCGGCTCTCCGGCAATGAATTTTTTAAAAGGCCGCGTCGAAAACAACAAAATTTTTCTATCCGCCATCTCGTCAGCCCCGATTGAGCCCGACGTGGCTTTGCCATCTAATTTGCGCGAAATTCTTGTTGGCATTCGCCCGCAAAATCTATCTATTGACGAAGCCGGAAATGGCCTGTCTGTCAACGTGCATGAGCGGCTAGGAGGTGTGAATTACAGCTATTTAATGGCACCAACGGGCGAACGTATTATTGTTGAAAGCAAGGGGGATGTTGCCCTGCCCATGGGCAGCGATGTTGCCGTTCACTTTGACCCCAATCAGCTTTTGTTCTTTGATCCAAAAACTGAGCAACGGCTAAAGTAACATTTAACGCTTACCCCAAAACTCACCAATGTGCCGTATTTAGCTTTTTAATCGCTCTTGTCGGAATACAACCCCCAAAAGGTTGCTTTTACTTGGCCAAACGCGCCAAACGCGCGGCGCGCAAGCGTTGAAAATCATCTCCTGCATGATAGGAAGAGCGGGTTAAAGGGGTTGCTGAAACCATTAAAAACCCTTTGCCATAAGCCGCTTTTTCATAGGCTGCAAATTCATCCGGGTGCACAAATCGATCCACCGCATGATGTTTTGGCGTGGGTTGCAGATATTGCCCAATGGTCAAAAAATCCACATCCGCGGCGCGCAAATCATCCATCACTTGCGAAACAGATTGTCGATTTTCTCCAAGCCCAACCATGATGCCGGATTTTGTAAACATCGAAGGATCAAGTTCTTTGACCCGTTGCAAAAGCCTCAAAGAATGAAAATAGCGTGCGCCGGGGCGTACTTCTGGGTACAATCCGGGCACGGTTTCCAAATTGTGATTAAACACATCCGGGCGTGCAGCCACCACCAGCTCAAGCACGGCCGGGTCACATTTTAAAAAGTCGGGCGTCAGAATTTCAATCGTGGTTTCAGGGCTTTTGCGCCGGATCGCGCGAATGGTTTGCGCAAAATGTTCCGCCCCGCCATCTTCCACATCATCGCGATCAACCGATGTAATCACCACATGGTTCAACCCCAATTTAAAGACGGCATCCGCAACTCTGCCTGGCTCAAACACATCTAAAGCTTCCGGAGGCTTTCCCGTGGCAATATTGCAAAAGCTGCAGGCGCGCGTGCACACTTCGCCCATAATCATCATGGTAGCGTGGCCTTGGCTCCAACATTCGCCAACATTTGGGCAGCCTGCTTCTTCGCATACCGTTACCAAATTATGCTCACGCATAATATCGCGCGTAGCCTTATAGCCTTCGGAGACCGGTGCCTTCACCCTAATCCAATCGGGTTTTTTGGGCTGCCGGTTGTCTGGCTTATGAGCTTTTTCTGGATGCCGGTCTTGAGGCAGTTTTAGATCACGCACTGGTATTCACCCTCTTGTTTTATGCAACATAGCAGAACTGGCGCAAGCTCCAAGGGGCGCTTACGCATTTCCGCTATGATCTGGATGAAACACTTTGCCACAGCTCAAACTGGACGCGCGCTGCATTTTTAAAACAGAAACAGGTAAATATTAACCTATGCGACCATTCTCAACGCCAATATGGCTTTCATAATAACGCTTTAGCCGCTGCAAAGCGATGCGCAAGACGACTTTACCCGAACGCGCCGACCAGCCTAAAGATTGCTCACTCAGCTCAAGACCGTCTAGATAACAACAGCAGCGTAGCGAAATATCTGATAATTCGGGCCCGAGGTCGCGCAAGGTGGCCGCCACCCGTTCAATCAGCAGTTGTTGCCTTTCATTGCCCCCTGAAAGCACAGTGCCGGATGCGCAGCGCAACCAATCCTCACGGGTAAAACCGTCGGGGCGCACGGTCTGTGCAATTTCAAAATCATCATGAAACCGGTTGCCTGCATTCACCAATGCGCGCGTTAAAAAATATGAACCATCTTTATTGCGGCGTCTAGCCAACGTCATCAACGGAGTTTCCGGTGATCCTTTGAAAACGGGTTCTGTTTCGAGCGCGGGATTGGGGCGCGGCTGAAAGGCTTGAGGCGCTTCGGCGCATTCGGTTTGAGCCTGCAGATTTGATGCTAAAACATAACGCGATAAGCGACCTGCGGAAACACAATGCAGCGTTCCGTTTGCGATCATTGACTGCGCGCGCGCGGCACAAGCCCTAATTTCTGAGGTGCGTATTCTGATGAAATCAAGAATATACCAGCCATTTCAACGTTTTCGGACATCACTAAAACCGCATTTTTTGGTTCTAAAAGGTGCATCACATCCTTATTAAGACTTTGACCCGGCTGGCAGGAAGGCGCAGGATCAGCCCCCTCGCCCCGCGATGATTTTAACTGAGCCAGTGCGGCTTTTACTTGCGGATCACTCTGCAAGGCTTCGATGCGCCTTACCTGCCTTAAAATTGTAGAAGCATGACCAGCAGATTTCCGCGCCAGCGCGCGAATGGACAAACCCAGGTGAATATGTGCATCATAATGAAACGCGGCTTTGTCCAGCCAAATTTGGCTTAATTTACCCCCGCTCGAAGGATGTTTATTGGACATTTTTCACAATCCGAAAAATTTAATTAAAATCCTAAGCAACAAAAATATCACTTTAAAGTTGCACTTGTTAAAGACTTCTTAAAAGCGTCAACGAGCCGAGTTTGTGTCAAAATAATAAAGGCTTTCCCCATACAGAGAACGGGGAAGCAGGGTTTAATTAAGACATTACCGCCAGCTTTCTGATCTTAATTAAGATTAAAATCTGGGCAGCAGCGGATATGACATTCCACTTACACAGCGTCAAACGGCCAAAAATACTGATCAATGCAGCGAATCTGGGCCTTGAAACCTACAACCGGGCCGCATGCTTGAGCTCATTTTTTGCGCTAAGCATGCACCAACATCCCGCACAGGTTTTGAGATCCTGGATCGATAAAGAGGGCCAGTTAAACAAGATGCGCCTGCAGCAGCATGTTCAGTATAACATAGCCTTGCACGTTACTGTTCTAACGGCCTTGATTGCCGAAACAAAAGAAATTGAAAGGGCCGAAAAGCAACCTATTTAAACGAAACTGTCCGGCATTTCTGATTTACGCTTCACCACAAACGCCTCCAAAGCTTGCTTTACCGCGATGTCCATTTCGGGTTCTCGGTAATTGTTCAACAGGGTCGCCACACGCGTTGAGGCCAGCTGCATCGTATCTTTGGCACCTTCTTCTTCCCATGTTTCGAACGGCTTATAGTCAAAGGCTTCGCTGCGCCAGAAAGATTCCTTAAAGTTTCGCTGCGTATGCGCGCATCCAAGGTAATGACCACCAGGGCCCACTTCCCGGATTGCGTCTAACGCTTGCGCGTCTTCGTCAATTTGCACGCCCCGCGCCAAATGATGCAACACGCCCAATTGATCTGCATCCATTACAAATTTCTCAAAAGACGATACCAGCCCCCCTTCTAACCAGCCGCAGGAATGGAGCATAAAATTCACCCCACCCATCAAGGCCGCGTTTAACGTATTTGAGGTTTCATAAGCCGCTTGAGCATCGGGCAGTTTAGACCCGCAGAGCCCCCCGCCGGAGCGGAAAGGCAAGCCAAGGCGCCGCGCCAATTGCCCTGCCCCGTAAAGGATATGGCTGGCCTCTGGGGTTCCAAAGGTGGGAGCGCCAGAATTCATGTCAATTGAGGCCACAAAAGCGCCAAAAATCACCGGAGCGCCGGGCTTAAGCAGCTGAGAATACGCAATACCCGCCAAGACTTCAGCCAAGACCTGCGTCAAGGTTCCCGCCACAGAAACCGGTGCCATCGCGCCGCCAACAATAAAGGGCGAAATAATGCAGGCTTGATTGTTGCGCGCATAAACCTCTAACGCACCCATCATTACATCATCAAATGTCATCGGAGAATTGATGTTGATCAAGGATGTCATCACCGTATTGTTCTGCACAAACTCATCGCCAAAAAGGATGCTGCACATATCCAGGCTATCTTGCGCGCGGCTGGGCTCGGTGACCGACCCCATGAACGGTTTATCCGATAGCGTCATATGCGCCAGAAGCATATCTAAATGGCGTTTGTTCACGGGAATATCGGTCGGCTCGCACAGCGTTCCCCCCGAGTGATGCAACCATTTGGACATATAGCCAAGCTTTACAAATTTCTTAAAGTCATCAATCGTTGCATAGCGGCGACCACCTTCTAAGTCGCGCACAAAAGGCGGCCCGTAAACTGGCGCGCAGACCAAAGACTTACCGCCAATCTCAACATTGCGTTCAGAATTCCGAGCATGTTGGGTGAACCGGTTTGGAGCCGTGGCGCATAGTTTTTTTGCCAAACCACGCGGGATCCGCACCCGCTCTTCTTCTACGCTCGCCCCCGCCGCTCGCCAGCGCTCTAGGGCGGCAGGATTGTTAACAAAGTTTACCCCTACCTCTTCCAGCATAAGCTCGGCATTGGCTTCAATAATTTCCAAAGCCTCTTCGCTCAACAGGTCGAAATTCGGGATATTGCGTTCAATATATTTTGCAGTCTCGATCTTGATGGAGGTGCGCTCTGCGCGGCGGGCTGCTCCCCCGCCTCCTCGCGAACGCCGACCTGTAGAGAGTTCCGCCATGCTTTGACCTTTCTTGAAACTGCAAACACTAAGTATTTCTGCGTATGATCTATGTTGCATCCCAATTCTGCCTTCGCCAAATAACGGCTCTTAAGCATTAAAAGCGACATGGGGATTGCTTTCTTCCTTCAAACCGACATTTGACCTGTTTTCAGCACCGCGACCACTTGCACCTGACGGCGTGGCGTTTTACCAGTCACAAATGGAACACCAGCATCACGAACGCCTGTTAATCATCGACTTTGGCAGTCAGGTAACGCAATTGATTGCCCGCCGCTTGCGCGAGTTAAACGTCTATTGTGAAATTCACCCATATCAAAATATCTCAGACGCCTTTTTAAGTGCCTTTGCACCGCGTGCCGTGATATTTTCTGGGGGGCCAGCCTCGGTCTTTGATGCGGGGGCTCCGCGTCCACCACTTTCTGTCTATGAGCTTGGAGTGCCCATTTTGGGAATATGTTATGGCCAGCAGGTTATGATGGATATGTTGGGTGGTAGGGTCGAGCGCGGTCATAAAACGGCAGAATTTGGCCGCGCCTATGTGTCTCAAACAGGCGATGAGCTGGATCTATTACAGGGATGGTTTGCGCAAGAGCGCGAGCAAGTCTGGATGTCGCATGGGGATCATGTCAGCGCGATCGCTCCGGGGTTTAGCGTCTATGGAACCTCGCCAAACGCGCCATTTGCAATCACCGCAAATCTCGAGAAACAATTTTATGCGGTCCAGTTTCACCCAGAGGTACACCATACGCCAAACGGCGCTATGCTTTATGAAAATTTTGTAAAAATTGCTGGGTTTTCAGGCGATTGGACGATGGGCGCATATCGCGAACAAGCCTTGGAGGCGATCAGAAAGCAAGTTGGCGATAAAAAAGTGATTTGCGGATTATCTGGGGGTGTCGACAGTTCGGTGGCTGCCGTTTTGATCCATGAGGCGATTGGCGATCAGCTCACCTGCGTGTTCGTAGACCACGGCTTGCTGCGAAAAGAGGAAGCCACGGAGGTGGTTGCGATGTTTCGGGATCACTACAACATGCCCTTCATCCACGCCCAAGAATCCGAGCTGTTTCTTGGCGCCTTAGACGGGCAATCCGACCCTGAAACCAAGCGTAAAATCATTGGCGGCTTGTTTATCGACGTGTTTCAAAAATATGCAGATCAAATTGAGGGCGCAGAATTTTTAGCACAGGGCACGCTTTATCCGGATGTGATCGAATCTGTATCCTTTAGCGGTGGCCCATCGGTGACGATAAAATCACATCATAATGTTGGCGGACTTCCCGAGAAAATGGGCTTGAAACTTGTGGAGCCGCTGAGAGAGCTATTTAAGGATGAGGTGCGCGCACTGGGCCGCGAACTTGGATTGCCCGACAGCTTTATCGGGCGGCATCCCTTCCCAGGGCCCGGCCTGGCCATTCGCTGCCCTGGTGAGATCACCCGCGCCAAACTGGATATTCTAAGGGAAGCTGACGCGGTCTATATTGATCAAATTCGCAAACACGGCCTATATGATCACATCTGGCAGGCCTTCGTGGCGATTTTGCCAGTGCGCACGGTTGGCGTGATGGGGGATGGACGCACCTATGATTATGCCTGCGCGCTGCGTGCTGTCACCTCGGTGGATGGTATGACGGCCGATTATTATCCATTTCCTCATGAGTTTCTGGGCGAAACCGCAACGCGAATTATCAATGAGGTCGAAGGCATCAATCGGGTGACCTATGATATCACATCAAAACCACCAGGAACGATTGAGTGGGAATGAGCGCGGCGGTGGTCAACACCGATACGGCTGAATATTATGTCTGGCGCGATGGCTTTTATGGTTGGCAACTTGTCAGGTTTGAACGACTAAGCGTCATTTAGGAGCGCATATCCCCCAGCACCGCTGAAAGGCGACATCACCATGCGGGTGCGGAACAGTTCTTTTACGTTGCGTCTGGTGTTCCGTCGATGGAACTTGATGGGGAGATCTCCGCTCTTCATTTGCAGCAAGGCGTCCATGTGAGCGCGAGCGCCTCACACCAGATCACAAACCGGCCTCGGTCTGATCTGCTGTTCACCGTCACCTCGACCCCGCCACGTCACGTCACGTCACGTCACGTTGACAGGGTGATGATGTAAAATACCAGTCCCTTAAGCCTGCTGGGTTAAAAAATTATAAGAGAGAAACCAGATAAATATTAGGCTTATTTTAAGAAACCAGTTATCCCTCACCGGCAACTGGGTTTTGAGGAAATGTCCTGTGATGGCCATTTGCATAATCGGGACGAAATTGGGGCTTGGGGCTTAGGTTGCATTTAACCAGACAGTATCTGATTGAAACCATGCTCCGCTGGCGTCCCGGTAACGGACGGATTGCCACAAGCACAAATGCATGGCAATGCTGATTGGCTCTTAGTCACTCCAAAGCGCTTATAATCAATATATTGTAGTTCAGTTTCTGGCAGGGAATGACTATTCGCTGAAAATATGCTTTGACTACTGCTGTTACCTAAATACAGAAACCTCAGAGGTAAAAATAAAATGGACTTTTTGGATGTAGCGTTAATCTTTTCTATCTTATCCTGCAGTTTAGTAGGCTGATTCATTTTCACATATGCAATTGTTGTGATGCCTGGTTTATCCAGCCTTAGTGACAAAGATTTTTTAAGAGCGTTTCAGGTGACGGACGCTATAATACAAGACAACCAGCCGCTATTCATGTTCACTTGGGTAGGGTCTATGGTGGCAATGTTTATGATGATTGTCGTTTCATCTGTACGTGTTGAACTAGCAGAAGCATGGCCAATTGTTCTAATCAGTGTTGCATATCTGGTGGGGGTGCAAGGCATAACTGAGGCATTCCATATTCCCTTAAACAACCATATACAAAACCTTATAATCGAAGATTTGAATGATGAAACCTTGGCTGATGAACGCTTGAAATTTGAAGCAAAGTGGAATTTCTTTAATTACATTCGAACAGGAATAGCCCTTTCTGTCAGCTTTTTACTGCTCATAATATTAAGTTTACGCTAACCAAATTTCTGTTAAGTTTATGATATTTATAAAAATATAAGATCTAAGCGAAGGGATTTTAGCAGTTTCAGACTGATCAGAACGTACGATTTCACAGACGTTCCATTCGCCTATCCCAAAGCCAATAGATTTTGCGAAAGCATCATGCTTGAGCACGCAAGGGGGCTAGGCGGTGGTGCCACCATCAATGATAAACGATTGCCCTGTCGCGTAAGCACCATCATCAGATAATAGATAGAGAATTAACTTTGCGATCTCATCAGGTTGACCCAATCGTTTCATGGGTTGGCGGTCCACGAACCAAGCCCGGGCCTTACTTTCATCGCCCAACTCTTCGGCCAAACTGGCTATTCTTTTTTTCAATGAGGCGCTTTCGATGGTTCCGGGACAAATCGCATTTGTCCGCACATTATCGGCCATATAATCCACGGCAACGGATTTTGTCAGCCCGATCACCGCGGCCTTTGACGCGCTATAGGCCGCGCGATAGGCAAACCCTTTCACGGATGAGGCCAAAGACGCCATATTCACAACGGACCCTCCGCCTGCCAAAATCATTTTTGGCAGGGCGGCGCGCAACACATAAAACATACTTTCAACGTTAATTTGAAAAGATCTTTGCCAATCTTCATCGCTTAAATCGGTCAGACGTCCATGATGCACCCAGCCTGCCATATTAACAATCCCGTCAAATGGCTGTTGAGATGCAAAAAAACGAGTTACCGAATCTTGATCCGTCACATCAAGAACAGCGACGGCGCAGCCTGTTTTATTTAAAGGCAAAAGCCCTTCGTCAGATTTATCAGTAGCAAGAACCTGGGCTCTCGCGCGCGCCGAAAGCAAAGCAACGGCGGCGCCCATACCCGCGCCTGCACCGCTTACAAAAATCCTTTTACCCGCCAAATCTATCATGGTCCCCTCGCATTGCCGCCAGTTTCCAGCCCCGCCAATACCACAGCCAAAAAGGCGTCTTCAGCCCGAACAGCTAGCGGCCCAAGAAGACTGGGAAAACCTCAGTCAAAAGGCGCGAAAAGGCGGTTTCACGCCGCATTATCTTCCTTCAAAATGCGCGGTTCGTTTTTCCAGAAAGGCCACAACGCCTTCTTTGAAATCACGGCTATTTCCGCATTCTTTTTGAAGCTTTGCCTCTAAAGCCAGTTGCGCCTCTAAATTATTCTCGGATGAGGCACGCAGCGCAGTTTTCAAATGAGAATAAGCCAAAGTTGGCCCTTTGGCCAAATATTCCGCCCGCGCGCGCCAGGTGGCTTCAAACGCGTCATCTGCAACCGATTCCCAGATCAAACCCCATTCATCCGCCTGCTCTGCAGATATTTTTTCGGCAAAAAACGCCGCTCCCATGGCTTTGGCAAGACCCATTGTGCGCGGCATTAGGTAGGTTCCGCCCGCGTCAGGAATGAGACCAATTTTTGTAAAGGCCTGCATGAAATAGGAAGATTTCGAGGCAATCACCACGTCCGACGCCAAGGCAAGATTTGCACCTGCGCCCGCCGCAGCCCCGTTCAAGGCAGTTATCGTGGGAATCCTACATTCGATAATTGCGCGCAGCATCGGTTCGTATTCATCCCTAAGCGTGCGCTCTAAGTCCAGTTGCGCGGCGTTCGCCCGATCACCCAAATCTTGCCCCGAACAAAACGCTTTTCCGCGCCCAGTCAATACGATCACCCGCGCCTGTGGGGCCAAACGCTTATACGCATCGGTGATTTCGGCGCGCATTTGGGTGTTCAGCGCGTTCATCACCTCGGGACGGTTCATAGAAACACAAGCAACCTCAGAGGACAGATGAACCTCAATCGTGTCATAATTCATAAAAATGCCCCCTCTCTGGGTAAGTGAAAATTACCACCGCCATTTTAGTTCACTCCAAATTGGTTCGTTCTAAAATTTTTTCTAAACGCTCTTTTTCATCCACGCTTAATGCCTTGGATGCCGCGCCGTTCACTTGTGCTTGGCGGCTCCTAATATAGGCAAAAGCGATCAACAAGGCGAGCAAAAGCATTACCGGGCCCGCAACCCATAAAATCACGTTAGAGCCTTTGGTTTGGGGGCGCAGCAAAGCAAATTCCCCATAACGCGTAACCACAAAATCCAGCACTTCTTCGTTACTTTCGCCCAAAACCAAGCGTTCCCGCACCAACAGCCGCAAATCGCGCGCCAAAGACGCGTTGCTTTCATCAATGCTTTCATTCTGGCACACCAAACACCTTAAATCTTTCGAAATAACTCGCGCGCGCGCCTCTAGGGTCGGGTCGGCCAAAATTTCATCAGGCTCAACCGCATAGGCGTATCCGATCCAAAGCGAAAACGCCAAAAGCATATAAAGCAGCCTCATTCGGCCGGAGCATTTACGGTTGAAACTGGCGTTGTACGGCGCGCCCCGGCCGCCACGCGAAAACGGCGATCCGTTAAGCTAAGCCCGCCGCCAAGGGCCATCAATAAAGCACCGGCCCAGATCCAATTGGTCAGGGGCTTGATATAAGTGCGCAGCGTCCACGCCCCATTTTCTTGCTGGTCTCCAAGCACCAAATACACATCGCGCAAGAAGCGATAGTCAATCGCGGCTTCGGTTGTTGGCATATTGGCAACCGGGTAAAAGCGCTTTTCAGGATGCATCTTGGTGATAAACCGCCCCTTATGTTCCAGCGCCACATCTCCCCTAACGGCGCGATAATTCGGCCCATTCACATTGCTGACATCTTGTAATGTAAACGTATAGGCTCCAACCGACCATGTTTCACCTGGCGCCACGATGCGGATGTCTTCTTGCTGCCAAACCATAAGCCCAGCCACAGCAAACATCGTTACCCCCAGCCCGCTATGGGCGACCGATTTGCCCCAATCCGAGCGCGGTAACCGCAACAGCCGGCTGTAATCGCGGTCTTTTCCAAGGCGGGATAAAAGATCAGTGATTGCGCCCCCGACCATCCACGCCCCCAGAAACAACCCAATTGGCCCCTGCAATGACTTGCCGGTTTGCAACGCCCAGATCAAACCTGCAGCGGCCAGGGCCAAAACAAATACCGGCAAAAGCCGTTTGACAGGGCGCATTACAACGCCCCGCTTCCAAGGAATCATTGCACCAATCGGCATCGCGATGCCCAAAGCGATCATGAAAGGAGTGAACGCCAAGTTGAAAAACGGGGGTCCAACACTGAGTTTTCGATCAAACATCATCTCTGCCAAGAGCGGCCAGATCGTGCCGACAAACACAACCAAAGCCGAAACGGCCAATAATATATTGTTCAATACCAAGGCTGTTTCACGGCTGACCATGGAAAATGCACCCCGCGCCTGCATGGCCGATGCGCGCGCGGCAAATAATGTTAAAGCCCCGCCGATGAAAATCGCCAAAATAATCAGGATAAACACACCCCGCTCTGGGTCATTTGCAAAAGCATGCACCGATGTCAAAACGCCAGAGCGGACAATAAACGTACCAATTAGAGAAAATCCGAACGCAAGAATGGCCAAAAGAATGGTCCAGCTTTTCAAACTTTCACGCTTTTCCACCACAATCGCAGAATGCAATAAGGCAGCGGCCAGAAGCCATGGCATAAAAGAGGCATTTTCAACTGGATCCCAAAACCAAAAGCCCCCCCAGCCCAATTCATAATAGGCCCACCAACTGCCCAAAGCGATGCCAATGGTCAGGAAAATCCAAGCGGCCAATGTCCACGGGCGCACCCAACGCGCCCAAGCGGCATCCACGCGCCCCTCAAGCAACGCCGCAACCGCGAAAGAAAACGCCATACTCAAACCGACATAGCCCAAATATAAAAACGGCGGATGAAACGCTAATCCGGGATCTTGCAGCAATGGGTTCAAATCTTGCCCATCAAACGGCGGCACCACCAAACGCAAAAATGGATTTGACGTGAGCAAAATAAACGCAAGAAATGCCACGCTAATCGCGCCCTGAACGGCCAAGACCCGCGCCCGAAAGCTTTGTGTGAGATTGTTTCCAAACCAGCCCGCGCAAGCACCAAACAAGGCAAGAATAAGCACCCATAACAGCATTGAGCCTTCGTGGTTCCCCCAGACACCGCTAATCTTGTAGATCATCGGCTTCAACGAATGGGAATTCAGCGCCACCAAGCGCACCGTGAAATCAGAGGTGATGAATGCGTGCAGCAGAGCCAAAAAGGATCCTAGAATAAGAAAAAAATGGGCCGAAGCAGCGGGGGCGGCCAGCGCCATCAAGGCAGCGCGGCCCGTCATTGCGCCGATTAAAGGCACAACGCACTGAATACACGCGACAAAAAACGCCAAGGTCAGTGCAAAATGTCCAAGCTCACTTATCATAGTGCCTCTTATAAACCTGTCTCATCGGACTGACCATCTAAAAATCCAGCATCCTTATTCATGGCCAATCATCATTTTTCAAAAGATACCGACATCACTTCACTTTGTTCTAAATCTTAAAACCGACGCTTAACTGTCAGAAAAATAGAGCAAACCTTTTGTAAAGCAATCTGTTTCTATGCAGTATAAAAAAGCTTTTTGGGAAAGATTATCTTTTGTTGCTTAAAGGCAGGTCTAAATAAATTGTAGCCCAAGATAATGCCGCCTGGTATCAGCCAATGCGGAAATTCACCAAACCGACGGTCAAATTTCAAGATCCAAATAGTTCAGCAGATGCAGCGGTTGAAGCTTTCGTTTTTAACCGGTTCACACCAGCCCCGCTTGTCTTTATTGGGAACTGTTTTGAATATGAAACTTCTTTGCAACAAAGTTTCTGAAAAAACCAGAAACAGCGCCGACCTATCACAAGATCAATCCGAAGTTTCTTGATAGACACCCTGCTCTTTCAAGGCATCTACAACTTCTTTTGGCATGTAGTTTTCGTCATGTTTAGCTAAAATTTCAGCGGCTTGAAAGACATTATCAATGTATTTTCCTGTGCCGATCATTCCCTGGTTTTCATCAAATAAATCCGGCAAAACGCCTTCATAGGTAACGGGCACGATAGCGGCGCCATCAGTTACGTTAAAACTAATCACAGAGCCGACCCCGCGTTGCAATGACCCTTCCTCAACCAAGCCACCGATGCGGAAGGTTTCGCTGGCATCTGGCGGATCCGCCAAAACTTCACTGGGGGATTTGAAGAAATTGATACCATCGCGCATGGCATAGCCGATCAAAGCTGTTGCAAGCGCAAGCGCCAAAAAAGAAATAATAATAATCTGAATACGCCGCGTCTTCTTCAAGCTTTTCATAAATTCAACCTGTATCTAGGGAAACAGCGGTACGTGCATCAAGCCGGCTGTTTCTTCCAAACCCAACATCAGATTGGCATTTTGAACGGCCTGCCCGCTGCTGCCTTTGGTAAGATTGTCTAACGCCGCAATAACAATGCTGCGGCCTTCAATCCGATCCCCTGACACGCCAATATGCACGAAATTTGATCCACGCACATCATGCGTGCTGGGCGTTTGCCCAAAGTCTAACATCTGAATGAAGGGTTCATTTTCATAACTTGCCTTTAAACTTTGGAACACATTTTCAGCAGAGCCTTTTACATAGGCCGTGGCAAGAATACCCCGATTTACAGGCATCAAATGCGGGGTGAATTGAATGTGTACGGGCCGACCAGCCAATTCCGAAAACTCCTGATCAAACTCCCCCAGATGACGGTGCGTGCCGCCAACCGCATAAGCATTATACCCCTCTGACAACTCAGCATGCAGCAGGTTTTGTTTTAGCGCGCGCCCAGCCCCCGAAACGGCGCATTTCATATCCAAAATTATATCATTAAGATCGATCACGCGGTCTTTAATCAGAGGCCGTAAAATATATTGCCCCGTCGCCGCGTTGCATCCGGTTCCAGCCACCAAGCGCGCGGTGCGGATATCTGCGCGATAAAACTCAGTCAAACCATACACCGCATCTGGCTGTAAATCAGGTGCAAGATGTTTACTATTATACCATTGCTCATACGCCTGCGGATCGCGCAATCTAAAATCTGCGCTAAGATCAATCACTTTCAAAAAGGCTGGCAGCTTTGCGATCACATCTTGCGAGGTCTGGTGCGGCAAAGCGCAAAAGCATAAATCGATCCCTTGAAAATCAACTTTGTCGATTGTCACCAAGTTAGGTAAATCAAGATGGCGCAGATGCGGAAAGACCTGACGCATTGATTGCCCGGCCTTGCTATTGGCCACAAGGGCTTTAATCTCAAGATTAGGATGCGAAGCGATCAATCTGATCAGCTCTGCTCCGGTGTAGCCTGAAGCCCCAATTATGGCGATTTTATATATCATATCCGCTCCTCATTAGCGCCAACGCTTGGTCAGCTCAAGCGGCTTCAAAAATTATTTTCCGCCTTAAAAACTGCGTCGCTCGATCTGAAACAAGGCCAGGTTCACCCGTGGTTAAAAATTTTGTTTCCGATCCATGGCCCAATTTATCGGGATGACGATGCAGATAATCCTGCAGGCTCTCCGCCACCAGCTCAGCTTGTGAATATACTATCACATTTTCGCCAAGTGCATTTTGGAAAATTGTATCCATCAAAGGATAATGCGTGCAGCCCAAAATCGCGGCATCCGGGGTGGGCATTTTGCGCATCAAGGCTTGAACATGGCTGCGCACCAGCGCCTCGGCAAGGATCAGATCGCCATCTTCAATCGCATCAACAACGCCGCCACAAGATTGCGCCTCTACGTCGACACCAATCGCTCGAAAGGCCAATTCGCGCTGGAAGGCCCGGCTTGCGACCGTGGCCGGCGTTGCAAACAGCGCGACATTTTTAACCGTAACCTGTCGAGGAGGCGAATTATCCCCCCATTGACGCTCAGTCAAAGCCTCAATCAAAGGCACAAAAACCCCTAAAACGCGCTTATGTTCGGGCAACCCGGCCTCTTGCATACGCCTAAGCGCCGCGGCTGAGGCCGTATTGCAGGCCAAGATGACCAAATCACAGCCCTCTTGCCAGAGCCTTTCAACCGCGCGCGTTGTCAAATTGTAAACATCCTCGGCATCGCGTACCCCGTAAGGCGCCATCGCATTATCACCCATATAGACCAAGGGAAGCGCGGGAAGTTTCTTGCGGATTGCATCCAACACGGTAAGACCACCCAGACCGGAATCAAATATGCCTATTGCCATCCTTTTCGCTCCCCTTAGGCTTTATGCCGCGTTTCAAATTCAAAGCCATAGTCATAAGATCGAAGCGGCGTTGGAGAAAGCTCATAGGTTTTTTTACGCAAAAAATCCATCATCGCCCGCGAATCTGTAGAAAATTCTTTTAAATCCTCTTGGGTGATTGGATCGCCCACCACAACGCGCACCGGCGTATCGATGCGTTTTTTAAACTCTTTTATCAAAAGGCCCATTCGAAGCGTGTTGTGTAAATGGCTTGCAAGCTGAAACATCCGACTGGTTTGGCCTTCGAAATATACAGGTAGCACAGTCGCATTAGACTTGCTGATCATGCGCGCTGTAAACGATCTCCAGCCCGGATCCATGGGCTGCGCGAAAGGCGTTGCGGCTGTCGAAACCGTACCACCGGGAAAAACACCAATTGCGCCCCCGTCTGCAAGATACGCTAAAGCGTTTTTTCGAGTGGCCAGATTTTCACGAACAGCATCCTTTGTTTCATCAAAGGAAATCGGCAAAACAACGCGTTGCAAATCTGCCGACTTTCGAAATACCGTATTCGCCAAAATACGAAAATCTCCCCGGAGCGACGATAAAATATGCCCCATCATCAAACCGTCTAAAATCCCGTAAGGATGATTTGCGATCATAATCAGTGGGCCGGATGTGGGGGTTTTCGATAAATCTCCGGCGACAATATCCAAACTCAAACCATATCGTTCGACCATCACCTGCCAAAAATCACGCCCATTCGCGACTTCCTGTTCATATCCGCGCGCGCGCTTTATCAAGCGAAGTCGTCCGGTGGTATTTTCCATCAATTTAATAACAGTTTTACCGGCTTTTGTTTGCGCGGAATACGAATAACTGATGTCGCGGGCGATGCGCGGAAGCTTTAGCAAAGAAAACACCTTCCATTTACAGGCATGGATCAACGTTAAAACAAAGCGAAGCAGACCTGCTTATTCTGCCGCCTGCGTGAACATGGGCGGAGAATTGCGTAAAACGTCAAGCAATTCAAGGCGCCGCTTTTCGGCTTTTTCATAATTTGAGAACTTTACCGGGCCAAAGCCACGAATTTGCAAAGGCAATTCAGCCAGTTCTTGAAGGGCCGCCGTATCAACCGGCCCACCCGAAAAGGCGAAC
This sequence comes from Rhodobacteraceae bacterium SB2, assembly GCA_001642945.1. Classification (GTDB taxonomy): domain Bacteria; phylum Pseudomonadota; class Alphaproteobacteria; order Rhodobacterales; family Rhodobacteraceae; genus Thalassovivens; species Thalassovivens spotae. Next base: position 44,880 of record LGRT01000005.1, on the reverse strand, counting down.
GCGGCCAAATCAGCTTCATATTGTTTTATCAACTCTCGCTCCATCCTGCGCTCATCACTATAGCCAAACACATCAAAAGGGGTTGCCCGTAAAAATTTGAAGAGGGCCAAAACACCAAAGACTTTTTCAATCCAAGCGCCAAATTGCCGCTTCAACGGACGCCCATCAGGGCCTAATTTGCTGAGCAAGGGCGGCGCGAGATGATAGGTAATCTGGTCAATATTTTCAAATTGCTCTGCGGCCTTGGCGCGGGTCAGCCGGTGCAGGCGCGCAACTTCATATTCATCCTTATAAGCCAAAAGCTTGTGATAGGCTTTGGCGACCAGTTCTTTCAATTCAGGGTTTTCGATTTTCGAGACCAATGCCAAATAGCGCTTTTGCAACCGGCGGCCTTGATAGGCTTTCAAATGATCCGCGCGGGTGGCGATTTTTTCATCCAATGTTTGCGGCAATTTGATCAAACTCGGGGCCAAGAGTTTCTGCGCTTCGCTCAAGTGTAACACCGCCCATCTGCCCAGCTCAAATGCATGCAGGTTTTTTTCCACAGCAGCCCCGTTGAGCTCGATCGCAGCTTTAAGTGCATCATGACTGAGGGGTAAATATCCACGCTGCCAGGCGCCGCCAAGCACCATCATATTCGAGAATATAGAATCCCCCATCAGTGTCTTGGCTAAGGCTGAGGCATCAAACAAATCCAATCTTTCTTGCAAGCGCGCCTCTAATGAAAGGCTCAAACGGTCATGGGGGATCTGAAATTCGGTGTCGCGGGTAAATTCACCACTCACGGCCTCATGCGAATTCACCACTGCTCCGGTACGCCCGCTCTGCGTTAAACCCAATGTTTTAGCGCCGGCGCTGACCACTAAATCGCCACCGATCAAAACATCACATTCGCCCGTGGCCACGCGTATCGCGCTGATATCCGCAGGTTTTTCTGCTAAGCGGCAATGGATATGCACCGCGCCGCCTTTTTGCGCCAAGCCGGCCATCTCCATCATGCCGGCGCCTTTGCCGTCAAGCTGGGCGGCCTGCGCAATCACCGCACCCAAAGTCACAACGCCAGTACCGCCAATGCCCGTCACCACCACATTCCAAGTTCCCTCAATCGGTGCAAGTGGGGGAAGCGGCATCTCGGGCAAATCCAAAGCGGTTGTGGCCGCTTTTCTGGGTGTCGCCCCCTCTAATGTTACAAAGGATGGGCAAAAGCCGCTCACACAGCTGAAATCTTTATTGCAGGCGGATTGATCGATCATCCGTTTGCGGCCAAACGCGGTTTCCAAAGGCGCGATTGCCACGCAATTGGATTGAACACCGCAATCACCGCAACCTTCACAGACGTCTGAATTGATAAAAATCCGCTTATTAGGATCAGGGAATTTTCCACGCTTGCGCCGCCGTCGCTTTTCTGCTGCGCAGGTTTGAACATAAATAAGAACAGAAACGCCCTCGGTTTCAGACAGCCTCTTTTGAACCGATAACAGCTGCGTTCTGTCGTCTTTGCTGATGTCTTTGGGAAACGCACTCAGGTCAAGCTCTTCCTTATCATCATAGACCAGGGCAACCGTTTCAATCCCCATCGCCAGAACTTCGCGGGCTATCCGAGCGGCGGAAAGTCCGCCGTCATTTCCTTGACCTCCGGTCATCGCGACCGCGTCATTAAACAGGATTTTGTAGGTTATGTTGGTGCCGGCCGCCACAGCCGCGCGGATCGCTTGAATTCCCGAATGGTTATAAGTGCCATCACCAATATTCTGAAATACGTGTTTGCGGGTTGAAAAGGCCGACTCGCCAATCCAATTGGCGCCTTCGCCTCCCATATGGGTATAGCCGAGCGTTTCCCGATCCATCCATTGCGCCATGTAATGACAGCCTATGCCAGCATAAGCGCGGGCACCCTCGGGCAACTTGGTGGAGCTATTATGCGGGCATCCTGCACAGAAATAAGGAATACGCGCTGCAGTCTCGCTGGCATTATCGGCACGCTTGGCTGCCTCTAACTGCGCCATACCTGCCAAAACCTCTGAACTGGCGGCGCCCTCTTCGCGCAAAATTTGCCCCAGTTTTTCAGCAATTTCCACCGGATCTAATGCGCCCACTCCCGTAAAAAGTTGCGCCCCCGTCAGCCCATGGCGCGCGCCATAAACGCGGCGCCCTTGCAAATCATCAAACAAAGCCTCTTTGATTTGGGGCTCGATCAGTTTGCGCTTTTCTTCCACAACAATGATCACATCGAGCCCATCGGCCCATTCGCGAAGCGAGCGTTGATCAAGCGGCCATGTTTGCCCCACTTTATACGCTGTAATACCGCGCCGCTCGGCCTCTGCCTCATCGATATTCAACAGTGAAAAAGCATGGATCAAATCCAACCAGTTTTTACCCGCGGCAACAAAACCAATTTTGGCGCCGGTCTGCCCCAAAAGGCGCTTATCCATCTTATTCGCGCGCGAAAACGCCTCGGCTGCGGCGACCTTATAGGTCAATAAGCGTTCTTCTTGTTCGGCAGGCGTGTCAATCAAGCGGATATTCAGCCCCTTGTCGGGCATCTCAACTGAGGGTGTTATGAAGGCCAAACGATGCGGATTGCCATCCACCACCGAGGTAACTTCAACCGTATCTTTCATCGTTTTCAACCCGACCCAAAGCCCGCTAAAACGAGAAAGCTCATAGCCGTAATGGCCGTAATCTAAAATTTCCTGAACGCCGGCCGGGCTGACGATGGGCATATGGGCATCCATCATCGCCCATTCAGATTGATGCAGCGTGGTCGAACTTTCCCCTGTGTGATCATCGCCCATCGCCATAATCACACCGCCTTTTGCGCTGGTACCGGCCATATTAACGTGGCGCATCACATCCCCTGATCGGTCAACCCCGGGGCCCTTGCCATACCAAAGCCCGAATACACCGTCATAAAGACCTTCGCCGCGTAATTCTGCTTGTTGCGCGCCCCAAAGCGCTGTTGCAGCAAGATCCTCGTTCAGGCCTTCCTGAAACGTAATATTGGCCGCATCCAAAGCCTGAGCAGCCCGTTTCATTTGAAAATCAACAGCGCCCAGCGGAGAGCCGCGATACCCCGTCACATAGCCCGCGGTGTTCCAGCCCTTCGTCTCATCACGCGCGCGCTGCGCGATCATCAAGCGAACCAGAGCCTGCGTGCCGTTCAAAAGCACCTGATGTTTGGAAATATCAAATTTATCGTCCAAAGAAACGTCAAGTCTTCCCATAGCGTTCCCTCCCAGGCTTGCTTTTGGCGGCGCAATTCTATTTACTGATAATAGGTCATGCACACTGACTTAGCTAGAAATAAATTGAGCCGTAACGTCACACCACGCGGGTTTGTTAAAGCGATGAAGACAGCGCAGACGCGCAGCAAAGCAGGTAGCTTTTATGGATTGGGACAAACTTAGAATTTTTCACGCCGTTGCGGATGCGGGCAGTTTAACGCACGCAGGTGACACATTGCGGTTGTCACAAAGCGCTGTGAGTCGTCAAATTCGTGCGCTCGAAGAAAGTCTAAATACCACGCTGTTTCACCGCCACGCACGGGGCCTAATTCTGACCGAACAAGGCGAATTATTGTTTGACGCGACAATTTCCATGAACAAGCGCTTAGAGGCAGCTGCGGCGCGCATCCGAGACAGCGAAGAAGAGGTTTTTGGAGAACTTAGAGTTACAACCACAACCGGCTTTGGGTCCTTGTGGTTGGCACCACGGCTGCCAAAACTTTACGAGATCTATCCGGATTTGAAAATTGATCTTATGCTCGAAGAACGGGTTCTTGATCTGCCAATGCGCGAAGCCGATGTTGCCATTCGCATGAAAGAACCAAGCCAGGCTGATTTAATCAGAAAGCGGTTGATGAGCGTACGTATGCGGCTTTACGCATCGCCAGAATATTTGGCCACGCATGGCGAACCAGCCCAGATTGAGGATGTGCGGCATCATCGGTTGATTTGTCAAAACACAAAATCAGCGCAGGTGGGTGCAGGGCTGCAGCTCGTTCAAAAGCTGATGACCTATGATTTGCCTTCAATGTTAACCGTCAACAACTATTTCGGCGTTTTGCAAGCCGTTATACACAATCTGGGCATAGGCGTTTTGCCCGATTATGTTACCCAAGATTTTGAGGGTGTTAAAAGAGTTTTGCCAGAACTGGAAAGCGTAGAAGTGCCGGTTTATCTGGCCTATCCCGAAGAATTACGGCATTCAAAACGTATAGATGCTTTTCGAGATTTTGTTCTTTCTGAAATTATTGAGCATCGCCGAAAACTGCGAGACGCTACGCAGTAAATCAACGACCTTGCTATGCATTTTTTGCATGGCGGACATGCAATCTATTGGGGTCAATGCTTATTGATTAACCAAACCGCACAGATTATGTGCAAATTCGAAAACGATTTGATTGTTTTTATACTCCCTGTTGGACCTGGCCGAGCCTTTTTTGTCTCGGCCTTTTTTTTCTTAAAACTATCAAAATGGAAAATTCCAACGGAACCGTCTTACCTGTGCATTCTGACCGATGCAAAATTACCGGTGCCACCAAGCTCAGCGTGCGAACAGCCGCCCTGGCCCGTGATGCAAACCCAACAATCCAGATAAAGATTGCATGTGCCATGCCAGCACTTGATTAGAAGATAAAACGGGCGCGTTTATAACAGCTTCAATCGCCGGAATAGCCTCAAATGTTTGAAGGTTGGTACAGGATAGGAACAGTGCCTCCACGCTTTGATCTGACCAAAGCGCGCAGGCCGCTTCAAACACTGAATTATGAGATATACGCGCCACATTGGTTTCCAACGGCTCTTCAAACGATCCAAAAAGCGGCGTTTCAATATGCGCCTCTAGCAATCGGCGACGCAATATTTTTGAGACATCCTCAATGTAGGGTGACAAAACAGCAAGGCGTTTGATCTGCATCGCGTGACAGGCTGCGATCAACGCCGTCAATGGATCGCTGACTTGTTTTGTACGACAATTGCGACTGACCAATTCAGCAATGCGCTCTGTCCCGATCACCGATGTTCCCGACGTGCACCCATAGCCGACAACATCAAAATCTATCGGATCAGGCAGCAATCCTGCCGCCGCCGGCAAATCTTGTTCCATTTGAGCCAAAGTTTCCGACGTCACATCTGGTGCGCTGCGTATACGCGAAACGTATAAGCCCACGCCCTGTTGTGGCATCAAGCGCCGCATATCATATTCAATGGTTTCGTCGGCTTGTAACGTAATTAGGCCCATATTTGCCCGCGCGCCAACCGGTTGGCCTAACGCGTAGGGAAACGGCCCAGCCATCAATCCAGCCGGGGAAGGCTAAGCGAGGCCAAGGGCGACAATTGTTCGGGGCCAGCCTCGCGGATGACAAAATCATCCTCATGCACCAGCAAACCGCCCCCGGGTAGGGCAATACCCGGCTCTAATGTCAGCACCATACCCGCTTGTAAAACGGTCTGATCCGATGCGATTAATGAAGGCCATTCGGTCAATTGCATGCCAAGCCCATGACCTAGACGCCCCGCATCGCCGGTTCCCTTGCCGCCGGTCACAATTTTATCCATCGCGTGAAACACATCTGCAGCGGTTTTGCCGGGCATCGCCGCTTCTTTGCCCGCCTCAACAGCCTCTAACAACCTCTCCCAAGCTGCGCTGAGCTCGGGCGCCGGCTTGCCCGCCACAAAATTCCGATCAAAATCGCAGAAATACCCATCATGAACCAAGCCCGTGTCAAGCATCAACGCATCCCCCGGTTGCAATAGCTCTGGTCCAGCGGGCGAGATCACATCCTCATATCCCAAGGGGCCATGGCCCCCTGCCAGATAGGGCACCCAATCAGCCCCCTCTTGCAAACAAAGGCTTTGGAAACCCCGAAAAACTGCGTCTAACGGCCTGCCTTGCTGAGCGATCTCGGGCACCCTATCAAAGGCGCGGCCGGCAATCTCGCAGGCCGTTTTGATTTTAGCAATCTCAGCCTCTGACTTCACCATCCGCAGGGAACGCATAATCCCATGATCAGAGGTAAACTCGCATAAAGGCAAGGCAGCTTTCAAACGCTCAAAATCGCTTAAAGGCATGCGCAAATGCGTTTCATGCCCCGATGGCACCGCAATGCGACCAGCTTTTGAAACCCGGTCTTTGATCGTAGAGGCCAGCAAACTTAACCCGTCATCCTCTAGATCTGGGGAAGACCAGGTTCTGATATCCGTAATCCAGGTCTTTGACATCAATGCCGCGCCAATCGATGGAATGACCGCCACTGGCTTGCCAGATTGAGGCAGGACCAAAAACCAAGGCCGCGATGGGCTTTCCCAAAAACGGGTTAAATAGCCCGTAAAATAACGTATTTCAGGTTCGGTTGTGAAAAACATCGCATCCAACCCCGCCGACCGCAGCGCGGCTTGAGCGCGCAAAACGCGGCCTTCGAATTCGGCAGTTTCAAACCCGCGATCAGGCGTCACTGGCTTCGCTAAGCACGCATAAAACGCGCGACTCATCACCAATACCTTCGATATTTTGAAACAACGCCGCCAAACCGGCCCCGCCAGAGGGCGTAGTTTCAAGATCAAGCGCGTCGAGATGCGGCAAAACTTCTACTGCCTCTGTATCCGAAATCAAACAAAACAGATCTGCATCTTCTGCCAACCCTTGAAGCGCGATCAATGAGGGCTCTTTGCAATCCAATCGGCCCATATTAGACACTGGCCCCAAGGTGATTTCAGATCTACCCGCTTTGATGCTGTTATACAGCGCCGGCGCGGCGTCGGGTTCAACAACAATAATTTGCGGCGCGTTCCCCCACATTTTTCTAAAATAACCTGCTGCGGCAGAGGCCAAGCCCCCAACGCCGGCCTGCAAAAGAATATGTGTTGGCGGGCTTTGCATTTGCTCAACCGCCTCCGCCGCCATAACCAAATAGCCTTCCATCAGCTGATGAGGTGTCTCTAAATATTCGGCCCAAGACGTATCCGATAATAAAACCCATCCATTATCAGATGCCGCCATGAGCGCGGCCTGCATACTGGCTTCATAATTATCGCCGGCCCGCACAACTTCTGCGTCATGACCGCGCAATTTTTCCGCAAAGCTTTCAGGCACCGTGTCTGAAAGAAACACCACCGCCTTTGCGCCAAAAACCTTGGCTCCTGCGGCCACAGAAAGACCATGATTTCCCGCGCTAGCGGTAACAAAGGTTTCACCTGTCAGATCACGTTTTTGAGCCGCTTGCGCTATTACATAAGCCGCACCCAGTGCTTTAAAACTGCCCAACCCCATGCGCCCGCGCTCATCTTTTACGAAAACCTCCCCGGCACCGCCAAACCCTTGCAAATGTTTCATCGGCGTAGGTGCGGCAACGGGGCATCGCGCCAAAAGCGCCTGCGGGGTTGCCGCATCATCGCTAGGACGGGGAATTTCCGGCATATTCAACCCATCACTCATGCCAACATAAGGGTTTGCTAAAAGCTGCATCAAAGCCTCATCATTAAGTTTAAAATCCGACGCTCACAAGAGAAGGAGTTGCGTTGACAGTCAAGTGATTATTTTATCCTTTGAGATTTTGAGACGCAAAATTTAAGCGTTACGCCTGCCCTGCCCGGCCAACCCGCGGGCGTTTTTGCCATGGCCGATTGCTTGCTCTTAAGAAAAGCTTCCCGTATGAGGTGCAGAAAATTGACATTAGGGGCCAGAATGCGCGAACCAGAGATTTCAGACGAGCTTATTTCGGCCCATGGACTTGCCGCGGATGAATATCAGAAAATTTTAGAGATCATCGGCCGCGTCCCGACTTTCACCGAATTGGGTATCTTCTCGGCCATGTGGAATGAGCATTGCTCGTATAAATCTTCGAAGAAATGGCTGCGCAGTTTGCCCACAAGCGGCCCACAAGTGATTTGTGGCCCCGGAGAAAATGCTGGCGTAGTTGATATTGGCGACGGACAGGCGGTTGTGTTTAAAATGGAAAGCCACAACCATCCCTCGTATATCGAGCCCTATCAAGGTGCAGCAACTGGGGTTGGCGGAATTTTACGCGATGTGTTTACGATGGGCGCGCGGCCGATCGCGGCGATGAATGCACTTAGCTTTGGCGCAGTAGATCACCCCAAAACGCGGCAGTTGGTGCATGGCGTTGTGGCCGGAATTGGCGGCTATGGAAACTGTTTTGGTGTGCCGACAGTTGGCGGTGAATTGCGCTTTGATCCTGCTTATAATGGCAATTGCTTGGTCAATGCCTTTGCCGCCGGTTTGGCCGATGCGGATAAAATTTTCTACTCGGCAGCCTCCGGTGTTGGCATGCCTGTCGTTTATTTAGGCGCAAAAACCGGCCGCGACGGTGTGGGCGGCGCCACAATGGCGTCGGCTGAATTTGACGATACGATCGAAGAAAAACGCCCCACCGTTCAAGTTGGTGACCCGTTTACCGAAAAACGTTTGATGGAAGCCTGTTTGGAACTGATGCAGACTGGGGCGGTGATTTCTATTCAAGATATGGGCGCGGCTGGTTTGACCTGCTCGGCGGTAGAAATGGGGGATAAGGGAGATTTAGGGGTGCGGCTCGACCTTGAAAAAGTGCCGACGCGTGAATTGAACATGACTGCGTATGAAATGATGCTATCGGAATCTCAAGAACGGATGCTAATGGTGTTACAGCCCGAAAAAGAGGGAGAAGCGCGGGCTGTGTTTGAAAAATGGGACCTTGATTTTGCGATTGTTGGGGAAACGATTGCAGAAGACCGGTTCCATATTTGTCTAAACGGAGAAACCAAGGCTGATTTACCGCTCAAAGCCCTTTCTGGTACAGCGCCCGAATATGATCGACCATGGGTTGAAACGCCCCCTGCGGGGGCCTTGGCAGATATTCCCGAACTTGCCCCGATCGACGCGCTAAAGGCTTTGATTTGCGATCCGAACTACGCAAGCAAACGGTGGGCATATGAACAATATGACAGTCAGGTTATGGCCGATACGATACAGGGCCCAGGCTTGGGCGCAGGGCTTATTCGGGTGCATGGTACCGAAAAACAATTGGCCTTCACCAGCGATGTGACACCACGCTATGTACAGGCCAACCCGGTTGAAGGTGGCAAGCAGGCCGTTGCAGAGGCCTATCGCAACTTGTGCTCCATGGGGGCAACGCCTTTGGCTACCACCGATAATATGAATTTTGGCAATCCAGAAAAACCAGAAATCATGGGCCAGTTTGTGGGCGCAATCAAAGGTATCAGCGCGGCAGTTTATGCTCTGAATATGCCGATTGTTTCGGGAAATGTGAGTTTGTATAATGAAACCGACGGCGCTGCGATCTTACCAACGCCGACGATTGGCGCGGTTGGTCTGGTGGGCGCGCAGGACGAGCCGATTATCGGCGTTGCGCGCGCCGGCCATGAAGCATTGCTGTTGGGCCCGCCTGGTACGCATTTGGGCTGTTCAGCGCTGTTGAGCAGCGTGTTCAACCGCTCAGATGGCGATGCGCCCAGCGTTGATCTCGATGAAGAGCGCCGCAATGGTCAATTTATTTTAGAAAACCGAGAGCTGATCAAAGCTTGCAGCGATTTATCCGATGGCGGTTTGGCCTTGGCGGCATTTGAAATGGCGCATGCCGCCGACACCGGGCTTTATATTCAAAGCGAAGATATGGCCTATTTGTTCGGTGAAGACCAAGCCCGTTATCTCATCGCTTGCAATTTTGACCAGGCCGAAGCCCTGATGATTGCAGCCGGTCAAGCCGGCGTGACGCTTTCATCAATCGGTCGGTTTGAGGGCGATCAGTTGCGCTTTGGATCCGCGCATGCAGATCTAAGCGCGCTTTCAGAGCTTTATAATTCGAGCTTTGGAACCTTGTTTGATTAGGCAAGATTGACAGAACGCGCCCGCGCGCGTTTTCTTTTCGGATCGGCTCTTGCACAGCCACTGGCCGCATCCTACATTTGACCTGAAAGTGAGGCTTGCATCATGGCAATGACGGCGCAGGAAATTGAAGATCTTATTCGGGCTGAATTCCCCGATGCTGATATCACCATCAAAGATTTGAGGGGCGATGGAAATCATTATGCCGCAGAGGTTGTTGATGCAAGTTTTCAAGGTAAAAATAGGGTTCAACAGCAAAGATCCGTTTACGCCGCGCTCAAAGGTAAAATGGATGGCGCGCATGGCGAATTGCACGCGCTCGCCCTAACCACAAAGGCACCCGACGCTAAGATCTAAAGCACGCACACCCGAATTAAAAACAAAAAACCACCAATGGCGACGTAAAGAAACAAACCGTTGACCTATAAGTAAGAGAGATCCAGATGAGCGACACAAAAGAACAAATAGAAGAGACCATTAAATCAAATTCTGTCGTGCTGTACATGAAGGGCACAAAAGAGATGCCGCAATGCGGGTTTTCAAGCCGTATCGCTGGCGTGCTAAATTACATGGATGTTGATTACAAAGATATCAATGTTTTGGCCGATGATGCGATCCGTCAGGGCATCAAAGACTTTGCAGATTGGCCAACGATTCCCCAGCTTTATGTGAATGGTGAATTTGTGGGCGGATGCGATATCATTACCGAGATGACCCTATCAGGTGAATTGGATGCGCTGTTTTCAGAGAGCAACGTTGCCTTCGACAAGGATGCCGCAGATAAAATTCGCGAAGCCAACGGATAAACGGCCCATTCTGGGCGTGTTTGTTCCCATCAAACAGAAATCATACCGTCAACGACCGAGTGCGGCCAAGTCTTCGCTGCGCTCAACAAGCCGGTTGAGAATAGACAGGCTTTCGGCATCTAAACCCGCCGCGTCATGTCCCGCTGCAGGTTCCGGCTGCTGGGCAAGTTTTTCTTCCGCTTGTGCAAGCTGAAGTTTCAAGCTCGCCATCTTATCCGCCAACATCAACCCCGCCATTAACAGCATACGTTGCTCTGGAAGGCGCCCTATTTGGGCCGAAAGCTCGGTGGCTTCTGCGTCAAGCAATGCCGCAGCAGCCGTCAAAAACCCCTCTTGCCCGGGCTCGCAGGCCACGTCAAAGGGGCGGTTGCCGATTTCAACATTTACGCGTGCCATTTATGCCTCTCCATTCTCTGAGATATCCGTTCGGCCAAGGAGCTTTGCCAAATCTTCATAGAGTTGTTGAACTTCAAACGCCTGCTCTTTGCGCGCTTGCTCTGACGCTTCAAGGCGCTGCGCCAAATCTGCCTTCTCAGCACTAAGCCTGTTTACCATTTCCTGATTATCGTTTGCAATTTTTGGCTCGGCCAGCGCGTCAAGCTCGGATTTCAGAGCGGTATTTTCAGCTTTTAACAGGTCAAGTTCAGCGACAGCGTGATCTTTTTTTTCGCCGGCTTGCGGTGACGATTTCAAATGCACCGCGATATGATCAAGAGCAGCGTCCATACGCTTTTCGAATTCTTTAATTTGCTCCATCGCCTAACCTTTTGCTTCTTCACGCGTTTTACAAATCAACCATAACTTCTGATGCGGCGCAAATCCAGATGAAACTTTCGGCAAAGCGCGTTCAAAACCATCACCAAAATATATCAGTGATGGCAAATCTCCGTTTCCGGCTGCGGGTTATGCTTGAACTTCGCGGCAGGGCTGTTATGCAACGCTCGTTCTCTGCTTTTTATAGGAAATGATGCCGATATGGATATTCAAACGCTACGCTCTTTGCATTCAGACCATTGGCAGAACGCCTGTGCCATTCGTACCCTTACATTGGATGCAATCGCCGCTGCAAATTCGGGCCATTCCGGCATGCCAATGGGAATGGCTGATGTCGCCACCGTGCTCTATGAAAAGCATCTTAAGTTTGATCCAAAAAACCCCACTTGGCCCGATCGTGATCGCTTCATTCTATCGGCCGGCCATGGGTCAATGCTGCTTTACAGCTTGCTCCATTTGACGGGCTACAGCGATTTTCCGATCGAAGAGCTTAAAAATTTCCGCCAATTGGGTGCTAAAACTGCAGGCCATCCGGAAAATTTTCTGTCTGATGCTATTGAGACCACAACCGGACCACTCGGCCAAGGCATCGCCAACGCGGTGGGATTCGCAATGGCAGAAGAAATTCAACGCGCGCGCTATGGTCAAAAAATTGTGGATCATTTCACCTATGTTATCGCGGGCGATGGTTGTCTGATGGAAGGTGTAAGCCAAGAGGCGATTGGGCTCGCTGGGCGCCATGCTTTAAGCAAACTGGTGGTGTTCTGGGATGATAACAACATCACGATTGATGGGAGCGTCGATTTGGCCGACCGCACGGATCAATTGGCCCGTTTCACGGCGTCAGGCTGGCATGTGCAAGAAATTGACGGCCATGATCCCGCAGCGATTGATCGCGCGATCACAGTAGCCAAAAAATCCAAACAGCCCTCAATGATTGCTTGTAAAACCCATATTGCGCTTGGATCAAGCGCCCAAGACACCTCAAAAGGCCACGGCGCCCTTACCGACCCACAATTGATCGCAGACACTAAAGAGGCATATGGCTGGACATCCGACGCGTTCGACATTCCCAAAAATATCAAATCTGCATGGGAAGGCTTTGGCGCCCGTGGCCACTCCGAGCATGCGCTATGGGAGGCGCGTTTCAAGGCTTTATCCGCCAGCAAGCAAGCCGAGTTTACGCGCGCCTACGCTAATGAAGCGCCCAACAAACTTGCATCCGCGATCCGCAAGTTCAAAAAAGAAATCTCAGAAATAGCTCCAAAGCAAGCCACCCGTAAATCGAGCGAATTGGCCCTAAACGTGATCAACCCGATCCTGCAAGAAACAGTTGGCGGATCGGCCGATTTATCTGGATCAAACAACACGCGCTCCAAAGATATGAGCGCCTTTGATATCGATAACCGCGCGGGCCGCTATGTGTATTGGGGCATTCGCGAACATGGTATGGCCTCGGCGATGAACGGAATGGCGTTGCATGGGGGCATGCGCCCCTATGGTGGTACTTTTATGTGCTTTACCGATTACGCACGCCCCGCTATGCGGTTGGCGGCCCTGATGAAGGTTCCAACCGTATTTGTTATGACGCATGACAGTATTGGTTTGGGCGAAGACGGCCCAACTCATCAGCCCGTCGAACATTTGGCGATCAGTCGCGCCACGCCCAATACGAATGTCTTCCGCCCTGCGGATGCTGTTGAAACGGCTGAAGCCTGGGAATTGGCCTTCACCAGCCCCAAAACACCTTCTGTCTTGGCGCTGTCGCGGCAAAATCTGCCAACCGTCCGTTTGAGCCATAAATCGGCCAATCTCTCGGCACGCGGCGCCTATGTTTTGGCAGAAGCCACGGGCAAGCGCGAGGTAATTTTGATCGCGACCGGTTCGGAGGTTAGCCTTGCCATTGAAGCACGCGATATGTTGCAAGAAAAAGGTATTGGCACGCGCGTTGTATCAATGCCCTGCATGGAATTGTTCGCGGCGCAAGATGAGCGTTATCGTAGATCGGTTTTGCCCGCGGGCAGCGCAGTGCGTGTTGGTATTGAAGCAGGGATTCGCCAAGGATGGGATCAGTGGCTGTTGGGCGAGCGCGCACGGGCAAACCGGTCTGCATTTATCGGTATGTCAGGTTTCGGAGCCTCCGCGCCAGCTGGCACATTATTCGAACATTTTGGGATCACGGCAAAGGCTGTTGCGTCTTGCGCCGAAGAGCTTCGGTAACCAAATATCTCTAAGATAGGCCATCGGGTGAGTCGCAAATTTAGGCACGCAAAGCTCGTTGGCCCATCCAACCTATTTTTGAAAACATATTGTTAGCGCAAGCATTTTTTAAACCGCACAAGTTATCGCTAACATATTGGAAAATAGACGATAAATAGTATTCAACACTATTTAAACATTCTATAGATGCTTCATGAAAATGAGGTAAGCGATGACAGTCACAGTGGGAATAAACGGCTTCGGGCGGATTGGCCGCTCAACATTGGCTCATATTGCGGAAAGCGCAAGAAATGATGTGCAGGTCGTTAAGATCAACGCCACCGGCCCCGTGGAAACCAATGCGCATTTGTTGCGCTATGACAGCGTTCATGGCCGCTTTCCAGGCACGGTAACGGTCGCCGGGAACACGATTGATCTGGGCCGCGGACCGATGGATGTGATGTCGTCTTATGACCCGGCCGCGCTAGACTGGTCTGGCTGTGATGTTGTATTAGAATGCACTGGTCAGTTTAATGATGGCTTAAAATCCTCGATCCATTTGGAGCGAGGGGCAAAATCCGTTTTGATTTCGGCCCCCGCCAAAAACGTGGATAAAACGATCGTTTATGGCGTGAACCATCGCGAGCTTTGCACCGAACATCGCCTGGTTTCAAATGGCTCTTGCACAACCAATTGCCTCGCACCGCTCGCGAAAACGTTAAATGATGCAATCGGTATTGAACGCGGAATTATGACCACGATCCACTCTTACACGGGCGATCAACCAATGCTGGACCGCCGGCATAATGATCTTTACCGCGCCCGCGCAGCCGCGATGGCGATGATCCCCACTTCGACCGGCGCAGCCAAAGCCCTAGGAGAGGTTCTGCCTGAGCTTTCTGGTAAGTTGGACGGCACCGCAATGCGCGTGCCAACACCAAATGTATCGGCCGTTGACCTAACATTTGAGGCTGCAAAAAATGTAACGGTCGAAGAGGTGAATGCCGTTATTGAAGAGGCCGCTGCGGGGCATATGGGACATGTACTTTCCTACGATCCAGAACCAAAAGTTTCGATCGATTTCAACCACACGCCCTATTCGACCATTTTTGCGCCGGATCAAACCAAAGTCATTGGAGGGCGCACCGTTCGCGTCTTGGCATGGTATGATAATGAGTGGGGGTTTTCATGCCGTATGGCAGATGTTGCCGCGACCATGGGGCAATTGCTGCACTGACATTGCTGCGCTGGCTATGTCAGCGCCCAACCAGCCTGTACACGCCGCATAGCTTTGGCAGCTTTCACTGCATTTGGCATAAAGAGCGGTATCTGTGGGTGGGTAATTGGCGTGCCTTGCTCTGTAAGCTCGTAAAACTTCTATAAAACTGACCGCCATGCGCTGCATTCGGGCTATTTGCAGTTGACTTTCTGAGTAAATTGTCAATGTTAGCGCTAACTTATTAAAATCAATAGAGGCCGAGATGACTACAAAAATCGCTATTAATGGCTTTGGCCGCATTGGTCGCAATATTTTGCGGGCTTTTTCAGAAAATCCACGCAATGATCTAGAAGTTATAGCGATCAATGATCTTGGTCCTGTTCAAACAAATGCGCATCTTTTGAAATATGACAGCGTCCATGGTCGGTTCGGCAGTGAAATTGAAATCACAGATAATTCTATTGATATTGGTCATGGACCAATCGCGGTGACAGCGATCCGCAACCCTGCCGAGCTGCCTTGGAAGAATGTCGATATTGTATTAGAATGCACGGGATTTTTTACAGAGCGCGTAACGGCCGCCCAGCATCTTGAAAATGGAGCCGCCAGGGTGATTGTCTCGGCCCCCTGTAAGGACGCTGATAAAACCATCGTCTATGGCGTCAATCACGGGGCGTTAAGCGACCAAGACATCGTAATCTCGAACGCGTCTTGCACAACAAATTGCCTTGCTCCGGTGGCACAAGTGCTGAATGACAGTATCGGCTTAAAACGGGGCTTTATGACAACGATCCATAGCTATACTGGCGACCAGCCTACCTTAGACACGATGCATAAAGATCTCTATCGTGCCCGCTCTGCTGCGCTGAACATGATCCCAACCTCCACTGGCGCGGCCCGCGCGGTTGGATTGGTGATGCCAGATTTGTTGGGCAAATTAGACGGGGTTTCCATCCGGGTGCCAACGCCGAACGTATCTTGCGTCGATCTGACATTTGAAGCCAGCCGTGACACCACTATTAACGAAATCAATGCCGCGTTTGAAGCGGCCGCGGCTGAAGGGACGTTAAAAGGCGTTTTGGGCACCACCAATGAACCTCTTGTCTCAATGGATTTCAATCACGACAGCCGCTCAAGCATCGTGGCGTTGGATCAAACAAAGGTTATGGAAGGCACGATGTGCCGCATCCTGTCTTGGTATGACAATGAATGGGGCTTTTCCAACCGTATGCTGGACACAGCTACGCAAATGGCTAAGTTTCTGTAAACAGACGCGCGATGATCACTTGGGAAGTTTGGCCTGCAGGCTTTCCAAAACGGTTGGCGTAACAAATTTGGACGCATCTCCGCCCAATCGGGCAATTTCCTTCACCAATTTTGACGCAATCGCTTGATGCTTGGCTTCGGCCATCAGAAACACGGTTTCGATCGATGAATCCATCGCCCGATTCATACCCACCATTTGAAATTCATATTCAAAATCGGCAACCGCCCGCAACCCGCGCACGATCACCTGCGCTTTTACATCACGGGCGCAATCGATCAAAAGGTTTTCAAACGGATGCGCCACGATCTCTGTACCGGTTTTCACCGATAAAACGGCACATTCCGCCTCGATCAAGGCAACGCGCTCTTCTAATGTGAACAAAGGCCCTTTATCGCGATTTATGGCCACACCGATCACCAATCGATCCACCAACATCGCCGCCCTTTGAATAATATCGATATGACCGAGCGTTATCGGGTCAAACGTACCAGGATAAAGACCAATGCGCATCTTATCACTCATTCGCTACTGTTTTAAGCCGCACAAATATTATTCCACGGTCAAATGCAAGGGGCTAATGCCCCATAATCATGCCTTGTAGCGCGTCTTTCTCCATCGAAATCTCTTGCAGACGCGCGAAAACCACATCGCCCTGCGAGATCAAACCGATCAACGCACCCTCTTCCAAGACCGGCATGTGACGAAACCGGTTTTCCGTCATCAGCGCCAAAACATCATCCGCGCTTGTTTGCGGGCTGCAGGTCACAACGTCGCGTGACATAAATTGTTCAACCGGCGCTGATAGAGCATTCGTTCCGGCTTCGGATAATGCACGAATAATATCCCTCTCAGATAGAATTCCGAGCGCGTTTTTGCCCGTTTCTGAAACGATGACCACACCGATCTTACGCGCAGCAAGAATTGAGATGGCCCCAGACAGATCCGTCTTCAACGGCACCGTGATCAAATTCGCGTTATTTTTTGTATTAAGAATGTGCTGAACAAACATACCACCACCTCTTATTTTATAAATCAATCACACACTGTTAGGCTGAAGCCTTAACAGGCAGCTGTCAAGCTAAGGCTTCCAATCGGCTGATTTCAGCCCGAATCCCGGCGACAAGCGCCTGCGCGAGGCGGTTCATACGCTCAAGCCTTTGATCTTCTTTATAGCGTAAAAGATAGAAACTTCGCGTTAAAGACAGCTGATCAGGCATCACACGTTTCAGGTTACCTGCAGATGGCAACGCAAAATCATGCGCAATCCCTATCCCTGCCCCTGCCCGCAGCCAATGATATTGCACAGAAACTGAATTTGATCCCAGCACCACCCGATCTTGTCCAAGATAATTTTGATAATCTAATTCCTTGTCAAAAATCATATCGGCGATATAGCCTATAATTTTATGCGTTTTTAAATCTAACAACGTGTCGGGCGTAGCGAATTTTTCCAAGTATTCTTCAGAAGCGGCCAAGTGCAACTTGTAATCGGTTATTTTTTGTACGCTTAAACGGGCTGAATTTGGCGGGCTCACCGCGATCGCCATATCGGCTTCACGTTTGGTCAAATTGACAACCCGTGGCATGGAAACAATCTGAATATCTAAATCAGGATTGGCGCGCGAGATATCAGCGCAGACTTTCGGCAGCACAAAATTTGCGCAGCCATCCGGCGCACCTATCCGAATTTGGCCGCTCAACGTTCCGTCACGGCCTTGCAAGTCGCGCGATAGATCTGCCATCGCGCCCTCCATCGACAAAGCGTGCCGCAAAAACTGATCTCCCGATCCCGTTAACACATAACCAACCGAAGACCGCGCAAATAAAACAACCCCTGCACGCTCTTCTAGCCGTGTCACGCGGCGCCCAACCGTGGCCGGATCGATCCGCAGCGAACGTGCAGCCGCAGATAAGGTTTCATGACGCGCCACCGCCAAAAACACTCTGATATCATCCCAATTTTGTTGCATACCATCATACCCTGCATTTATGCATTACCTATTTGTGATATTGCCCCTGTTCATAGCATTTTTGCAAGACTATGCTTATGTAAAATTGACAGGAGAAAAAACATGACTGAATTGACGCATTATATTGGCGGGGCCCATGTAAAGGGAACCTCCGGGCGCTTTGCGGATGTGTACAATCCCGCCACCGGGGAAGTGCAAGCAAAAGTGCCTCTGGCGTCAGCCGCCGAAATGTCTCAGGCTGTAGAAATTGCCGAGACGGCGCAGCGTGCCTGGGGGGCAGTGAACCCACAGCGCCGCGCCCGTGTCATGATGAAATTTGTCGATTTGCTCAACCGTGATATGGAACAGCTTGCCGAAGCGCTTAGCCGGGAACATGGCAAAACTCTGCCAGATGCCAAAGGCGATGTGCAGCGCGGGTTAGAAGTGGTGGAATATTGCATTGGTGCACCGCAAATGCTCAAGGGTGAATTCACCGATAGCGCCGGCCCTGGCATTGATATGTATTCGATGCGTCAGGCCCTAGGGGTTACGGCTGGAATAACGCCGTTCAACTTTCCCGCAATGATCCCGATGTGGATGTTCGCGCCGGCGATTGTCTGCGGCAACGCCTTCATTCTCAAACCATCCGAAAGGGATCCTTCCGTGCCTTTAATGCTTGCAGAGCTGATGGAGGAGGCAGGGTTGCCAAAAGGCGTTTTACAAGTGGTCAACGGCGATAAAGAAGCGGTTGATGCGATTTTAGACAATCCTGTGATCCAATCGATCGGATTTGTCGGATCGACGCCGATCGCCGAATATATATACGGCCGCGGTTGCAGCAATGGCAAACGCGTTCAGTGTTTTGGTGGTGCCAAAAACCATATGATCATCATGCCAGATGCGGATATGGATCAGGCAGCCGATGCGTTGATCGGCGCCGGATATGGGGCTGCAGGCGAGCGCTGTATGGCGATTTCTGTTGCGGTGCCCGTGGGCGATGAAACCGCCGACCGCCTGATTGAAAAATTAGTGCCGCGCATTGAAAAGCTAAAAGTTGGCCCTTACACGGCGGGCGATGAGGTTGATTATGGCCCGGTTGTCACCAAAGCTGCGCAACAAAATATTCTGGGATTGGTGGAAAGCGGTATAAAGCAAGGCGCAGAACTTGTTGTGGATGGGCGCGATTTCAGTTTGCAAGGCTATGAAGATGGTTTTTTTGTTGGCCCGCATCTTTTTGACCGGGTCACTCCAGAAATGGACATTTATAAAAAAGAAATTTTTGGCCCAGTTCTCAGCACAGTACGCGCCGGAAGCTATGAAGAAGCCATCTCATTGGCGATGGATCATGAATATGGCAATGGCACGGCAATTTTCACGCGCGATGGAGATGCGGCGCGCGATTTTGCCAATCGGATCAATATTGGCATGGTCGGTATTAACGTTCCAATCCCAGTGCCCCTTGCCTATCACACCTTTGGTGGTTGGAAAAAATCCGTGTTTGGCGATTTGAACCAACACGGACCCGACGCGTTTAAATTCTACACAAGAACCAAAACCATCACGTCTAGATGGCCCTCTGGTATCAAAGAAGGCGGCGAGTTTAATTTCAAAGCGATGGATTAACACATCTAGGTAAGCCGCACCAATTCAGCGGCTTACCTTTCCTACATCTGAGCCGGTCAAATGGTCATGTGAGCAAACCCGGAAAACGGCCTAATCCGCAAGCTCACCCGCTATCTTGGGACTTGCATAGCGGTCAAGAAAGCGCCAATCATTCTATCTCACCCCAACGACACACATGCAGGAGGACTTCTTTGGATTTTTCGTTAAGCAGCGAACAAACCGCAATCTTTGATATTGCTTATGAGTTTGGCCAAGAGCATATTGCCCCCTTCGCGCGCGATTGGGAAAAGCAAGGCACCATTCCAAAAGAGCTGTGGCCCAAAGTTGCGCAGCTGGGTTTGGGCGGTATTTATGTCTCTGACGAGATGGGGGGATCCGGATTAAGTCGGCTTGATGCGACCTTGGTGTTTGAAGCTTTAGCAATGGCCTGCCCCTCAGTCTCAGCTTTTTTATCAATTCACAATATGTGTGGCGGCATGATCGATCGTTACGGCGATCCAGAAACCCGCGCAAGATGGTTGCCGCGCTTATGCCAAATGGATTTTATTTTCAGCTATTGTCTGACCGAACCTGGCTCGGGATCAGACGCGGCAGCGCTGCGCAGTCAAGCCACGCGTACCAATGAAGGGTATCAGCTTAACGGAACCAAGGCTTTTATCTCAGGTGGTGGGTATTCAGATGCATATATTGTAATGGCCCGAACCGGGGCTGAGGGCCCAAAAGGCATCTCGGCTTTCATTCTGGAAGCTGGCAGCGATGGGCTAAGCTATGGCGCTCTCGAGGATAAAATGGGCTGGCGCGCGCAGCCCACGGCGCAAGTTCAGTTTGACGCCTGCCCAATTCCTGCTCAAAATCTGCTGGGTGAAGAAGGCAAAGGGTTTCAATATGCGATGGCTGGGCTGGATGGCGGCCGCTTGAATATTGCGGCAAGCGCCTTAGGCGGCGCAGAGCAGGCCTTACAATCCACGCTGGCCTATATGGGGGAGCGCAAGGCCTTCGGCAAAACGATTGATCAATTTCAAGCCCTACAATTCAAATTGGCGGATATGGAAGTAAAGATGCAAGCCGCACGCAGCTTCCTGCGCCAAGCCGCGTGGAAATTAGACATGCAGGCTTCAGATGCCACAAAATTCTGCGCTATGGCAAAACTTTTGGTAACCGACAATGCCTTTGAGACCGCCAATCAATGCCTGCAATTGCACGGTGGCTATGGATATCTTGCCGATTACGGCATTGAAAAAATCGTTCGTGATTTGCGCGTTCATCAGATTTTGGAAGGCACCAACGAAATCATGCGGATGATTATCTCGCGCCAAATGCTGGCAGATAGATGAGCTATATCTCTATTCGCCAGATTGGTCACGCCGGGCGTATCACCTTACAACGGCCTGAGGCGCTAAATGCCATGACTGCTGAGATGTGCAGCGCGATTGAGCAGGCGCTGCTGACCTGGCGCGATAAAAGCGATATCCAGCTGGTAATTATTGATGCAGAGGGCGATCGGGCGTTTTGTTCTGGGGGAGATATTTCTGAATTATACAAGACCGGCAGCCAAGGGGATTATGCTTATGGGCAGGCGTTTTGGGCGGCTGAATATCGCCTGAACGCATTAATCTATCATTACCCCAAACCCTATATTGCTTTCATGCAGGGGTTTACGATGGGCGGGGGCGTTGGAATTTCTTGCCATGGCAGCCACCGTATTGTGGGAGAAACCAGCCAAATTGCTATGCCAGAATGTGGCATCGGGTTGATCCCCGATGTGGGCGGATCCTATATTTTGGCCTGCGCTCCAGGCTATTTGGGTGAATATTTGGGTTTGACGGCGGCAAGAATGGCCGCTGCAGATGCGATATATGCCGGTTTTGCGGATCACTTCATTCCACAAAGCCACTGGAAAACCTTGATCGAAACTTTAGAAAAAACGGGAAATACCGCGCATATCGTCAACGCGGCCCAGCCTGCACCGAGCAGCGATTTGAAAGCCCTTCAAACGCAAATAGATCGGCATTTCTCGAATGAAACGCTGGCGGGCCTGATCTCGTCCCTTACCGCGAGCGATGATGCCCTTAGCCAAAAAAGCCTTAAAATGATAAGTAGAAACGCGCCTTTATCGATGGCCAGTACGATTTTGCTGCTGCGCCAATTGCGCGATGAAGGCCCCAATATCTATCGCGCTTTGAGGTATGAATACAGGTTTACCGCGCGCGCTATGGAGTTTGGTGATTTTTTAGAAGGCGTTCGCGCGGCGATTATCGACAAAGACAGAAACCCCAACTGGCAATTTAATCTGACAGAGGTGCCTCAAAAGGCCAGCCGAAGCATGTTGACCCCATTGGGCGCTTTGGAATTGAACGTGAAGGAGAGTTAAATGCAAATTGGATTTATTGGCCTTGGAAATATGGGGCGCCCAATGGCGGAAAACCTTGTACGTACGGGCCATATGGTGCGCGGTTTTGATACAATGACCGTGCATGCCGAGGGGGTTGAGATCATGGATTCGGCCGCCGCCACCGCCGCCGACGCCGATATCGTGATTACCATGCTACCGAACGGCGCAATTCTAAAATCTGTTGCGGCCCAGATCATACCGGATATGCGCGCTGAAAGCATTTTTCTGGATTGCTCGACAGTCGATGTTCAAAGCGCACGCGAAATAAGCGAAATGGCCAATGCTGCCAATGTCGCGACCTTGGATGCACCAGTCTCTGGCGGTATCGGCGGCGCGTCAGCAGGTACGCTTACCTTCATGGTCGGCGGGCCTGAAAAGGCGTTTATTACCGCAAAACCACTATTTGACATTATGGGACAAAAATCTGTTCACTGTGGTGAAAGCGGCAATGGGCAAGCGGCTAAAATCTGCAATAATATGATCCTTGGCGCAACCATGATTGTCACCTGCGAAGCCTTCGCGCTTGCCGATAAATTGGGCCTAGACCGTCAATCAATGTTTGATGTGGTCAGCACCTCCTCAGGATATAGCTGGTCGATGAATGCCTATTGCCCTGCGCCGGGTATTGGGCCGAATTCTCCCGCAGATAATGCCTATCGGCCCGGATTTTCAGCAGAATTGATGTTAAAGGATCTGCGTCTCAGCCAACAAGCCGCGCAAACCGTGGCCGCTGACACGCCGCTCGGACAAGCAGCAACGCAGCTATATCAAACCTTCGTGGAAGATGAAGATGGCCTTGGAAAAGATTTTTCCGCGATGCTGCCACGCTTTGAACAGCGTAAACGCTGCTAAAGACTTTAAAACGACGAGGTGGAATTGAAACTAAGGGCGCATGACAAGTAAAAAATTTCGTATAGTCGACAGTCAGCTGCGCCTAAAACAGCGCAAAATTCAAAACCTTTTTGACGTGACGGATCGGTGCACATCAAGCTCCTGTTTGCGAGCACGTCAATCGAAAACTTTTCAATAACCGGCGTTACGATGCTGTTTATCTCGCTGCATGATACTTAAATTTAGAATAAAGCTTGCGTCATACGCCTCTCATGAACATATAAGAGGGTCAGAAACGGGTCGAACAATGGCCTAGTAAACATTGGAAACAAAATATGAATTTTCGCTTTTCGATCCGCAGCGCTCTAAGTGCCATCACTCTTTGTATGGCGTCGTTCGTGAATGCTCAACAATCTGAGCAGAATGCGGCAGACTCATTGTCACTTGGTTTGAATATTGAAGTTCCAAATATCGGCCAACCCTATATTGCTGAACGCATAGGCGATTGGAGCATGCGCTGCATACGCAGCGAGAACGGACGAGTTCCCTGCGAATTGTTTCAATTATTAGTCAATAATGAAGGTAATCCCTTAAGCGAGATTATGGTCTTTCCGCTTCCACAAGGCCAAGCCGCAATTGCCGGCGCTACGATTATCGTGCCGCTTAAAACGCTTTTAACAGCACGCATGACGATTGGCTTTGATGCCGAAATAACCAAAAGCTACCCCTATTCATTCTGTACAGAAATCGGATGCATCGCACGCATCGGTTTAACCGAAGACGATATCGCATTGATGAAAGCGGGCGACCAATCTGTTATTACGATCCGCCATATGGATGCGCCGAACAAAGCCTTAAATTTAAACTTATCGCTCAGCGGATTTACAGCCGGATTCAATAAAATTTTAAATCAATAAAATTATTGGGCCGCTAGAAATTTAATTACCGATTGCGCCGCCCGTTCACCAGGTGGGTGACCGTTTTGTCCAAGTGCCTGCATTGTGCTTTGCATAGCTTGGATCTGGCCCGTTGGATCGTCAAGCACCTTTAAAACGCTTGGCGTGATCAACTCTTCCCGACAATTTTCGGCGATGAATTCGGGGATAGATTTGCTATCTGTAATCAAATTGACCAAACTCACCGTTTCAACTTTTAACATGCGTCCTATGATTTGCCGCGACAAAAACCCCATATCATAGGCAACCACCATGGGCGTTTGCGTGGCGGCAAGCTCTAAAGCTACGGTCCCTGAGGCCGCAAGGGCGACATCTGCCGCCTGAAACGCCGCGCGTTTTTGGCTGTAGGCGTGCACATCTGAGCGTGGTTCAATTAGAAACGGCTTAACCGGCCAGGTTGCAATCTGATCTTTTACCAACGTTACAACCGACGCCGCCATGGGCAATACAAACTTCAAATCAGGGCGTGCTGCGTGCAGTTTTTCGACCACCTTTGCGAACACAGGCGCCAGACGTTTTATCTCTGAACCGCGTGATCCGGGCAAACAAAGGATCATTGGCGCGTCATCAATACCCGTTTCTGCGCGAAACCGTTGGGCTTCACCGCGCGTGGCACACGGATCGTTTACCACGGGATGCCCCACAAAGTCACAACTCATACCCGCGGCCTGCATATAGGGCGGCTCAAATGGAAAAAGCGCCAAAACATGATCCACGAAAGGCGCCATTTTCTGCGCGCGCCCTGGCCGCCAGGCCCAAACCGTTGGCGCAACATAATGAACACTCGGAACCTGCTTCCTGCGTCGAACAGCTTTGGCAAGACGCAGCGAAAACTCAGGCAGGTCAATTGTAATCAACACATCCGCCTCGCCTGCGATCACCGCATCCGCCGCTTCTGCAATGCGCCTTTTCAAAAACCTGTATTTTGACAAGATCTCTGAAATTCCCATCAAAGAGATATCAGACATTGGAAATAAAGTTTTTAGGCCCGCCTGTTCCATCAACGGTCCGCCGACCCCGTAGAACTCGGGCCTATTCGGCATGTGTTTTAGAAGACCAGCCATCAACGCAGCCCCGAGTTTATCGCCAGAGGCCTCGCCCGCGAGCAAAAAGACCTTCATTGCGTGTTCTCACGGGCATGAAGAAAAATAGTCAACTCAGAACAGCGTTGTGCCAATTTCTCACGTTCAAGCAGAAGAACTTTTCCCGGCGTAATGACAATACCAGCAAGCCCTGCAGCAGCAACATGTGACAGGGTATCCACCCCGATCGCGGGCATATCCGCGCGTAAATCTTGGCCGTCTTTTGGCCGCTTAACAAAAACCCCACGTTCCCTATTACGCAACGCAGCCGCTGTGTTTGCGACCGTGTTCAACATAAAGTCCGTCCCTTGCAGCGTCTCTATTGCCAATAACTGCCCTGCTTCCACCACGACCCCTTGGCCCACATCTACAGCAGCGAGTGATTTCAATACATGATCTGCTTTTTGGACCTCATCCGTATAATCCCTGTTCATTTTCCCCAATATCAGGCCCGGCTCTGCGGTAATTTCTGGTATAAGTTGATCCACGCCAACAACATCAAAACCTTGGTTTTCAAACAAGCCAATCACAAAGCGTAATAAGAAATCATCCCCTTGCCGCATGGCTTTTGACAGATCAGGAATTATGGTGCGCGTGAATACATCAAACAGCTCAGGATCAAACGCGGGTCGTTGCATTGCACCGGCCAAAACAACCCTAGTAACGCCAGCGGCGCGCAGGCTGTCAAACAGCGCCCCCAAACGTTCCAAGGAAAAGAGATCAATCGCATGTGCGGGCCGATCATAGCTAAGGTGTTGAAAACCACAAAACATGGCCTGCGGGTGCGCCTGAGCCACCAGCGTTGGCAACACGCCCGAACCTGCTAGGATCGCCAAGCGCCCCGACATATCACTCACCCGGGGTGAGAAAGGAACGATCCGAAGAGGCCGTTACGAAATCAACAATATGCTGGACGTAATCGCTATCGGTTTCATCGCCCAACCGTTTCGCACGGTCTTGAAAGGTTCCATCGCCCTGCGCCAACATTTGAAACGCGGCTCGTAACGCGGTTATATCCCCGCGCGAGACGCCGCGGCGCTTAAGGCCAACAAGGTTCAGCCCGTCTAACTGCCCCCGCGGCGCTTGCACCAGGCCATAGGGAATAACATCATTGGTCACCATGGTTAGGGCGCCAATAATTGCCCCTCGACCAATACGCACAAATTGATGGATACCCGCCAAGCCCCCCACCAAAACATCATCTTCTATTATGCAATGCCCACCGATCGCTGCATTGTTTACAACGATAACCCGATCCGCAAGCAGTGCATCATGCGCAACATGACAGCCCGCCAAAAATAATCCATCACTGCCAACCTGAGTGATCCCACCGCCGCCTTCGGTGCCCGTATTCATCGTTACATGCTCGCGGATACAATTGCGGGCCCCGATAAGCAGCCGCGTTTGCTCGCCCTTGAATTTTTTATCCTGCGGAATTTCTCCCAACACTGCGAAAGGAAAAACGGTAGTGTCATCGCCTATATCTGTGCGCCCTGTCACAACCACATGGCTTTTCAAAACCACGCGATCACCTAAAGAAACATCCTTTCCAACATGACAGAACGGCCCGATATGGCAGCCTAAGCCCAGCTCAACCCCATCCTCAACAACGGCGCTGGGGTGAATAAATGTATCGCTCACGACGGCACCGCATTAGAAAGGTCCATCATGGCTGTGAACTCTGCCTCCGCGGCCATTTCGCCATTCACGCTAGCGCGGCCTGAAAACTTCCAAACTTTTGCACCTGCTTTTCCGCGCAACGTTGTGATTTGCATCTCTAGATGATCCCCAGGCCCAACCTTACGACGGAATTTACAATTATCGATCGACATAAAATAAATCAGCATATTCTTATCTGCCAATCCCAGCGTGCTGCCCACCATAACCGCCGCCGTTTGTGCCATCGCCTCAACCATCAGAACCCCGGGCATAATCGGCGTGCCTGGAAAATGGCCTTGAAACTGCGGTTCATTCATCGTGACGTTTTTATGCCCAATCGCGGAGGCGGTTCCAACGATATCAGTGACGCGATCCACCAGTAAAAACGGATAGCGATGCGGCAAAATACGTTGGATTAATTGGATATTCGCCTCAGTTCCAGAATCTGCCATGTTTCGCCCCTATCTTGTTCTTTTTATCAAAATCTAGCTAGCAACCCTTCAAGCCCAACACAAGTACCCTGCGATTTTCTTTCCCAACACACGAGCTCTTAACAAAAAGGAAACACCAACAACTTAAAAGGATTTATGGACTTAGTGTAACGTGGCTTATCGGCCATCTCCAAGCTCTTGATCTATCCGGCGGATAGCTTCTTTGGTGATATCTGCAGAGGCAATAACCAACACCACTTGCTTCTTTTCCAACAAGATAGTCGCGTTGCGCTCTTGCATGATTTGTACAAAAATCGGCCCAAATTGTTGTAGCACATCGGATTGCGCCGCATCGCCAGCAAGTTTCAGCTCAACCCGTTTGTCTTCCTGCTCTTGGCGCAATCTAGTCGATTTTTGATCAAAGGCCAGCGCCATTTCTTTAAAAGCAGAAGGCTCAGTGCTCCCGCGCAGGTCACTTAGATTCTTTTCTTCGGCGACCAATTCTTCTGCGATGCGTCCAAATTCATCGCTCAGAACTTGGTTTGCTTGCTGAAATTCTGCGATAATACGGCGGCCATATAGCGTGGTTCGAAACACTTCGTCGAAATCAACCACCACCACCTGTTGGCCAGCAGGCGCGCCAGCCTGCCCCAATACGGGGCCTGCGAGCAGCAGCAAAAGAAAAAACTTCTTGAGAAAGCCTATTCTAAACCTGTTCATCAGAACCGCGTTGATAATGTGAACTCAAAATTATTCGCTTCATCAAATTCTTCTTTTTGGATCGCGCGCGTCCAATTAAACCGCAAAGGTCCGATCGGCGTGGCCCAAAACACAGTCGCGCCGGCAACTTGGCGCAGTATCGCAGCATTGTAATAGACTGTGTTTGCGCTGTCCGGGCTTGTCTCAACTGGTAAGCCCCAAAGACTGCCAGCATCGTAAAAAACCCCGCCCGTAATCCCGTATTCTTCTGGAATGCCTATGGGAAACTCGGCTTCAAACCGCGCAACGGCAAATTGTTCACCGCCTAAAGCATCATTGATGGTCCCAGAACCATCGCTGCTACGTTCGCGCGGACCGACCCCACCTGGGTTAAACCCACGCATAACCCGGCTGCCAAGCGCAAAACGATCGCTCACGCGGCTTTGGCCCTTTGAATAACGTAAGTCCCCCGCTTCAAACGTGGCCGATAACGTAACCTCTTCACCGAATGTTTTTTGTTCGCCCTGCAATTTCAAATTTGATTTAACGCTTGTTGTATCCCCTCCAAGCCCCGTGAAATCCTGGCTCAGCTGAAGCAACACTCCCGCTGTAGGGTTGAGACCAACGCGCCGCGTATCGTAACCGAATGTATACCCCACGCCTGAGGTATTGACCCTGCCCTGCTCAAATTCATCTCCGATGATTGAGGTCACGGTATCGCCTGACACTTCATCACTGGTGTACGTATAGCGAAGTCCAAAGCGAGAGAAATCACTTATCGGATAGCTTATGCCAGGTTGGAAATTTACAGATTTTGTATCATAGGTTGAATTTTGTTGATTGGTTTCTTCATAGGCCAAATTCAGCGAGAATTGCAGCTCATTGCCCAAAAAGGCGGGCTCGATAAAACCAAAAGAATACGTTGTATTGTCAGAGCCACCTTGAATTTTAAAATTAAGCCCTTGACCACGGCCGATAAAGTTACGTTCACGATATTCGATAATACCGCCCAGACCCAAAGCTGTAGAATACCCCGCCCCGAGAGACAGACTGCCTGTTGGTTTCTCACCCACCGCAAGGTCAATGATCACCGTTTCAGGCTTATTCCCTGCGCGTGTTGACACGTTCACGGGATCAAAAAATCCCAAACGGCGAATGCGATCTACAGCTGCCCTGAGCGCGCGCGGATTAAAAGGATCTCCTTCCACAGCGCGAAATTGTCGACGGATGACGTTATCCAAAGTAGACGTATTTCCAAACACATTGATGCGTTCGATAAAGATCCGCTTGCCACGGTCCAAAACAAAGGTCACATCCAGTGTGCGCGTTGTATCATTACGCTTCAAGCGCGGCGTCACGCGTAAAAAATCTACGCCCTCCATCACCGCCAAACGCTCCAAACGCGCAATATCATCCTCAACAGCCAATGGCGAATAGATCACAGACGGTTTAAGCGTTAACGCCTCTGAAAAAACCGTTTCATCAACATCCGAACGCTCGGAGACAAGAGCCACCGCGCCAACGTTAAACTGTTGGCCTTCTTGTATGTTGAAGGTGATGAAATATCCGTCGCGCTCTTCAGAGAACTCTGCATTCACCCCATTGATCACAAAGTCGACAAACCCCCGCGATTGATAAAAATCGGTCAATACCTGCTTATCAAATTCAATCCGATCTTCTATAAACGTATCTCTTTGCACCAACAATCGAAGCAATCCAGCCTGTTTGGTATTCAAAACATTGCGCAGCTTGCGATCGCTATAGGATTTATTGCCAACAAAGCCGATGCGTTCTATCTCAACAACGCCACCTTCAAAAATCTCAAAGACCAGGTTCACACGATTGTCTGGAAGGCGAATGATTTTGGGCGTTACCCGCGACGCCAAGCGCCCCATATCCGCGTAAGCTTGAGCGATGCGCTCTTTGTCTTCTTCAACCTTCATCGGGTTGAACACCCGCCGTGACTTTGCGCTGACAATTTGCGCAAGCACATCGTCTTTCAGCTTATCATTGCCCTCAAAAGCCACCTTGCTGATCGTCGGATATTCCTGCACCTTAATGACCAATCGGCGCCCCTGCGGAATGAATTCGATATCTTCAAACAAACCAGAGTCCGCCACCTCTTGATAAGCCGCGCTTATTTCAGAGGCCGAAACAGTTTTCCCAATCGAAAGATTGGCATAGCTGATAATCGTTGACGTTTCTATCCTGCGATTACCATCCACTTCGATTGAAGAAAAGTTAAACTCTTGAGCCCAGACAGTCGATCCGATGCTAATGATTGCCGCAATAAAAATTCCAAAAAATCGCTTCATCTTCATTCCTTACTGTGACCTCAAAGTTAAACCCGCGGGTTGTCTTAGTGGTACCAAACATTCACAACAACTTCATCTTGAATTTGTGTAACGTGTATTTTTAAAAAACACCACATTTCTGCTCCCTTTTTTCGCGGATATTTTAGGGGCAAAGCAGATCATTTCCGAGGGCAAACACCATAAAGCCCAGCACCAAAGCCAAGCCAATCGTCATCAATACATTTAAGGCATAGGCACTTGGAGGGCGGCCGATAACCGCCTCAAAAGCAAAAAACACCAGATGCCCACCATCCAAAACTGGAACAGGAAACAAGTTGATCAATCCCACCGCAGCAGAGAGTACAGCGATAAACCAAATGAAACTATCGCCTCCCTGCCGCGCCATCTGACCCGAGGTTTCAGCTATCCCGATCGGTCCTGAAAGGTTACAGCTGCTTATTGCCCCTGTCACAACATGATAAAAACCAGAAAGCGAGCCTTTCATTACGCGCCAAGTTGCGTCTGCCCCTGATGTTACGGCGGATGCGAAAGGAAGCGTGCTGGTTTGTGGTTCAAAAAAGAACCCTCCTCCCATCACGCCGATGCGCCATTGCGCGCTAAAGCCTTCGTCGGTTTGTTCATCTACCCGCCGTGGGGTTAGAGATAGCTGGCGCGTCGCGCCTGCGCGCCACACTTCAACGGCCAAAGTTTCTCCAGCAGATCCTTCCACCGCTTGCTTTAAACTATAAAACGTTAAAATTGAGGCGCCATCAATGCGAGTGATGACATCGCCCGATCGCAAGTCGGCCTGCGCTGCCGCCGAGCGTGGCACCACCGCAGACACGCGCGCAATATTTATGTTTGGCCCTGGCAAAGCCAGCTCTTGTTCATTTCGCCGAATGATAAATTCATAGGTTTCCGCATCTGATAGGTTTGACCAAAAACTAGACAGAGCCGTTTCATCTGCAAAATCGGGAACGGTTTGTCCATCGATTGCCAACACGATATCCCCGACTTGCATTTGATGCGCATACGGGATCTCATACAGCGACCCGATGCTCAGCGGTGATCGAACTTGTCCCTGCCAAAGCGCAATTGCAGAAAACAAAATAAGCGATAATGCAAAATTGAACACAGGGCCCGCTGCGACCGTTGCGGTACGCGCCCAGAGCGGCGCTCCATGCATCGTTTGGCGACGTTGCTTTTCATCCAAACGGCTCAAACGATCGCTGTCTGCCCCGCTGGCAGCGTCTTTATCGCCTTTAAATTTGACATAACCGCCAAACGGAATCAGCGCAAATTGCCAACGCGTGCCGCGTCTGTCGACCCGAGACACAATAACCGGACCAAACCCAAGCGAAAAGACATCGGCCTCGATCCCACTCCAGCGGCCGACAATGTAATGACCATATTCATGCACTGCCACAATGACTGACAACGCGACAAAAAACGCCGACAAAGTGACAATTAAACCACCAAAGGCGGGAACCAATGAAAATACGTCCAAACTTCTATCCTGTCAGATTTACATTAAATGTTGAATTTTTGTGTTAGCTTCCATGCGCCCGATTTGATCCATCTGAAGAATATTTTCCAGCGACGGCTCTGAAAGCGGTGTATTGGATCCGCCAAACACCGCATCCAACACGCTTCGAACCACATCAGCCATCACCAGAAATCCAATTTTTCGATCAATGAACGCATCCAATGCAACCTCTTTAGCCGCGTTATACACCGCCCCCGACAACCCCCCAATATCCAGCACCTCATAGGCCAGTGCCAAAGCAGGGTATTTCTTAAAATCAGGCGCTGAAAATTCCAAGCTGCCAATTTCCGCAAGGTTCAAGCGCTCAATCGGCAGGGCTTTGCGATGCGGGTGATAGAGTGCATAGCCTATCGCGTGCCGCATATCAGCCGGCCCGACATGCGCCATCAACCCGCCATCATGAAAGCCAACCAAAGCATGCACCAATGACTGCGGATGGATCAGCACTTCAATTTGGCCCGAGTTCAAATCAAAAAGTTCTTTTGCTTCAATTATTTCCAGGGACTTATTGAACATGGAGGCGCTGTCAATCGTAATCCTTTGCCCCATATTCCAATTCGGATGGGTTGCGGCTTGCTCTGGTGTCGCCCGCGCCAAATCGTCATAGCTCCAATCTCGAAATGCTCCGCCAGATGCGGTCAATATCACCCGCTCAACAGTATCGCGGCCTTCCCCCATCAAAGCCTGAAACACCGCAGAATGCTCGCTGTCTACAGGCAACAAAGCCACGTTATTCTGAGCCGATGTTTTGCGCATTAAGGCACCAGCTGCCACCATACTTTCTTTATTGGCCAAAGCCAGATCCGCCCCCGCCTGCATAGCCCGCAACCCCGGTTCAAGGCCTGCCGCGCCAACAATTGCCGACATCACCCAATCTGCGCTCTGATCGGCGGCCTCTAATAAGGCATTATGTCCAGCCGCTGCTTGTACTTTTGTTCCGGCCAGAGCCTCTTTCAGAGCAAGATATTCCTCATCAAAGGCTGTTACCGCAACCTGAGCTCCGGTGGAAATTGCATCTTGCGCAAGTTGCGCAATATTCCGCCCGCCAGATAACGCAAGAACGTCAAAATTTTCACGGTCACGTTTCACGAGATCAAGCGTGCTTTGCCCAATTGAACCCGTTGCGCCAAATACGCTAATTCGTTTCATCCGAAACTCATGAACATATTGGCCGCGGCAAATACGATTGTTGCGCCTACCAAACCGTCAAAACGGTCCAAAAAGCCGCCATGCCCAGGCAAGAGGCTTGAGCTGTCTTTTTGATCTGCCCCGCGCTTTAAGGCGCTTTCTCCAATATCCCCGATTTGCGATGCAAAGGCCAAAGCCACCGAGAAAAAAATTGCAAACCCTGCAGATAGCGGCAAAAATCCGTAAGACACCCAAAACCATCCACAAATGCCAGAAGCAAGCCAGCCCGCCAAAATACCAGACCATGTTTTTTTGGGGCTAACGCTCGGCCAAAATTTGGGGCCCTTAATGACACGCCCAGCAAAATAACCCAAAACATCCGTCAAAACCACGATCGAGATCAACCATAATATCATCTCCAAGCCCGATGATGCGCGCAGCGCAACCAGATACAAGACGGTCATGAATATGCAAACAGACGCCAACGCGCCCTGCCATTTTAGGCGAAAATACAAACCAGCCTGACAGGCTGCCCCTAAGCCCAAATAAATTATTCCTTTTACGCTATCGGGATTGCGCAAAACCAATATCAGCGTCAGCACCGCGATGGTTCCGCTGACGGCTCCTACCTGCTTTGACATGGGCGTCAACATATGCGCCAATTCCCAATGCATAACGAGTAAGATCACAGTCAGAAGCAGCGTGAACACAAAGTCTCCGCTCCACAGCGCAAAGCCACAAACAAGGAGTAAAATAACCGCAGAAGCCAGCCGCAGAGGCAAATCAGCCCAAGCAGTGCTGGAAGTCATGTTGAAACGCCCCCATATCGCCGAGAGCGGCCCACGTAGTTATCCAACGTTTGCTTAAACGTTTCTTTGTTGAAATCTGGCCAAAGAGTATCAATAAACTCATATTCGGCATAGGCCGATTGCCACAGCAAAAAGTTAGAAATACGCGCCTCGCCCGACGTTCTGATGACCAAATCGGGATCAGGCAAAACATAGGTGTCCAAATATTTTGGCAGCGTTTCCTCATCAATGGTTTTTGGGTCAAGGCTGCCCTTTTGCACATCATATGCTAATCGCTTAGTGGCACGAGCCACCTCATCACGGCCGCCGTAATTGAGCGCGATGGTCAAATGAACAAGATCATTTTCACTTGTCAACAGCTCTAATTCATCCATTAGATCGACGAGTTTTTTGTCGAGGCGGCGCCTGTCACCTATAAAACGAACCCGCACCATCTCTTTTTTCAAATTCTGTGCTTCGCGTTGGATATAGCGCCGAAACAAACTCATCAAACCTGATACTTCGGATTGCGTACGTTTCCAATTTTCTGTTGAAAATGCAAAAATCGTTAAATACTTAACGCCAACACTAGGACAGCTTTCTACGATTTCACGAACCCGGCGTGCGCCGGCGTAGTGCCCAAGTAAACGCGGTCTTTTACGCAGCTCGGCCCAGCGGCCATTCCCATCCATGATGATCGCGACATGGGCAGGGCCTTGGTTTTGCAAGAAATCCTTAGACATCTTTGCTCAATCACACCTGCATTATTTCGGTTTGCTTTTTTTCAAGAGACGTATCGACGGCTTTAATCATCGTGTCTGTTAGGCTTTGAACCTCATCTTCCCAAAACTTTTGATCATCCTCAGACAGACCATCGGATTTGGCTTTTTTCACCTGATCCATACCATCTCTGCGGATATTGCGCACCGCAACCCGTGCATGCTCGGCGTATTGCGCCGCGACACGGGTCAATTCTTTACGCCGCTCTTCATTCAATTCCGGGATTGGCAACATGATAATCGTGCCATTTAACTGCGGATTTATACCAAGACCACTTTCACGGATAGATTTTTCAACGGCATTCACCATCGATTTATCCCATACGTTGATCGTTACCATGCGCGGTTCGGGCACATTCACGGTGCCAACCTGATTGATCGGCGTTCTTTGCCCGTAGGCTTCAACTGTAATTGGCTCAAGCATTGAAGCCGAGGCCCGGCCCGTACGCAGCGACGCAAATTCTGTGCGCAGAGCCCCCAGAGCCCCATCCATACGACGCTGTAAATCATCTGTATCTAAAATAAAATCGTCTGCCATGCCCTAAACTCGTTATTTATGTTACACCGCAAGCTAGCGGTTCCGCATCTTAAAAGTCTTGTAACCCTAATCAGACACTTTTGTATAGAGACCTTCTCCGGCGAGTATTCCCTTGAAACCACCGGGTTCATCTAAGGAAAACACAATAATCGGCAGATTATTATCCCGAGCAAGCGCGATTGCACTTGCATCCATCACCGCCAAATGCTTCGCCAAAACATCATCATATGTGATATCTGTGTAGCGTTTTGCATCGGAAAATTTAACAGGGTCTTTATCATACACACCGTCCACTTTTGTGCCTTTTAAAATAACCTCACAGGCCATTTCGGTTGCGCGCAAAGTCGCAGCTGTATCCGTGGTGAAATAGGGGTTGCCCGTTCCGGCGGCAAATATACAAACGCGCGATTTCTCAAGGTGGCGAACCGCGCGGCGGCGGATATAGGGCTCACACACTTGGTCCATCGGTATTGCACTCACCACGCGCGTAAACACCCCCAGCCCCTCGAGCGCGCTTTGCATCGCCAAGGCGTTCATCACGGTGGCAAGCATGCCCATATAATCGGCGGTCGTCCGCTCCATACCCTGCGCGCTGCCCTGAAGGCCGCGAAAGATATTTCCACCACCAATCACCATGCAAATTTCAACCCCCATATCATGCACTGATTTGACTTCTTGCGCGATGCGTTCAACGGTGGGCGGATGCAAACCAAACCCGGTTTCTCCCATCAATGCTTCACCTGAAATTTTTAACATGACACGTGAATAAGTTGTTTGGGACGGTGTGGCCTCGGTCATGTAACGGCTCCTTTGACAAGCACAGATGAACATCAAATTGTATTAAGTGTATTTTTTTCTTCAATCACACATTCACTCGAGGAACAATAGCCGGTAAACCTGTGCCCAGGCGTAAAAGTGAAGCGATCCGGATGAATAAGTTTACTCTGTCAGATATTGCTCAGCAAGCGGACACGTGCCCGATCTTGATTGCCGGCCCCACGGCCAGCGGCAAATCTGCCCTCGCGATGGAAATAGCCGAGCGATTTGGCGGCGCGATCCTCAACGCCGATGCATTTCAAATCTACAGCAACTGGCGAGTATTAACCGCTCGGCCTTCCAACGTTGATGAAGATAAAGCGCCACATTTTTTATACGGCCATATTGCACCCGACGCAGCCTATTCCGTGGGTCATTGGCTGGCAGAAATCACACCCTTGCTAAACGCGCCGCGGCGCCCAATCATAACCGGCGGCACAGGGCTTTATTTTCAAGCTTTGACAAAAGGTTTGGCAAATATTCCGGCCATTCCCCCAGAAATTCGCGAAGCTGCGGAAGAAGAAATAAGTAAGAATGGCTTTGGCTCGCTTCTCAGCGGGATTGATACCGCAACCAAAAACCAAATTGACTGCAAAAACCCAATGCGCGTTCAAAGGGCTTGGGAAGTGCAGAAAGCCACCGGACGATCGATTGCCGTCTGGCAAGCCTCTACCCCCAAGCCGCTCTTGCCAGAAACGCGATGTATCACGCTTCTATGCGATGTTGATAGAGATTGGTTAAACCAGCGCATTCAAAACCGTTTTCACAAAATGATCGAGGAAGGCGCCTTGGAGGAAGCAGTGGCAAATCTTCCCAGCTGGAGCGCTGATTTGCCTGCCTCGCGCGCCATTGGAGCACGCCAATTAATCGCGCATCTGCGCGGAGAAATGTCGTTAAGCAAAGCGATCGAAGACGCCACAATCGCAACCCGTCAATATGCCAAACGACAACGCACGTGGTTTCGCAGCAAAATGGATCACTGGAGCAGATGCGACCCAAGACGGCTTTGAGCCGTAACGCCTTCGGTAAAGCGTCGCTTTCATCGCAGAAACCCGTTTATGGGCTTCTAAAACAGCCATTCACGAAACGCGACGCGCAATTAATCTTTCCTTCACTGGTTTTGAATGTTCTAACCTGAATAAGATTGGTTTTAGATTCGACAGGAGAAACATCATGGCGGGCTCGGTAAATAAGGTTATTTTAATCGGAAATTTAGGCCGAGACCCCGAGGTGCGAAATTTCCCAAATGGAGGCAAAGTTTGCAACCTTCGCATCGCCACATCTGAAAATTGGAAAGATCGAAACACCGGCGAGCGCCGCGAGAAAACGGAATGGCACAGCGTTGCGATCTTTTCAGAACCACTGGTGCGCGTGGCTGAGCAATATCTACGCAAAGGCTCTAAAATTTACATTGAAGGTCAATTGGAAACCCGAAAATGGCAGGATCAATCCGGCGCCGATCGTTATTCCACCGAGGTTGTGCTGCGCCCTTACCGCTCAGAGCTTACCATGCTTGACGGTCGCAGCGATAATGCTGGCGCCTCCGCTGGTTATGGCAGCATCGGCAATGACGATATGGGAAGTTATGACAGTGGTACGCCCGCGAGCGGCGGCTATGCTTCGCCGCAAGGGCAACCCAGCCCGTCACGCGACCTGGATGATGAAATTCCCTTTTAAGATTGATATATGCGCAGCCTTAAATTAGGCTGCACGATCAGCCAGCGCATCTTTCAAAAGCCCAAGCAGCGCCGATTGTGGTACGTCAGACGTAAGGAAAGCCTGACCAATGCCTTTGGCAAGTATCAAGCGTAATGTGCCATCGAGCACCTTCTTATCTTGCAACATAAGATCCAAAAGCGCCTCTGCTGTGGGCAAATCGCCAGGAATATCTTTCAGATCACATTTCATCCCCATCTGGCGGAGATGCGCCCGAACGCGGCTGGGATCTTCCTGAGAGCAAAGCTGCAATCGGCTTGACAGTTCAAATGCCAGCGCCGTGCCAATGGCAACTCCCTCACCATGCAGCAGACGCTGTGAATAGCCGGTTGCATTTTCCAAAGCATGACAGAACGTGTGCCCAAGATTGAGCAAAGCGCGATCACCCTGCTCGGTTTCATCTCGCATCACGATATCGGCTTTCATTTGACACGATGTTCTAACGGCTTCCTCGCGCGCAACCTTATCGCCTGCAGCAATCAAATGGCCGTTCACCTCGAGCCATTCGAAAAAATCAGCATTTCCAAGCAGCCCGTATTTTACAACCTCGCCATATCCGGCGATAAGATCGCGCTGCGGCAGGCTGTCGAGAATGCCGATATCTGCCAGAACCAAGCTGGGCTGATGAAATGCCCCGATTAGATTTTTGCCATGGCGGCTATTCACGCCGGTTTTACCACCCACCGAGCTGTCAACTTGGGCCAATAAGGACGTTGGAATTTGAACGAAGCGGACACCTCTTCGTAAAATTGCGGCCGCGAAACCAACAAGATCGCCGATAACGCCCCCGCCCAACGCGATAACCACGTCTTGACGCTCAATTTTTTGCGCAAGCAGCCAATCTACAGTGTCGCCCAGTTTAGCCCATGATTTGGTCGCCTCGCCTGCGGGCAGGTTCAGGCTCACGCAGTCGATGCCGGCGCCTGTTAACGTTCCTACCAAAGCATCAAGATGCAATGCACCGACCTGATCATCCGTGACAATTGCCACTTTCATGCGATGCAATAAAGGGCGCAGCAGCGTTGCACAATCGTCTATAATGGCGGTGCCAATGACAATATCATAAGAGCGCGCGCCCAGATCCACATGCACTTTACGCATCGTTTTTTTCCTCAATAAGCTCTGGTTTCGTACGCAACGCCGCTATCACTTTCAACGCCATTTCATCAATTGAATTAAAAGCGTTTGATCGAAGCTCGATATCGGCCAAAGCATAAAAACTCTGGCGCTTGTCATAATAGGACTTCAACGTGGCAAAAGGATCAGATGTTTTCAAAAGCGGACGGTTGCCTTTGTGACGGACGCGATTCCACAAAACATCCAAATCCACGTTTAACCAAACCGAAACGGCCTGCGCAGAGATCGCTGCTCGGTTTTGCTCAGAAATAAACGCCCCACCCCCGGTTGAAAGAACGCATAATTGGCTGCCAAGCAAGCGAGTGATGACTTGCGTTTCTTTCCTGCGGAAAAAAGCCTCTCCATGGCGGTCAAAAATTTCTGGAATGGTAAGGTTGGCAGCCTTTTCAAGCTCTGAGTCTGAATCGAGAAAGGGCACATTCAGCACCTGTGAAACGGCTTTACCAACCGCTGTTTTACCCGCCCCCATCATGCCAACAAAGACCAGAGGTTTTTTTAATATCAGCGCCATGCTGTTCCTTATTGGCAAACAAATCAAAAACGTCAATTGTGACTAGGAAATGGCGTGATATTGGAAGAAAGGCTAGGTATAAATTAAGTTAAATGCGTTTTCACCAAGGTCTCGTGCATGTTCCGTCTTATAAAATGGCTTTTCCTACTGGCAATATTAAGCTTTATGTCTTTGATTTTATTTGCTTATTTTGGTCCTTTTTTTGGCGTGTCCTTCGCGCCTACGCGAAGTTTAACAACGGTGCCGGTGATTCTGAATGAAGGGTAGGTTTTGGCTTTTCTGTTTGATGCTGCCCTTGGGCGTACATGCAGAAACGCCGTTATCAGCAATTGATTGGCTGGCAGAGCACAGCATAAAAGGCAGCCCTAAACTATCTTCAACGCCGAATCTACGCGAAAACCCCGCCCTCAGCGCAACCGTTTCAACCGATATTGAAGTAACGGTTTTAAGAGACATCCAACGCGACGCTGTGGGCTTACTGCCCCCGGAAGTCACGGGTTTGCCCGTGACGCTATGGCGCAACAGCACAACGCAGGATTTGCTCAGCCTTTTAGAAGCCAGCCAAGTAAGTCAAAACCCTTCGATTCAAAGTCTTACTATGCGGGTCATGCTGGCAGAGGGCGATGCGCCTTATGACAGCAACGGAAAATTTAACTTCCTTCGGGCGAAGCTTGAAAAATTGATACAATATGGTGCCATCGACCCTGCACTTGCAATGTTAGAACGCGCCGCCCCCCTGCCCGCACCTTTGGTGCCCATTCTATTCGATCTTTCTATGTATAGTGAAGCTCTGGAACCCGCCTGCGAACAGGTTCTCCAATTAGGGGCCGCATTTGAAAACGACAGCGCCCGCATTTATTGCCTTGCGCGCCGGGGGGAATGGCAAAGCGCGAATATTATGTTGACCACCGCAGAGGCGTTGCAAAGCCTAACACCACGCGAAACCGCCATGTTGCATTTTTTTCTGGAAACGGGCTCAGAAAAAATAAGCGATCTTTATTTTTCAGCCGATAGCGTCCCAACACCGCTTGAATATCGTCTATATGAAGCTTTTGGTGAGCCTGTGCCCGCCAATAACTTACCCCTGGCCTTTTCGGTCGCCGAACTCTCTGGCGATAAGGGCTGGAAAGCACAATTAGAGGCTGCAGAACGCTTAAGCAAAAGCGGCGTTTTCAGCGATAATCAATTATTGGGTTTATTAACAAAAAAACCAGCTCCTGCCTCAGGTGGAATATGGGACCGAGTCACCATGATCCAAGACTTGGAACAGGCTCTAGAGGCCAACGCGCCTGCGCGGATATCAGTTGCGCTACGCACTGTCTGGAGCGCTTTGGGCACTTCGGCGCTTGCAACGCCGATCGCGCGGCTTTTTTACAAACGCCTCGTCGCGGCCAACCTATTAAAACAAGATCTTGTTTTGGTGCATGAAATGGGGTTGTTGACCGATCATTACCAAGATGCGGCAAAAGCTCTTATCACCCGATCGCGCAAACATCGCTTAGAGGTCGCGGTTGCGTTAAACCGATTTACCTTTTTTTCCCCTCGGAATGAATTTGAACAGGCTATTTTAAAAGCCTATAAAACGCCGCGTATTCCATATTCAGTGAGCAATTTATTGGCGCAAGGCAAGCTGGGCGAAGTTATTCTGAACGCAACTTTACAATTCGAAAAGGGCAACGACGGTGACCTCCAAGATTTAATCGAAGCGCTGTCCACCTTACGTCACATTGGGCTTGACGACACCGCACGACGCGCAACGCTCTCATTAATTAAGTTGGGCTATTAATGACAACAGATCAGGGGCTTATTCATAGTTTTTTAGAAATAAAAATTGCCGAAACGGGCGCCTCAAAAAATACAATCGCGGCTTATGAACGTGACTTAAGAGATTTCGCGACTTGGCTTCAGGGAAACCGGAACAAACTGCTTAAGGTCACCCAAAAGCACATTGAATCTTATCTGGTTGACCAAGAACAAAAGGGTTTTGCCCCCGCAACCCGAGCACGCCGTTTATCGGTAATAAAACAGTTTTTTCTTCTGTCCTTTACCGAAGAATGGCGAAACGACAATCCCGCTGCTCAAATCACCGGCCTAGGGCGAAGCCAAAAGCTTCCCAAAACGCTGAGCATAAGCGATGTTGATAGATTACTTGCAACCGCCGAAAGCGCTGGCAAAGATCTGCGGGAACAGAGCCGCAGCGCGTGTTTGATGCACCTGCTTTATGCAACTGGAATGCGGGTGAGCGAGCTGCTCTTTTTGCAATTGGCAGAGGTTCGAGGGACGCCTCAGATGCTGCTGGTACGCGGCAAAGGCGGTAAAGAGCGGCTGGTGCCCCTAACCTCAGCAGCCCAACGCCATTTGGCGGCTTGGATTGCGCTGCGCGACATGGAAGACAAACAGGCGCGCAAAGATGGCAAGCCGCTGTCGCGCTTCTTATTTCCCTCGCGCGACGCCAATACGCCGATGTCACGGATTTGGTTTTATCAAAAAATTAAATCTTGGGCGCTTGTCGCGGGTTTAGATGTTTCCAAAGTCACACCCCATACGATCCGGCATGCATTTGCCAGCCATTTACTGGAGAATGGGGCAGATTTGCGGGTTATACAAACGCTTTTGGGGCATGCAGATATTGCCACTACTGAGATTTATACCCATGTTCTGGAAGATCAGCTTCAACAATTGGTATTAGACCACCACCCGCTTTCCAGCACACCAAAAAAAGCCAAATAGACCGGCTGCCCAGCAAACCGACTTGAACGCACAGAGCATAAGCTGCATAGATTATAAAAGTTTAACCTAGCGAATAAAGGCACATCGGAAACCGATATGGATACCGCGTTCTGGATCACGATCAGCACCATCATGGGCTTGATAATTCTTTCTGCCTTTTTTTCGGGCAGCGAAACGGCTTTAACCGCTGCCTCGCGCGGAAAATTGCGGGCGCAGGCGGATAAGGGTTCCCGCGCTGCGAAACGCGCCCTTAACATCACCGAAGATAATGAGCGCCTGATCGGCTCGGTCCTATTGGGCAATAATTTGGTTAATATTCTGGCAACATCTTTGGCAACGGCTGTTTTCACGCGATCTTTTGGCGAAAGTGGCGTGGCACTGGCAACTTTGGTGATGACGGTTCTCATTTTGGTCTTCGCAGAAGTTTTGCCAAAAACTTACGCCATTACAAATGCGGAGGCCGCAGCAGCCCGCGTCAGCCGCCCCATCCAAATATGTATTGTTTTATTCTCGCCTTTCGCCAGCGCCGTGCGCTGGCTGGTTGGGGGTGTGCTCAGATTGTTTGGCGTGCGCAGCGATACACATATGCTTGATCAGGCGATGCGCGAAGAAATCGCCGGGGCCTTGAGCCTTGGCCATTCTGAGGGGATCGTTGAAAAGGAAGACCGAGATCGTATTCTTGGGGCGCTTGACCTGTCTGAGCGGGCGGTTGAAGAAATTATGCTGCATCGTTCAAAAATTGAAATGATCAATGCAGACCAACCGCCGATGGATATCTTAAATCAATGCCTTGATAGCAGCTATACGCGGCTTCCTGTTTATAAGGATGACCCCGAAAACATAATTGGTGTGATCCATGCCAAAGATCTTGCGCGTACAGTGTACCGAATTATGAGCAATCCAGAAACGGCGACGCGCAACTTTGAATCGTTTGATATTAGAGATGTGGCGATGGAGCCGTATTTTGTGCCCAACACAACGCCATTGGATGATCAAATGCGACAGTTTTTGCTCCGACATGCGCATTTTGCGTTGATCGTTGATGAATATGGCAGTTTGCAAGGCCTCTTGACGTTAGAAGATATACTTGAGGAAATCGTAGGCGAGATCACAGATGAATTTGACGAAAATGTCACCAGCTCGATTGCACAGACCGAGGATGGACAATTTGTAATTGACGGCACGATGACCATTCGAGACCTAAATCGCGCTAATGATTGGGCTTTGCCCGATACCGAAGCCAACACAATCGCCGGGTTGGTCATTCACGAGGCGCAAACGATACCCATTATAGGTCAGGTTTTTAGCTTTCACGGGTTTCGCTTTGAAGTTTCGGGTCGTATTGCAAACCGCATCACAGAATTGAAAATCAGGCCACTCTAAACCTTGCCCGAGCCAATATTTTGGCGCCTGTTTGGAAGGGTAAATGTAAGGGTTAAGCGATCACTTTGCAGCCAAATAGCCCGCGTTCAGAATTCTAGGGTCTACATTTTGCGTTAAATGCTGTATAAAAACTAAATGGAAATGGCGATTATCATTTTGGCAGCTGGGCAATCCAAGCGGATGCGAGGATTAGACAAACTGACGCAGAAAATCTCTGGCCTGCCCCAAATTCAGCGCATAACCCTGCTTGCTTGCCAAGTCTCAGCAAAGGTGATCGTAGCCTTGCCAGATGCGGCCCATCCCAGATCAATTTGTTTGCTTGGCCTGCCAATTGAGCGACGCTTCATTTTAAATTCACAAAGCGGCATGGGCTATTCGCTGGCCAGCGCCGCAAGCATGTTGAAAAAGAGCATTCATTCTGGTGTGATGATCATTCCAGCAGATATGCCAGACTTAACGCGCGAGGATATTGAGCTCTTAGTGGCTGCGCATCAGAAAAACCCCGAGGTAATTGCTCAAGCAATTTCTACCGATGGGAGGCTGGGCCATCCGGTGGTGTTTCCCAATCGCTGCTTTAAATCCTTAACTACCTTAAAGGGCGATCAAGGCGCCCGTGCCTTGATCGCACAAGACAGAAACGCGATAAAACATATTGCGCTGCCCGGCTCGCATGCAACAAACGATCTTGATACGCCAGAAGATTGGATGGCCTGGCGGCTTGGATCTGAACTGCGTAAAAATTAAAAGACTGTCGTTATCAGAAAATAAAGCATACCCCAAAGCACAGTTGCTTACGCCCCGATTTTGAATTTCCCCAAAAGCGCAGCCCCTGTTTCTACCACAAGCGTATTGCTTACCATTTGCGTATCGGTGGATGAGGTCAGTTTTAGGTTTACGGATGTGGCTTTGATTTTACCTTTAATTTTACCTTCGGTCAGCACTTCTTCTGATGTGATATTACCCGCGATCATTCCGCTGTCTTTCACATCAACGGCTTTTGCGGCAACATTGCCTTTAATGGACCCAGAAATCACAACCTCTCCTTGGCTTTGGATATTTCCATAAATTTCAAGATCGCTTTGTATCGTCGATACAGCCATTCATCCTATCTCCCAGAATTTGACTTAGCCTTCAATAAATGGAGTTATTACATCGATAGCAAGTTTTTTATTTGAAAGATCATCAATTTAACTACAAAAATAATATAAAGATGTTAGCAGTAATTCGGTGCTATCGTAAGAAGTGAAATTACCCCTTGGGCGCGCCATTTTCCATTAAATATAACGATGTATTATACTGAATTAAAATTGGTTTTTCATTTATGGCGGTATGTTTAACACGACCCTCTGCTTTGTCTTAGCCCTCGAAAAATCGCTCGAGCACTTGACCATGTGCATCCAAAATTACTGCGTTCAACGACG
Source organism: Rhodobacteraceae bacterium SB2 (assembly GCA_001642945.1). GTDB lineage: Bacteria > Pseudomonadota > Alphaproteobacteria > Rhodobacterales > Rhodobacteraceae > Thalassovivens > Thalassovivens spotae. Next base: position 366 of record LGRT01000005.1, on the reverse strand, counting down.
TGGTTTCGACGTCAACTCCAATGAGTCTGTTTGCTAGCATGATATTATTTTCTTTTCGAAGTCAGATCAGATGTCGACTTATGAGGCTTACCGAGGCCTACACAACTATACTATCCTCATTGCAGGGTAGCTGAGATGATTTTGTGTTTGTTTTCATAAGTGTTATTAATTGTTTATGTTTAAATATTAAGAGTTAGTCTTCTTTAACTTAGAGGCTTCTGCACGTCATAAGCTCTAGAGCTAAAAAGTAACAAACTTAAGGGGTAGTACTTAAGCTTTTATTGTGTTTATTTTTTTAAAAAATCAGGAAGTGGCGCACCCGAGAGGATTGGTTCTGCCCATAGGAAACGACCCAACGCATTAACC
>LGRT01000038.1 GCA_001642945.1 Rhodobacteraceae bacterium SB2 | reverse complement strand
TGAATAAGGTAAGCATGATGGTAATCTCCTTTTCTTGTTACCATCATAGATGCTCGAAAGTGCTCAGTTTTAGGGGATAGCGATACGGTGCCTTCTATAAATACACTGTTTGATACAGTTCAAGCCGAGCACTGTATCGCGCTATACTACTGATACTAAACAATTATCACCCCCGTGATACAGTGATACGGCGATACGGCGATACAGTGAACTTTTCGTATCTGCTTGGTTTAGGGGGTGCCTCACGACCAGAGGCACCCGTAGTAAATACACAAAGTACCCGCATGATATTCACGTATACTGCACTATCAGGCCTTACGGGTGCCTGTGTGGGTGTTTTACACGCTCAAACACGCTCGAATGTATTTCTTAGGGTGCATATAATCACCCGAGGGTGAGTAATGATCGATCTAAAAGCACAGCTATACTGGGCTAGGGTGGAAAGGTGGATAGCTGCAGCACTTTTACTTGAGGTTTCAATTTTACTAAATACACAGCGAGACAGCGCAAACTCTTTGTACTCAGGCGCACCATACCCGACGCAAAGCTTAAAAAACCTCCACCGAAGAAAGGGTGGAGGCTATTTTGGGTTATGCATCAAGATTTACCGTGCACATGGCTCTCTATACGCAAAGCGGACATTTAATCGCATTGCGGCGAATGACTGCTATGAGCCCAAAGTGACTAATGCTGCAAAGCGCATGAATGTCTGAAATACGCCTTGCGTTGTTTGCCGATTAGCGGGCGGTCTCCAATAATGCTTCTGCCGCAAGCCTACCGAGTTTGTTGGAAGCCATAGGGCTGGCACCCGTAATTAAATTTCTATCTATGTGGCAAGTATCGTCGGCTTTTTTGTTGACGATGGTTAAGCCTAGCTTTCCTAATTCTTCTCCTAACTCGTAGGGCATGTGGCCCGGCAGATAACCCAGCATTGGTGTCTGCTTGTCGACCTTGTCAGGGAAAAGAGCAATTTTGTAACCATCAAAGATGAAATTTCCATTGTTTCTAGCCGACATCAATGTTCCTGGGCCATGGCAAAGGGAAACGATGGAAATGTTTTTGCCGTGTGCCCACCGCAATATTTTACCCAGGTCTTCGTTTTCAGGAAGACCTAACATCGCGCCGTGGCCGCCTGGAATGAATACGCCAACATAAGGCGTATCGTCGATCAAGGAATTGACTGCGAAATTTGCCAGGCTACCCGGATTTTTAATCGACTCGGCATAATCGCTAAAAAGTTTTGTAACTGCAATATCCTCTTTCGGCATAGCCCACATTTCAATAGCTGCCGGCGCACCTGTTGGGGTGACGATATCAAGCGCGAACCCAGCAGCTTGCAGATGCAGCATGGGCAGTGCCATTTCCACTGGATGATTGCCTGTCGAAAACTTCTTGCCATTCGCCATTGTCATATTGCGTTCTTCGGTCAACACCACCAGAACGCGGGACTTTCCACCCTTGTAGGGCTTGAGATATGCGCCGCCATCGTAATCCGTCTTGGAGGAGGTCGCTAATTTCAGGGCAAGACGTGATGGCATAAAGGCGCCGTCTTCGGTCGGGTTGGGCGCAATGCCCAGAAGTTTTTTAAACATGATTAAGGCTTTCTGTTTCGCGGCATTTCGTCAGCACAAATTGGCATTCACCACGTGAGTTAAATGTAATAACAGCGATTACTTGACGGCTATAACGACCTTGCCTTTGGCACGACCGGTTGCCAGCCTGTCGAATGCTTCTGCGGCTTGATTCATCCGAAAGATGCTATCTATGACGGTTTTGACGGTGCCTTGGCTGATCAGTTTAGCCAACTCAGACAGCATCTTGCCATCCGGAGACATAAAAAACCATTCAAAGTGGACGCCGTATTTTTCAGCGAGGTTATCATTATCTTGGCTTTTAACCGAAACCATCGTGCCACCCTTTTTCAACACCTTAAAAGAGCGCGCGAGCGTTTCACCTCCAATAGTGTCGATAACCAAATCGTAATCAGACAACTCATCTTCAAATTTATGGGTCGCATAATTGATGATTAAATCAGCACCCAGCTCTTTAACAAGACCTGTATTTTTGCCACTGGTAGTCGTTGCAACGAAAGCTCCGAAGTGCTTAGCTATCTGTATGGCAAGGGTCCCCACACCGCCCGAACCGGCATGGATCAAAACTTTGCTGCCTCTTTTAATCTTACCCTTGGTGACCAGCGCTTGCCACGCAGTCAGCCCAGCGAGAGGGACAGAGGCCGCTTGTTCATGGGTCATGTTAGAAGGCTTGATCGCTAGTTCGTCTTCTTGAATGCGCGCAAACTCAGCAACCGAACCAGCATCCATTTGGTTAGGGCGGGCAAATACCTCATCGCCAATTTTAACGCTTTTGACATTCTTTCCGACTTCAACAACCGTGCCCGACACATCATAGCCCTTCACATGCGGAAACGTGAGTTCTAACATCTGACGCAAATAACCAGCCCGTAGAATGTTGTCGATCGGGTTCAAACTGGCAGCATATACTTCCACTAAGACGCTTGAATCTTGTAGTTCGGGCTTGGCGACCTCGGCGATTTCAACCGGGCCCTCATATTCGTGAAAAACGGCTGCTTTCATATTTTCTTTTACTTTCTATCATTGCTAAAATGATCATAAATTTGTTTGATCTTATTGATAAGATCACAATTTTAGCTATGACTGGTGTCTAAAAGGCAATAATTTAAAGGTTCAGTCATGGATAGGCTTCGCGCTTTCCGCTATTTTGCAATGCTAGCGCAGACATTAAACTTCAGCGAAACAGCCAATCATTTTGGTGTACCGTCTTCCTCTGTTTCCCGGCGTATAAAAGATTTGGAGGCTGATCTTGGCGCAGCTTTGTTTATTCGCACAACGCGGTCGGTCAGTCTCACTGAGCTAGGAAAGATCTATCTGAGCGAAATCAAAACCGCATTGCAGTCAATTGATTTGGCCGATGAGATGGTGAAGGCTCAATCTTCTATGCCAACAGGAAACGTGCGTATTACTGCCATGCCTGGATATGCCGAGTTATACGTATTTCCCGCATTGCAACGATTGCGACGTTTATACCCAGCAATAATGTTTGATATGAATATCACGGACCAGATTCTCAATCTTTCGAATAACGATGCAGATATTGCAATTCGCGCGGCCGCAGAACTGCCAGAGCAAGTTGTCGCGCGGCGTTTGGGTGAACATAGATTTATCTTGGTGGCGTCACCCGACTATATCTCCGAGCGCGGCGCTCCTCAGTGGGCAGATCAGCTTAATGATCACCCGGTTGTTATGTATCGCACGCCACACGGAGTGTTAAAGTGGCAAACATGTAGGAACGAAACATGGAAGGCAATAGATCTGGCACCAATATTTGTCAGCAACCATGGCCCCTCGCTGATGGAGAATGTGATAGAGGGGCGAGGGCTCGCTCTTCTTCCCAACTGGGCGGTTGCGGCAGAACTCGCTGATGGCCGCCTACAGGCGATCGATCTTGAGGACGGCCCTCTTTCAACCAGCGGAGATACAAAAATGGCGATGTATCTGCTTTACCACCCGCCAAAGTTCCGCCTGCAAAAAATCAAAGTAACCGCTGAGTTCCTAATTTCCGAGCTAAAGCGCGAAACGCTCAATTTTTAAAATTGCGTCATTAAGCATGTATCACATAAAATAGAACGCGCGGCTTTATTCCGGATACCACGAAACCGCGCTTTGTCCGCGTAGTAGCCGTTAGATGATCATGCAGCGAATGGCAGCTGAGAGCCCAACCTGTGAATTCGACTTTCTTGCTGCGCGCGCTTGCAGCGGACAAATTGCTGCGGATGCATTGGCAAAGACGCTGTCTTGCGGCGGGAAAACCAGCCTTTCGTTCGGAACGAAGCTGTTTATTCTTACTGTTTTACACTGGCGGCGGCGCTTTGTCGTAATCTAGCACGCCAACGCGAACGGTTGGTTCCAAGTAATTCGCGGGATTTGTCAGTCGAAGTGCTTGTTGCGGGTCCAGTCGAAGGTTCCTTCATCGCGTTCCTGCACCGCCCGCTTCCAGCCGACTTGCTCCACGCGGGCTTTGAAGTTCATGCCTTCGGGTGAATGGCGGGATATGCCGTCGAACACGGTGGCAAGGCGCTGCGTTTGGTTGATCTTTTCCTCGACAGCGGAATTGATCACCATCTTCTGCATGGCCAGTTGATTGATGGGAACGGTGGCCATGCGCGTTGCCAGTGCCTCGACCTCATCATCCAGTTGGTCATCAGGCACGGATTTCAACACCAACCCCATCTCAGCGGCCTCAACCCCGCTGATCTTGTCACCTGTAAACATCATACGCTTGGCCTTTTCCGGACCCAGCCGGTGCACCCACATCGCCGTGGTCGGGCAACCCCAGGCCCGGGTGGGCATGTAACCGATTTGCGCGGTCGCGCCCATGATGGTTAGGTCGGCACACAGTGCGATATCTGATCCCCCCGCGACGGCAAAGCCGTGCACCTTGCAGATCACCGGTTTCATTGCCCGGAAGAGCGACATGAAGGCCTGCGTGTTCGCCCACATGAACTGGAAGTCTTGCATCGGATCCCAAGGCATCTCCTGCACGACCTGATTGGGGCCATTGCCTTCGGCGTAATGGGCCAGATCGTAACCCGCAGAAAACGCCTTGCCGGCACCGGACAGCACCATCACATGCACGTCCCAATCAGCATCCGCCTGCGCCACTGCTGCCGCCAACTCGCGCGGCAAGTCATCGTCGATGGCGTTCATCACCTCTGGACGGTTTAGGGTGATCCGGCCGATGCGGCCGTCTTTTTCGTAAAGAACCTTTGCCATGCTCACCCCCAGTCACTTACGGCCTTGACCTCCAGGAACTCCTCCAGCCCCCAGACACCGCCTTCACGACCCGTGCCGGATTGCTTCATCCCACCAAAAGGTGTTCCGGGCGCACCGAATTTACCGTTCATCTCGACCATACCCGAGCGCAGCCCGCGCGCCAAGCGGCGTGCACGAAATTTGTCGGCGGTCTGGACATAGTTGGTCAACCCATAAGGCGTGTCGTTGGCCAGGGCGATTGCCTCTTCTTCGCTATCGAAAGGCGTCATCGTCAGAACCGGGCCAAAGATTTCTTCCTTCCAGATCGTCATTTCCGGCGTGACATCGGCAAAGATCGTGGGGCGCACAAAGTGACCCCGGTTCAGCCCGTCAGGATGCTCCAACCCACCCGCGATCAACGTGGCGTGTTCGTCGATGCCGCGCTTGATCAGGTATTGGATCTTGTTGAACTGTGTTTCAGACACAACCGGGCCGATCTGGCGGCCTTCGATGTCCGCAGGTCCGACCTCTGTTTTCTCGGCGACGGCTCGGGCGGTTTCAATGGCCTGGTCGTAGATCGAGCGCTCCACCAGCATCCGCGTCGGCGCGTTGCAGGACTGGCCAGAGTTGTTGAAGCAATGACGCACGCCGCGCGTGACGGCCTTTTCATCTGCATCGGCGAAGATGATGTTGGCCCCCTTGCCCCCCAGTTCCAGGCTGACGCGTTTCACGGTATCTGCCGCGGCCTTGCTGATCGCGACACCAGCGCGGGTCGACCCGGTGAAGCTGACCATGTTCACGTCCGGGTGCGCGGTGAGATGCGCGCCAACACCGGCACCATCGCCGTTCACAAGATTGAACACACCGGGCGGGAAACCGGCCGCGTCGATCATCTCTGCCAGCAACACGGCGCTAAGCGGTGCCTGTTCGGCCGGTTTCAGCACCATAGTGCACCCTGCCGCCAGCGCCGGCGCCACCTTCAGCATCACCTGGTTCATCGGCCAGTTCCAGGGCGTGATCAGGGCGCAGACACCAACCGGCTCGTATAGGATCATGTCGCACGGCGCGTGGTCTCCCAAGGGGCGCTCGAAGGCGAAACCCTTTGCCGTGCGGATGGTGTTTTTCAGATGCCCCGCCCCGGCACCTACCTGCGCCGTCCTTGCCAATGCGATAGGTGCACCCATCTCAAAGCTGATGGCCTGCGCCATGTCTTCGGCTTGGCCCTTGTAGACCTCCATCAACCGCTCCAGTGCGGCGATCCGGTCCAAAGGGTCTGTTGCCGCCCAAGCCGGGAAAGCTGCCTTGGCTGCGGCGACGGCCGCGTCGGCATCAGCGACGCCACCCAAAGTGATCGTGGCGATCTTCTCTTCTGTGGACGGGTTCTCAACCGCGATTTCGCGCCCGTCGATCGAGGCGACCCATTGGCCGTTGATATAGTGTTTGGATGCATCCTGCATGGCGGTTCCTGTCAGTCAGAGTTAAGCATATTCCCCAGAGACGAAACGATCGCGGAGAACGAATTTCTGGATTTTGCCCGAGCCGGTCAGGGGGAAGTCCTCGACCTGCACCCAAACATTCGGGGTTTTCTGTGGCGACATGTTTGCGCGGCAATGAGCGTGCAACGCGGCCTTGTCGAGCGGTCCCGTGCCACGGATGAACGCGCCGATGACCTCGCCCCATTTCGGGTCCGGCAGGCCGACTACGGCGACCTCGGCGACGCCCGCGTGCTCCAACAGGCAGTTCTCGATCTCGGCGGGAAAATAGTTCTCGCCACCCCGTATGATCATTTCCTTGACGCGTCCCGTTACTGTGACGTAGCCGCGCGTATCCATCCGGCCCAGATCGCCGGTGTGCAGCCAACCCATCGCGTCGACAGTCTCGGACGTGGCCTTGGGGTTGTCGTTGTATTCCAGCATGACACAGGGGCCGCGCGCGCAAATCTCTCCGACCTCACCAATGGCAACGGCGAGGTTGTCATTGACGCTGCGGATCGAGACCTCGGTCTGAGCCACCGGCTGGCCAGCCGTGTTGCAGATGTCGTCGATACTGTCCGACAAGTGGTGTTGCGTGATCACCGGACAATGCTCAGTCTGGCCATAGAGCGTCGAAAACCCGGCTCCCATCAAGTTCTGCACCCGGCGCACCAATTCGGGGGCAACCATCGAACCGCCACAGCTGATCAGTTTCAGAGCTGACAGGTCGCGCAGGCGCTTTTCCTGCGCGTCGAGCAGCGCCACCACCATGGTTGGCACCCCAAGGATGATGTCCGCGCCGCTTGCTTCCAACTGATCCAGCACGATGTCCGGGTCAAAAAGGCTGATCAGCACCATCCGGCAACCCGCCTGCAGGCAGCCAAGCGTGACCATGCCGCAGCCCGAGGTATGAAACATCGGCATGATGTTGACCCAAGTGGTTGCCTCGGTGACCCCGCAGCGACCCGCGTAGAAGCGCGCATTGTTGACCAGCCCGCGATGACTCAGCACCGCCCCTTTTGGAAACCCCGTGGTGCCGGACGTGTATTGGATCATCGCGGCGTCGCCCGAGGCCACATCGGGCAAAGCAAGCGGGCGGGCGCCTTCCGCGAATAGCGCGTCGCTTTTCATATCTGTGACTTCGCGCACCGATGGGATGCTCGCCGTGACCTCAGCCCCGATCCGACCCATGGGATTACCGCGGAATTCCTCGACAAGGAACAGCGCAACCGCGCCGGATTGCTCCAGCACATAGGCCAGCTCCCGCGCCTGAAAGGCCGGGTTTGCGGTCACCAGCACCAGCCCGGACAGCGCACAAGCATATTCCATCAGCACCCATTCGGGACTGTTAGGCGACCAGACTACCACCCGTTCACCGGGCGCAAACCGGGTGGAGAGCGCCATGGCCAGCCGCTCGGCATCTTTCAGAAGTTCGGCGTAGGTCCAGCGGCGTCCTTCTGTACCGTCCTGCCTGACTTCGACCAAGGCCTCCGCCTCCGGTCGCGCCGCAGCCACCTCGCGCAGCAATGCGCCGATGGTGATTTCGCGCGTATCCAAATCGGATTGGGCCGGGACGTGCGAAATGCTGAGCGTCAGGTCATACATGGTTATTCCGCCGCTATTGGGCTTGTGGGGATGTCGACAAGCTTGCCGCGTGGGATCAGGCGGTCGGCGTCATACATTGGTAAGGTACAAAGTTCTCCGCTGCGGGTAGACCCATCGGCGCAGAGCACCTCTACCTTTGTTCCCGGACCCTGCGCGGGGTCGTCCATGCGCACGATGCAAACACCACAGCCCTGATAAGGCGAATAGCCCGAGGAACAGACACGGCCGACCTCCTTGCCATCAATGGTCATGACGCGTCCAAGCTGAGCCACGCCGCCGGTGACCCGCATGCCCCAAGTGCGGCAGGACTTATCTGCGGCCTCCAGCGCCTTGCGGCCAACAAAGTCACGGTCGTCGAACTCGACAAACCCGCCAAGCCCTGCGTCGAACGGCGTCGTCTCGGCTCCGAAATCCGAACCGGCATTGAGCAACCCGGCCTCGATCCGCCGCGCGCGAAACACCGGCGTTCCGGTCAGCAGGATGCCGAATGCCGCACCGACTTCCATGATCCGGTCGCCGATGGCAGGGATGTTGGTGTCCGGCAGCAGGTAGACTTCCCAGCCTAATTCATTGGTGAAGCCCGAGCGGCTGATCCAGCAGGTCTGCCCCGCGATGGAAACCTCGGCGCAATCGAAATAGCGGAAAGGATCGGGCATGGGGCCGTCCAGCACAGCGGCCAGCAATTCGAGTGACCGTGGACCCTGAATCTGGCTGGCCCAGACATTGGGGTCGTGGATTTTCACATCAAGCCCCTCGGCATGTGCTTTGTACCAACTGAACAGGTCGCCGTCGGCCTGCGCCATCCAGAATCTGTTTTGCGACAACCGCAAAAGCACCCCATCGGTGATCATGCCGCCATCGTGATAGCAGGCGAACTGATAGGAACAGCGCCCCGGCTTGACCTTGCTGACACTGCGAGTGAACACCTTGTTCAGCAGGGTTTCGGCATCTGGCCCGCTAATCTCGATTGGCAGTTCCCCGGTGTGGCGGAAAATGACGTTGGTGCGAACGGCCCAATACATCTCGTCATCCGTGGCCGTGTCGAGTTTCTCCGGCGTCAGGCGCGAATTGTAGAGCGTGTATTCGGGATCGAAGGGCAGTTCCATGTAGCTCAGCGGATGTGCAGGCATGGTGCGGGCAAGCTCGCGCGGACGCGCGCCCTTGTTCAGCAAAGCTTTGGCGACGAAACGATAGTGGGAAAGGTCGGTTGTCATGTGATTCACCGTTCAGAGTTGTTAGACGTCTGCGGGTGATCTTCGACAAGGACAGATGGGTGCCACGCATTGAGATTAGCTTATTTGGTCACCTACGCTTGGTGCAAATCTAATGATTTGCACAAGTCGTTCGAAAAAATTAGACAATAGCCATGCGCTTTCGTTCTTATGATTCCCTCAAGACCTTTGATGCCGTTGCCCGCACTCTGTCGATGACCAAGGCGGCGGACGAGATGCATCAATCGAAAGGCTCGATCAGTTACCAGGTGGGCAAGCTCGAAGCCGAGCTTGGGCTTAGACTGTTCGAGCGCGCGCACGCAAAACTGGAGCTAACAGAAGAAGGGCGCAGATTGTGGCATGTGTCCCAAACGGCCCTAAGCCAGATCGACCGTGAAATCGAAGACCTGCGCGGCACGGCCTCGGGTGCCGTGACCGTTGGCGCGCTGACCTACTTCTCTTCACGCTGGCTGTCGCCAAGGCTCACCCGCTTTTTTGAGGCCAATCCCGGTATCAGCCTGCGGATCGAACCGATCAATTCCGTCGACATGATGAGATCGGTCAAAGTCGACATGGCAATCCTCTGGGGAATTGACGGCTGGGTGGGTCACAAGAGCGAACTTCTTCTGTCCCTGCCTGCTGTGCCAACCGCCAGCCGTGCAGTTGCTGAGCAGGTAAGGCAGCTTGGTCTGGCCGAGGCGGTCAGGCAGCTTCCACTTTTGGGCGATAGCTCCGGCGATGCGGGGTGGAGGGCCTGGCACGCAGCAGCAGGGCTGCCTTACGCGCCCAGCCGGTCCAGCTTGACGATCCCGGACTCCAACAGCCGCGTTCAGGCGGTAGTGGATGGCCAGGGCATCGCCCTATGGGATGATCTGGTCGCGCCAGAGGTGGAAGCCGGAACGTTGGTGCCGCTTACCGACACCCAGCTGGAGGGCGCGGGTTACCACGTCGTGTTTCCTGGCAGAGTACTGTCACCCGGTGCGTGCTCGATGCTGAGCTGGCTGAAAGAACAGGTTAGAGGTTGACCGATTACTCCCGTCTGAGTCGGAGCAACGCGTCTACAGCAGTGGCGCGCCCGTCTGAGTCAAGGATGATCGGATTCACGTCGAGCTCCACCAAACTGCTTCTGTGCTGTTCCGCAAATGCAGCGACAGCCTGGATCTGCGTCACAAGCGCGGTTCGCTCGGTATCGGACAGCCTTAGCTTGCCGCTGATCTTCAGGCTGGCAAGCGCGTCCTCGATTTGCGTGTGACCCGCCGGGAGCAGCAACGTGGCATAATCCTTCAGCTCTTCAACCGCCGTCCCGCCGCGACCAATGACCAAAGCATGCCCTAATCCCGGCTTGTAGCTGATGCCGACGATGAATTCGGCACGGGGGGACGCCACCATGCGTTCAATCAGAAAACACTCGGTTGACAGGGCCGGATCGTAGGCTCTGACAGACATCCTGATTGCCTCAATCGCGTCTTCCAGCGCGGGTTTGCTGCTCACGTTCAGATGCACCGCGCCTGCGTGGTTTTTGTGGGCCAGATCGGCGCTGAGAAGCTTGACCGCGAGCGGAAACCCGAGTGTTTCGGCCTCAGCAATCACTTGCCCAGCCGAACCCGTCACGCCCATAGGGGTCGTCAGCCCCCAGCTTGCCAATGCTGTCTTTCCCTCTGCCTCGTCAAGTTGGATGACCGACCTGGGCTCGGGTGGGGGAGCAGACAGTTCCCGGTTTTCAGGGTCCGCCAGAACCACGCGACGCAAGCTGTGGTATTTGCCTGCCGCTGCGATCGCCGCCAATGCGTCGTCCAGCCCCTGAAGGCAGATCAGGCCCGCCTCGGTCAGTTGGCGGTGCAATTCCGGGGGCAACCCGTCGGGGAAGACGCTTGCGACCAAAACCGGTTGGGCGATCCGTGCATTCAGGCGGATCAGGCCTTCGAGCGTTGGCCACCACACGTTCGCGACATCCTTCTGGCGGGGCCAGTCGATGAAATAGACCAAGAGGTCGACCTCATCGGTCATAAGATGGCCAAGGCCGACATCCGAGGTCTCGGACCGCGCCATGCTGGCCCAGGGCAGGTTCCAGTCGAGCGGGTTCAGCAGCGACACCAGATCGGGCACATCCTCGCGCAAGGCTTGCTGTGCTGCATCGCTTGGCGCGGGAAACTCCAGACCTGCGGCGCATCCCTTTTCGCCGATCATCGCGGCATAGCCGCCGGAATTTGCGGCAGCAACCACGCGGTTGCCTTTTGGCAGCTTGGGCGAGCCGAGAAGCTTCAGCGTCTCGACCAAGACCTTGGGCGACCCGGCCTCGACGATGCCGAGGCGGCGAAACAGCGCGCTCCACAGCTCGTTTGCAACCGCGAGGGTGCCCGAATGGCTGCGGGTCAGTTCGGAGCTTTCCTGCGTGCCGCCAGCCTTCAAAGCCACGATCGGAACGCCCTTTAGGGTCGCGCGCAGGGCCGCACGGCTCAGCGCGGCGACATCGACGATCCCTTCCAGATAGAGGCCGATGGCGCGGACCCGCGGATCATCCAGCAGGGCTTCGATGAAATCGGCGACGTTCAGCACCGCCTGATTGCCCATGCTGATAACGTAGCCCAGCGGCAAAGCCTCTTCGACATTGGTGATCGAATAGGCGACATAGCCCGACTGGCTGATCAGAGCGACACCGTCACCACTGACCGGTTCGAACACGTTATCGCCGCCCCAGACCGCTGCGCGATCGAACATGTTCATTAGCCCAAGGCAATTCGGGCCGACAAGTGCAAGATCTCCGGCCGCTTCAATCAGCCGAGCCTGTAACGCGGCCCCGTCCTCTCCCGTTTCGGCAAACTCGCCGACAATGGACACCGCCCCGCCCGCACCCATTGCGTTAAGTTCTGCCACTACGTCAATGGTGCGCTCACGCGATACGGCAATCAGGGTGGCATCCGGCGGTTCGGGCAGGTCGGCAAGGGTGGGCACGCATGGGATGCCTGCCAGTTCCTCGTATTTCGGATGCACCACCCAGATGTCCCCGGCAAAGCCGGATTTTCGGGTGGCGTTGATACAGTCCTCGACCGCCTTGCCACCGACAAAAGCGATGTGGCGCGGTTTCAGGAGCCGTTTCAGGTTTTCGCGGCGAGCGCTGGAGGCAGTGTCTTTCATCCCTTGAACTCCATGATCTCAAGGCCCCGGGGGATGCGTTTGTCAGGGTCAAAGAACGGCAGTGCATGCAGGGTCAGCGGATGTTCAGTCCCGTCTCGGCCCTTCACGGTATACGCATTGGCCGCCATGGCCTCGGGCGTGTCGAAGAGGACATAGCCGATCCCCATGCCCAGGGTTGGCGATGGCTCGAAGGCTTTCACACGGCCGACCACCTGGCCATCCGTCAGGACAGGCGATCCCCATTTGATGTCTCTCGCCTCGGTCATGAAGCCAGAGAACCGATGCTTTCGGTCAGCGCTTAGCAAGGCGTCCCGCCCGACGAAGTCATGATCGAAGTCGACAAACCCGCCCAGCCCCAGATCGAACGGCGTTGTGTCCCACCCCATGTCGGTGCCGTAATTCATGATCCCCGCCTCGATCCGGCGCGGGTTCATGGCATAGGTCGACAGGATCTCCATCCCATGTGGTGCGCCTGCCGCCATCAGGTGAGACCAAAGCGCCATGCCGTCGACATGCGGATCCATGTTGTAGACTTCGAAGCCCAGTTCGGCGGTCCATCCCGTCCGGCTGATCAGGACGGGCTGACCGCCCATGGTGACCTGACGCGCGTGGTAATATTTGAACCCGTCCGGGGCCCCGCCATCGACGCAGGCATCCAGTATCTCAAGGCTGGTCGGCCCTTGTATCTGGATCGCCCAGGCACCCGGATCGCGAATTTCAACGTCATGGCCGGGGCGCAGGGCCTGAAGCCATGTGAACACGTCGCGGTCCGCATGGACATACCAGAACCTGTCGTCCGCCAGCCGGAACACCACGCCATCGCATGCAATGCCGCCGCCATGATGACACATCAAGCCGTACCGGCCCCGGTCTACGGCCATGGTGCTGACAGGCCGCGTGAACACATGGTCAAGGAACGCCGCCGCATCCGGCCCCCGGATTTCCAGCGGGACCTCCGGCACATCGAAAATGCCCGCCTTGGTGCGCAAAACCCGGTATTCATCGACGATTGGCCGTTCAAAGGTGACGGGCGTCAGACGCCCTTCGTGGTCACCATAAGCGGTGGTGATCTCGCGCGTCGCCTTGAACCATGGCGAACGAGCACAGCTAGAGATCATGGGCAATACCATTCCGGCCATATCCATGGCTCCTTTCGGTCTTGGGTGAGTGGATCAGCCCGGCAGGGCGCGGCTGATGATGGCGTCAAGGTCGAGCCCTTTGGGCAGGGTCCCGAACGCCCCGCGATAGCGTGGGGCAAGGCGGCTGGCGCAGAAGGCATCGGCAACGGGGCTGTCGCCGTGGCGGGTCAGCAGCGCCGCTTGCAAGGTCAGGGCCATCATCTCGGTCACCATGCGCATTCGGGCTTCCAGCCCCTCCGGGTCGGCCAGTTCATCGCGCAGATCGTCGATTGCCCGGTCAAGATTGGGATGGTTTCCGCGCGCCTTCTCCAGTTCCGCCATCACGGCGGGGATCGCCTCGGCCTCGCGCCCCATGGCCCGCAGCACGTCGAGCCCCATCACATTGCCCGACCCTTCCCAGATCGAGTTGAGCGGCGCTTCGCGGTAAAGCCGGGGCATGATGCTCTCTTCGACATAGCCCGGGCCGCCATGGCATTCGAGCGCCTCGACCACCAGGCTCGGGCAGCGTTTGGTGTTCCAGTATTTCGCGACTGCCGTGCCAATGCGGGCCAGCGCCGCCTCGGCCGGGTCATCCATGCGGTCCATCGCCTGCGCCACGCGCAGCCCGAGCGCCAGCGCGGCCTCGACCTCAACCGCCATGTCGGCCAGAACATTCTGCATCAGCGGCTGTTGGATCAGGCGTTTCTGAAAGGCCGAGCGGTGCGATGTATGATGCAACGCCTGCACCAAAGCCTGCCGCATGATTCCGGCCGAGGACATGGCACAATACAGCCGGTTGCCAGTGACCATCTCAATGATCGTGCGGATGCCACGGCCTTCCTCGCCGACCATCACACCGTATGTGTCCTGAAACTCCATTTCGGTCGACGCGTTGGAGTGATTGCCCAGTTTGTCTTTCATCCGCTGGATAAACAGAGTGTTGCGCGTGCCATCGGGTCGCCATCGGGGCACGAGGAAGCAGGAAATTCCCATAACTTCGGTATTGGCCAGTACCAGAAATGCATCACACATCGGGGCCGAGCAGAAGAATTTGTGCCCGGTCAGCAGGTAGCCGTCACCGATCGGTCGGGCCACTGTCGAATTGGCGCGCACATCCGACCCGCCCTGTTTCTCGGTCATGAACATGCCGATCATGGCGCCGGTCTTTTCAGCCGCCGGAATGTCGCGCCTGTCATATTGCGTTGACAGAAGGCGCGGCATCCATTCCTCCGCCAAATACGGTGCCATGCGAAGCGACGGCACAACGGAATAGGTCATCGCCATCGGACACATCACGCCGCCCTCGGGCTGGCTGAACATATAGGTTAGAACAGACTGGCCTACATGTCCTGCATTGTCCTCGTTATGCCAGGCGAAATTATGCACCTTATTGGAAATCGCGAGATGCATCAGGTCATGATAAGCGGGATGAAACTCTACCGCGTTGATCCGCATGCCATAGCGATCAAAGGCGCGCAATTCCGGCCCATGTCGGTTGGCTTGGTTCGCTTTCTCAAAGGTCTCATCCAGCCCGGTGAGATGTCCGACATGGGCAAAATGCCCGGCATGACCGGCCCCGCCCATGTGAGATGCCCAGTGTCTCAGCGCACGATCATTCCCCCACAGGTCCTGATCGCCCATGTGGGGCGGCATGTTGATGACTTGGTGGGTCGGCAAATGCGAAATCGGATCGCGTGGTGTCATGATGTCTCTCCCTGCAGTGAGAGTAGATGTCCAAACCGGTCAGCGGCAAACCCAATTTCTTGATCTCTGTGTTCAGATCAATTAAACAGAATCATGCGATTTCGATCCTTTGACAGCCTCAACATATTTCGCACCGTTGCCGAGCGAATGAGCTTCACGGCGGCAGGGGATGCCTTGAACATGTCCAAGGGCGCGGTGAGCTACCAGATCGCAAAGCTGGAGGACGAATTGGGCGTGCGCCTGTTCGAGCGCCGCCACACTCATATCCGCCTGACGGCGGAAGGCACGCGCCTGAAAGACGCAGCGGCACGGCACCTGAGCCATATCGAGACCGTGATGGACGAGATAAGATCAACCGTTGAAGAACCACTGTGCGTGGGCGCCCACAGCTGGTTCATCGCGCGGTGGCTCGGCCCGAGGCTGTCCGACTTCACCCGCGCCAATCCCGACATTTCGCTCAAGGTCGAACCGATCAATACCAGGGCCGATCTGCAGAACCGCGCTCTCGATCTGTCGATCTTCTGGTGCGATCCTTCGGCCGAGGACATGGACGTTGAAGTGCTGTTCAAATCCAACACCAGGCCTTTGGCCAGCCCGGAAACCGCAGCCCGCGTCGAAGCACTTGGCCTTGAAAATGCCGTTCGGGAAATCCCCCTCTTGCCGGATGCATCCGGCATGGCAGCCTGGCGCGACTGGCATGACATCGCGGGACTGACATTCGCGCCGAGAAAGAACGCACTTTCGCTGCCGGACGCCAACAGCCGCCTTCAGGCGGTCATTGCTGGAAATGGATTGGGGATGCAGGATGCGTTTGCAGAGCCAGAGATCGAAAGCGGTCATCTCGTCTGGATCTCGGATCTTGCGCTGACAAACTTCGCTTACTGTATCTCGCTGCCAACAAAGGGGAACATTTCGGCAGCCGCAGAACTCTTCAGAGACTGGATAAGGGCGCAGGACTTTTGAAACCTGAATGAATGCCATGGCTGAGAAAACTCCGAGAGTTTAATCCCTGTCGGACCAGGTATGGCACTACGAAAGCAGTCGTCGGATCACTTTGCAGAAAAACAAACCTCGCGAATGACCGGTCTGACGACATCCGCCGCGCCCCAACGATATGACTACTGCAAATGCAAGCAAATGCCGCGTTAGCACTAGCTGCATCTGCATAAGGCGGCTTTGTCCGCGTAGTAGCCGTTAGATGATTATGCAGCGAATGGCGGCAGTGAGCCCAATCTGGTTATTTAGGTTGTGTCGCGGAATGAACAGAGGTTGCGCTTCCGTTCTAGGCATTTCATCAATTTTATATTAGATTATTCCCGACGCGAAGTATATTCAGACTTTGTAGTTAGAGCCCGAGCGCTATCCTGACCGAAATAATCAAGACATGATTTGATAAATGTACTTACTACTCGGCGCGGGTTTCTGTTGATATAGCCTAGAGATAACGCCAGCGGTTTCCGGAGTGTCTTGAGCGGAATTGCCTTTACACGGTCTCCACCGTACGTGACGTCTATCAGTGGACGCATATTCAAAATAGAGCATCCAACTCCTGCCCCCACGAGACTTCGCACCATCTCTGTTGTAGATGCAGTGGCAACAATACGGGGTTTTATTGAATTCTCATCAAGTAATCCCTGAAGATATTGGGCAGTAAATGGCAAATCAAGCAGCACCAAATCCACTTCCTGAAGTTGATGAAATGAAACAGAATCCAAACTTGCTAGACCGTGAGATTTAGGAACCAGCAAGTAGGGTGGTGCATCTATCAGCGCCTCGCACTTTATGCCGGGTTTTGCGTTGTCTGCCACAAACAAAATCACATCAAAATCACCGTTCAAGAGTCCTGTTTGTGCGCTTTCATTGTTACAATCTATAAATTCTAGGCGTATGTCCTTGTTTTGGTTGAGCAATGGCGCGGCTATGCCAGGCAGGAAAGATGGTGCGACCGGAGCGTAGTATCCTATAGTAAGTTTGCCAGACAGGCTTTCTCGAAGTTCTTTGCCTCCCGATAGAAGGCTTTCGTATTCTTCAATTAAACGGCGAATACGTTGAACCATTGTTTTACCAGTTGTTGTGGGGTGAATGCCTTTGGCTGGAAAACGTTGCACGAGATCCAATTGAAATTCTTCTTCTATCTGATCAATGCCATTTGATATTGCAGAAGGTGCAACGTTCAATTTTTGCGCGGCAGTCGTAAGAGAACCGCTATCAACCGCGGCAAGAAAATACTGCATCGCTTTGATCGAAAGACGTGACGGCATATCACACCCCCATAACCTCTGATTTTCAAAGGTATTTGCCAAATTAATTGCGTTTTTCAAAGCTTATAGTTTCTTTTATATATTTTAAAACCAGATTTTATGCAGGAAGGTACGAAAATGACTGACACCAGCACATCGAACAAGGATGACCGGTTCACTCGGCAATGGAACTACCGACCAGATGTCCCGATCAACACTTCACCTTTATTCCAGTGGCCGCTTAATCCTATAGGCGTTGCAAGGTGGTTCGGTGCTCGATGGTTTGTTTTCGGGGAAAATCTGATCCTGGTAGCCTTGGCGAGCCTTATTTGGTTCTATTTTCACCCAACACTTGAGCAAACTGAAACATTGGAAATCAGTTGGATCACCAAGATCTACGCCGGCAACTTCCTGTTGATTGCCATCGTTGCTGGTGGGCTTCACTTTTTTTTCCATTCTCGCAAGTTTCAGGGCAATGAGCTTAAGTTTGATCCCAGAGAAATAGTATCAAAGGGGCGAATGTTCACCCTCGGAAGTCAGCTAAAAGATAATATGTTTTGGACATTAACGAGTGGAGTATTTTTCTGGACAGCTTTTGAAGTCTTGATGTTCTGGGCGATGGCAAATGGCTTTGCACCTATTCTTTGGTGGGCAGAGAACCCTGTGTGGCTGGTCGCGATGTTTGTATTAACGCCCATGTGGATTTCTTTCCATTTTTACTGGATACACCGCCTTATACATTGTCCACCTTTGTACAAATCGGTTCATTCTCTGCATCATCGTAACACGAATATTGGACCTTGGTCTGGCTTGTCCATGCATCCAGTTGAGCATCTGCTTTATTTCAGTTCAATTTTAATCCATTTCATTGTCGCATCCCATCCCATTCTTATCCTCTATCACATGCAAAATCAGGCACTGACAGCTGCCACCTCACATACCGGATTTGATGCATTGCTGGTCAAAGACAAGCGAACTTTGGAACTGGGCAATTTTCATCACCAGATGCATCATCGCTATTTCGAATGTAACTATGGCACCCTCGAAGTACCCTGGGACAAACTTTTTGGTTCATTCCATGACGGCACCTCGGAATCTCACCAGAAGCTTCTGGAAAGGCGTCAGAAAACGATGGCAAAGGCTGATCAATGAAAAAAGTCTATACCTTTGGGGGTACTCCGACCAAACGAAACTTAACCATGCACTGTATGCAAGCGCACAAAGCTTCGAATACAAAAATGGTGCGGGTCGCTGGAGAGTGCTATCGGGCAAAAGGTCTTAAGCATCAGATGTGCCAGCTGTTCTTGGACATATACAAAGCAATTGGCCTCAAGTACGCCTCAAGTCATTCAGGCCGCAGGACATGTATTACCCCTGGCAAACAAGGGTGTAGGCGTGCGATTTCTTGCAGCGCTTCCAGGGCATTCACATATATCCTCAACACAGAGGGTACATAGATGTGAACTCTGACCAGTTGAGCGAAGCTGTGGAGTTACTTTAGAAATTAGCCCTTAGCGGACCTTCGGGCAAGGTGCAGCGAATGGCTGCTATGAGCCAATACAGTGAGTGCGATTTTTCCGCTGTGCGCGCTCTCAGCACCGAAGTTTCTACATATGCCCGATTTTGCACGCCGTGCCATAAGTGGAACCCGGTCAGCCAAGCACATTGCGGCTAATAATTCATTCTTACAAAACAACTTGCGAACCCAGTAGGTATTTCTATCAGCCACGCATAATGGCGTTTGTGGGATCATAGGGACCTGCGCCGATCACAGTTGTGGCCACCGGTTTACCGATCACATCAACGGTCATTTTAGTGCCTATTTCGGCATGCTCTGGGCTCACAAACCCATATGCTAGGTTCATTCCCAAACGGTGTCCCCAATCACCCGATGTAATGGTACCGGTCACGCGGCCCCCCACTTTCACGGAAGCGCCGCCCTGAGCAGGCGCGTGGGTACAATCAATATGCAGTGACGCCAATTTTTTTCGGGGGCCTGTTGCAACACGTTTTGATAGTGCAGCCTTGCCGATAAAGTCGGGTTTATTCATTTTGACGAAACGCTCAAGACCTGTTTCGAAGGGATCAAATTCTGTCAGCAAGTCAGACTTCCAATGCAAGAAACCCTTCTCTAGCCGCATTGAGTCAACAGCGCGCGCACCAAATATTTTAAGACCTTGCGCGTCACCTGCTGTACGCAATGCAGTATATGCTGCATAAAGCGCGTGGTTAGGCACATGAATTTCATACGCCAATTCGCCTGAAAAGCTGACGCCAAGTACGGTTGCGGGCGCGAAACCAATGAAACATTCCCGAACGGTTAGCCAAGGAAATGCGTCGCGTGACCAATCGCCCCGCGAACAAGCGGATAAAACGTCGCGGGCTTTGGGACCAGCCAACACCAGAATGGTTTGATCATTGGTTAGGCTTTTAACCTGAACGTCGAGTGCGGGATCAAGATGCCCGCATAGCCAATCCATATCGTGATATTCTGCCGCCGCTGCAGACCCGTACCAGACGCGATCCGGTCCTCGGTCAGATGCGGGGATATTGGCGATTGTCGCCTCGCCTTTGACCATGCCGTGACGGTTCAACATGTAACCAAGCCCGACGCGCGCCGCCTTTTTAGTGACGTTGCCGCAAAACATGCGATCCAAAAACGCATGACGATCTGCGCCTGTAATTTCAAATCGATTAAAGCCGTTCACTTCGCAAAGGCCAACGTTTTCCTGCACGTTTTTGACTTCGCCAGCGATGACGTTAAAGGCTTCGTCGAAGTGAAAGCCAAGGGTGGGCTGAAAATCAGAGGATGGTTTGATGTAATCAACCCGTTCCCAGCCATTCACAATGGTAAATTCTGCGCCTTCGGCGGCCAAGACAGGTGTTAAAGATGTGGTTTTTGCGCCGCGACCTGCCGAGCGGTGTTCATGGGGAAAGTGGAACCGGAATTCGTTTTGGTAGTCCTCGATCGCTTTGAGCGCGGTCAGTTCTACATTGGCGTGGCCAGTAAAACGGCGTGGGTCGATGCACCAAGTGTCATACTGTGCCTCGCCGTGCACAATCTGCTGAGCCAACAGCCAGCCGTGACCGCCGCCTTCGCCCAATCCGGCGCGCAGACCGATGATGCAATAAGCGTTGCGCTTGCCTGGAATGGGGCCGACCAAAGGCGCTCCGTCGATGGTATATGTGATTGGACCATTGACGATGTTCTTGATACCGACTTCGGACAAGACAGGCATACGTTTAAAAACGCCCTCTAATACGTCCATCACACGGTCCAGATCGTTCGGGCACAACGCATTAACAAAATTAGGATCAATGCCGTCCATACCCCAAGTTTTGCAAGCTTGTTCGTAAAAGCCAATAAGCAGGCCGCCTTTTTCCTGACGGCTGTAGAAGTCACTTATAGGACAGCGCAGCAGTGGCATCCGGTGGCCAGCATCTGCGATTGCAGGAATATCCTCGGTCACGAAATACTGATGTTCCATCGATGCGACGGGGTGATGAACACCCATCATCGCCCCAACCTCATTAACGCGGTAGCCACCCGCATTCACGACGATATCGCAATCAATGTCGCCGCACTCGGTATGTACGGTCCATGTATCATCTTTGTGCTGGGTCAAGTCAGTGACGGGCGTGTTTCGGTACACCTCGGCACCGGCTTTGCGAGCCCGGCGGGCAAGCGCCTGACACAAAGAGGCAGGATCAATATCGCCATCGTTGCCATCCCAAAGACCACCCATCAGGTTGTCGGTTGAAATCAGCGGGTGGCGGCGTGCACATTCGGCTGCGTCGAGCACTTCAAATTCAACATCCATGCCCTGCGCCATGGATGCAAAATGCGCATAGCCATCCATCTGTGCGCGGGTATTGGCAAGACGGATGCCACCATCGCCGTGACGATAGCTGACAGGATAATCTGCATCATCACACAGTTCTTTATATAAATTAATCGAATGTGTCTTCAGCCCCACCATCGTCTGGTTCATACCAAAGTTCGTCACCTGCGCTGCGGAATGCCACGTTGTGCCAGATGTCAGTTCGTTGCGTTCGATCAAGACAACATCCGACCAACCTTCTTGCGTCAGGTGATACAGCGTCGAACAGCCAGCAATCCCGCCCCCGATAACAACAACTTTGGTGCGTGATTTCATATGAGCTCTCCCAATAAAAATTTTTATTCAAGTGTGTTGTTGTACGTGTTGTGGTCAACAAAACTTATATTAATTCGAAATTTTCAAAATGTACTTTTATATATTTAGAAAATTTAGGGCGCTATATCGGCGCCTTAAGTGAATCTCTGTATATTGCTGTGATGTAATTATAAGCAGGAAGGCCGCCCCTATGACGGATATATCAAAAATGACTTCCGGACGCAGCGGTGGGCGGGCACAACGTCTGAAAAAGCGCGCGGCAAAACCTAATATTAATCCCTGTCCACCTGGTCAGTTTGGAGGAATGTATAAACCCCTATCGCAACCAGATCTTGAGAACATTTTTGACACGGCGCTGCGGCTTTTATCGGAACTTGGCATGGGTGAAATCCCCAATAGGCTGCGACAGGACCTTCTGACCGCTGGCGCACAAGACAGCGAAGCAGGACGAGTCGTTTTTCCCAGATCCTTGACTGAAGATGCAATAGCCAAAGCTGCCAAAACATTTGTTCTGCATGGGCGTGACGAAACCCGTTCTATCGAAGTGGGGGGAAGCAAAGTTTATTTTGGAACTGGGGGTGCTGCCGTTCAAACGCTTGATTTGGACAGCGGGACATACCGCCCATCGACGCTTGCTGATCTGCATAATTTCACGCGCCTTCAGGATACTTTGGCCAATGTAAGCTGGTATACGAGGTGCTGCGTTGCGACCGACGTGCCGAGCAACTTTGATCTCGACGTCAACACGGCTTACGCCCTGCTCCTAAACACGACGAAACCAACAGCCACCTCGTTTACATTGGCCGAATATGTAGCGCCCATCGTCAAAATGCTAGACATCGCTGCCGGTGGCAAAGGTGCGTTTTCTAAACGTCCTTTTATGAAAGCGCACATAAGCCCCGTCATTTCCCCAATGCGCTACGGCGAGGATGCCGTAGACGTTGTTTATGAATGCATCAAACATAATATTCCAATGTCTTGTATTACGGCCGCTCAAGCCGGTGCAACCGCGCCCGCAACGATGGCCGGATTTCTTGCACAATCCTTGGCAGAAACACTCGCTAGTTTAATCATGATTCACGCCATTAAGCCGGGATACCCGATGGTGTTTTCTAACTGGCCATTGGTTGTCGACCTACGCACGGGGGCGTTCGCCGGTGGAAGTGGCGAAAGTGCATTGCTCAACGCAGCGTCTGCACAGCTTTCAAACTGGATTGGGCTTCCATCGGGTGTGGCCTGTTCAATGACCGACGCCAAAGCGATTGACGCGCAATACGGTGCGGAAAAGGGGCTAACATCACTTGCCGCTGCCCTCGCTGGTGGCAACCTTATCTATGAAAGCTCAGGCATGACTGCATCGCTGTTAGGCGCTAGCTTTGAAGCGTTTGTACTAGACGACGAGATGCATTCAAACACCTACCGTATCTTGCGAGGCATCGAAGTGAGCGAGGAAAACTTAGGCTTTGATGCGATTAACGAAGCCGTTTTGGGGCCAGGGCATTTTCTAGGCGGAGCGCATACAATTTCCGCGATGGAACGGGATTATTTCTATCCATCGCTCGCGGACCGGATTGAACCACAAAGCTGGGCCGAGAACGGAGCGAAGAGTGCTTGGGCCGTCGCCACCGAACGGGTACGAGGTATCCTCGCAACGCACCATCCTGAATATCTCTCTTCAGATCAAGACGCCATGATCCGCAGTCAGTTCAACATTCTCTGACGCTATTTTAGGAATTTGCCTTTAAAGGCAACAGGCACAGCTCATCTCTTAGCCACGGCATCGCCTCGGTCGCAGGATTGATTAGACGCATTTCGATGAGATTTCGCATCGCCGCATTGATGGTTCCGACAATTTCGTCAGCGCATTCTTCGCGCGCGAATAGCGACAGATGACGCGCAAAGCCCTTTGCAGGAAACGCGTGCAGTTGGACTTGTTTGTGAAACCTTCGGGCTCGAAAGTAGCAGGCTGGTGTCGTCACTGCCCAACCTGCACCAGCCGCAATCATCGCCATCATTGTTTGGTTACTTTCAATTTCAAATCTGACGGGAATCTCAATGTTCAAGCGTCGCAACTGCGCTGCGATCTGCTTTCTGATCTGTTGATCTTTTGCGTAGTGTAGCATTGTCAGCTCCGCCGATCCCGCCAGAAAACTTTCTGGGCGGATTGTTGAATTTGCAGGCACAGCCAATACAAAGGGATCGCGAAGCATGGGAAATTCTTTTAACTGGTCAGTATTATTGTTGGGACTACTCGCGATGCCGATGTCTAAGGAGTGACCCTGCAACATGTCCAATATTTCGCTGCTCGACCGCATATAGTGGGCAAAGTCACATTTGGGCATGCCATTCGCCAATAGCACCGCCAATTCTGGTCCAATATCACTATCGAAGTCTTCAATAAGGCCAAATTTTAGATGGCGAGCTTCGGTCATATTACCAAGAGTTACTTCAGTCTGTGCCATTCGGATTAGCTTTAACGCTTCATCGATATTTTTAAAAAACACAGCGCCCACTGGTGTGAGTATCATCGGTCGTCGCGCATGGTTCAGAAGGGTGACCCCCAGTTGTGCTTCAAGACTTCGCAAATGATGAGAGACGGTGCTAATCGATAATCCGGCTTCGCGCGCAGCAGCTTGAACTGATCCATGGCAAGCCACTAAGTGGAAAACCTCAAGCCACTTCAGGCTTATGTGCGACATGTTCATGGCTTTCTCTTCATTCGTGTTGGCATCCTCAACAATGATTTCCCGTATAGCAAGCCCTTCAATATACAGTTCAAAAAACACGCCAGGGTTAAAAAGTAAACGCACCGCAATTGGAAATTACTTTACCAAGCGAAAAGGCTGTCTGATCTAAGTCGATGAATGGCAACAACGTTTGCGTATCGTCTGTTACGACAGTAATCAGCAAAAGGTCAGTTTGAGATCGACAACGATCAAGGAATCTGAATGGCCGTTTTAGCGACTTAAACTGCATCGCAGCATAAACATGCTGCAACCGCAAACAGATGCTGCGTCAACGAAGCATAAAAACTGAACGGCAGCTTTGTCCGCTTAGCGGACGTCGGCTGTGGAATCTCAAGCAAGTTTTCCTCATCTCCTTTTGTAACCCATTGAAATTGTTCAGGCGCTAAATTTCTGTCTCAGCAACCTTGCCTTATACGTTTCAACGACTTTGCCTTATTTCTTAAAATGGATGTCACGTTTGCCCTGCACTAACGGCCCAGAGCAGAAGTTGCTGCTCCACGCCGCGAACGGCGGCTTTGAGCCCATAGCCACAAATGCTGCGCGGTGGCAAATGACCGCTTTGCAGATGTTGGCAAATAACTTACCCACAACGTTGTGTTTCATTGCTAATTTTATACGACTGCTCAGACTAGTTTTCTGGACATCATAAGACCAAATAGATTGACAGACTTCATTATTGCATACAAATTGTATACAATTTTTGGAATGATGCATGAAACACTTTACGAAAACTGACTGTTTGGACGACTTACGTCGCCGAATTCTGTCAACTGACCTCAAACCAGGCCATGATCTCGATGAGGCGGGCCTGTCAGGCTATTACAACATGTCGCGCACGCCACTGCGAGAGGTGCTGCAACGCCTTCAGGGCGAAGGCTATGTTGTGGTTAGTGAGAACCGTGGCGCCAAGGTGGCATCGATGGACATTGACGTCCTGCGTACCTTTTTCCAGACGGCACCGATGGTTTATGCCAATATTGCGCGTTTGGCCTGCGAGAACCGGACAAGCGCGCAATTGGATGCTCTAAAACAAGCTCAGATAGGTTTCGCCAAGGCGGCAAAGTTATCTGATGCGGCAGAGGCCGCCCTCGCCAATCACACGTTCCACGCCATTATCGGTGATATGGCCTCAAACACCTATTTATTGGCCTCTCTTGCGCGGCTGCAGATTGATCATACCCGTATGAGCCAAACGTTTTATCGCCCTGCCGCGCCCGCAGAAACCATGCTAGTGCTCAAAGCTATCGAACAGCACGACGCGATGATTGCGGCCATTGAGGCTGGCGAAGGCGCGCTGGCGATCGACCTTACACTCCAACATTGGGACCTCAGCCGTGACCGGATGGAGCGTTACGTGCGCGCTGATCCGTTGCCCGTTGAATTCATTTCCCTTAAGGACAACATCAATGCAATTTGAAGGCATCTACACCCCGCTTGTGACGCCATATCACGATGATTTCTCTTTGAATGAAGCCGCCCTAGTGGAAACGGTCGAGTATTTGATCGCAGCAGGCGTGCACGGAATTGTCGTTGCGGGTTCCACAGGCGAATACTACGCACAGACCCCTGAGGAGCGGCTAGAGATGATGACGCGCTGCGCGGGTTTGATTAACGGACGCGTGCCGATGGTCACGGGAACGGGTGCAATCCGGACCGAAGACAGCATCATGTACGCCAAGGCCGCAAAGGCGGCGGGCGCGGATGCTTTGTTGGTTGCTACACCGCCCTACGCCTATCCGACGGGGCGTGAAATCGCGCTGCATGCGCTGGCTGTGGATCGCGCTGCGAACCTTCCTGTGATGCTGTACAACTATCCAGGCCGGATGTCGGTCGACATGGACGAGGAGTGTCTGGACCGTTTGGGCCGCTCTCCCAACTTCTGTGGAATCAAGGAAAGTTCTGGCGACATCAACCGATTGCACATGCTAGCGCGCGACTACCCGCATATCGCCTTGTCCTGCGGTATGGATGATCAAGCCTTAGAATTTTTCGCGTGGGGCGCGCGGTCTTGGGTTTGCGCAGGTTCAAACTTTGCTCCCGAAGCACATATTGGGCTTTACGAGGCCTGCGTAATCGAAGGTGATTTCAAAAAAGGACGCGCGATCATGTCCGCCATGCTGCCTTTAATGCGCGTCCTTGAACAGGGAGGGAAATTTGTGCAGTGCATCAAATACGGGCTGACATTACGCGGCATTGATGCGGGTCCGCCACGCAAACCGCTGCAACCCCTCAATAAAGACGACAAACGCGAATTGGCAGAGGTGATCCGTACCATGAACACAGCGATTTCCAGCATCAAGGGAGCGAATACATGACCAACCTGCTGACATACGCCGAATATTCCGCCATCGCGGAAGCATTAGACCCGCCACGCAGTCCGTTCATCGACGGCAAATACCAACGTGGTAACGGACCAATGATGGCAACGACCAACCCTGCGTCAGGTGCCGAGATCACCCAGATTTCTACTGCAGATACAACTGATGTAGACCTTGCGGTCACCAAAGCGCGGGAGGCGTTTGACCAAGGCCGTTGGTCCAAAATAGACCCCGATGCGCGCAAGGACGTGCTGATCAGACTGTGCAAGTTGATCACCCGTAACCGCCGCGAACTGGCGGTGATGGAGAGCGTGGAGTCAGGCAAACCAATTCTTGACTGCGAAACGATAGATCTGCCCGAGACGATACACTGCATCAAGTGGCATGCGGAATCTGCCGATAAGATCTATGACAAAACAGCCCCCACTGGGGACGGCGCAATCGGAATGATCGTGCGCGAACCCGTGGGTGTAGTCGCGGCCATTCTGCCGTGGAACTTTCCGCTGATGATGCTGGCATGGAAAATTGGTCCAGCACTGGCAGCTGGCTGTTCTGTTATCGTGAAACCTGCCGAACAGACTAGCCTGACCGCACTGCGCGTTGCAGAATTGGCGTACGAGGCGGGTATCCCTCGCGGCGTTCTTCAAGTTCTTCCCGGTGACGGGCCATCGGTCGGGGAACCGCTAGGCCGGCACATGGACGTTGATATGATCAGTTTCACAGGGTCAACTGAAACCGGCCGCCGCTTCTTGCGCTATGCGGCCGATAGCAACCTCAAGAAGGTAGTTCTGGAATGCGGCGGCAAAAACCCCGCCGTGGTGTTCGACGATGCGCAGAACCTAGATCACGTGGCCGAACATGTGGTCAATGGGGCGTTCTGGAATGCGGGGCAGAACTGCTCTGCGACGTCTAGGTTGATTGTACACACCAGCGTGAAAGACGCGTTACTTGAAAAAATCAATGCACGACTGCGTGATTGGAAAGTCGGCGATCCGCTTGATCCCACCACCCACATCGGAGCATTGATTGATGCGGAGCATTGTATCAAAGTTCGCAGCTTTCTGGACGGCATCGGCGATGGACCTTTCGTGTCTCCGATGATTTTCGAGGTCAAAGCAGACGACCCGCGCGCGCGCGACGAAATCTTTGGCCCTGTGCTTTGTGTGATAACCGCGGCTAGTAATGATGAAGCGGTGCAGGTCGCAAATGACACGGATTATGGCCTTGCAGCGTCGGTGTTTTCACGCGGTGGTCGCAGTGCGATCCGTGCAGCCCGCGACATCAAGGCTGGCACAGTGACGGTGAATTGCTACGGCGAAGGTAATATGGGCACACCGTTCGGCGGCTATAAGCAGTCTGGCTTTGGCGGGCGCGACAACGGGTTGCATGCCCATGACCAGTACACAGAAGTCAAGACAATCTGGATCGACCTGACCGATCCTGCCGACGGGGACAACGTAGCATGAGTGTTGATGCAGTAGGGACTGTCCGCCGTGGGCGCGGCGCGCGCAAAGTTGCGCGTCAAACCCGCGACATCAAAATGCTGCCCCCGCTCAAGCGTAAGCTGCCGCTAACTGAGCCAATGACCACCGACCAGATCGAAAAGATAGACGGCGCTTCCATGGACATCCTCGAAAACGTCGGCGTGCAATTTCGGGATGATATCGCCCTGGCCGACTGGAAAGCTGCGGGTGCCAAGGTTGAAGGCGAGATGGTTTACCTTGACCGTTACCTTGTGCGCGAATTGATCGCAACGATCCCCGAAACCTTCACGTATCAAGCCCGCAACCCGGCCAATTCGTTGCCCTTCGGTAGTGATCATGGCATGTTCGTCCCGATGACAGGCGCACCGTTTTTGCGCGATCTTGACGACGTGCGGCGCAACCCGACGCTGGATGACTTGGCGAATTTTCACAAGCTCAGCCACATGCTGCCGGCGCTTCATTCCTCAGCGCATCACATCGTCGAACCCTACGATCATCCGATCAGTCAACGACATTTACGCATTACCTATTCGTCGATGAAGCACTCCGATAAGACGTTCATGGGTATGACCACTAGCCCCAAGAACGCCGAAGATGTGATGGATATGTGTGCGATCCTGTTTGGCGATGACTACATCGACACGCACCCTGTCGTCACGGGCAATTGCAATGGCAATTCGCCCCTGGTATGGGATGAAACCATGCTAGGCGCGCTGCGGGCATTCTGTAAACGCAACCAGCCGATCCTGTGTTCACCCTTTGTGTTGGGCGGTGCAAACACCCCTGCGAGCGTACCCGCAACCGTGGCGCAATTGAACGCCGAAGCCCTCAGCGCCTTGGCCTACACCCAAGTCGTGCGCAAAGGGGCGCCTGCAATTTACGGTCATTACTTGTCAACCGTAAGCATGAAATCCGGCGCGCCAATGGCTGGCACGCCAGAGATCAGCCTGATGAATTTTATGATTGGCCAGATGGCGCGGTTCTACGGTGTGCCATGGCGGACCTCTAACACGCTTGGCGGGGCCAAGACGTTTGACGCGCAAGCCGGCTATGAAAGTGCGATGACCATGAACGCGGTCCTGATGGCAGGCGCAAATTACATGTGGCACAGCGCTGGCTGGAACGAGGCTGGCATGCATTGCTCGACCGCCAAATTCATCGTCGATGCCGAGATGTGCGAAATGGGCTACCGCATGGCGCAAGGCGTGAATTGGGACGACTTCGATGCCGCTCTGTCTGCTGTGCCCGATATCGGCCCCGGTGGTCACTACCTGGGCCACCCACATACGCTGGAACATTTCCAAGAGGCTTTTTTCATGCCCGAAATGTTCGACAATAATTCAATCGAGCAATGGCAGGCCGAAGGCGGGGTTGAGATCAACGAGCGGGCGTTGAACAAGGCCCGTGCCATGCTGAACGAGTATAAGGAACCCAAGCTGGACGACGGCGTGAACGAGGCCCTGTTGGATTACATTACGCGGCGCGAGCGTGAAATTCCTGCCGCCGACGCCCTTAACCAGGAGCACTGACATGAGGTTTGAAGGCAAGACCGTTTTGGCCATCCACGAAGGGCAAACCGACACCGCCATGGTGCGTGGGCAACAGGTCGCAAAACGCGCCGCGCTGCGGCTCGCCGTGCGCTGTTAACTGCAGAAGGAATTGCCGAATGACCCTTCCCGAAACAATGCATGGCGTTCAGCTTGTCGGCCACGGCGGGATAGATAAGCTAGTATATCGTGAGGATCTGCCGACGCCGGAACCAGGTATCGGTGAAGTGTTGATCCGGGTTGCCGCTGCTGCAGTTAACAACACAGATATCAACACACGGATCGGTTGGTATTCCAAATCCGTGTCAGAAGACACGGATACCGGTGGGGCAACCGGGTTCGATACGGTGAATGATGATGACGCAAGCTGGTCAGGCGTGCCACTGACCTTCCCGCGCATTCAAGGGGCCGATGTCTGCGGGCGGATCATTGCCGTTGGGGCTGATATAAGTCCAACACGGATCGGCGAGCGGGTCTTGGTGCAGACCATGCAACCTTTGACGGCCGCTGCCCCGTTTAGCTGCATAAGTTTCGGCAGCGAATGTGACGGCGGGTTTGCGCAATATACGGTGGCGAAATCTGAATTCACCTTCGCGGTCAATTGCAACTGGTCCGATGCCGAACTTGCGTCGGTCCCCTGCGCTTATTCTACTGCGGAAAACATGCTGCACCGCGCCAGTGTAGACGCTGAGACAGTGTTGGTGACCGGCGCCTCGGGGGGGGTTGGATCAGCTGCGGTTCAGCTGGCCAAACGGCGCGGCGCGCGGGTGATTGCCCTGTCTTCACTGGCCAAACGGGATGAGGTGCTGGCGCTGGGGGCGGATCAGGTGATTGATCGGAACGCCGATATCATTGCCACCTTGGGCAACGAAGCTATTGATGTTGTGATAGATCTGGTCGCTGGCCCTGGCTGGCCCGCGCTTCTCAAGGTGCTGAAACGTGGCGGACGTTACATTACCGCGGGGGCCATTGCCGGGCCGATGGTCGAACTGGATGTGCGCACGCTCTACCTCAAGGACCTGACCCTCTTTGGGTCAACCTTTCAGGATGATGTGATCTTCCCCAACCTGATTTCTTACATCGAAGCCGGAGAAATTCGCCCCACATTGGCGGCAACGTATCCTCTGGCGGACATCGCCCGCGCGCAAGAGGACTTCTTGGCCAAGAAACACACTGGCAAGCTGGTTTTTCTGTCCCCATCAACGGAGATATGACGTGAGGATCAAAGAGCTAGATATTTACCAATATGATCTGCCGGTAAAAAACGGCCCTTACACGATGGCCAATGCTGAGGTCTGGGCGCTGGATACTACGCTGGTCAGGATTGTGACCGACACCGGTGCCACCGGTTGGGGGGAAACCTGCCCAGTGGGGCCAACCTATGCCGAGGCCCATGCATCTGGTGCACGTGCGGCGCTGATTGAAATGGCACCGGGGCTTATTGGAACAGAGGTTTTGCCGCTGGCAGTGCAACGCAAAATGGCGGGCCTTCTGAATGGGCACAATTACGCCAAGGCGGCCGTAGACATTGCGGTGCATGACGCGCTTGGTAAGGCCACAGGCCTGTCGGTGTCAGATTTATTGGGCGGAGCCGTCACCGACCGGGTGCCCTCATATTATGCCACCGGGGTCGGAAGACCAGACGATATCGCACGGCTTGCTCGGGAAAAACAGGCAGAAGGTTATCCGCGACTACAGGTCAAAGTGGGTGGACGCCCGGTAGATATCGACATTGAGACCATCATCAAGGTCTGGGAGCAGATCGAAGGTACCGGCATGCGTCTTGCCGTCGATGGCAATCGCGGTTGGACCACTCGTGATGTGCTGCGCGTCAGCCGTGAACTGGCGCATATTCCTTTCATCATGGAACAGCCCTGCAACACTGTTCAGGACCTAGAGAAAATCCGCCCACAGGTCAACCACGCTATTTTTATGGATGAAAACAGCGTTGATCTGCCCACCGTCATTCAGGCTGTGGGGCGTGAGTTAGTGGATGGGTTTGGCATGAAAGTGACCCGCATTGGTGGGCTGCAACCCATGCAGACCTTCCGCAATATTTGTGAGGCACGCTCCTTGCCGCATACCTGCGACGACGCGTGGGGGGGCGACATCATCGCTGCCGCCTGTACCCATATGGGCGCCACGGTTCAGCCGCGACTTTTTGAGGGGGCATGGCTCGCTCAGCCCTATATCGAAGGCCATTACGACAGGAACAACCCGGTGAAGATCGAAGATGGCCATATCTCGCTGCCCCAGGGGCCGGGCCTTGGTGTGACCCCTGACGAGGCGCAGTTTGGGGCGCCCATTGCATCTTTTTAATCGTCAATGAGAGGAAACGAGCATGAATTTCGCAGGAAAACGCGCCTTGGTGACCGGGGCTGCCGGGGGGATTGGGGGGTCCATCACCTCAATGCTGCGCTCCGCGGGCGCGCGGGTCGCGGTTACAGATCGTAACACCGATGGGATTGATGCAGAGGCGCATTTCCCAGGCGACCTGACCGACCCTAGCTATACAAATACCCTGCCCGTACAAGCGGCTGAGGCGCTGGGTGGACTGGATATTCTAATCAACAACGCGGGTCTAATGCACAGGGGCAAAGTCACCGACAGCAGTGATGAGGACTTTGACATTTCTGTCGCAGTGAATGTGAAAGCCCCATTTCAGCTGTGCCGCGCGGCAATCCCGATTATGGCGGCAATTGGGGGTGGCGCTATCGTTAACACCGCGTCGTGCTGGGGGGTACATCCCGGTCCAGATCACGCGGTTTACTGTATGACCAAAGCCGCAATTGCTTCGCTTACTCAATGCATGGGGCGCGACCACGCTCATCAGGGCATTCGCATCAACGCTGTTTGCCCAAATGAGGTGGACACGCCGATGTTGCGCACAGGGTTTGAAATGCGCGGGTTTGACCCGACCACAGCTATGGCGGAACTCGACAAAACCGTCCCTTTGGGTCGGATTGCCCAACCTGAAGACATTGCAGAAGTTGTGCTGTTCCTGGCCTCAGATCATGCGCGTTACATGTTTGGCAGCTTGGTTGAGGTGAACGGCGGAAAGCCGGTGGCATGATAGATTTTCAGGGCAAAATTGCGTTGGTGACAGGTGCTTCCAGTGGGATGGGGGCGGAAACCGCGCGTCTTCTGTCCGACGGTGGTGCGCGTGTTTTTGGAGTCCAACGCGGCCTGTCAGATTTTGAAGATATAACTGTCGATTTTGCCGACCCTTCTTCGCCTGAGAAGGCTATTGAGCACATCGCAAAAGCCACAGGTCAACTGGATATTCTCGTCAACAATGCAGGCGTGATGCGAGAAGGCACGGTGGAAGAAACTTCGCTGGATGACTGGCACCTTCAGATGCAGATCAACCTGACAGTGCCGTTCCTGTTAATCCGTTATGCCATGCCGCTGTTGCGCGCCGCACGCGGGGCGATTGTGAATGTGGGTTCGATTGAGGGGCTCGGAAACAACCCGCGTCACCCGGCCTACGGGGCGTCCAAGGCAGGATTACATGGTCTGACCCGGGCAGTCGCCGTCGATCACGGCCCTGATGGCGTACGGTGCAATGCGGTTGCACCGGGATGGATCGATACGCCGCTCAATGAGGATTTCATCGCCTCATTGGCCGAGCCTGCCGCCTTTCGCGCCAAGATCGGGGGTATTCACCCTCTGGGCCGTACCGGTGCCCCATCGGAGGTTGCCGAACTGATCTGCTGGTTGGCCTCGGATGCAGCGAGTTTTGTAACAGGCCAGGTCTGGACAATCGACGGTGGCCGCATGAGCAAACTGAGCCTGCCATGATAGTGACACGCCTGCCACGCGACCCCGGTCCCGCGGGTTGGAACCGCCTGCTAACAGAGCCAGAGCCAGCCACGCCACTGAACAGCAAGATCACTGCCGACTGGCTGGTTATCGGTGCGGGCTTTGCAGGCTTGGCAGCCGCCCATCGCCTGGTCAAACAGGCTAAAGGTAACAAGATTGTCGTACTGGATGCCGTGCGGGTGGGCGATGGCCCAGCGGGGCGCAACTCGGGGTTCATGATTGATCTACCACATGACCTGACCTCTGCGGATTACGGTGGCGCGTTAGAGGCCGACGTGGCGCAGACACAAGACAACCGGCTTGGCATCGCCCATGCCCGCGAAATGGCCGCAGAATATGGCCTGTCTACCGAAGCCTTCGTGATGTCAGGCAAGATCAACGGGGCGGCAACAGCCAAGGGTGAGACGCATAATGCGAGTTTCGCCAAACATCTGGCTGCGATGGGTGAACCGCATGAGGCCTATGATGCGGCTCAGATGCGCGAAATTACTGGCACTGACTATTACCAAAGCGGTCTGTTCACGCCGGGCACAGCCATGATTCAACCTGCGCTGTGGATCCGCGGTATCGCTGAAGGACTTCGTAAAGACGGTGTTTTGATCCATGAAAACAGCCCCGTCGCGGACCTAAAGCGGACAGGTGATTGGACCGCCACGACTCCCAATGGCCAAATCACAGCGCCGCAGGTCATCCTTGCGGTGAACGGTCATCTCAACAGCTTTGGATACGCAAAATCGCGTCTGATGCATGTGTTCACCTACGCCTCTATGACGCGGGCATTGTCACCGCAAGAAATTACCAATCTGGGTGGTCATGCAAATTGGGGGCTGACACCGGCAGATCCCGTTGGCACGACTGTGCGCCGCATCTCTGGCATCGGTGGCGATCGGCTGATTATTCGCAATCGCTTCACATTCGACCCTAACATGGAAGTGAACGAGGGGCGCGTGGCCAAGGTCGGCCAAGATCACGACCGCTCTTTCATGGGCCGTTTTCCAAATCTGGGTAATATCGCGATGGAATACCGTTGGGGCGGCCGGCTTTGCCTGAGCCGCAATAACGTTCAGGTCATTGGTGAACTGGAACCGGGATTGTTTTCAGCCTGCTGTCAAAATGGCCTTGGCACGGCGAAAGGCACATTGGCAGGCGGCCTTGCAGCCGATCTCGCGCTCGGCCGATCATCGCCCGCGCTGTCACGGGCCTTATCCGCTGACGCCCCAAAGCGTTTACCTCCAGAGCCGATCTCAAGGCTTGGTGCAAACCTGTACCTACGCTGGCAGGAAGGGCGTGCTTCCGGCGAACTTTAGCCAGAGGTATTTTGCGAGACAGCGCCCTTGCTCGTTTTTCGTGAGATTCACAATGTTGGCCAAGATAGAGAAGCGGCCATTCGTTCGTCAGAAACAATGTCCGGTTTGTCCGCAAAGCGGACATTTAATCGGATTGCAGCGAATGGCAGCTGAGAGCCCAAAGTAGCCGTTGCTTAGACGTTCTCAACTGGTTGACTCATATGCAAATAAATCTTTAGACAGCTTAGGGCAGAACAAACTTTAAGACTGTAGAGCTTGAACTGTTGCAGATTTATTTTGTGGGAAATTTTTAGAGAATTTGTCCAAGGAATTCCTGCGTCCTTGGATCCTGCGCGCTATCAAAAAAAGTTTCGGGAGGACCGTGCTCTACAATTATGCCACGATCTGTGAAATAGATATGATCTGCAACCTCACGTGCAAATCCCATTTCGTGGGTTACAAGGATACATGTCATACCGTCTTCTGCCAGCTCGCGAATGGTGACTAAAACTTCTTTTACTGTTTCAGGGTCAAGCGCGGCCGTCACTTCATCAAATAGCATCACATCCGGATTCATGGCCAGAGATCGAGCAATGGCAACGCGTTGCTGTTGTCCACCCGATAACTCGCCCGGATAACTGTCTTCTTTGCCTTCCAGCCTCACCTTCTTGATTAGCTGGCGCGCGCGAGCTTCCACATCAATCTTTTTTTCCTTGAGCACCTTCAGGGGGGCCATCATAACGTTTTCCAGCGCTGTTTTATGCGGGAAAAGATTGTATTGCTGAAAAACCATCCCTACCGTCTTTCGTAATTCTAGCTTATCCTGATTAGAGCTATGCACCTCTTTTCCTTGGACAAAAATTGATCCACCCTGGATGTCATTAAGCCCATTAATGCAGCGGATCAGTGTGGATTTACCAGAACCAGAAGGGCCAATGATGCAAATCACCTCACCTTTCATGACATCAATCGAGATACCTTTTAGAACCTCAAGTGCACCAAAACTCTTACGCACGTCTTTTAGAGAAACAATCGGTTTTTCAGCAGTCCAAGTCATAACATCAATCTCACAATTTTACTGCGTATTTACGCTCTAGCCACATGGTCAACCGTGCAATCGGATAACAATATGCAAAGAATAGTAATAATGCGAAGCCATAGAAGGGTACAAGAAGTTCTGGGTGGTTGTCTTCTGACTCCATTGCCTGTCGGCTAAGCGTGATAATTTCTTCAATCCCCAGCAAGCTGCATAATGGCGTTGCCATGGTCAAAATGGCATACCAGTTCATCCAAGGTGGCAGCATGCGTTTGAAACACTGCGGAAGAATAATCTGCCATAGAATCTGCCTTCGACTGAAAGCTAAGCTTTCTGCCGCCTCCCATTGCGCTGTCGGAACAGATTGCACTGCTCCTCGCACCACTTCAGAGATATTCGCCATTACGGGCAGGCTTAGGCCGAAGACCCCTTTCATCCAGTCGGGCACACGGATAGTTTGACCAAAAATTGTAAATTCAAATGGTAGCGCCAGCAGCACAATAAATAAGATCACCAGCCATGGCGAATTGCGAAAAAGTTGCGTTGTAAACCAAGAAAACGCGCGCAACGGGCCAAAAGTTGAAATCTGCCCTAGCCCCAATGCCGCCCCCGCAACGGTTCCTATTACCAGCGTCCAGAATGAAATCAAAATATTGAACAAAAATCCCGAGACGAGCAGGAATGGCATCCATCGCCACAGCGCCCCAAAAGCGTCGCCAATAGAGAAAGCCGATTTAGCATGAGCAATAGAGGGATAGACACCGATTAGCGCTAATATGATCAGAGGCGTCCATAACGGTAGAGTTGCGAGCCAGCGCGTAAAGACATAGCCGTCTGGGCTATGGGCTCTGATATCAAACGGTTTTAGGACCGCCATACCACCTTTAACAGGCGTATCTATCCCAGATATTTTCTTCATAGGCCATATCCTGGAATTTTTATGGATCGCTCCCATCGAGACATACCAAATACCAGTATGGCCACCAATCCCACATATGCCACGAACACTAACAACATCGTCGGATATTGAGCGGATGGATAATCGTTCCAGATTGTAACAGAGTGATAAAGGAGCTCTGGCACAGCAATCGCAAAGGCCTGAGTCGTGGTTTTGACCAGGTTCACTAGATTGTTGTTAAGCGCTGGCAGACTAACGCGAAAGGCCAGCGGCAACAAAACGTAAATGTAGATTTGCAAACGAGAGAAACCCAAGGATTCGGCCGCCTCGACAGTGCTTTCGGGAACTGCCTCAATCCCGGCCCTAAAAATCTCTACATTAAAGGCTCCTGCAAACATCGACAATGAAACAATTGCCCAGCCAACATTTGAAATAATCGGTTCTACTGTCCATCCATCAGCTCCCACCACGACAGGGGTGAACTGGCCTAAAGCAAAATAAAAGAACAACAGTTGAACCATGGGCGGAGTATTACGGAAAAGTTGAATGTACCCCTGAACGATTGCTCGCACGACACGCGAAGGCGCGCCCTGCATCCATGCTCCAACCACACCGATAATAACAGAGAAGATCAGGCACATGACGCTCAACTTGATCGTCATCCAGAGGCCAGACAATATTTTTCCCTGCTGGCGATCCTCATACATCCATATGAAGTTCCAACGTGGTGCTGTATCCGCTAATTGTCGAAAGTATTCTTCCATAAAATTCAATTCCGAAGCGCCCCCCCACAAAAAAAGCGGAGGAGCGTCAGGTTGCTAAAGTGAATTATTTAATCCAGTCACTGTTACGCTCGTTCTGCATCTGCAGGAAAGCCGTGGGTTTGATGCCCCACTTTTCTTCCAATGCTATAAGCGTGCCTTCACGATGCCAGTTATATTGCATGCCAGACATAAAATTACCAAAAACGCAGCTGGCTTCAGCAAGTGGAACGCCAAGACCCCAAGGGTTGTCATCTTCTGACGCTAATGGCATTTCAAACTCGTCCCAGTTGCCAGAGCTCAGGTCAGAGCCGATAGAGCTGTCGTCATAAACCCATGCGACGCATTTCCGATCTCTTAGGGCTTGTTTTGCTTCAGCGTTACCAGTGAATGCCATGATTTCAACGCCATAACGTTCTTCTGTGATCTGATTATAAAAAGCTCCCTGCTTGCCGCAAACCTTTTTGCCGCGTAGGTCTTCCCAAGAGGTAAATCCAAGTGCCTTTGGAGACATAATATTCGTACCAGAGGTGTAGTAGTTTGGCCCAGGAATACCAACGATCTTGCGGCGATCTGCACGGTCCGACATGGTAGCTATCATCATGTCGATTTTACCCTGTTCTAAGAACTGCATGCGATTAGAGGATTGTACGGGAACCAATTCGGCCTCAACGCCCATTTTGGCGGCGACATCCATTGCCATATCGATTTCCATGCCAACAAGATTTCCGCTATCATCACGAAAACCCCAAGGTTTGTAATCCGCTTTAACACCAATTACGATTTTGCCGCTAGACATTACCTTGTTCCATACATCGTTCGTGCACTGAGCACTGACAGTTCCCGCAGACATAGCGGCTAGCGCTAGGCCACTGATAGCAGTCTTGAAAAAATTATTCATAGTTTAACTCTCCTTTGTTGATGGCAAGATTTTCCTGCCAATACTCATTTAAGATGTGATTTTGCTGTTCTACCG
This sequence comes from Rhodobacteraceae bacterium SB2, assembly GCA_001642945.1. Lineage (GTDB taxonomy): Bacteria > Pseudomonadota > Alphaproteobacteria > Rhodobacterales > Rhodobacteraceae > Thalassovivens > Thalassovivens spotae. The sequence goes on along the minus strand of LGRT01000038.1, from coordinate 30,183 downwards.
CAGCAATTTGTTTCTGCGCCTCAGTACCCCGCTCGCGTATAACCATATCAACAAGCGCCTCTAAAACAACCATTAGCGCTACATGCGAAGGAAAGAATTGCGGACTTTTAGTGTCCACAAAAAAACTATAATCAGCCAAAGTAACCAGAGGTGACAAGGCATTGTCAGTGATTGCCACTACCGGGACTTTTGCATCTACGACATGTTTTGCAATTTTAAGAGATCGCGTTGAATAAGGGTTGACCGCTGTTACTACGCACGCATCCCTTGACCCCAGATCAGCCAACTCCGAAGATAAACCTTCACCAGCACGGCCAAGCACTTTCCAGCCAGTCAGCGACATATTTGCTATGTAAGAAGCATAGTCCATTAAACCGCGAGAGCTCATCTCGCCTATCAAAACGACACGCCTTGCATCAGCCAGAAGTCGAGCCGCAACTGATAACTTATTCGCATCTGTCTGTTCTACAAAATGCTCCAAATTACGTATCGCGGTCGTGGCATGACGACCAATAAGCGATGGTTCTTCTGCATTTTCATTTACTTTGGAGATGAGCGATTTTGCACGATCAGCTAGGATGGTTTTATTACGCAATACGTCCTCACGGCACAGGTCGCGCAACTGATCGTAATTTTGCAAACCCACCGCACGCGCCAACCGAGTAAAAGTTGGTGCTGGTAATTGTGAAAGATCCGCGACGTGTCGCTGCGAGCGGGTGGCAACGTCTCCTGGATTTTCCAGAATAAAACGTGCAGCGCGGCGTAGCTGCGGGCTCAGTGCCTGCAATCGTTCGGCTGAAAGGTCCATTATACTTAAGGGAAATGAATGATCCAATTTTTTGTTGCGTTCCTTACATCAAGGGACTTTATTGAAATATAAATTTCAAGATTCGTCAAGGAATCAGTTAGATGACATATAGTAACCTCCCGTCTCATGCATCGATCGTTGTCATTGGCGGCGGCATCATGGGGTGCTCCACTCTTTATCACCTTGGTAAAATGGGAGTTTCAGATGTAATTTTGTTGGAGCGAAATAAGCTGACCAGCGGCACAACGTGGCACTCAGCAGCGCAAGTTCGGGCTCTACGGAGTTCACAGAATCTAACCAGAATGATCCAATATTCAGTACAACTTTATTCTCAACTTGAGGAAGAAACTGGGCAAAAGGTGGGTTGGATTCAAAAAGGGTCTCTATCGATTGCGACTAATCCCAACCGCTTGATCCATGTAAAGCGTCAGGAAGCAATGGCACATGCCTACGGCGTAAACGCACTATCTATATCGCCTCATGAAGCAAAAGAACGCTGGCCACTGATGAATGCAAAAGATGTGCTGGGTGCGGTCTGGTCACCAGATGACGGGCGGGTTTCACCTTCAGATGTCTGCGCTGCGCTAGTTACAGCGGCTAAATCGTTAGGCGCGAAGATTTTCGAAGACACTGGTGTCACGGGAATTCTAACTGAAAATGGCCGCGTCAAAGGCGTAGAAACCACAAACGGCACTGTGATGTGCGACGCCATCGCACTGTGTACTGGCCTTTGGTCTCGCGAAGCGGGCGCATTGGCCGGAGCAGAAGTGCCAGTGTTAGCCTGTGAGCACTTTTACCTCTTGACCAAGCCAATCGACGGCTTCTTAGGCAACACACCGACTCTATCTGACCATGACAACCACCTCTACATTCGCGACGATTCTGGCGGAATTTTAGTGGGGTGTTTTGAGCCAATGGGAAAATCCATAGCACCCGGAGTTCTGGATGCGAATTTCGAATTTGGCCTGCTGCCTGAAGACTGGGACCATTTTGAACCGATGATGATGAATGCATTGCAACGTTTGCCAGCTTTGGAGACTGCCGAAGTCAAAATGTTGCTGAATGGGCCGGAAAGCTTCACGCCCGATGGCAACTTTATGCTTGGCGAAACAGCTGAAACCAAAGGGCTATTCCTTGGTTGTGGCATGAATTCGGTCGGAATCGCATCGGGTGGTGGTGCGGGTATGAACTTAGCCCATTGCATCTTGCATGGGCATACCGCTTATAATCTTTCAGAAGCAGATGCTAAACGATTTGCGCCAGTCTTCAACAACATCGAGCACTTGATGACGCGGGCGCCCGAAATCCTTGGAACCCATTACGATATTGCATTCCCAGGTAAACAGCTTTCGACTGCTCGAAATCTCCGCGCCTTACCGCTGGAAAGCGAATACAAGGGGGCAGGGGCGCATATGGGACAATTCTATGGTTGGGAGCGGCCTTTGTACTTTGGCAAAACCGAAGAACCCCGAATGACATTTGAGCGCCCTGATTGGTTCCAAAATGTTCGTACAGAGGTTATGGCTGCACATGAGAGAGCAGCAATTTTTGACAGCTCATCTTTAGGAAAGATTGAGGTGCGCGGACCAGAAGCCGAAGCGTTTCTTTTACACACATGTTCTGGATTTCTGAGTCGTGCACCTGGGTCTGTAGTTTACACTGCAGTTCTCAATGAACGCGGTACTTTTGAGAGCGACATCACTACTCAGCGAATTGCATATGACCACTATCGTTTGTTTGTTGGCACAGACGCCATCAAACGTGATCTTGCGTGGTTTCAAAAACATTCCGAGAACTTTGAAGTTAGCATGACTGATAGTACCGAAGACTATGCTGTATTAGGACTGATGGGACCTGAAGCAGCCAGAATTATCTTTGAGTGTGGAGCACCAGAACTAAACGAACTTGCCTACTTTAAGGTGGGCACTGCACATATCGCGGGAAAACATGTGCGTGCTGCGCGAATGTCTTATGTTGGCGAACTAGGGTGGGAAATCACAATGAAAGCCGAAAACGCAGCTACGATCTACACGGCTCTTGTAAATGCAGGTGCAAGGCCTGCTGGTTTGTATGCTCAGACTTCTATGCGGATCGAAAAAGGGTTTTGCGCTATGGGCCATGAACTGGACAGTGATGTTTCGCCTGTCGATACTGGGCTTGATTTTGCTACTCGCAAGGAAGGCGGTTTTATCGGAGCAGAAGCGCTTGCAGAACGTCGAAAAATCAAAGGGAGCTCGTCCTTGATTTCTCTCAAGTTTCACGACGAAAAAGCCGTACCCTTAGGCCATGAACCAATCTACTACGATGGCGATATCATTGGTCAAACGAGTTCTTGCGCCTTTGGTTATCGCATCGGCAAACCCGTCGCTTTGGGCAAGGTCCACGACAGAATGTCTTCTGGAGCCGCTGTAAAAGTAGATATCGCACGGCAACTGTTTGACGCGACATTGTTCACGTGCCCACTCTTCGATGCAAAAGCACACCGAATGAAAAGTTAATATGGCGCAATACTCTAAAGTTCGTTTACCGCCAAAACACTCTTAACGCCAATCATCTGATGATATAGAACCTCCCCTAATGGCGGCAACAGGCGTCAATCTCATACAAATGTTACGAAACAATCAGCGTAGGGATAGAGAATAGACCTTACTTGCCCGCACGCGAACGCTCATTTATCTAATTGAATTAAATGATGCCAGTATGTTGAGATATTTTCTGGCGATTTTGGAAATACTTGGGCAAATTTTACTGAAGCTCATTTAAGTGCAGAGATGAAACGCATTTCGTTCAAACACCAAAAAGCTCTGCAATCCCCAGTGCAGCCTCTCCAGCACCCGTGTAAATCAGATAAGTCTTTTGTTCAGTTTGAAATATGCAAGGATCGCGTAGGGCACATTCATCTGCTCGCGCCATACCTAGATCAGATTTGCGAATGGGATAGTTTGAACCTTCCCAAATAAGCTCTGGTTTCAGTATTATTTTCGTCTGACTAATGGCCCATCTTTTCCATGGCTGATTTAAATCTATGGTCGAGTGCAATAAGCTTTCTGGAGCATCGCCAACTCGAGACCAAATGACGTGAAGAATATTGCCTTTAACCAAAACCGCAGAATGACGGTGTTCGGTTGGAAAAATCCATCCGCCTGTTTGAAACACGCCATTTTCGGTCTCACGCAGAACTTCGCCTCCCAGAGCAATTACATATGTCTTACTTTCGTACCTAAAGACACGCAAATAAGTTTGTTCGATACGATTGGGGTGGACTTTCCAAGTCAATCCGTCTTTTGAAGTTGCGGTAAGGCTCCTTTGTTCTCCGTCCTGATCAAGCCCGTGAAAGTACATTTTTAGTTCAGAACGATGATGGTCAATATGAACATCAGGAGATGCTATATGCGGATAGAGACCCGAAATGCCTCGTTCCACCGCCCATTTTGGCTCGGGTACATTAGGTTTTTGCTGAGCAAAAGGGGTATCTGATAACCTCAAAACTCCTCCGACATAGACTGTCCAAGGCCCTGTTAGCTTATTAGCAAAAGCGAGCCGAATATGATCTCCACAGTGATGAGAGAAATAAAGATAATATTTGGCTTTTCGGCTTTTCAACCAAGTGGGCATTTTTATCAGCGAAGGGCCATTCACGTTACCTTCCAAGCGCGCATCCATTCTGGAGTCAATCAAAGGCCGTGTTAGTAAACGCTTGGCTAATACCTGCATGGTGCAATTTTAGTTAAAAGTTTGCTCGCCTCAAAAGAAAATTTGGTTAATTGCTACTTTTATTTTGAGGTATGTAACAGCACCACACCCATCAAGATGGCGGTAGAAGCAATTAATTTGATGAGACTTGGAGGTTCTTTTAAAAAGAAAACGCCCATGAAAAAAGCAAAGACAATGCTAGTTTCTCTTAAAGCTGTCACTAAAACAATTGGGGCTTTTGTGAAGGCCCAAATTACCAGCGCGTAAGCTGTAAATGATCCGGTTCCCCCGATTAATAAATGTGACAGTCCATAATGGGGCAGGGTCTTAAGTGTTTTGGGAGCTTTCCAGGCGAGATAGGCTACCATTAAGAAGCCATTTCCTATGGCCAAAAGACAAAAAAATCCAAGTGATGAGCCAGCGAGACGGGCACCAAGGCCATCTATCAGGGAATAAGAGGCGATAAATAGTCCCGTAATTAGGGCGAATGTCGACGCACTATGGCGTTTTTGACCATCAGATTTTTGACCAAAAGCCAAGCTGATTACTGCGACACCTATAATTATTATTGAGAAGATTTTGGCATTCGAAAGCTCAACTCCTAGAACGATCAAAGAAAAAAGCCCGACCAATAGTGGCGCAGTTCCGCGCGCAATAGGGTAAACTTTCGTAAGATCGCCGTGTTCGTAAGATTTTAATAAGAATAGCTGATATCCAAAATGCAACACAATGCCTGTTACCAAATATGGAAAGCTTTTGCTGTCAGGTATGGTTGCAAAAGGCAAAATAATAATAGCTATGGGAACATGCCCAATGACTATTGCCCCCATAGCAAGCGTCTTATCTGTGCTTGCTTTGACAAGGGAATTCCAGCTCGCGTGAACTAGCGCAGCAGTTATCACAGTTATAAATACAACACTACTCAAACGATTTTCCTTGAAAAAGCACACGGCGCGTCAGTAGAATCTGGAATTTCACTTTCTTAAAGCACTCACTTAAGGGCCTATGATTTCATTTGCTCGCGCTCTTTCGTAAATTTCTAGCACCACGCTGTTAGGTTGATAGAGATTATCTGCAAAACATCAATATCGGCAAAGTCCGCATAGCAGACATCCATGCACAGTTCAGCCAACGGCCGTCATCCATTCGTCATTCGGATATACTTACGACAACAAGATATAAAGATAAAAACTCTCTATAGTTAAGCACTGCGGTGGAGCTGCTGTAAGCGTTGGTCCCTGCATAAAGCTGCTTAAACGCCCAGAATAGCAATAAGCCCTCGTTCTGACAGTTTATCCTGCTCAACGAGCTCAAGGGCTTTGATGCGAACGTTCGGTGCAACTGTATAACTTTCTTCATGTGTCCCAATCACAGCCAATACCGCCCGCTCTGTGAGAAGCCCTTTGTCTAGCATATCCAGCGCCTTTAGGCTGGCTTCGGTCTTTTTATCGCTTGATTGGTTGTCTACTGAGGGTACTGGTTCCACACCCGTCGTGATTTCTTCGGGCTGTTCTTCAAGTTCATCGGGGAGGCTTTCCTCAATGACATCACCTACGGGACTGTGTAGATCCTCATCTGATATTGAAAAGCCCTGCACGCGCTCTGCTTTGTACTCTTCGTATGGCGTGTCATACCTCTTGCCTGTGAGCATTTCTTTTTTGAGACGGGGAGTGAGATGGCTGTAGTGGCGCTCTATCATTAAAATAGAGGTGCCCATTTGTACAGCCAGCGTGTGCACATCCATGCCATCGTTTAGAAGCGAGAATGTGGCATATGTGTGGCGTAGGCTATAAAGTGTCCGATCCTGCCCTGTTCGTGGACATGTAAGTAATCCAGTATCTCGCATCAGGATTCTAAACGTCTGCCGCAGGTTCGCACTGGCTGTGCCATCAGGCAGTCGGAAGACAGGTTCATCCCGTTTTGACTTAATCAGCTGCTCAAAACTCAAATGTGCAATATCTGGGCATCTGCTTTGAATGCGCTTGAGATAGTTTATGGTTCCTGCCCGACAGATAATATCACGGCGGCCTGTTTTGCCACTGACGCTCATCTCAAGGTATTTGAGACCCTTGTCTTCAAATAGACTGATATGTTTCCAGCGCAGGTTCTCTGCTTCTGTTCCATGCCGCATGCCCGTGTTTGCCAGAATAAGAATGTAGTCACGCAGCAGATGGCGCATGTCACGTGACTTGCCCTCTCGTCCCGCATCAATCCAACTGGGCAGTTTGCGAATGAGTGTCGCATATTCTTCTCTGGTGAAGTCAGGCCTGCGCACGCTATCCCGCCCTTTGTTCACCAGCACTGGGATCTGAGACTTATTCACGTATCCGCGTGCCACAGCTTCATCAAAGATCCGATTGAGCGCAGAGTTATGGGTATTCAATGTAGACGCTCTTGGCTCTCGACCCATCTTCTCTTCACGCCAGCGCGCAAACCTTTGCAACATCTCGTAATCAATACTGGTGACAAAGAGATCTCCAAAGAAGGGAACCAGATACTTATCAATCACGATGATGTAATCACGAAAGCTCTTCTTGCCTGCACCATTCTCAAGCTGCTCTTTCATGGTTGCTCTACATAGTGCAGCCACATCTGCAAACCGTTTGGAGATAACAGGCAAGCCGTTCTTTTGGCGAAAGCGATAGTCTAGGTAAATCTCACGCGCCGCGTCTTTTGCATCTTTCAAAATACGCTTCTTAGTGCTCACACGGACTTGTCGTCCGTCCATCATAAAAACAACCTGCCAGACTGAGCTGTGTTTACGTTTAAAAAGACGAACCTCACCATCCATAAGCGTGGGTGTATTTGGGTTCAGTTTAGGCAAAGTCATCACCGTGTTTAACACTGTGATTCTGCACTCATAATTCTCAGAAAGCGAGAAAAAACTGTGCTAGAGGTGTGCTACGCACAAAACGCGTCAACCGAAATATTAAGTCATTGATTATAAAGAATTTTTGGTAGCGGAGGAGGGACTTGAACCCCCGACACGCGGATTATGATGAAATGTATTTTAAATAAAATACGTATTTACATACACTTATACTACAGATTTATTGGTGTGTTAAAAAGTGCGCTAAACTGCGATACGCAGACTAAATGATCACCGTGTTCAACACGGTAATCATGCCCTTACTAAATCCAGAACGCAAACATTTCAAACAGAGTAAGATTGTCCGTCTATATCACCTGTCCAGCCCCACATAGCGAGAAGCGGCTCTTCAATCGTTGTCATACTATGAGGTTGATTAGACTTATGATGTACAAAGTTTTCTGGAGACCTCACTTCCGGGGAACCATCATCTACACTCCAATGGGCTTCTCCAAGCAGAACCAAGTATAACTCCTCAGCTGAATGCCAGTGTTTTGGATATGCGACATGGTCTAGCTGAAGGAGTAAGCCTACTCTCATAGACGGATTATCAATGATGCCTTTGGGGCCAATTATCTCGCTGGCAAAAATACGTTTGGAAAACTCTTCGGGTAACTTTCCAAAGCCTGCCTCCCTCCATGAAAGTAAATCTGAACATTGTAACAAAAGACTTATGAGATCTGATTTTCCATCTTGTAAAAAACTAGACAACGAAAAATCTACCGGCGCAGCCTCAACCACAGAGCTTTGTTGTGGTATTAGATCACTGACTAAAGCTTGATGGATCTCTTGAGCGATGTCGCTGGGATGAGTTTGAAACTTTTTTCCAGCAACAGCCAGAAAGTTACTCAAAGTCTTAGTATCCTGCATATCGCTATTTGCCACTTTCTGATTTGATGCACATGATGGTCGGTATCATAATTGACAACCTTTTACCTTTGGTGCTCGGTTAAAAACCAAGGCTCTGGTTATTGACGCAGCGTAACGAGATACCTCAAGGCAATTTTTAAGAGATATCTACTAAAGCAAACATCCGAAGAGGTTTAAAATGCCAAGCATCCTAGTACATATTCACAGCGGCCCAGAGTTAAAAAACAAACTTACACTTGGTTTGCTGGTTGCTGTGACTGGCGTCAAAGAAGGCCACACCGTGAAATTATTTTTAGCGGCTGATGCAGTACATGCTTTGAACTGCAAAGCTGAAGGGGAAATTGTTGGAGAAGGCACTGGCGATGTAAAAGTACATTTAGATGCGCTCGCGGAAGCTAATATTGAGATAATGGTTTCGGGTATGTCAGCAAAAGCTCGCGGTTATGATCAGACCTTGCTAGATGGCTTTAATGCTTCTTTTGCAATGCCAGATAAGCTAATTCAAAACTCATTGGAGGCCGATAGCGTCTTTTGCTATTAGCAATTCAAACCTCTGAGGGTGTGAACTTTTAGTAGTTCTGTCACACCGATGACCTTATTTACCCGATTGCCTTTGTCTTAGCCCCTTAGAACAGTACCAGTATTTAACTGTCATAGGAGAGTTTAAGTATGGTCCGGAAGCGTTATTCTGATGACGATGTGTTGAAGTTGTTACGCAAGATTGATGTTCATTTGCATAATGGTTTGGACGTTTTGAGTGCGTGTCGCAAAGCTGGGATTTCAGATAAGAGTTATTATTGACGCGGCAAGCTAGGCAAGCTGTTCATCGGTCTGGCTTTGATTGTTTGATGCGTTAGGGATCAAACAATCAACGCTAGTGATTTCATATTGATAGATATGTAAATTTTATCTTTGAGAAATCTTAGAATCTTGTCACAAGCTTAGCATCATCAAAAGGTTCGACCTTGACTTACAAGTTTAAGAGTTCGCGCTTCTTGCGCTTGAAAAGGTACAACCAACAGATTTTACGGCGGCTGCAGTTAAAAGCCTCAAAGGGCAGCAATATTATAGCTACCAATCACAAATGGGCTTAGTGTGGTAAAATGACGGCTATATCATTCTGCCCAATGTTCTGTAGAAAGCCGACTCTCAAGCGCATGCTGGACCGTCGTGGATATTTGATGCGTTAGGTGAGAAGCAACATCGCCATTCGGGATCACTTTAGTAATGATACCAGTCACTGAGCCTATCAGGCGGTTAAGTAATTCTTTCAATTTGGGAGCCTTTGGTTACGATTTAAACAAGCTAAAAAGGAGGAAACAGCATGCCTTACGCAAGGATCAATATGGTCGAGTTTGAAAGTCGTGAAGAAATGCACAAAGTGATTACAAACCTGAATGTAAATATGAAAACTGTATTTCCCGAAATCCGTTCCTTCGTTTCTGTAGAAACATCTGAAAAATCACAGATTACTATTTCAGTTTATGATCATAAAGAAGCCGCCGACTGCGCTGTAGCACAGCGTGACACGCACCTTAAACATAGAGAGTTGGTTGATATTTTTGCGCATGAGGGAAACGTAAATTGTTTCTACGTCGAGGAAGAGCAGCTTACTCACTTACTAGACGGTGGTTTGTGACTTCAAGCTGACTACTTCGCATGCCCTAGCCAAACGATAAAAGCACCTGTCATGGCCCCCCTCACAGTCGCAGTCAGTGCAGTGGCTTGGGATGTCATGGCCTCTGGCGGCAGCGTCATAAACCAATTTAAGACGTCCAGATATGCGTAGCACATTTCGGCCATCATAAGACGCGCGGCAGTAACTTCCACGCTAGTATGCGTTCCATTGCTATGGTCATTTTTTGTCCCTAGGGTTAAACTAAATTATTGGGAGATGATGAAATGAGCATCGCGCGAGTAACCATGCACGAATTGAAGGAAGAAGGGACGCATCATAAGTTAGAAGAGATTTACGCCAAAATTGTTGACGAATATTTTCCAAATCTTGAGCAGGTAATAAACATCAAGACAAGCCCAACTTCAGGTATCTCAATTGCGCTATACCCATCCTTTGAGGAAGCGGAAAAAAATCTTGTTGGTCGCGAAAAAATGGTAGAGCTGATGGCGCCTTATGTAGAGGATAGTTTCTTCCATGAAGGAGAAGTTACAAAAAACTACATTAAACGACAAAAATAACTACTTGTGCCCCTGCCTGCGTAACAAATGTCATCAAAAATACTATCAATAATGTACGCATAGGTTTAATTTTCTTTCACCATGTCTTCAGCTGTTTTATCGGTTATTTTATCATGCGCCATATATATTGGCATTTCATTGGGTAATGTATTCATCAGCGTATTGAACCCAACTTTGTCCAAGTGATCAATTATGGCGTCTTCATCTTCCGCATACCAGTGGCAAAAGAAAAAGTCGTCGTTTCCACGCCAATGACCCAACATTTCAGCTTTTTCACCTTTCATCATTTCAAAAATCTGACGATCAGTCATTCCAATTGAAGCATCTTCAAAAGCCTGCTTTGCATCGTCGTCGAAAAATGCATGGGTACACATAAAATGTTTCTTCATTATATCTCCCTGTTTGGCTCAGGATAGCACGAACCAAAAATATTTGGAGTCTCAAATGTTTCAGAAAGGCTTAAGCAATCCTGCGGCTTATGGCGATTAAGCGGTAATCGAAACTCAAGACGGCTTTTTAACGTTGCCAAAAAGACCCTTGCTGTGGTTTCCTAGACTTATCTTTTGCAAAGGAGAGATCGAAATGGCGAAATATGCAGTTCACACAAAGTGGTCTTGGCCAGATGGCGTTCCAAGCGCAGAAACCATGCAAGAATGGCATCGCGAGCATAGATCAAATACTAAAGCAGAAGACATTATCTGGTTTAAGATTGATGAAAACACGCATCAGTCAGTTATTATTTATTCTTCAGAGGCAGACGCTCAGGAAGAAAATGCAAGGCGCCAAGAAATGCGCAAACAAACAATTGAAGAAACTGGTCACTCAATGATTGAAGAAACTATGGGACCAATTCTTTCCATTATGTCTGAAGCTTAATCTACTGTTTTCAACTCTGGGTCATCCCATAGGCTCGTTGGCATGATCGTATCTTCTGCGCTCGTTGCCCAAGAGCCATGGGCATCGCCATTGAACCATTAATCTGTGCGCCGCTTTTTGATTTATGCAGCTTGCGGTTGCTGGCAGGATCGTTTTGCACAACCGATTCAGCTGCTGCCATACAAGTGATCAAATACATCCAGAATAAACTTGCTCTGGAACTTCATCAGCTTGATTGGCTGACCGACCTGAGCGCCTTCTGTGATTAAACAGTAAGCCTCAACAAATACGCACATCTTTTGGTCGCGTATCATGATGCTTTTATCTTTCGCGGCGTAACATTTGACATAAAATGTGAAATCAACTTTGCTATAAAAGACTTACAAAAGGGAGACCAAAATGGATCAACATTTAAGGCAGTCAATTCAATCAACAACTTTTTTTTACTTTTTGATCGTCGTCGCAATTACGACTTTTTCTCAAATCGCTACGATGATGGTCATTTGCGTTGCTGACATATCAGGCAAAGAAAACGTAGTTGCCGCATCCATATTATTCCCAACATTACTCGGTGCGTTTGGCATAATAAGAATTATGACCAATATGCAGCACATTATTGCAGATATGGATGATGCAATGAAAAGTACGAATTTTGGAACAACCGTACAAGCTACGCCAATTTCTGTACTCAAATTAGTATTTGCAGCATTTTTTGTTATCGTCGGACTGGTGCAGTTATCAGCGATTTATTAACCACCTTAATCAATGAGCGGGCTGTGCGATCAGCCCCTCAACACCGACATCCCTCAAAGCCGCTCTAACATTTCTTTTCACCACGGATCATTTATGTTTTAAATTCATGCAAGAAGAAAACGGGAGCAACTAATGGCTGAACTAAACGCACACTCTGACCGCATGGTCTTTATTGTTAATTGCAAAGTTAAGGACACCGAGAGTTTTAAGACTTGGACTAAAGACCGGGCAGCAAAATATGTTTACGATCTCAAAGAAACAAACAGCATTAGTTATGAATGGCACATATCAGAAGACGGTACCGAAGCGACCTTGATAGAAGCTTTTGTAGATAGCGACAGCATGATGGTACGCCTTGCTAATCATGGGGCTAGTCCACTAGCGGCCGAGGTTCATGACCATGTGGAGATGACAAGTGTCTTAGTCTTAGGAAATGCTAAACAAGATGCCATAGAGGCTTTGTCCGCTTGGGGCGCAACCTTTCACTCGCACCATGCCGGGTACAACCGAGAGATCGTTGGACCTCGTTAATTGACGGGTTGCGCAATCAGCCCCTCAACACCAACATCCCTCAAAGCCGCTCTAGCCTCACCCTCAACCTTAGCCGATCCATTGATCGTGCGCGGATCAGAGACCGTTTGATTTAACGACATTGATCGGATAACCGCCAGCTGACGACGCTCCAGCGTATCGATCACCGATAGAAATGGATTTGGAATTGGCGTCCCGCGCTTATTCTCAATCATCATTCCCATAGCATCCAGTTCAATCTGAGCTGCGCGGATGTCAGCTTTCATCTTTACAATTTTTGCCAACAAAATGCGTTCCATATCACGCCAATCTGACCTCGCACGGGCGCGGGTGAACTGGTGCCAGATTATCAGCTCAGCCTCGCTGCGCAGCTCCACTCCAGCTAGCAATGGAATGCGGTCATTGATGGCACCAACAAAGCCTGCCACCGCAGACGTCGCACTGTTTTTGTCTGATCGTTTTTTCATTTATCACTCTGTTTAAAGCTTGTCATTTAGATGTCAGGTTGATACCTTAGTTGGTATTTACTGCCCCTTTGGCATTAAACTCCTAGACTATTATGATCCTGCCCTCACTTAGCTTTAAGTGGGGGCTTTTTTTCTTAAACGGAGAGAAAGTGCGATGTGGACGCCGGTTTCTGGTGCTATCAGACAAACCGGTTCACGCCTCAAAAGGGTGCTCTCAACTTGACATGCCTAATTATCAGCAGCGCTTAACGGGTAACTATGTTTTATTTGTATATTTCGTACCAGCTGAAGGATCTGTCAACTGGTTTTGAAACAGCCTTATTAAAGATGTCAGTCAAGACCTGATGGATAATTTCAAGACATCGCATAAGCAAGAAAGTTTATTCTGAAAGTATCTAAGCTAGTCATGAAAACAGGAGTTCTGGCATACTTATAAATTTACGAAACGCATTCATAAACCTTGCAGCATCAGCTCCATTTATGATGCGATGATCATAGCTTAAATCCAATGGAATTGTCGGAATAGCCTGCCAAGTAGAACCATCCCAAGACGGTCTAAATTCGCTACGCGACAGCCCAAGAATTGCCACTTGAGGCGGGTTTACAATAGGTGTGAAAGCCGTTCCGCCTAACCGCCCAAGATTGGAGATTGTGATCGAGCCACCTGCCATTTCCTCAGGTCGCAATTTGCGCGACTGTGCTTTGTCCACTAATTCGGAGACTTCATTCGAGATGTCCCATAACCCTTTTTCAGTCACATCTCTCACAACGGGAACAACCAATCCGTAAGGTGTATCAACCGCAAGTGCGATATGCACATATTGCTTCAATGTAAGATGTTTTTTATCCGGGGAGATAGATGCATTGAAGCGCGGGAATTTGAGCAAACATTCGGCGAGCGCCCTGAGATGAAAGGCCAATGCGGTTAACTTAACACCGCGCTGTTGAGCCTCAGATTTCACTCTTTCGCGAAATGCTTCAATGGCGCTGATCTCGGCATAATCATGGTGCGTGACTTGAGGAATCATCGCATTTGCAGCTGAAAGATTCTCTTCTGCGACTCACCGATTGAATACGCGGTGACGACTCGATCTTTGCAAAACACACCGATCGCCCTCTTTGCTTTTTTCCCGTAAGGCGCGTCAAGCTCTGGTGTGTTCATACCGGCCAGCCCGTCTTTTGTGTTGGCCAATGTGGGTCGTATCGCCCTCTTGTGGTAAAACCTACAGGCGTTGCAGACCCTTTACCGATGGCGCAGTTGGCCCGCGCGGACCGCTTCGACGTGTTGGTAAAAACCCTCATCTTGCATCAGGGCCTTGCACCGCGCAAAACGCCCGGTGGCATAGGCCCAAAAATCTTCAGCCGGGTTCTCATCGGCCAGCTGTATCAATCCCCAAAGCGTCCAGAGCAGGTCACACATCGCCTTGTAGATCACCAACCGTCCCTGTTCGGCTTCAGTTGGCAGGCGCCCGAAATACGCGGCCATCATTTCTGCATCCTGCCCTGCGTCCATTCCAGCTTCAACAGACAGATCACCCAAATCCCACAGTGGGTCATTCATGCCAGAATACTCCCAATCGACGATCCACATAATTTTTCCGTCATCCAAAAAATTCTCGCACAGGGGATCACAGTGACAGGGGGCAAGCGGTGTGTCGGCCTGCGCCAACACCTGCTTTACCGGTTCTGCAGCGGCAACAACATCGTGATACCCCTCCGGCAGGCTCACTTTCTTGGTGGACAACACGTTAAGATAGTCGTCAATCATCTCAAACAACTCGAAACGGAATTGAAAACCCTCACCGGAATTGTGCAATTTCGCCAGCGCCGCGCCCGCCCGTTCCGGCGACCCAGCACGGCTTTTGAAAAGGTCTGGCGTCATCGTTTCGATGTTCGGAACCGTCTCGGTGATCATTAAGCCGCTGTCCGCATCGGCATAGACCACTTCGGGCGAAACGCCCGCCCGCGCTGCAGCATGGGCGTTATGCGCCTCGATGGCCCGGTCGATATAGGCCTCTGTTCCTTCGCCCGGGATCCGCACAATCACCGATCTCTCACCCAGATCGACACGGTGCACCAGATTGGTCAACCCACCCAGTCGGGTGATGCTGTCTGCGGCATCTACACCTCGAAATTCAGGCGCTTTGCGCAGCGCCACCATCACCTGTGGTATATGTTCTGTCATTGTGATTTATCCCTACCCTTTTAACGCCGCATTCTCAGGGTCATAGACCGGGCTTTCAACACGGGTGATTGGATAGCGCTCTCCGAAAACCTCAAGCATGAAATCCCTCTCACCCCAATGTATCTTGTCCAGATACCCACGCAGAATGGTCTTTTCGACCGTGTGCCCATAGCCCACAGATGTGGCAAGCGATACCACCCTGTCGCCTATCAAAATGGTTTCCCCACCTGTCAGCGGCAGATTTTCTGTGGTCACAAAAGTGCAAAGCTTGCGTTTCAAATTCCCGTTCTTTTGGGCTTCGAGCACCGCGCGACCTTTGAAATCACCCTTTGAGTTCAGATGCACCCTAAAACCCACTCCAGCTTCGACCGGGGTGTAATCCGGCGTCACGTCACCGGACCAATAGATGTATCCTTTTTCCATCCGCAGGCTTTCAATCGCCCGGTAACCCACATTGGCAATGCCCAGACTTTGCCCCGCCTCCCAAAGCAGATCATACACATGGGCGGCATATTCTGTCGGAATATGCAGCTCATAGCCACGTTCACCCACATAACCGATCCGCGCAGCCAAAACCGGTGCAGCCCCCACGATGATCTCACGCGCAGTGGCAAAACCGATGGCCGCGTCCGACAGGTCGCTCTCTGAAACTGCGCCAAGAACGTCGCGCGACAGGGGTCCGACAATGTTCACAACTGCTTTGCCCGACGTCACTTCGATCAGGTGGGCAGAGCCATCCTCTGGCATGTTGCGCCTAATCCAATCGCTGTCATGCATACCGAAACCAGACCCCGTGACCATATAAAAGTGCTGCGGCCCAAGTCGGATAAAGGTCACGTCCGCCTCCGTCCCGCCGTTGTCATTGCACATTTGGGTATAGATAACCGCGCCGAGGGGCTTGTCCATGTCCGAGACGCAAAGCCGCTGTAACAGATCTAGGGCGCCCTCGCCGAGGATCTCAAACTTGGCAAACGAGGATTGATCAATTAGCGCCACCCGCTCCCGCACCGCTCTGTGCTCCATCGCGGCGAAGACCTTCCAACCGGGGTCGAGAAAATCGAGCTGATCCACGGGATCCACCCCCTCAGGTGCAAACCAGAGGGGACGTTCCCAACCGTTCTTGGAGCCATATACCGCGCCTGCGTCTTTCAGGCGCCCGTAGAGCGGCGACAGGCGCAGTTGCCGCGCCGCCTCATGCTCCTGCCCCGGGTAACGCATTTTATAGTGATGCGCGTAATGCTCGACCGCACGCGGATACATGAATGCCCGCGTCCCGTGATGGGGACCGAACCGACGCACATCCAGGGGCCAGAGATCAAGAGAGGGGGCGCCCTCCACAATCCATTCCGCAATCATCTCTCCTGCGCCACCGCCAGCCGCTATCCCATAGAGGAACCCAGTCGCAAGCATCAGGTTTTTAAAATCCGGCTGCCAGCCCATGACGAAATCTCCATCCGCGGAATACGGAATCGGGCCATTGATCACCTGCCGGATACCAACGTCGTTCAAAACCGGTGTCACCTGCCCAGCCAGCTCTGCAAGCGGCAGGAAACGATCAAGATTTTCTGGCAGCAACTGGCGTATGAATTGATCCGGAATTTCTGGATCGCCAAACGGCAATGTGCCCTCCTCATACCCGCCTATCACAAGACGACCACCCACATCCGGTTTGTAATAGACCAGCCTTTCGGGATCCCGCAGCGTCGGATAATGCCCGATTTCATCGCCGGTGGATTCGGTGACAATGTATTGATGTTCAACCGCACACGCCGGCACGCGGATACCCAATTTAGCGCCGATTTCACGGCTCCACATGCCGGTGGCAAGTATGACGTTCTGTGCCTCATATTTGCCGGCGGTTGTTTCTACATGCGTGATCCGACCGCCATGAATTGTGAAATCGGTCACCTCGACACCCTGCCGGATATCGGCCCCCTGAGAGCGCGCCGCGCTGGCGATGGCTTGACATAGCGACGCGGGATCAACGTAGCCATCGGACGGGATGTACGCCGCACCCTGCAAACCTTTTTGCTCAACCAACGGAAAGAGCACTTTTGCTTCAGCGGGGCTGATAATCTCCATCTCGAGATCAAAACTCCGCGCCATTGTGGCCAGACGTCTGGCCTCAAGCATCCGGTCATGCGTGGCCGCAAGCCGCAGCGACCCGGTTTTCTTCCAGTCGAATTGCATGCCCTCTTCGTTTTGCAGCCGGTCGTACATCTCAACGGATTTCTTGAGCATTCGTGTGGTATTGCGAGACGAGCGCAGCTGACCCACAAGGCCTGCCGCATGCCAGGTCGCCCCTTCGGTCAGGCTGGCGCGTTCCAGAAGTACAACGTCTTTCTCGCCCATGCGGGTCAGGTGATAAGCAATGGAACATCCGATGATGCCCCCCCCGATGACAAGGTGTTTGGCCGAATTCCGTGTCATATCTCTAACCCCGGACCCGATCCATGCCCGGATCATAGAGCGGGTTCAACGTGACCTCAGCCGACACCCGCTCGGTTGCCACTTCCAGCTCATAGGTGCCCTGCAAAACGTACTCGCGGTCAATCGATTCGGACGCGCGCACATATCCCATGCCAATCGAATGCCCCAGCGTATGGCCATAGCCGCCCGAAGACAGCCAGCCACATCGCACACCATTGCGGTAAATCGTTTCGCGGCCTGACAGGATGGTATCGCCGCTGGTTGTAAAAGTTGCGAGAACCTTCCTGACCCCCTCCTTACGTTGCGCAGCCACAGCCTCCCGGCCTCTGAAAGCAATGTTTGATTTCATTTTCACCGCCCAGCCCAGCCCAGCCTCGTCCGGCGTGTGATCTGGACCGATATCAGAGCTCCAGGCCCGATACCCTTTCTCAAGTCGCAGAGTTTCAATCGCGCGGTACCCGGCATTGCGCAAACCGTGCTCGGCGCCGGCGTCTTGCAGCGCGTTATAGACAGACAGGGCATATTCGGTGGGCAGGTGGAGTTCCCAGCCAAGCTCTCCAACATAAGTGATCCGCAGAGCCAGAACCGGGCACCCGGCGATGCCGATTTGCAGCGCAGTGGCAAAAGGCTGAGCCTCATTTGAGACATCCGCCCGCGTTGCCGCAGACAGGATGTTCCGCGCTTTGGGGCCAAAAAGCGATAGCACCGCATTGGAAGATGTGACATCGATGAGCTGAGCATTCATCCCATCAGGAATGTTACGGCGAATCCAATCGAAATCATGGGTCGCAAAACCCGTACCGGTGACAATGTAGTAGCTGTCGTGCCCGGTGCGTACACAGGTCACATCACACTCTATCCCCCCCTGATCGTTAAGCATCTGGGTATAGGTGATTGACCCCACCGGCTTGTCCACCCTATTGGCCGCAATCCATTGTAGAGCCGCCTCGGCATCCGGCCCTTGCAAGACAAATTTAGCAAAGGAACTTTGATCTAACAGAACCGCCGCCTCGCGGGCAGCTTTGTGTTCTCGTCCCACTGGCACATGCCAGTTTGGGCGCTCGAACGTGTAAATATCTCGGGCCACCTCGGCTTTTTCGGCAAACCAGTTTGGACGTTCCCACCCCAGTTTCTCCCCAAAAACGGCGCCTGCTGATTTAAGAGTGTCATAGAGCGGTGAGCGGCGACAGGGGCGACCACTGTCATGTTCTTCTGATGGCCACGCCATTGTGTAATGCTTGCCATAGGCCTCAAGCGTGCGGGTGCGCACCCAGTCGACATCGGTATGCGGTCGGCCGAAGCGGCGGATGTCTACCGGCCACATATCATAGGGCGGCGCGCCATTGGCCACCCATTCGGCCAGCGCCATCCCGGCACCGCCCCCCGAAGCGATACCAAAGGCATTGAATCCGGCACCGATGAACACATTGGCCATCTCTGGCGCCTCACCGAGGATAAAATTACCATCCGGCGTGAAACTTTCCGGGCCGTTGATCAATTGTTTAACGCCAACGCTCTCCAGTTTTGGCACCCGCGGCAGGGCCATCTCAATCAACTGTTCAAAATGATCAAAATTTGACTCTAACAGCTGAAAATCAAAAAACTCGGGGATGCCATCTTTGGCCCAAGGGATACCGTTGGGTTCATATCCTCCCATGATCAGGCCGCCCACTTCCTCTTTGTAATAGGTCAGCCTGTCTGGATCGCGCAACGTTGGCAGGTCTGCCGGAACCCCAAAAGCTTCCGTAAGCATGTATTGATGCTCCACCGAAATAAGCGGCACAGTCACCCCGATGGTCTGGGCGAGTTCGCGCGTCCACTGTCCACAACACAGAACGAGCTTTTCGCAGGCAATATCTCCCGCCGCCGTACGCACGCCCGCCAGTTTGCCACCTTCGATCAGAATCTCGGTAACGGGGGTATTTTCTTTTATAACCGCCCCCTTTGCTCGCGCGCCCTTTGCGAGCGCCTGGGTAATATCCGAGGGGCTGGCCTGCCCGTCCGTGGGCAGGAATGCCGCCCCGACAATGTCTGAAATATCCATGAGCGGCCAGAGATCTTGTGCTTCCTTTGGCGTCAGGAGTTGCATATCTAGACCAAAGGAATGTGCCGTCGTGGCTTGCCGCTTCACTTCAGTCCAACGCTCTTCGTTACAGGCCAACCGCAACCCGCCATTCATCTTCCAACCCGTAGCAAGGCCGGTCTCCTGCTCCAGTTTGTTATAAAGATCGATTGAATACCCCAAGAGCTGTGTGATGTTGGCGTTAGAGCGCAATTGCCCCACCAACCCAGCAGCATGCCAGGTCGACCCGGATGTCAGAGCCGCTTTTTCCAGTAGCAATACCTCCTCGCCCATCTGGGCGAGATGGTAAGCGGTGGAGCAACCGATGATGCCGCCGCCGATGATGAGGGTCTTGGCCGATGAAGGAAGCGTCATGATAGATCCTTATGTATTTTGAAAATCTTGCAGGGCAGCATCGAGCCGGTCCATATTTTCAACGGTGTAGGCAGCGTAATCGAAATTTAGGCTCGAGTGGATTTCCGACGTCATGGACCAGAGGGTCTCGCGCATCAGCGAAATGCATTTCATGGCCTGATAGGCGCGCCAATGAGTGGTGGCGGGGACACCGAAATATTGCGCGAGCATATCCGTCTCCTGCGCTTCGGAGAACCCGTTATTGCCAGCCAATCCCGCAAGATCGAATAAAGGCGTATTAAACCCGCCGTATTCCCAGTCGATGAGCCAAAGCTTGGCCCCATCATCAAGGATGTTCGCGGCCAGCAAATCGTTGTGACCAATAACCAGCGTCACCGGCCCCGTCGCCGCTTCGAGTTGGTCCAAAGCGGTCATCAGACCGGGCAGGTTTGCAGCGTGTCGAGATCCGTCAGCGCGCAGCCGCGTGGCATATGTGCGGTTCACCTGAAACGGCCAGAAAGTGAGCACCGGCATGGTCAGATGCGCATTCAGGGCATGGTGCGTATGTTTCAACAGCTCAACGATGCGCGGCACGTTTGCCGGATCGCGGGCCAATTCCTCGGTGTAGGTTCGGGCCTCGATAAAATCGAGCACGAGCACCCCTGGTGCATGATAATGAACAGCGGGTGAAATCTTTGCCGCTTCCGCCGCGCGGCTGAGCGCCAGTTCGTTCCAGCGCAGAACGCCGTGTTCCGGGATATCCTGCCCCAACCGCACTACATAGCGTCGGTCCCCATCCGTCACGCGCAAATTAACATTGGTGATCCCACCACTCAACGGTTCGATCTGATCTGGATTGTCAAAACACGGCAGCTGCGCCGCGTAAGAAATAACATCCTTCATCATAGACTTAACCTCCGTTTTTGGGTGTCCGATAAGGCGTTTACGATCCGATCGGCGATGATTGCGATGAAGGCCACCGACAGGCCCGCCACGATCCCCTGCCCAGCGTTGGCTTTGGTCAAAGCGATATAGACTTCCTGACCCAGGTCACGGGTGCCCACAAGCGCAGTGATCACCAGCATAGAAAGCGCGAGCATAATCGTCTGGTTCAGCCCGAGAAGAAGCTGTGGCGTCGCCAGCGGCAGTTTCACGCGCCAAAGCAGCTGCAACGGTGTGCAACCCGCCATTTTACCTGCCTCCAGCAGGTGTGGCGGCACTGCTCGAATGCCATGTGCGGCGTATCTCACAGCCGGGGCCAATGCATAGAGCACAACGGCGATCATCGCGCTGAAATCGCCCACTCTAAACAGCATCACCACGGGGATCAGGTAGACAAAAGAGGGCAACGTCTGCAGCGTGTCCATCAACCCGAGAATGACCCGACCGGCCCCCGGTTGCTGCGCAGCCCAAATGCCCAAGGGCGTGCCGATCAGCACCGCGATAAACACGGAGACGCCGCAGAGATAAAGCGTCACCATCGCTTTGCCCCACAGGCCGGACGCAGCTATGAAAGCCATCATCAGCACCGCAACAACCCCCAACTTCCAGCCGGCAACGCGCCAGGCGATCAGCCCGGTCGACAAGATGCCCCAAAGCCAAGGAATACCGGCAAAGAATTTTTTCACCGGCAGCAGAACCCCTTTGAGCAGCGCCGTTTTGATCACTTCCAACGTGTCGAAAAAGGTGACGTTAATCCACTCCATCGCCTGCGACCAGAACGCTCCAGTGCTGATCATCCACGCCTCCGGATAGCTCTGCGCCGCGGGGGTCACTAACCCCAACAGGAATGTTGCCAGTATCACCAGAAGTGCGATCATGCTCCAGGGATGGCGCTGCAGCAGATTGCCAGTGCGCTGCCGCCACAGGCGACGCTCGGAAAAGGCCTGGCTGGTGCGATCCAATGCGATAGCCATCACCACTATCGCCAACCCAGCCTCAATACCACCGCCGATATCAAGTTTGCGCAAACTGGCCAAGACATCGAATCCCAGTCCGCCAGCCCCGATCATTGATGCAATGATCACCATGTTTAATGTCAGCATAATCACCTGATTGACCCCGACCATAAGCGTCGGAACCGCCGCCGGCACCAACACTTTCCATGTTATCTGACGCGGTGTGGCCCCCATCATTCGCGCCGCCTCCAGAAGCTCTTCTGGAACGCCTTTCAACGCCACGATTGTCACCCGGATCATCGGCGGCATTGCATAGATCACGGTTGCAACAAGCGCCGCCACCGGCCCGAACCCGAACAAGATCAGGATCGGCACAAGATAGGCGAAGACGGGCACCGTCTGCATCAGATCAAGAACAGGGCGCAATAATCTTTCCACCCACGGCCTTCGATAGGCCAGAATACCCAACAAAAGTCCGACCACGGCTCCAATGGGCACCGCCACCAGTACAGAGGCCAGGGTGACCATCGCGCTGTCCCATTGCCCGAACACCGCGAGATACAGAAAACAGGCCCCTGCAAGCGCCGCCAACCCCCAGTCGCGGGCGGTGTGACCGACGCCAATGACAATGGCAATCACCGCAATCCAACTCAGAGACGGCGCAATCTGTACCGCAGCATCGCCCAATCCGGTCTGAAACCCTTCAATCAGCAGATTGCGCAGGAACTGATAGGGCATTTCGATCACCCATGCGATGGCGCGCGTCAGGTCCCGGAACGTGAACAACCAGAAATTGGCAGTGTTGACCAACCAATCCAGAAAACCGCTGATCATATCATCGAGGTTCAGTTGATACTTTTTGGGGAAACGGATAATCCAACGGGCATCAAGCGCCTTGTAAATCTGAAAAGAATGCTGCGACAGCACCCAGGTGGCCGCGAAAAGGCCCAACCAGAAAATCCGCGCCGATGTTATATGTCGCAGCAACCGCTGCATCAGCCGCGTCCAACCAGAACATCGATGACCGGCCGCGCCGTGATCTGGCCTATTACTTTTCCATCCTTCATGACTTTGAGAGGGGCATCGGCGCGCTCTACCGCGTCGGCAATGTCTTCGATGGTGGCATCATGAGCCACTTCGCCGGCAAAACGGTCACTGGTTACAGGATCCATACAGCTTTGCGCCCGGATCACTTTTGCCCGTGCCACATGGCGGGTAAAATCAGCCACGTAATCGGTTTTCGGATTTTGCACCAATTCTTCCGGCGTCGCAATTTGTTCAATCTTGCCGTCTTTCATCACCGCGATCCTATCCGCGAGCCGAATGGCTTCGTCAAAATCATGCGTGATAAAAACGATTGTTTTTTTCAGAATGTTTTGCAGGCGGATAAACTCGTCCTGCATTTCCCGCCGGATCAGCGGATCAAGCGCGGAAAACGGCTCGTCTAGAAACCACAGGTCAGGTTCCACGACCAGACTTCTGGCAATGCCCACGCGCTGTTGCTGACCGCCAGACAACTCGCGCGGGTAGTAACTCTCGCGTCCTTTCAGCCCAACCAGTTCAATCACTTTTTGCACGCTGGCCTGCCGCCGCGCCCGGTCTACCCCCTGTATTTCGAGCGGAAAGCCAACATTTTCAAGAACGGTCATATGGGGCATCAGCGCAAACTGCTGGAACACCATGCCCATCTTTTTGCGGCGGATTTCAATCAACTCTGCCTCAGATGCACGCAACAAGTCGCGCCCGTCAAACTCGATCTCGCCCGCCGTAGGCTCCACCAGCCGCGACAGGCATCGCACCAGAGTAGATTTACCTGATCCAGACAGGCCCATGATCACAAAGATCTCGCCCTGGTGGATCTGCACGTTGACCTCGCGTACCGCACCGATCACGTTTGCTTTTGCAAGGGCTGCAGCATCCGGTGTCTGGCCACCCTCCAACAGGGCCTCGGCCCCCGCCCCATAGAGCTTCCAGAGATGGCGGCAGTCGAGCATAACGGATTTATTCATGCAAACCTCGGGCGCAGCGTTTACCTAGCTGTGGCATTCCACCCACGCGAAACACCCCGTTTTTCAAAGAGAGATCGTGAAACAGGGCGCGGATGGACCGCGCCCCAGTGAAGGATGGATTTTACTGCGCGATCCAACTTTTCCAAGTGGCCTCGTTTTCGGCCATCCAAGCCGCCACAACCTCTTCCACAGACTTGCCGTTCAGGTCCGCGTCGGCGACCATCGCGCCCATATCTTCGTTCGAGATCTTGAAGTTTTCGACAACCTTTGCGGCGTTTGGCCACTGGTCGGGCAACCCCGCCCAGGCCGCTTTCCAAATCGGACCAGTCGGCTTGCCACAGTCATATGCGGCGTCTGGGTTCATGCCGACAGACGCATCATTATAACACGCGGCCGAATAGGGCGGAAACGCCACAAAGCTGCCCTCGTATTTTGCCGGGGCCCAATGCGGCGCATATACCCAAAGCACAATCGGATCTTTGCGCTGATAGGCCGCTTCAAGTTCAGCAAACAACGCGGCATCCGTGCCAGCATGAACGACTTCAAAGTCCATCCCAAGGGCTTCGACGCGCTCGTCATCGAAGCCACCCCATGTCACCGGCCCGCCAAGATACCGTCCCAGGGGCGCGGTTTCAACGGTGGCGAATTCCTGAGCGCAATCGTTCAGCGCCTTCCAATCCGGCAGACCCGGGCAGCGCTCTTCCATATAGGCGGGGTACCACCATTCCTCGATGGCCATCATTCCGGTCTGCCCCATGTTGACCACATTGCCAGAGCCCACGGCTTCGTCCAGTGCTTCGCGGCCAGTGGTTTCCCAGATTTCCATCGCCAGGTGCAAGTCACCGGTTTTGAGGCCAGCAAATTGCGCAATATAATCGGCCTGCACGTATTCCACATTGTTGCCGGCTTCTTTGAGCACCTCACCCATGAGGGTAGTGGTGATGAGTTGGCCAGACCAGTCATGCAGTGTCAATTTGATCGGATCGTTTGAATCCTGAGCCAATACGGGTGTCGCAGCAAGGCAGGCCGCAGTCAGAACAGACAAGTGTTTCATGTGTTTTCTCCCTTTGGACGCCGACGCTTTGGTTCAATGACTATACTGTGTCGCACCGGGTCAATGACAACACTCAGATAGAAACACCGGAAAATCAACAAAAATCAACAAATTTTGAAAAATTTAATCTTTCTTGTAGTATTTGATTGTGGATAGTCCAAAAATAGGTCAGATCTGTGAAACATGCGATGGAAGTGAATTTAATCATGGCACCTCTAAACACACGCCTTAAGACCGCTCAGAGAATCGCTGCCGACGCATCACCGGTGGCAATGGCGCTGTTTCGCAAACCCCTTAGCATCGCCGCTAAATCAGATGATAGCCCTGTCACAATCGCCGATCAAAATACCGAAAAAGCCATTCGCGCCGCCCTTGAAATATCTTTTCCCGGTGAAACCATTTTTGGCGAGGAATTTGGCCAGAGCGGCAACCATACCGATATGTGGATTGTCGACCCGATCGATGGCACCCGCTCGTTTATCTCCGGTTTACCGCTCTTTGGGATGTTGCTGGGCTTTGTGACTGACGGCGCGCCTCAAGTAGGCGTGATCAACATGCCAGCGCTGAACGAGCTTTATGCCGGGGCACGGGGAATGGGTGCGACCCTTAACGGCACGCCGATCACCACGTCCTCCTGCCGCGAGGTGTCAAAAGCGCGTCTGTTTCTGAACGAGGCCGACAAGATGGCGATCAACGACCCGGTGCAATTCGCCCGCTTCATTACAGCCGGTGCGCTCCGTAGATTTGGCGCAGATTGCTATTCTCACGCATTGGTTGCCAGCGGAAATGCGGATGCGGTGATTGACTTTGGGCTTCAGCCCTATGATTACCTGCCGGTTGCAGCAGTCATCGAGGCGGCAGGCGGCCTTATGACAGACTGGCAAGGCCAGTCCCTGTCTCTTACCTCAGATGGCCGTACCCTCACTGCGGCCACCCCAGAATTGCACGCTGAATTGCTGGACCTTGTTAGGCCATGACACAGCCAACCTCAAAATACAGCGAAGAGATTCTTCGACGGGTCGATATGATGGGGACTGTGAGCGTGCAAGAGCTGTCGCAAATCATGGGCGTTTCCGATCAGACGATCCGCCGCGTCACCCGCCCACTGGCTGAACGCGGGGCGCTCAGCAAGGTCCACGGTGCGCTTGTGTCCACAAAATCGGCGCTTGATCCGCCGTTCCTGTCCCGGATGAGCCTCAATCGCGAGGCCAAGGTTGCCATCGCGCATGCGGTGGTCGAGATTGTACAGGATGGCGACAGCCTGACCATCGACACAGGCTCAACCTCGGCCTTTATCGCACAGATGCTGCGCAAGCGGCGCAAACTGACCGTTGTTACCAATTCTGCCTTTGTCGCCAGCACTCTGGCGATGATCCCAGGAAACAACGTATCGATGGCAGGAACGCAATTGCGCGATCATGATGGTGCATCTTTTGACCGTTCTGCCTTTCAGGTGGTCGAGCGCGCCCAAGTCGATTATTGTGTGCTTTCCGCCTCCATGGTGCATCCTGAGAGCGGGTTTTTGATCCACGAGCAATGCGAGGTGGACATGGCTTTTGCGATGATGAACTGCGCGTCCCGATCAATCATGGCTGTAGATGCCTCCAAGTTTCAAACGCAAGCGAGAAAACCCGCATTGCGCCAACCAAAACTGAACAAGGGTGATATATTGGTCACCAATGTCACGCCACCCGATGCCTTTCGACACATGCTTGCGGAGCTTGAGATCCAGATCGCTGACTAATGTACCGCGCTTGTTTTCTGGAGGCTTATTTATCTTAGTTACGCGGCCCTGTCTGATCTTTCCAGAAGGTTATGCCTTTGTCTTTACCTTTCAGAGATCAGCAATAGGTTTTCGGGTTAATCAGACCGTTAATATGACAGGTTCCTATAATACTCTATAGCACTTTGGCCCCATAAGGATCAGATAACGGTCATCTAACCCGAAACTGAACCGATAGTGGTTACCATACTCACAGCCTAATCACTGGCAGAGGCCATGTATATATAACGGTGACACCCCCTGTGGCGCTTGCCGTAGCACCTTGATCCCACATTAACAATATTCTGAGGTAACAGGCATGAAGACAGGGTCTTGTCGTTACAACATCAAGATCGGCTATGGGCGTACATCCAGCTGCCATCCACTGCTCCCACCCAAAGCGTCAACACAGGCTTATACAGGCTGCTACAGCCACTTGACGAACTCATAGTACCAATCTTGGGTCAGGCTTATGTACGCTATCCCAGTGTAGGCCTTGGCACATGCCCCCAGTCTATTATTACTGACCATTATGCGCCGTATTGTGATGAACTGGAGTATGCTGTATCTAATAATATCAGGATGTTAGCAGTAACTCAGCGCAGGGATGGTGCCCCCACACGGACTCGAACCGTGGACCTACTGATTACAAATCAGTTAATCTATTGCTTTATTATCATTCTAAATGATCCCACCTAAACTATGCTTCTCTAAAGAAAGCACAATGAGCAAATCAAACACACTTCTTTGACCAAAAAACGTGCAATTACACGCTTAAATCCTGTGTAAGTCACCAACCCGCGTAGGCTGCCACACTTAGCGGTACGATTTAGTTCGAGCCCGCAAACCGCAGCACAGACGACAAAAGACACCATTTCGATCAACTAGCTCCAACGGGCGGTTGCGACCTCTGAGGTTTTAGCCTCTCAAAATCAGCCTGTGATGATGCAATACTGGTCGCTTTTGGCATTCCAGATGTATTTGTAGAAGACGGATCAGGCCTCGAACTTGGTGCCTTTTGTATATTGGGCTTGGGTACTGACGCTATTGCTTTTCCCACGCGCGATTTTGGTTTACTCTTTGCTTTGACCTCACCCCCCTTGAACCGTGTATCCAGCTTGTTGGCTAGAAAGCTTGCAGTGTTGGCAAAGGTTTTGATGTCATCAATGGCCTGCTCAAGACTGCCACTACCAGAGCCTTTCTCAATCACATCGATTAGTCTGCGCAGCTCTTCACGATCATTCATTGCGGTGCCCCTTAACCCGCAGGCTTGGGGCCTGCAAAAGACCACCTCGGATTGTTAAGTACTGGCCTATAAAAAACCACAGCGCAGATTTTTGAGGCTGTATAACCCATTTTGGATGCGCACTCATGGCGCCATCCTTTCTGGTGCACGCCACACAGCCTCAGCTTGCCTAGAAATGGCGCTGTCACATAGGGCTTTGAGGGTAATCAGCTTCCGTGCCCACGCTTTATGACCCTCAGCATCTGACCCATTTAGACGCGCTGCATAATGGCCTAGCTTGTTAGAACAAATCGCCAGCGTCTCTACACTTGGATCAATGCGGTTATAACGCAGCACACGGATATATCCTTCACTGCGCCCAAGCCAGCTGCGACAAAACTCTGGGGTGTTCTGCACAATGCCAGTGGCGATCAATTCGTCTCTTAGGTGTTCTAGTAATCTTATGCTCATATGTTGCCTCCAATGCGCTGCTTGCACTGGTATTTATCTCGATTGAGCGAAGATGCGGTGTTTGTGAGCCGTTTGCTGCGCTGTTCATAAGTTACAGCCGTTTCTGCAGGGTTTTCTTGTCTCGTTGATAAATACATGCGGAGACGAGCATGACATATGAACAGCGCAAACAAGAACGACAGGCTTTGATTGATCACCTGATGGCACAAGACTGGAATGTATTTGGCACACTCAAGTTTGTGACTGGCAGAGCCATTGGACGTAGCAGCGCTGATAAACTCCTGCGCAGCTACTGGAACAAGATGGACCGAGTGATGTTTGGCAAAGCTGCTGAACGTCAGAACATGCGCGTGCCGCGCTGGTGCTTTGCCCACGAAGGCTCAGACCACGAGAACTATCACGTTCACTTTGTAATGAAGAGCCCACTGAACAACACAGAGAGCATGTGCTGTTTACTCAACGCTGTATGGGCCCAGCACCATGCGCAAACAGCGCCATTGGCTAAGAATTGGATCATGCCAGTGCAGGACCGTGCCGCAGTGGCCAGCTACGTCACACACGAGTATTGGCGCATGGGCAGTGATACTATTCTGGACAAGCTCAGTTGGACTGTAGAGCAGTCCTATTACCTCACGGATCATGCATTGGATGAGCACTATACTCAACAACAGGCACAACGCATTCAAAGGGCAGCCAGCCCACTCTGGCTTAGGCAAGCGCAACAGGCATTAGACGATCAAAAGGCAGCATATGAGGCATGCAGTGATTTGCAGATGATGGAGCGTGGCTAAGCCCCTTCGCGCAGCAACCACCTGAGCAGTTTGAACACGGCAGATGCCAAAGGCGCGGGTCTTGGCACATCCTTGTTCACGAGCAGTTGTTCAAACTACTGTTAGGAAACAACACAGAATATCTACAACGCTCAAACGAAGATGATCGAACAAAGACCGTAATACACACAGTAAGATATACAGCGTCAGCGGAGCAAACCGTTAGACGCTTTTTTTATGGGCGTAGGATCGGTGTATATGCGCTGGTTAACCATATGCAATTAAATAGAAACGATACTGCACGTATTCACGCCATCTCCTGTAATAAGATATTATTACATAAAATCATATACCTGACTGTATTTTCGGTAGTCCAATTATCAAATTGAACATACGCTTTAGCTGTAACCAAACAGCAAGATGCGCAGATGACACATTTGGCAAAATTAACATTCAAAACAGTCGATCGCAGTATGAAGCGTGATCCCATCATAGCGCGACGAGACAAGCTAATGGCAGGGCTTAAAGAACAAAAGCTGGTACATGCGGTCACACTCAAGAAAGAAGATCATCTAGTTGAGCGCAACCGTTACTCAGGTGACAGAGCGCAACCTGCAGTCAAATCAAGTGCTGACAAAGCTGCAGCACATGCCTGACGCTACCACGGCAAAAATAGCAGCACTTAATGATCAAGCACGGCAGACATTTGGTGAGTGCCGTGTGGTGATCACTCAAGGCGTTGCTGAGTTGAACGATGATAATGTCTCCTACATTCTGGACAAGGTACGTAAATATAAAGACTTCACGCCCATCAACGACCCATATTTCGAGCATGACTTCGGCTCAATTCAATTTGGGGAAAGCACAATCTTTTGGAAGATCGATTACTACGACATTGAT
>LGRT01000037.1 GCA_001642945.1 Rhodobacteraceae bacterium SB2 | reverse complement strand
ACCCGTACCAGAAACCTTATTAGAGAAACCAAAAATCAATGGACAAATATAGGGGGCTAGACAGCTGGTTTTCTTCTTTTTGAAGAGCTTGTTGATATCTTTTTTTGTTATCGGTAATTCTTCGATAACTTTACTCTTCCTGATTTCTTCAGAAAAAGCGTCACTGCGTGCGCTCAGAAAATTGATCACAACAATGATTATGATCAATAAGATCAAAACCATCATCCAAGTTGGTATATCAAGTTCCAAAACAATTAACCTTCTATGTCTTTTGTATCTTTAGAGTGGTCCTCCGGGACTGATTTTCGAGGTGTGATGGTCAAACTTTAACCTGCTTTAGGATTTTATCTCAAAGATTATTTCTTTATTTTTCTTTTGATTTAAGAAAAGCAATGTTATTTATTTGATACTTTAAAGTTAAAATCTTTACGAATGGTAAATGATAAATTGGATGAAAAAATGCTGAAAGTTATCTTCATGATTGGGTTTCTGATTTTTGGACAGATATCGCTAGCCGATCCTTTTATCGTTATAGAAAACAAGCTGATTTACGATACCGAGAACAGCGAAGAGGCGACTGAAATTGCTTTTGGTCATGAAGAAGAATTGTTAAAAATATTAAGAACGCACACTGACATTGATACATTAGTTCTTAATAGTGGCGGAGGTATGATTGGGGCAGCTAATGATATGGCTGATCTCATTATTGATGCTGACATAAAAACCTACGTTGAAGGTACCTGCGAAAGTGCGTGTGTTACAATGTTTCTTGGTGGAAGAGACAGAACATTAGCGCTTGGTGGCAAAATTGGTTTTCATGCAAGTTGGTGGGCGGCAGATAGCATCGAAGAATATTATAACTCTGAGAAAGAAGATGAAGGCTGGGAGACTCCTTTTGATTTTGCATCTTGGCTTTATGAAGATACTCAAGCCGAAATTTTTACAGAGTTTGAATATCTGCTTGAGCGAGGAGTTAAACCACAGTTTGCGATCCAGACACTAAGAGCTGAATCGGATGGAATGTGGTACCCGAGGCGTAAGGAATTACTTGAAGGTGGTATTTTAACCGAGTGAGTTCTGGAGGATGAAAACATAAGTGCCCTTTTGTCAAAATGTTTTTTTAGCTAATCCGCAAAGAAAGAATTACGTTGTCAAAACTTAATCACCAGCGACCAGAAATTATCAACAAAGATAATTTAAGGAAAAGCCGTCAGATTTTTAGAACACGAGATCATGAATTAATTGGACATGGTATCGATTTTCATTCGCCTCCAACAGCGCATCCAAAATTAGATGTGACCGTAGTCAAATTATTCAAATTAATAGAGATGTATCTGGATTCGTTTTACGCCTTGGAGAAAGTGAAACAAAAACACAGCCAAGGTGTTCCAGTCGCAAAAGGATTAGCCCACTCTGCTGAAAAGTTTACAGAGCGACTGGATCAGCTCTCATTAGCTTTAACACCCATAATAGCAGATATATTGTTAGAGATACTCAAAAAAGAAAAAAAGGGTGAGAATAGTTCTTTAGATTGGTGGGAACACACACGCAGGCACATTCGACTAGCAAAACGTTTTAAATTAAGTGCGAGTGCTGAAGAAAAGCTATTTGATTATTCAGTAGAAAAAATGATGCAGAATTATCTAGGTTCGGAACAGAATTGAATCTTATCAGAGATGAAAATATCCGGCGCCAATTTTTAAAGTTTTATGTTAGCTATTAGCTGCACTCGTAATATTTATAAAAGTAAAGTTGTTTTGAATTGCACGCCAAGATATGTTTATAACTGTTTATAACTTTTTACTATACACCAAAATTCCAACATAAATCATTTAAGTCATTGATTTTATTTTTGAATTTGGCTCCGGCGGTAGGGATCGAACCTACGACCAATTGATTAACAGTCAACTGCTCTACCGCTGAGCTACGCCGGAACTGATGTCGCTATAGCAATACGAGAATTCCGCGTCCAGCGGTTTTTATATTAATTTTGTTTTTGTTTATGGCGTCAGCGATCGAAATTGGCTTTCAAACCGGATTGGGTCATCACAGATGGCTTTTTGGCGCTCACAAAGGTCGATCAAATGAGCAAATACGTTGCGCGCGGCAGCCGGGAGCAAAGCCTCAGATGTGTCATGATAAACGCTTTTTGTGATCTCTTTTATACTGCGCCCCTCTGCTGACAGGGCCGCCAATATCGAACGTTCTCGATGCTTTCGATGGGCAAGTAAGTCGCCAATGCGCGCGTTTGGTGTTTTAACAATATCACCATGGCCAGGGTAGAAAACATTCCAGTTACGCTGCAAAAGTGTTTTGCAAGAGCGTATAAAATCACCCATATCACCATCGGGTGGCGACACCATCGAGCTGGCCCAGCCCATGATATGATCGCCAGTAAAAGCGGCCTCTTGCCAGCCAAAACAGAGATGATTTGAAAAATGCCCCGGGGTGTGAATTGCTTCCAGCTCCCAATCAGGGCCAGTCAGTTTGCTGCCGTCTTTCAAAGTATGATCTGGGATGAATTCGCTATCAACGCCCTCTCCACCGCCGCTATAGCCCGATTTAATAAGCGCTTTCATGCGGTCACTTTGCCCTGCATCACAGCGCCCAAATGCAAAAATGGGTGCGCCACAATCCGCCGACAGCCGCCGCGCCAAAGGCGAGTGATCAAGATGCGAGTGGGTGACCAGAATATGGGTGATTTTTTGTGTGCCCTGAAGCGCTGCTTTGATCGCCCTCAACTGCGTTAAATGATCGGGGCCGGGATCAATAATCGCCAGATCAGAAGAGCCTAGCAGATAGGTGTTCGTGCCCCGAAATGTCATGGGTGACGGGTTTGGGGCCAAAATTCTACGAAGATTTGGCGCAATTGTCTGCGCTATGCCAACAGGCGGATCAAAGCTTTGGTGGGCAGAGTCCATTTTTGTTTCCCCGGTTCTAAACTTGTTCTAGATGTAGAGGTGATGTTTAGATCCTTCAAACGCTATTTGCCCTCGGGGCTGTATGGTCGCGTGGCCTTAATTTTGGTGTTGCCGGTGGTGCTGCTTTGGCTTGTGGTCTCCATCGTATTTATTCAGCGGCACTTTGAAGGGGTGACCGAGCAGATGAGCCGGGCCGTGATCAGCGAGCTCAGCTTGTTAAGTAAGCGGCTGATCGCGGATCAGGGTTTGACCGAAACGACGGAAAACTTGGCCAATGCTTTGAATATCACCATTGAAACCGTTGTTGCCGATGCGCCGGATTTGGCAACTTTTCGGCATTTTTATGATTTAACTGGATTGGTTGTTGTAAAAGAGTTTGAGCTAATGGACAGTTTAGTGGCGGTTAATCTTGATGCGCCTAAATTGGTACATTTGCGGCTTGATTTGGCGGGAGCATATTTTGATATTGAGTTTTCGCGTGACAGGGTGTCGCCGTCAAACCCGCACCAGTTGATCGTCAATATGGTTGTATTTGGTGTGTTTTTTACCTTGATTGCGTTTATTTATCTGCGCAATCAATTGCGGCCAATCACCCGTTTGGCCGCCGCGGCTGAGGCCTTTGGACGGGGGCGAACCCTACCATATCACCCCTCTGGCGCGATCGAAGTGCGCGCAGCGGGGCGGGCGTTTTTAGATATGCGTGCACGCATTGAACGCCATATTGAACAACGCACAATGATATTATCGGGCGTTAGTCACGATTTGCGTACACCTTTGACACGGTTGAAGCTGGGTCTATCTATGCTCGAGCATGACGATCGCAAATTGCTAGAACGCGATGTTGATGAAATGCGCCAACTTTTGGATGAATTTCTTTCCTTTGCCGGCGAGCAGGGCGATGAAGGGGGCAAATCAGAGGCAACCAATCCGTTCGAGTTGGTTCAAATGATTGTACAAGATACGACGCGCGCCGGACATTCGGTCTCTTTGCGCTGCAATCCAAGCACCATTCTCGTTGAGATGCGCCCGCTTGCGATCAAGCGCGCGCTTGAAAACTTGATTATGAACGCGGTGCGGTATGGCACAAAAGCGGTTGTTGATCTTCAATATGATGCGCGCAGCCTGGTGATTTCCGTGGAGGATGACGGGCCAAGTATTCCACCCGAGCTTTATGAAGAAGCCATGAAACCATTTTCGCGTCTTGATCCTGCGCGCAACCAAAATAAAGGATCGGGGGTTGGTCTTGGGCTTCCCATTGCCGCTGATATTGCGCGTGCTCATGGTGGCCGAGTTGAGCTGTCTAAAAGTAGAGATTTTGGAGGCCTTTGCGCGAGCCTTATCATTTCGCGTTAGATGAAATTTGGCGGTTTTGGGATTGCAGATTTTACAGGCGTGAATTTAAGGGATATAAATATATACTTTTGTATTGATAAATATCTTTTTGTCCCTTAAGGGAATGGGTAGGCGAAACATTTTGGATGCGTTTTGGTTTGGGTGGCTTTGTTGGTTTTGTGTGCCCGGCGCGTTTGTAGATGTTGCGTATGCGTATTGGTGACGAGTTTTGTGGAGGGGCGGCTTATACTTCTTTAAGGCGGCTTTATGATTAAAGGCGCTTTAAGAGGAACGCACCCCTCCACGGTTTCTTTCTGAACAGAGAAAAATTTTACGCTCGAATATGGCTGGCAGCTGCTTTCGGATCGGGCGCCAGTCTTTTTTTGTAAAATGCCTATGCTTTAGACCTCATAGAAATTTAGCATTTTTTATGGTCAAACGCGCGTGGTAGAACGTTTAAGTATGTAACATTTGTGGTCTCAGGCCCCTCAAAACATGCTTCCAGCATTGCTTCATTATCATCTTTCCTTTTGGCAAATTTAACTTTAGCACAGATGTCTAATCAAAGGAGACGCCTGTGCCTATTTTGCAGTTCTTCCGTCAAAATAGTGCCTGGTTAGCAGCAGGGGCTTTGCTGGCATTTATGTCAAGCTTTGGCCAAACCTTCTTCATTTCTATCTTTTCAGGCCATATTCGGGCCGAATTCGGCCTCTCACACGCGGCTTGGGGTGGGTTTTACTCTTTGGGCACAACGGCGTCGGCGATTGTGATGGTTTGGCTGGGCACTTTAAGCGATGTCATCCGGACCCGAGTTTTGGGGCTTTTCGTTTTATCTGGTTTGATGGGGGCAACGCTTGTGATGGCCAATCTGTCGCATGTGTTTTACCTGCCTTTTGCAATTTTCGCGTTGCGTTTACTGGGGCAGGGCATGTGCTCGCATCTGGCAGTGGTGGCTATGTCGCGTTGGTTTGTGGCCAATCGGGGGCGCGCGCTATCGATCGCGGGGCTGGGATATTCCTTCGGAGAAGCTTTTTTGCCCGTGTTGTTCGTGTTTTTAATGGGCGTTGTGTCGTGGCGCTCTTTATGGTGCGTTGCTGCTGGGGTGCTTTTATTGTCTCTACCAGTTTTATTTCGATTGCTGCGTCAAGAGCGAACCCCGCAATCAATGGCGGAAGATAACAGTTCCTTGGGAATGGATGCGCAGCATTGGACGCGCGGGGCGGTCATCCGCCACCCGCTTTTTTGGTGCATGATGCCGGCATTACTCGGCCCTAGCGCGTTCAACACGGCGTTTTTCTTTCAACAGGTGCATTTCGCGGCGGTAAAAGGCTGGGATCATTTATCGTTGGTAAGTTTTTTCCCGCTATATACGGGGGCCGCGGTTTTGGCGATGCTGGCATCGGGCTGGGCGCTTGATCGTTTTGGCACCCCAAGGCTGATCTGGTTTTACCAATTGCCCATGTCGTTTGCGTTCTTGTGCTTTGCATTCGGACAATCGCAGATGATGTTCGTAACGGGTCTGCTGTTTCTGGCGATCACAGCCGGCGCAAATACAACGCTTCCAAATGCGTTTTGGGCTGAGTTTTATGGCACCCGGTATTTGGGTGCGATTAAATCATTGGCGGCCGCGATTATGGTATTGGGCTCTGCGCTTGGGCCGGGTATCACTGGTGTGATGATTGACTGGGATATAGGATTGGAAACTCAATATATCGCAGTTGCTATATTCTTTGTGTTGAGCACGGTCGTAATGTCATTTGGGGTATGGCGCGCAGCGCCGCATTTGCCTAAATCGATTGTTGTAAATAGCCCAAGCAGCCTTTAAGCGCTGCAAAATCATCCTCAACCAAGAAGATCGGAAATTCCGACATGTAATCTGAGAAGACGCCTTTGTCATGAAAGGTCGCGCCGAAATTTTTAGGCGTCACAAACGGCGCGATTGCGCGAGAAACCCCGCCAATCATATAAATGCCACCCAGAGGCAGATGTGCCAGGGCCAAATCTCCGAAATAAGAGCCCATGATTGATGCAAAGCATGCCACAACGTGGCGTGCCTCGCGCTGTCCATCCTGCGCGGCTTGCATAACTTCGCTCGCGCTGCGCGGGTGCTCGGGATCAAAAAATCTGTTTAAGGTTTCCAACCCGTTGCCAGACAGTACGGTTTCAACAGATGCAAACCCCCGCTCAGCTGCAATCCAATCAGATAATTCGCGCTGCAGCGCAGTTGCAACAGGCAACCGAACATGCCCGGCTTCCGCAGGTGGCACCAGCACGCCTTTAGAAGCAGGATAAGCCGCCGCGATATTGAAGCCGGTTCCAATTCCACAGACCAATTTTGTGGTCCCGGCTTTGGCTTTTGAAGGACCATAAAGATGCTTGAGGCTTTCCAAAGGCAGAACGTTTAGCGCGTATCCTTGGGCTTGCAGATCATTGAGCAAGCCAACATGATCGGCTTGGGTAAGCGCGCGCAATCGATCCGGGCAAATTAGCCAGTCCAGATTAGTGACTTTTATCACCCCGTCGCGAAGCGGCCCCGCAGCTGCAACACAAATAGCTGTAACCTTGCTTAGGGTTTGCGCCTGCATATAGGTTTTGATAATATCTTCTAAGCAGCCATAGCCTGCATTCGAAAATTTTTGAATTGTTTCAGGGTTCAACGCGGTATCATCACTTAGAGCGACGCGGGTATTGCTGCCCCCCAAATCAATCAAAATATAGGTGTTGTCAGCCATTTTTTATCCCCGAGCTGCCGCCTGCTTTTGCTTCATCTGCTGTTTAGAGGCCTAAAGGCGATTGCTCAAGCCGATAGATCGAGCAAATGTTACAGAATGAAAGATCAGAGGGAAAGGCCACGTAAAACCAAATGTTCTATATTTGTTCTCAAAATTTGATTGGAGACTCAGTTTAATCAGCCTATGTTTGGTTTGTAGAGTAAGGAACATCATGGCAGATCAAAAATTCATCTCTGTGCGCGGTGCCCGCGAACATAACCTAAAGTCAATCGATGTGGATATTCCACGCGATCAATTTGTGGTGATAACAGGTCTTTCCGGATCCGGAAAGTCATCGCTGGCCTTTGATACCGTTTATGCTGAAGGGCAACGGCGCTATGTTGAATCGCTCAGCGCCTATGCCCGTCAGTTTCTGGATATGATGGAAAAACCGGATGTCGATCAGATTTCTGGCCTCAGCCCTGCCATTTCGATTGAACAGAAAACCACCAGCAAAAATCCGCGCTCCACAGTTGGCACAGTCACCGAAATTTATGATTACTTGCGGTTGCTTTTTGCCCGGGCTGGCACGCCCTATAGCCCTGCCACTGGCTTGCCGATTGAGGCCCAGCAGGTGCAAGACATGGTCGACCGCGTTGCGGCGATGCACGAGGGCACCCGCGCCTATTTATTAGCCCCGATCGTGCGCGATAGAAAGGGTGAGTATCGCAAAGAATTCCTTGAATTGCGAAAGCAAGGGTTTCAGCGCGTGAAAGTGGATGGCGCTTTTTATGAGCTGGATGATCCGCCCACCCTGGATAAGAAATTTCGCCATGATATCGACGTTGTGGTTGATAGGATTGTGGTGCGTGCGGGCATAGAAACCCGCCTTGCCGATAGTTTTCGAACCGCGCTTGACCTCGCCGATGGTATTGCAATTTTGGAAACTGCCCCGGATGAGGGTGATCCTGAGCGGGTTACCTTCAGCGAAAATTTCGCGTGTCCGGTGAGCGGTTTCACAATTTCGGAAATTGAACCGCGTCTGTTCTCGTTCAACGCGCCCTTCGGTGCATGCCCGGAGTGTGACGGGTTGGGGCAAGAGCGGTTTTTTGATGAGCGCTTGGTGGTGCCGGATGAAACCCTGAAAGTGCGGGATGGTGCCATCGCACCATGGCGGAAGGGAAAGAGCCCATATTTCACACAAACGATCGAAGCAATTTCCAAACATTATGGCGTGTCCATGAATGTCAGTTGGAAGGATTTGCCTGCCGCCGTTAAAAAAGTATTTTTGCACGGATCAGGGGATCAGGAGATTAAATTTCGTTATGATGACGGAGGCCGCGTTTATCAGGTAACCCGTGGTTTTGAGGGTGTCATTCCGAATATGCAACGGCGCTATCGCGAGACTGACAGTTCGTGGGTGCGCGAAGAGTTTGAAAATTACCAGAACAACCAACCCTGCGGAAGCTGCAATGGCTTCCGCCTGCGCCCCGAGGCGCTGGCCGTCAAAATTGCCAACTTGCACGTGGGTGAACTTGTACAAATGTCGATCCGAGATGCGCTGAGCTGGTGCGAGGGCGTGCCCGAACATCTGAGCGATCAAAAAAATCAAATCGCGGCCGCGATTTTGAAAGAAATCCGAGAGCGGCTTGGGTTTTTGAATAATGTGGGCTTGGAGTATTTAACCCTCAGCCGCAATGCGGGCACCTTATCGGGGGGCGAAAGTCAACGGATCCGGTTGGCCAGTCAGATTGGCAGCGGGCTCACGGGTGTTTTATACGTGCTTGATGAGCCCTCAATTGGCCTGCATCAGCGCGACAATGACCGTTTGCTTACCACGTTGAAAAACCTGCGCGATCAAGGCAATACGGTGATTGTGGTCGAACATGATGAAGAAGCAATCCGCGAGGCGGATTACGTGTTCGATATCGGACCAGGCGCGGGTGTTCATGGGGGGCATGTTGTGTCCCGCGGTACGCCAGCAGAGGTCGCGGCCGATCCAAACTCTCTTACAGGGCAATATCTTCAAGGGATAAAAGAGATCGCGGTTCCTGCGGTAAGGCGCAGTGGGAACGGTAAAATGCTCACCGTGGTTAAGGCCACCGGAAATAACCTGAAATCCGTTACGGCGGATTTTCCGCTTGGCAAACTGATCTGCGTTACAGGGGTGTCAGGCGGTGGTAAATCCACGCTTACAATCGAAACCTTGTTCAAAACGGCCTCGATGCGCTTGAACGGGGCCAAACAAACACCAGCCCCCTGTGAAACGATCAAAGGCCTCGAATTTCTTGATAAGGTGATCGATATCGATCAGCGTCCGATCGGCAGGACGCCGCGCTCAAACCCCGCCACGTATACGGGTGCCTTCACGCCCATCCGCGATTGGTTCGCAGGATTGCCTGAGGCAAAAACCCGCGGCTATAAGCTCGGCCGGTTCAGTTTCAACGTGAAAGGCGGGCGCTGTGAAGCCTGCCAGGGCGATGGGGTTATCAAAATTGAAATGCATTTCTTACCCGATGTCTACGTGACCTGCGAAACCTGCAATGGCGCGCGCTACAATCGCGAAACGCTGGAGGTTAAATTCAAAGGCAAAAGCATTGCAGAT
The DNA here is from genome assembly GCA_001642945.1 of Rhodobacteraceae bacterium SB2. GTDB lineage: Bacteria > Pseudomonadota > Alphaproteobacteria > Rhodobacterales > Rhodobacteraceae > Thalassovivens > Thalassovivens spotae. The sequence goes on along the minus strand of LGRT01000037.1, from coordinate 294,148 downwards.
GTGCTGGATATGACGGTCGAAGATGCGCAGGCGTTTTTTCAAGCGGTGCCATCGATCCGTGAAAAAATGGATGCATTGGTGCGGGTGGGTTTGGGCTATATCAAGGTCGGCCAACAGGCCACAACGCTGTCGGGCGGTGAGGCGCAGCGCGTCAAATTGTCAAAAGAGCTGGCAAAGCGCTCGACGGGCCGTACCCTTTATATTCTGGATGAACCAACGACGGGCTTGCATTTCGAAGATGTACGAAAATTACTAGAAGTGCTGCATGAATTGGTGGATCAAGGGAATTCTGTGGTGGTGATCGAGCATAATCTGGATGTTGTCAAAACGGCAGATTGGATCATTGATATCGGTCCTGAAGGCGGTAATGGGGGCGGGCGCATCGTGGCCGCCGGAACTCCGGAAACCATCATCAAGAAGAAAAGCAGTTACACGGGCCATTATTTGAAGATGTTGCTCAAAGACCGGAAATTAGCAGCTGAATAAGCCGCCTTTACTTGCGCGATGCATGAGCTCTCGCTGCGCTTGGAGTGGCGTGTCAGCGTCGCTTTCGGTGCGCGCAGGTCCTTGATGGACGGTTTATGTTTGTCGTGCAGGTTTGATTGGGCGGAGGCTTGGCTTCAAAGCGGTGTGTCAGGGCTTTAAAAAAGAGGTTTGAAAGGCCCTCTCGCGCAGGACCTCAACCCGTTTTTCTATTTTTCAGGAATTAAGCCTTTGGGAGAAAAGCGCAGCACCAGCAATAAGATAAGACCCATGGTAAAAAGCCGCATATGCGCCACGCTGCTGATCAAATGCTGTTTTAGGGGGCTTGCATCTTCCATTCCTGAGGTGATTGCTTGCATTATGAAACCACCGATTGGTTCCACTTGCACCCAAAAAAACCAGATCACAAAACCGCCCAGCACCGCGCCAAAATTATTTCCAGAGCCGCCGACAATCACCATAACCCAGATCAAGAATGTATAACGCAAAGGTTGATAGCCCGCTGGGGTCAGCTGACCGTCCAGCGTGGTCATCATAGCGCCCGCAATGCCGCAGATCGCCGAGCCCAACACAAAGATCTGCAGATGCCGTTTGGTAACGTCTTTTCCCATCGCTTCCGCAGAGGTTTCATTATCGCGAATGGCGCGCATCATACGCCCCCATGGGCTGCGCAGCGCGTTTTGGGCCATCCAAAGCAAAAGTAACAGAACGACAGTAAACAAGCCAGCGTAGCAGAGCTTTACATAAATAGACGAGGCAGTCACAGCATTCATTCCAAGGTCCGTTGCGGTTGCCACGAAGTCTGGGTTGTTTTGCAAATCCACCTCGAAGGGAACCGGCCGAGGAAGGCCGATTACATTTTTGACGCCTCGGGCCAGCCAATCCTCATTTTTCATGATCGCTAAAATGATTTCCGCAATGCCTAAAGTGGCGATGGCCAGATAATCAGAGCGCAAGCCCAAGGCGGTTTTTCCAATAATCCACGCCACACCCGCTGCCAGCAGCCCGCCAGCGGGCCAAGCCAGTAGGATCGGCAATCCCAATCCGCCTAGATATCCCGTTGAGGCTGGATTGACCGCTTCGATCGCTGATACGCCGCCATCGAAAACAAACCTGAATGCGAAAAAGCCCACAATCAGCCCGGCAATAATTCCCAATATTTTGGCTTTGCCCGATGGCAGGCGGACGATGGCTAAGCTGGTTAGCCAAAGGCTGGCAACACCAATCACCAAGCCCAGCATGGTCCGCAGTCCTCCTGCGTTCCACGCCTCTGTAACGGGTGGCATTGAAATCAGCACAGTGGCCAGACCGCCCAGAGCCACAAACCCCATCACGCCCACGTTAAAAAGGCCCGCAAAGCCCCATTGCAAATTCACCCCTAAGGACATGATGGCGCTGATTAGCCCCATATTGAGGATCAATAAAGCGCTATTCCAGCTTTGCAAAAAACCGGTCAACAGGATGAGCAATGCCATCGCTGCAAACAGAAAAATGTTTCTATACTGCGCCATCAATAGGCCTTTCCTTTAAACAAACCGGTCGGACGAAATAGCAGCACAATGATCAAAATAGAAAAGCTGACTGCAAATTTATAATCAGTGCTTAGCAATTGCACCAAGCTCGAGGGGGCCCAATCGCTTGGCACGAGATAGGTCACCACTTTTTTCCACGCATAGGTTATGGTAACTTCCGAAAAGGCGATCACAAACCCGCCGGCAATCGCGCCAACCGGATTGCCCAGCCCGCCGACGATGGCCGAGGAAAAAATCGGCAAGAGCAAAAGCAAATAGGTAAAGGGCTTGAACACTTTATCCAGCCCATAAAGCGTGCCTGCAATTGTCGCCAGCGCCGCGACGATCATCCAGGTCACCATCACCACGCGCTCTGGATTGATCCCAGAGAGCAAAGCCAGATCTTCATTATCCGCGTAGGCGCGCATCGACTTGCCGGTTCGTGTGCGCTCAAGGAACCAAAACAGCAAGGCAACAACAATCACGGCGGCAATCACGGTCAAGCCTTGCGTCGTTTTAATTGCCAACCCCTCTTTCAACCCGGTCATGGCCTTAAACTCGCGCGCGGACATGATGAAGCGCTGACCATCGCTAAAAGTGCGATCATCGGGGCCGATGATGAAGCGCACGACGCCATTCATAATAAACATCACCCCCATCGAAACGATTAAAAAGATCACGGGTTTGGCTTTTTGAACGCGATAAAAGCGATAGACGGTACGATCGGTGAACAAGATCAACGCAATACAGCCAAGAATACTGAAGGGCAGGGCCAAAAGGGCCGTTGGCAAAACCCCAAAAGAAATTCCCATCGATTGAAGCCACCACGTGCCCAGAATACTCAGCGTTGCTCCAAAGGCCATCGTATCGCCATGCGCAAAATTAGAAAACCGCAACACCCCATAGATGAGCGTGATACCCAAAGCCCCCAACGCCAATTGGCTGCCATAGGCAAGGCCGGGTATAATTACATAATTGGCCAGCGCAACCAGCGCATTAAGCAGATCCATCACGGGCATTCCCCTCTATCAATTCTGCGCGCGCGCAGACGCGTCTGAGGTGAAAGACCGCCACCGCGTAATCGAGTGCATTCAAAAACTTTACGCAAAGCTCTACCCCCCTAAGAACGATTTGCGGACTTCTGGATTGTTCAACAATTCTGCGCCGCTGCCGGTAAAAGCGTTGCGCCCTTGCACCAAGACATAGCCTTTATCGGCAATGCTCAGCGCCTGCCGCGCATTTTGTTCAACCATAAGGATCGGTATGCCGGTGCGGGCCACCTCGATGATCCTGTCAAAGAGTTCATCCATAACGATCGGGCTGACACCGGCGGTTGGTTCGTCCAGCATGAGTAATTTAGGCTTGGTCATCAACGCGCGCCCAACCGCTACTTGCTGGCGTTGCCCGCCTGATAACTCGCCGGCGGCTTGCCGACGTTTATCGCGCAGAATAGGAAATAAATCATAGACCTGCTCAAGCGTTTCGCGAAAATCATCCCGTCGAATAAACGCACCCATTTCTAGGTTCTCTTGTACTGTCATGCTGGTGAATATGTTGTTTGTTTGGGGCACGAATCCCATGCCTTTGGCAACACGATCTTGCGGTGAGAGATGTGAGATATCATCACTGTCAAGGCGCACTTGGCCTTCGCGCAGGCGAAGCATGCCGAAAACAGCCTTCATCGCGGTTGATTTTCCCGCGCCATTTGGGCCCACAATCACCGCGATTTCTCCGCGCTCGACCGCAATGGTACAGCTGTGCAGAATATCTGGCCCCTGCCCATAGCCGCCGGTCATCGTTTCTCCGATTAAAAATGGCTCATTCATGTCCAATTAACTCGCTTGCATCCAAGTAACCTGCAGATTTAGGCTGCTCATATTCATTTTCTGACGCCCTTATTCATGCGGTGGTTTTGTTTTTCAGGCCGGTGCCCAAATAGGCTTCGATAACCTGTTCATTGGCCTTTATTTCGGCCAGTGTTCCTTCTGCCAGTACGCGCCCTTCGGCCATACAGATCACTGGGTCACAAAGCCGCTCGATAAAATTCATGTCATGTTCGATGACAACGAATGTATAATTGCGCTCTTTATTCAGCCGCAAGATTGCATCGGCTATTGTGTTTAAAAGCGTGCGGTTCACCCCGGCCCCGACTTCATCCAGAAACACAATTTTTGCATCGACCATCATTGTACGGCCCAGCTCTAACAGCTTTTTTTGGCCGCCAGAGACTTGCCCAGCTTTATGATCGCGCAGGTGATCAATAGTTAAAAATTCAAGGACTTCATCGGCCTTTGCCGCCAGCGCCCGTTCTTCATTGGCGATGCGTTTGCGGCCAAACCAAGTGTTCCAAAGGGTTTCCCCTGATTGATTTGCCGGAACCATCATCAAGTTTTCGCGGCAGCTCATAGATGAAAACTCATGGGCGATCTGAAACGTGCGCAGCAGGCCTTTACTGAACAACTGATGCGGCGCCAATCCGGTGATATCTGCGCCATTCATTAAGACGCTGCCCGATGTTGGTGCGAGCACGCCGGCGATTACGTTAAATAAAGTGGTTTTTCCAGCGCCATTCGGGCCAATCAGCCCTGTTATTGACCCTGATGCAATTTCAAGCGAGGCTCCGTCAACCGCGTGAAACCCACCAAAATGTTTGTGAAGATTTTGAACTTTAATCAAAACAACTGCCCTTATTCATCCACTGCGCAGGGTTGAAATGCAAAACAGCCCGGTCTCCCGGGCTGTTTTTTGTTCTCACTTAAAGAGATTAACGGAACGCGACCGTTGCCACCGCGCCGTCTTTGATCTCGATCTCGCGATAGTTGCCGGCTGATTCGCCCGGTCCGATCAATTCAACGGCCGTTGCTCCCACATAATCGATTTCCTTTCCGGCTTTGATCATATCAAGCGCCTTGCCCAATTCGCCCGGCATGATTTGTTCGCCTGGCGCATTGGCAACCGCCATGAGGTGATCTTTCACTGCGGCTGAGTCGGTTGAGCCAGCGGCTTGCATAGCGAGCATGATCAACGCGGCAGCATCATAGCTTTCGGGCGCAAATGCGTCAGAACCGCCAAACGCTTCCGCAGGGTTGTTCAAAGAGGCGCCAAGCGCCATCGCAACGAACATGTCAGCGCCTTTGCTGTCGGTGCCTGGATATTGACCGAATGAGCCGGTCAAATCTGGGCCGATTTTGTCAACGATATCTTGACCTACCATACCGTCTGGCAGCACGAATGTGTCAAACGCGCCTGTGTCAAGCGATCCTTGGATGATTTGCGTGCCAGCACCGTTTGCATAGCCCGCAACAACCAGAATTTCGCCACCGGCTGAGGCCAGTGCGCCGACTTCGGCAGAATAATCGGCTTTGTCTTCATCATGCGCAGCAGATACGGTTACGGTGCCACCAGCGGCTTCGAACGCGGCTTGGAAGCTGTCGGCCAATCCTTTGCCATAATCGTTATTGGTGTATGTCAGAGCAACGGATTTGAAACCGCGATCCATGATATTTTGTGTCATCACAACGCCTTGACGCGCATCTGATGGGGCTGTGCGAAAAAACAAACCATCATCTTCAGCCGTTGAAAGCGCCGGTGATGTAGCCGAAGGCGATACCATCACGATACCATTCGGGCGTGCTACATTCTGCAGGATCGCGCCTGTGACGCCTGAACAATCCGCACCCATGATCGCATCTACTTTATCCGATGTGATTAAACGCTCTGCCGCCGCGGTTGCGGCCGCTGCGTCAATGCAGGTCGAATCGCCGCGAACCGGTGTCACGGTTGCGCCATCGAGCAATTTGCCTGACGCGGTGACTTCTTTCATCGCCAGCTCAGCGCCCAAGCCCATTGAGGGGGTGATTGTTTCGAGCGGTCCGGTAAAGCCCAAAATCACGCCGATTTTAATCTCGTCGCTATGGCTGCCAGCGATTGCGGTGCCTGCTGTTAAAGCTGCCGCAGCCGTCGCCATTAAAAAGTTTCTCATGTTACTTCTCCCATGTAAGGATCACAGATCCAGCGCGAACTTTATGACGCTGTGTCGCAAAAGAAAAGTAGGAATGCTTAAATTATCAGCATAAGTGCAGGCCAAAGTGTCTTTCTGCGGTATAATTCCACCGAGAATTGCAACCAAATCAACCCGGGGTTGCTGACAGGCTGCCCCGCTCACGGTAGGGTGTGGTTTGATAATGCGCCCGGTAACATTTTGAAAAGTGAGAGGGTGAGGCAAAGCCACAGGCCAACGCCACATTGATCACGCTCATATCCGTCTGCATCAAAAGGTTGCGGGCTTTTTGCAGGCGAAGTTCCATGTAATACCGCTTTGGACTGCGGTTTAAATAGCGCCGGAAAAGCCGCTCTAACTGCCGGGTTGACATGCCAACATATTTTGCAAGCAGCGAGGGGCTTATCGGTTCTTCGATGTTTGTTTCCATCATTTGAATGACTTGGCTTAGTTTTGGATGACGGACAACAATTCGCGTGGGCACTGATAATCTTTGGGTATCTTGGTCGGTTCTGATCGAGCTATAGATCAGTTGATCCGCCACGGCATTGGCCAAATCCTCGCCAAAATCCTCGGCGATTAATTTTAGCATTAAATCAATCGATGAGGTGCCACCGGCCGTGGTCATAAACTTACCATCTTTGATAAAGACGGATTTTGTTAATTCGACCTCATCGAAATCTTCGGTAAAACTATCTTGGTTTTCCCAATGTATAGTGGCGCGTCGTCCGTTTAAAAGGCCGGCTTTCGCCATCGTGTAAGCTGCGGTGCAAAGCCCGCCGACCGACAGGCCTTTGCGCGTTTCGCGGCGCACCCAATTCAAAAGCTTTTTAGAGGTTCGCCGCTGAATGTTCATACCGCCGCACAGGATCACAGTATCATCTCTTTTCAACTCAACAAGCCCGTCATCGACGCGAAAGGACGTTCCTGCGGAGCAAAAAACAATATCCGCGCTCTCGCCAAGAACTGTCCAACTGTAAAGAGGTTTTCCGGACATCCGATTTGCGATTCGCAACGCATCCAACGCCGCCGCAAATGACAATAATGAAAACTCTTCGATCAATACAAACGCAAATCGGCGCGGGCCACCTTGCTGGTTGGAAACTGAAATCAAATTGGATTGGGTTACCATTCCACTGTCTCTCTTATTCACGGGCCGAGGGTCTGGGCATTCGTTTTTTCAAACATCACTTGGTCAAAACTAATCGGTCGCGTCAAGATGTAGAATAACATTATGCTATGGTTCTTTCGCGGCGGATTTAGTATAGGAATACGAAACAATCCTTTGCTTTGGAGATCAAGAGATGGCGGAGTGGCAAAAATCTGATTGGCGTAATCTTCCGCGCGTGCAAATGCCCGATTATGTCGATGCGGCAGCTTTGGAGAAAGTAGAAGCACAGCTGTCTAATTATCCACCTTTGGTATTTGCGGGCGAAGCGCGTGACTTGAAAGCACAGCTTGCTTCGGCGTCGCGGGGGGAAGCCTTTTTACTGCAAGGCGGAGATTGCGCAGAAAGCTTTGAGCAATTTACTGCGGATGGGATTCGCGACACGTTTAAAGTGATGCTTCAAATGGCGATGATTCTCACTTATGGCGCGAAAGTGCCGGTGGTGAAATTGGGCCGCATGGCCGGCCAGTTCGCCAAGCCCAGATCTGCCCCAACCGAGACCAAAGAGGGCGTGGAACTGCCCAGCTATAGGGGCGATATCATCAATGAGCTGGCCTTTACGCCTGAGGCACGCATCCCGGACCCTCAAAAAATGACACAAGCGTACACCCAATCTGCGGCGACGTTGAACCTATTGCGGGCGTTTTCCAAAGGCGGCTATGCGGATGTACATCAAGTGCATAGTTGGACGCTGGGTTTTACTGAAAGCGACCGCGCTGCTGAGTACCGCAATATGGCAAATCGCATCAGCGATGCGCTTGACTTTATGAGCGCGGCGGGTATCGCCTCGCATAGCTCTCAAGAGCTGCGGACGGTTGATTTTTATGTGAGCCATGAAGCCCTATTGTTGGAGTATGAGGAAGCCCTAACCCGCTTGGATTCAACATCTGGAAAATGGCTGGCCGGATCAGGCCATCTGATTTGGATCGGCGATCGCACCCGCCAGCCAGATGGGGCGCATGTAGAGTTTTGTCGCGGCGTTCAAAACCCGATTGGGCTGAAATGTGGACCAACCACCACCGCTGATGATCTTAAAGTGTTGATGGCGCGTCTCAATCCTGAAAATGAAGCTGGGCGTCTGACGCTGATTTCACGCTTTGGCGCCGGTGCTGTCGGGGATCATTTGCCGCGGTTAATCAAGGCCGTGCAGGAAGAAGGCGCCAACGTGCTTTGGACCTGCGATGCGATGCATGGGAATACCATCAAATCCTCGACCGGTTATAAAACGCGCCCCTTCGACAGTGTTTTGCGTGAGGTGCGAGAATTCTTTGCGGTGCACACGGCAGAGGGCACTGTTCCAGGCGGCGTGCATTTTGAAATGACAGGCCAAGACGTAACCGAGTGTACGGGCGGCGTGCACGCAGTAAGCGATGAAGATCTATCCGCGCGCTATCACACTGCCTGCGATCCGCGTCTAAACGCCAGCCAGTCTTTGGAGCTTGCGTTTCTGGTGGCTGAGGAATTGGTTTCTCACCGACAGGGACGGGCGAAAACAGCTGTTGCGTAACAATGGGATAGCCCTCGGCGACCCTGAAGCTCTTGTCAGCGGCGTCTTATGTGCTTACGCGGCGCTGCGCTTGGCCGGTCATGAGGGTGAGCAGCCTTAGCCTTTCCAAATGGGGGGGCGTTTTTTCAGCTAAAGGCTGAAAACGGGGTATTCCGGCGGATATTTTGTTGGCAGCCTCGGCATGGTGGTGGCTTGATCTGTCTTTGGGGATAGCTTAGCACTCCTCTGAGTGGTACAGGAGGTCATTTTGATCTGTTCAATGACTGGTTTTGCATCCGATACCGGGTGCCTAAATGGTGTGTCTTGGCGGGCCGAAATTCGAAGCGTAAACGGCCGTGGACTCGACATTAAATGCCGCATCCCCGATTGGATTGAGCGGTTTGAAGAGAGTTTGCGCACTGAATTGCAAACCTATGCGACGCGGGGGCATATTTCTGTTTCGCTGAAACTAGAGGCCAGTGATTCACCCTCAGATCAAGCGGTGCTTGGCGAAGAAAGCCTAGCAGCGATTTTAGGGGCGTTGGAACGTATCGAACAAAAAGCGATGGATATTGGCCTGAGCTTGGCGCCTTCGCGGGCGGCTGACATTCTGCCATTGCGCGGTGTGCTGGTATCTTCTGAGGTAGGGCAACAGCGATTAAGCGAGCAAGGCGCCGACCTGCTTGAGGCGTTGCGGCCCATGCTGCGGGCCTTCGCGGCAAGTCGCGCAGCAGAAGGCGCAGCTTTAAAAACGATTATTTCACAACAGTTGGCGGATTTTGAACGCCTTTTGGCGCAGGCTAAAACGTTGCTGCCACAGCGTGAAGCGGCAGCTTCCAAATCGCTGCAAAAGAATATTGATAAAATTTTTCGCGCGGAGAATGAAATGGACCCTCAGCGTGTTGCTCAAGAATTGGCGCTGATTGTGATAAAGAGTGATATTACTGAAGAATTAGATCGCCTCGACGCACATGTTGCCTCGGCGCGTAAATTGATTGAACAAAAAGTTGCCAATGGCCGGAAATTAGATTTTTTGATGCAAGAGTTTAACCGAGAAACCAATACGCTGTGCGCGAAGGCCAATTATAAAGAATTGACAGATCTTGGGCTCGGGTTGAAGGTTTTAACAGATCAGATGCGCGAACAAATTCAGAATGTGGAATAGAGTATGACCCAAGAAAACCGGCGGGGTTTGCTGATTATTTTATCCTCGCCCTCAGGTGCAGGCAAATCGACCCTGGCGCGCCGGTTGCGCCAGTGGGATCCTGAAATCCAATTTTCGATTTCGGCCACCACGCGGGCGCCGCGCACCGGAGAGGTTGATGGGCAGGATTATATGTTTATCGATCAAAAAACCTTTGAAATATTGGTTAAAAACGATGAAATGCTCGAGCATGCTGAGGTGTTTGGAAATTTTTACGGAAGCCCGCATGGCCCTGTGAAAGAGGCCATTAACGAGGGGAAAGATGTGCTGTTCGATGTTGATTGGCAAGGTGGTCAACAGGTGCGAAATTCCAGTTTGGGCAAACATGTGTTATCGATTTTCATCTTGCCGCCCAGTATAAAAGAACTTGAACGCCGTCTAAGAGCGCGGGCGCAAGACAGCGAAGAGGTGATTGCGGGGCGCATGGCAAAATCACGCAACGAAATCAGCCATTGGCCCGAATATGATTACGTTCTGGTCAATGATGACCTTGATGAAACAGAACAAGACTTGAAGAATATCATCACATCTGAGCGCATGCGCCTTTCCCAACAACCTGGTTTGGTTGACCGAGTGCGCCGTTTGAACAGTGAGTTTGAGGATCGAGTATGACGCTTTACCGCTTGAATGCCAAAATACCGCAAGTTGACCCTTCTGCTTGGGTCGCTCCAGATGCCAATGTCATTGGGAACGTGATCCTCGAGCGTAAAACATCGGTTTGGTTCGGTGCAACTTTGCGCGGTGACAACGAATTGATCAAGATTGGGGCCGGCAGCAATATTCAAGAAAATGTCGTTATCCATACTGATATTGGGTACCCTTTGCGGATTGGGGAAAATTGCACAATTGGCCATAAGGTGATCCTTCATGGATGTGAAATTGCCGATACCTCACTGATTGGAATGGGCGCAATCGTTTTAAATGGGGCGAAAATTGGAACAAACTGTTTGATCGGAGCGGGAGCGTTGATCACAGAAAATAAAGTTATTCCAGATGGTTCACTGGTTGTGGGCAGTCCCGGACGGGTTGTGCGCGCGCTCAGCGCGCAAGAGATGCAAGGTCTTGCGGCAAGCGCGCTGCATTACCAAGAGAATGCAGCGCAGTTTCGCGACCAACTGCAAGAGGGGGCAGTATTATGAAAAACCATGTTCGCAATTTGATGCGGCCCATTGGTCTGCCGGACAGTGCTAGCCGCCCGGTGGTGACCCCTTTATCCCCATCGGTTGTCTACGCCTCGGAGGGGCCGGATATGCTGGATGCTCAATATGAGGGAAGGTTGCAGGGGTATACCTATGCCCGCGAGGGGCATCCCAACGCAGAGGCGCTGGCCCGCTTAATCGATGATCTCGAGGGCGCGCATCATGGAATTGTGCTGGGGTCTGGAATGGCTGCGGTCAGCGCGGCCCTTTTGGGGGTGCTCGAGGCGGGCGATCATATTATTGGCTCAGACCAGCTCTATGGCCGTTCGCTGCGCCTTTTGAAAGAGGATTTGCCCAGATTGGGGATTGAAACCAGCTTGGTTGATACCACGCAAGCGGATTGCGTGGCAGCGGCGCGGCGCCCCAATACGAAAATGATCTTGATTGAGGCGGTATCAAACCCGACATTGCGCGTTGCTGATCTGACTGGCATTGCCGCCTGGGCGGCAGAGCAGCAGGTGATACTGGCAGTCGATAATACCTTCACCACGCCAAAAGCCATCCGGCCTTTTGACTTTGGTGCTGATATTGTGATCCATTCGGTAACAAAATTATTGGCGGGGCATTCCGATGTCACTCTGGGCTATGTGGCTGCAAAAGATCTCGGTTTGCGAGAAAAGATTTATACATTCTCGGTAACCACCGGGATGACGGCCAGCCCATTTGATTGTTGGCTTGCCGAGCGGGGATTGCTGACCTTTCCTTTGCGCTTTGAAAAAACACAAGCCACAGCGGGCGCTTTGGCCAAGATGCTTGCACAACATAACGGCGTGGCGCGGGTGCTGTATCCAGGCCAATCCAGCCACCCTGATTTCACCCGCGCACAGGCCATTTTGAGTCAAAACGGGTGCAATATGGTGAGTTTTGAGTTGGCCAATCAGACGCGAGAAGCTGCTGAGCGTTTTACAAAAGCTGCCGATCAGATAGCCTTTGCCCCCACATTGGGGGATGTGGGCACAACGCTCAGCCATCCTGTCAGTTCATCGCATCGGGTATTGAGCGGGCCTGAGCAGCAAAAGCTGGGCATTTCGGAGGGCTTTTTTCGCGTCTCGGTTGGTTTGGAAGATGAGATTGCCCTGCTGAATGTCTTCGAACATGCGCTTGCTTCTGTGTGATTATGACCCGCACGGGCATTGTAAAAGCCGCGAGCGATGGATTGCTTTTATCGTCCTTCTATAGCTTAACGGCAATAGGCGCTCAAAGCATTCCGTTCTATTTGGGTTCAAAAAGGTGACATGTTGGCAGAGGTAAATATTGCGTCCATCCTCCAGGGCATCCCCCTTGCCGCGCTTGCTATAGATGCCAACCAGCGCGTCTCGGTAATGAACGCAGAGGCGGTGTCTCTCTTGGGGGAGGGGTTGATGGATCGGCACTATATCTCAGTGCTGCGACAGCCCGCTCTGCTCGAAGCGGTGGAGGCTGCATTGGCAACGCGCCTTACGCAGATCAGCCAGTTCGTCGTAAATGAAAGCACGCAAGATGTGCTTTATAAAGTGTCCTGCGCGCCCATTCACGAAAATCTGACATTGCTGTGTTTTGAAGACCAATCGGATAGAGAGCATGTCAGCCAAATGCGGCGCGATTTTGTTGCCAATGTGAGCCACGAGTTGAAAACACCGCTCACCGCGCTGTTAGGCTTTATTGAAACCCTAAACACGTCAGCGCGCGCGGATGCGTCAGCGCGCGAGCGATTTCTTAAAATTATGGAGCGCGAAGCGCAGCGCATGAACCGCTTGGTCTCTGATCTTCTATCCCTGTCACAAGTTGAGGCTGTTGAACGAATGCGCCCGAATGAGGTTGTTGATGTGTCGCGCTTGCTGCAGGAAACCGCAACAACATTGGCACCCGTTGCCGAAGCGCGGGGGGTGCGCTTGCACGTGGTTAACGCGGATCGATTGGTCAAAATGGCGGGGGATAAAGACCAATTGAGGCAAGTTTTTATCAACCTTATTGAAAATGCGATCAAATATGGTGGGCCGAATAATGAGGTAAGCGTTACCTTATCGGATATCAGGTATCAGACCCGCCTGAGATGTGAGGGTATCGCTATAAGCGTGGCGGATAAGGGGCCCGGCATTGATGCGCTTGATATACCGCGCTTGACCGAAAGGTTTTACCGCATCGACAGCCATAGAAGCCGCGAAATGGGGGGAACCGGTTTGGGTTTGGCGATTGTAAAGCATATTGTCAGCCGCCATCGCGGGGTTTTGAAAATTGACAGTGCTGTCGGCAAAGGCAGTGAATTTAAAATTATTTTGCCAATCTAAGCCTTGCGAGCCTTTCTTAAGCTGGGACAAGCTTCTTAAAAATTGGAGTGTGGCGCATATTTTTTGTAAAAATATAAAGCCGTCATATAGCTGTTACAAAACTGTCGCAAAAGCATCGTGAAAAAGAGGTAGCACCGCAACAGCCGGAAACGATGCAAAGTGCATCTGGCTTTACGTGACTCATTAAGGAGAGACCGATGTCTTTTGTTAAACTGGCAATTTGCGCTTTGGCTGTAAGTGCAACATCCCCAAATTTTGCTTTTGCGCGTGACAATGTGCACGCTGCAGGCTCATCAACCGTGCTGCCCTATGCCACAATCGTTGCCGAAGCCTTTGGCGAAAACTTTGATTTTCCCACGCCTTTGATTGAATCTGGGGGGTCAGGCGCTGGGCGCAAGAAGCTGTGCGAAGGCGTTGGCGCAAACACAACGGATATCGCCAATTCTTCAAGCCGAATCAAGCAAAGCGATATTGACACTTGCGCGGCAAATGGCGTGAAAGAAATCATGGAAGTGCGCTTCGGTTACGATGGCATTGTGTTTGCAAGCCGGTTGGAAACCACGGGTTTTGAAAATCTGACGCCGATGCAGATTTATCTCGCGACCAGCGATAAATCTGAGGCTTTGAATTGGACAGAAATAGATCCGTCTATGCCTAATCGAGAGATTATGTTGTTCATTCCGGGCACAAAACATGGAACGCGGGAAGTGTTTGAAACGAAAGTTATGCTTGCAGGATGTAAAGCCGCCGGCTTTTATAAGACTTTCTTTGAGGCCAATGGGAATGATAAAAAGAAAGCCGAAAAGGAATGCTTTAAAGTGCGTACCGATGGTCGTTCCGTAGATATTGACGGGGACTACACGGAAACGTTAGCGCGTTTATCCTCCAACCCGAACGGCATCGGCGTGTTTGGGTTAAGCTTTTTGATGAACAATACCGATACAATTTATGCGGCCACGATCAACGGCGTTGAGGCATCGACGGAAACCATTGCAACTGGGGCATATCCCGTGTCACGCCCACTTTATTTTTACCTTAAGAACGCGCATTTAGATGCGATCCCAGGGCTTCAAGAGTTTGTTGAGTTTTTTGTGAGCGATGACATAGCGGGCCCCGATGGGCCATTATCGGAATATGGTCTTGTGTCCGATCCGCAGCTTGCTGAAACTCAAGAAATGGTCGCAAACCGCATTCCGATGGGTCCTTTGGAATAAACCCATGCGGATGTTTCAAGGGGGCGTGCCTCAGGTTTGGGCGGCCCCTGTTTTGTTGAAGGTTCAAACATGAATTCTGTTTTGCCCATCCTCTTATTGGCCTGTGTCGCTGTGTTTTTTCTTTGCCGTGCGCGGTCACTGAATTTGCGCGCACAAGGGCATACTATGGGTGCCTCCTCAACCCATTGGGGCTGGTATGGCGTGATGCAAGTCTCTATTCCGATCGTGCTTTTTTCTTCGCTCATATGGGGGCTTGAACTTTATTTTTTCAATTCCGCGATTAAGGCTTTGGGCGTGGATTTATTTGAAACCGCGGCCGACCTGCACTTGCTGCGCGAAAGCATACGCGCTTCCTTGAAAGCCGGTTTGCCCGGCTTGGCGCCGCAGGGCTTTATGGGGCTGCTCATGGCGGTGATTTCATATTGGTCCGGTGGGTTTGAAACGGTTATACCGCGTATAGGCGAGGCTCCTGATGTGGTTCATCCTGAGCTTGTTCTGCACGCTTTGCGTTTGAAAATGCAGTTTTCAACGTTGTTGCTAATCGGAACCAGCCTGATCGCGTTGGTTTTCGGCTATCGCGCCTGGGATAAAGTCTCAATCGAGTTTAACGCGCGCGACCGCGTTGAATTTGGTATTATCTCGGTGCTGGCGGCCTCATCCGTTGTGGCTGTTTTAACCACGGTCGGGATTGTTGTGTCGCTGCTTTCCGAAACCCTCCACTTTGCGCAAATGCACCCAATTTCCGACTTTCTATTTGGCACCGTGTGGAGCCCACAATTTCACTCTGGTGAGGTAGAGGGGTACGGGTCCGAGCTGGGGGTTTTGCCGCTGCTCTGGGGCACGTTATATATTTCTTTTGTGGCTTTGGCTTTTTCGGTTCCGATTGGGCTGTTTGCGGCGATCTACCTTTCAGAATATGCCACGCAGCGTTTTCGGGACATCACCAAACCTTTGCTGGAGCTGTTGGCTGGAATTCCCACCATCGTTTATGGATTATTTGCATTGCTTACGGTGGGCCCGATGTTGCGCGATTCCTTCACGCAACCACTTGGTTTGGGGTCAAATTCGGATTCTGTTCTGGCGGCGGGTCTGGTGATGGGCATCATGCTCATTCCCTTTGTCAGTTCGCTATCTGACGATATCATCAATGCGGTGCCTCAATCCTTGCGGGATGGGTCCTACGGGCTTGGGGCAACCCGCTCAGAGACGGTGAAAAAAGTGATTATTCCTGCCGCATTGCCGGGCATCATTGGTGCGGTTCTGTTGGCCAGCAGCCGCGCAATCGGCGAAACCATGATCGTGGTTTTAGGGGCCGGTGCAGCGGCGAAGCTAAGCCTCAACCCACTGGAAGGCATGGCAACAATCACGGCAAAAATTGTCAACCAGCTCACGGGTGATACAGAATTTGAGTCGCCAGAAACCTTGGTGGCGTTTGCGCTCGGGCTGTCGCTGTTCGTGATCACATTATGCTTAAATGTATTGGCGCTTTATATCGTGCGCAAATATCGTGAAGAATATGAGTAGGGATTAAGGATTTGGATTTAAAAGCCCGTCACGCGAAAGAACTGCGCTTCAGGATGTATGGCCTAGTAGCGATAACGCTGGGTTTGCTGTGCGTGCTCGCCTTATTCAGCTCGGTCTTGGCTGCAGGTCTGCCGGCCTTTAAACAAACCTTCATACAGCTGCAGCTGGATTTGCCCGCCGCTAAACTGGATAAAACCGGCACGCGGGATCCGGAAAAGATGAAGAAAGTCTCAACGATCGGCTACTCAAAGGTGATCCGTGATCAATTGCAGCAAAACCTGAAAGATGCAGGGATCGACTTTTCAAAGCTGGATAAAAAGCAGCTTAAAAATATGATCTCGAAAGAGGCGCCCGCGCAATTACGCTATGCAGTGTTAGAAAATCCCTCGCTGCTTGATCGTCCGTTTGACTTTGAAGTTTTGGCCAATGGCCGGATTGACGGATACTATAAGGGGCGGGTGACTTTTGAAACCGCCGCGCTTGATGTTATGATTTCGCCAGATCAGCTGGTTTTGGCAGATGCTATGAAAGCCGCGGGTCTGTTAAAGACGCGTTTCAACGGGCAATTCTTCTATTGGCCGGATGCCTCTGACTTGCGGCCAGAAGCAGCAGGGTTGGGCGTGGCCTTACTTGGCTCGCTTTATATGGTGATTATCGTTTTCGTTTTGGCCGTACCCCTTTCTGTATGCACAGCGGTTTTCTTGGAAGAATTTGCGCCGAAAAATTGGTTTACTGATTTGATTGAAATAAATATTTCAAACTTGGCGGCGGTGCCCTCGATCGTGTTTGGAATTCTGGGTCTATCGCTTTTTATTAATTTTATGGATTTACCCCAATCAGCCCCGATTGTTGGTGGATTGTGCCTGACATTGATGACCTTGCCAACGGTGATAATTGCCGCGCGCGCTGCGATCAAAGCGGTGCCGCCCTCGATCAAATCTGCAGCGCTGGGTCTTGGCGCATCCCGCGTTCAGGCGGTGTTTCATCACGTATTGCCCTCAGCAGCGCCTGGTATTTTAACGGGCACTATTTTGGGCCTTGCCCAAGCGCTGGGGGAAACCGCACCATTGCTGTTGATCGGGATGGTGGCTTTTGTGCGCGAATACCCATCACTGTCTCCCGATGGTATTTTTGATCCCTCAACGGCACTGCCCGTGCAAATATATAATTGGACGGTCAGAGGTGATCCCGCCTTTGTTGAGCGCGCCTCGGGTGCCATTATCGTCTTATTATGTTTTATGATAACAATGAATGCTCTGGCGATAATCCTGCGCCGCCGCGTTGAAAAGCGGTGGTAGGATATGCTTGATACAAATATGGAAGAAACCGTGTCTGAAAAATCAAAAATAATCGCTCAAGACGTGCGCGTGCTCTATGGTGATAAAGAGGCTCTTAGAGATGTGAACATTCGTATTTCTGAGAAAATGGTAACCGCCTTCATCGGTCCCTCAGGCTGCGGAAAATCAACTTTTTTAAGATGCTTCAACCGGATGAACGATACGATTTCGGATTGTCGTGTTGAAGGAAGTATTATGTTTGACGATCAAGATATATCGCAAATAGATCCGGTGATGCTGCGGGCCAAGATTGGCATGGTGTTTCAAAAGCCCAACCCATTTCCAAAGTCTATTTATGATAATGTTGCCTATGGCCCGCGCATACATGGCCGGGCGCGGAACAAAGCCGAGTTGGATGAGATTGTTGAAAAGGCGCTGCGCCGCGGCGCTATTTGGGATGAGGTGAAGGACCGGCTGCACACTTCCGGAACCGGCTTGTCGGGCGGGCAGCAGCAGCGTTTATGCATTGCCCGCGCAATCGCCACAGAGCCTGAAGTTTTGCTGATGGACGAGCCATGTTCTGCGCTTGATCCCATCGCGACCGCGCAAATCGAAGAATTGATCAGCGAGTTACAACAAAACTACTCTGTGATTATCGTTACCCATTCGATGCAGCAAGCGGCCCGGGTTAGCCAAAAAACTGCTTTTTTCCACCTTGGTAATTTGGTCGAGTTTGACGATACGAGCGCGATTTTCACAAATCCGAAAGATGCCCGAACCGAAAGTTACATCACGGGCCGGATCGGCTAAGGAGGCTTCCATGGTAGAAAAACATATTGTCAGCGGATTTGATAAAGACCTTGAATCAATAGAAGCCCTGATCATGAAAATGGGGGGGCTTGTTGAGGCGTCGATCGCAGATGCGACCCGTTCATTTGAAACCCGTGATAATCCATTGGCAGAAGAGGTTATCGCGCGCGATAAAATGATTGACCAGCTTGAAGCGTCGATCAATGCGCAGGCTGCGCGGGTTTTGGCATTGCGCTCTCCCAATGCGGTCGATTTAAGGTTGATCCTGTCGGTGATTAAAGTCAGTGGCAACCTTGAACGCATTGGCGATTATTCCAAAAATATGGCCAAGCGCACAGGCGTGCTGTTGGAACTGCCCGAGATAGAAAATGCGGGGTCATCCTTGCGGCGCTTGGGGCGCGAGGTTGAGCTTATGCTAAAAGATGCCTTGGATGCTTATATTCAACGTGATCCGAACTTGGCAGAGCAGGTGATTTTAAAAGACCGTGATGTTGACCAGCTTTATAACGGGATGTTCCGGCAATTCTTAACGTTTATGATGGAAGATCCGCGCAATATCACAGCCTGCATGCATTTACATTTCATCGCCAAGAATATCGAACGCATGGGCGATCATGTGACCTCAATTTGCGAGCAAGTTGTCTTTTTGGCAACTGGTGAGCTTCCCAGTGACCCGCGCCCCAAAGGCGATCTTACATCGCTGGATCCTGATATCAGCTTAAGAAAGTAATTGGACGCGCCGCATGGTAAAACCAGCGATCTTGATTGTGGAAGATGAGCCGTCACAGCGCGAGATATTGTGCTATAATCTAGAAGCCGAAGGTTATGAGGTGTTGATCGCCGAGAATGGTGAAGAAGCGCTTCTGGTCGTGGATGAAGCGTCACCCGACATAATTTTATTGGATTGGATGATGCCATTGGTCTCTGGTATCGAAGTATGCCGCCGTTTGAAACTGGATCGGGAAACGCGGGAAATCCCAATCATTATGCTCTCTGCGCGCTCAGAAGAAGTTGATAAGGTACGTGGTTTGGAAACCGGCGCAGATGATTACATGATCAAACCTTATTCGGTGATTGAATTATTGGCGCGGGTGCGCGGCCAGTTGCGCCGAACGCGAGCCGCCGCGATGGGGCAAAAATTGCGATTTGAGGATATTGTTTTGGACGCTGAAACCTTTGAAGTGTTTCGTGACAACCAGCCGCTGAAACTTGGCCCGACTGAATTTAGATTGCTCAGCGTTTTTATGGAAAAGCCGCGCCGCGTTTGGAGCCGGGATCAGCTGCTTGATCGGGTTTGGTCGCGTGAAACCGATGTCGAAACCCGCACGGTAGATGTTCACATAGGACGTCTTCGCAAAGCCTTATGCCAGAATGGCGGTACAGATCTTCTACGCACAGTGCGCGGTGCCGGCTACGCCTTGGGGTGAAACTGTTTCAATTTTGACCGGGGGCGACAGAGGGTTTGAACCGCATGTAAAAACAGAGGGTTTGAACCGCATGTAAAAGCTGCGGTCTCGCCTGAATGATAGCGGATTTAATGAAAAAAATAAATTCGCGATCGCGCTGTAACTTTTCTGATATTCAGGTCATAATGGCGCTAATTCGTAAAACAGCCCTGGGGATATCGATATGAAAGATGCAACTGACGTGATCAGCGCGAAAGACCGGCCAAATCTAAGCAGCTTCGATTGGCAAGATCCATTCAATTTTTCAGATCAGTTGACTGAGGAAGAACGCATGTTGCAAGAATCTGTGCGCGGCTTTGCGCAAAATGAATTGCAGCCTCGAATTCTGAACGCCTACCGGAATGCGACTATTGAGCCAGAGATTTTTCGGGAAATGGGGGCGCTGGGCTTGCTGGGCGTGACGGTACCTGAAGAATATGGCGGGTTGGGCGCAGGCTATGTGGCTTATGGGGTTGTGGCCCGCGAGGTAGAGCGCGTTGACAGTGGCTACCGTTCGATGATGTCGGTGCAGTCAAGCCTCGTGATGTATCCGATTTACGCCTATGGTTCGGAAGAGCAGCGCAATAAATACCTGCCTGGTTTGGCAGAAGGGCGCCTTATTGGCTGCTTTGGACTGACCGAAGCAGATGCGGGATCGGATCCGGCGGGCATGAAAACGCGGGCAATTAAAACTGCGGATGGATATCGCCTGACAGGATCTAAAATGTGGATTTCGAATGCACCGATCGCGGATGTCTTCGTGGTTTGGGCCAAATCAGATGCGCATGATGGTGCCATCAGAGGGTTCATTTTGGAAAAAGGGATGGCGGGTCTGACTGCCCCTAAAATCGATGGCAAGCTGTCGTTGCGGGCCTCAGTTACCGGCGAGATTGTGTTGGATAATGTCGAAGTCTCAGAAGATGCGTTGCTGCCCAATGTTTCAGGGTTGAAAGGGCCTTTTGGCTGCTTAAACAGAGCGCGTTATGGCATCAGCTGGGGCGTTATGGGCGCGGCCGAGTTCTGTTGGCATGCCGCCCGTCAATATGGTCTAGATCGCAAACAATTTGACCGGCCGATTGCGCAGACGCAATTGTTTCAGAAAAAGCTGGCCGATATGCAAACGGAAATCGCTTTAGGATTGCAAGCTTCACTGCGAGTGGGGCGTTTGTTGGATCAGGCCGAAGCCGCGCCTGAGATGATCAGCCTGATCAAACGTAACAATTGCGGTAAAGCGCTGGATATTGCACGCCTTGCGCGTGATATGCATGGCGGCAATGGTATTTCGGACGAATATCACGTGATGCGTCACATGAATAATCTGGAAACGGTGAACACCTATGAGGGAACGCATGATGTGCATGCGTTGATCCTAGGTCGCGCCCAAACCGGCTTGCAAGCGTTTTTCTAGTGGCCTGAGGGCATCAAATGCTTGGCAACAAGCGCAGGCTCAAAAACCGGTCGAAGGCCCTTTTATATTCCCATGCGGTTGAAGCACCGCGTGGCCTAAAAAGGCTGGCTTTTTTCCTTTTGGCTGGGGTTCTGATCGGCACCGACTAGCGCAGAGTCTTCGGCGTATGAACATCTTCATCAATGAGATGTCATTGATGAAGATGCCAATCACGCAGGTCACACAGCTTGACTTGTGATTTGTGAAATTGATTTGTTCATTTTGTGTATCATCGCCTCTATAGGGTCTTTTTCTTCTTGTTCTAAGGGATGAAGCGGCTTGCGCGGGGGGCCGGCATCGATACCGCGCGTGCTCAGGCCATGTTTGACAGATTGCACAAACCTTCCTTGCGTTTCAAAAGCCTGCATCAAAGGCAGCATGGCTGACATGATCGCCCGACCTTTGACAAAATCGCCTTCGATCACGCAGGCCCGATAAAGCGCGATATGGGCCTCTGGTGCAAAATTGGAACCCGCGCAAACCCAGCTGCGCGCGCCCCAAGCAAAAAATTCAAGCGCGTGAGAATTGCTTCCGCAGGACAGGTCGATTTGAGGATGCGCGCGCGCGAGCATATGCAAATGCTCCGGATTGCCGCTGTTATCGATCAACGCAGATGGAGGATTGGATGCAACAATTTGAGCAAGACAGCTTTCATCCAAATTAACCGATAATCGCTGCGGGTCATTGTGCAATATAAGGGGTAGCTTGGTTGCGCGCTCAATGGCCAATACATGCGCCGCGATTTCAGGGCCCGTTGGAAGAGCCACCGGCGGCGCCGTGACCAGAACTGCATCTGCTGCGTGCAACTTGGCTTGACGGGCATATTCGATGCACTCTTCGGTGCGTATGGCGCTGGTCCCGATGATCATGGGCACGCGCCCTGCAATCATTTCTTTTGCCACTCGCATCAAATAGACGCGCTCTTTCATCGACATTGCATAATATTCACCTTCCGTACCCGCCACAATTAACCCATCAATGCCTGCGTCGATCAAAAGGTCGATGCTGGTTTGCATGGCCTGTTTGTTTAAAGTGAAATCCTTGTGGAAAGGGGTAACAAGCGGGGTATAAACACCCTCAAATTTCATGTTTTGCTCCATCTGCAAGGGTAAGCGGCTTATCGCTTGACCGCATAGCCGGGCGTCTCACCCCGATCTTTGCTTTGAATTATTGGGCCCCGTGCCTTTTGGGCGATTACGCAAAGATGTTTTATTTTTGAACTAGTCATCGCACCATGTCAGAACGCTCTCTATTTTCTAAGCTAGCGTGATGCGTGAAGAGATCCATCTTAAAGGCTTAAAGATGTTTAAGATGGCTGCAGAAGCGTTTTTCAAAAGCTCGCAGGCAGTTTGTTTTAGGATCGCACGCTGCCCCGTTTAAGCTGCTGTTAAACTGCACTTTTAAGATCGTACGCGCCAATATCTTAGCAATTGGAACAGGTTCACTTCTATCAGATCTGCCTTCTTGACCGCGCTATAACAAAAGCGCTGTGCACCACATTCCGAGCCCAAAAACGGTATGGCCAAGCAATCCCATAGCGCGCCCAAAGTGCGGGTTTGGGGTTTTTGATAAGGCGATGCCAAGTCCCAAGCCGGGATGCAATAAAAACCATCCTGCAGCGATTGTCGCAATAGAAAATACCCAAACAGGCAGGAAGCTTGGCTCCCTTAGCCAGTCTGCTCCTATTAACGCGATGAAAAGAACGCCGTAGATTATACCCACGCCATAATGGAAGGCCCAGCCGATGCGGGTTTCACCAGCCGTTTCTTGCGCGATTTGAATATCTGAATGAAAAACCACGCCATGTTTTAAATGGAATACCCATCTGCCAACCAATCCCCAATTGGGGGGCGCAATCGCAAAGACGCGATTTAACAGAACCGACCATAGATCCATGAACACGGTTCCCCCAATTCCAACCGCGGTTGCTAAAAGAAGATTGCTCATATTCGCCCCTGATCAAATTTGAATTCCGTCAGTATAAACATCGCTATCATATTGAACTAGACAAAAAACGTTACCATCAGCTTGTAAAACACCCAAAGCAGACAGACCCATCAATTTGACGCTATACCGCGGCTTGCAGGGCGTATTGCGGGGCTGTTTTTTTACCGGCCTGTGATCATCCGCCGTTCGGTGAAGCAGCCGTTTTCCATTTGCAATTTCTATTTTCCAGGCTGGGCTCTTGTAAATTTACAGAATTTTTGATCGAGGTTGGCAAAGAAGTTGCTGCGCGGGCGCTTCCCCAAGTCAGCTTACATTACGTATAGGATGTGCTAAAGTTGTTGTGCTTATTGGCAATTTTTAGGAACTAAGGCATGCAGATTTATACGCCAGGTAGCGAGATTGGGGTTTTGCAGCCTTGGCCTTTTGATAACCCCGAAAGCAATTATAAAATTCTGTCCGGGGCGCCCGCCGCATCGGGCCGTATTGATACGGGGGGGGCGGGCTATACAACCCGCTCGGGCATCTGGCGCTGCAGCACCGGTGCCTTTGAATGCACAGAGCAGGGTGATGAATTGATGACCTTTTTATCTGGGCGTTGCCATCTGACAGATCAATCAACGGGCAAAAGCCACGTGTTGGGCGCGGGTGACAGCCTTTTTATGTCCGATGGACACCGCGTCACATGGGACATTATTCAAGAGGTTACGAAAGTATTTTTTGGGAATAAATCCAGCGGATTTTAACGTTAGGTGTGTTTGTTGAAACGGTTTTTAGGAAGCGTTTCTGCGCCTTTCAAAACTGTGATCCGCAGCATATACATCTGTCTGTATGATTTTATTAAGTTAGGTTTCGAGCATGTACCCTTATCCCGAGCTTTATATGTCTAAGACATGGTGAAACGCTCTGGAACCAGCAGGGGCGTCTTCAGGGGCAAAAAGACTCGCCTCTGACAGATAAGGGGCGGCAGCAGGCCTTGGCCCAAGGCGAAGTATTGCGATCTGTTAAAAGCTTGCCGCATATTGTGTTCGTCAGCCCTTTGGGAAGAACTTTAACAACGGCAAATCTTGCAGCCCCCTTTATCAAAACTCACGTAAAAGATCCGCGTTTGCTTGAAATCAATTTTGGCGCGTGGGAAGGGGCCACGCGCGATGCCATAAGTCAAAAAATCAAAGCGCCAGTGCAAGGATCTGAATGGTTTTTTAAGAGTCCAGGCGGTGAAACCTTTCAGATGATCTCAACGCGGGTCATGTCCTTTTTACAAGAACTTGAAGATCCGGCTATTATCGTTACGCATGCTGTGACCTCTAAGGTCTTGCGCGGCCTTTATCTGGGCCTTGATCAGGCTGATTTATTAAAGCTTCCCGCAGAACAAGGATGTATCTATCATTTATACAAGGGTACTGAGGCGGTGTTACGTTAAGCCTTGGTGGGACCTGCGATGCAGATTTAGCGCGGGGGTTTTAATTATAGGTGCGGAGAAATGGTATTAAAATCGCGTTTTCACCCAAGACAGTTGCCGCGATTGTTCAAAGCTTATTCGGCGCCAGTATAGCTGAAGCGGGAAAATTGTGCTTCGGCGGCCAAACCTGACGTATCAAAGGCAATCATACCAACGAAGTTGCCCGTAAAAGATTTGCCTTCGCCTTTTCCTGACTCATCCGACAAGCAGGCCGCATCTAAAACCGGGCCAATTGGATGCCAATCCTTGGCCTGTTTCCAGAAAAACTGTTGCTCAGCATGATCGGTCTGAAGACGCAACTCTACAGCGCCCTCAGCGATTGGCACGGGCGCGGCCAGTGGATAATCCATATCCGTATTCGGATAACGACCTGGGCAGGAAAATAGGGTCAATATCCGGCCAATTTCAGGATCATGCGAAAGCAGCAACGCATGAAATTTATGGCCGTTATAATAGGTGATCAAACCGGCGGCTTGCTGATAGGTTTGCGGTGCAAATTGCAGCTGGCATTCAGCGGAATAGATGAGATGTTGCTGGCGGCGCGCAACCAATGCTTGTTCAAAGCAACTGCCGATGCTTTCCCGCCCTATTAAAATTAAGCTATTATTTTCTAACCGAAATAATCTTTTGGGGAATGGCGTTCTAAGCCATTGGAAATCAGAATGAAGGCAATTAAACTGATAATCTATTGTCTTGGTTTTGGCTTTTTGAATGCTGTGCTGGCCTTTGTCAGGATTGGGCAGGTTTGCCCGAACGGTTTGTCCAGAGCCTTCAAGATAAAGCCAGTTATCGGCTTTCCAAACGCAGCGCTCTAATCCTGTTTCACGGCCCAAGGGACAAAAGCGTCCAACCCCATCTGGACCGGGTATTGGCCGCCCCATCAAAAATGAGTGATAGGCCTCGCCGTCTTGGGTCTCAACATACTGACCGTGCCCGATGCGTTGAAACGCGTGGTCAGGCGTGTCGCTATGCGTCATCAGATGTTGTTCTGGATGGGCCTCATAGGGCCCCTGTAGATTGCGCGCGCGCGCCATGCTCACTGCGTGCCCATAGCCGGTTCCCCCCTCTGCAGTGGTGAGGTAATAATGGCCATTTCTTTTGAAAATATGGGGTGCTTCTGTCAGCCCTCTTTGGCTTCCGGACCAGATGTTTTTAATGGGTCCGAACAACCCTTTATCGGGGGCCCATTCCTGTAGAGCTATGCCATCAAAGCGGTGATGGGTCGGGTTAGAGCCTGTATCATGCGCGCCATGATTCCAAACCATATTCAAGAGCCATTTGCGCCCATCGTCATCGTGAAAAAGCGAGGGATCAAATCCAGACGAGTTTAGGTAGATTGGATCAGACCATTCGCCATCGATGCGCGGGCAGGTTGTGATATAATTATGGGTGTCCTTAAAGGCGCCGTCCAAGCGTTTCACATCTGTGTAAACCAACCAAAATAAACCGTCTGCATAAGAGAGGCACGGGGCCCAAACACCGCCTGAATCTGGGTTTCCACGCATGTCTAAAAGCGCGGGTCTGTTCAAAGGGGTTGCCACCAAGCGCCACGCGCTAAGGTTGGTTGAATGATAAATGCGCACCCCAGGGTACCATTCAAAGGTCGAGGTCGCTAGATAGTAATCGGAACCGACCCGAAGAAAAGACGGATCCGGGTGAAAACCTGGTAAGACCGGATTATCGATCACCCTCTTATTACCCCGCTGTTTGATTAAGCAGTTTTAACGCTTCTGTTTTACCTAGTGCAGCGGGCCTCGTACAACTGGTTGACAGCTCAATCCACTGCTTTTTCTCGCCAGACTCCAGAATACCCGTCATCACGTCCACGACATGCGCTGCCAAATCCAAAGAGCAGCGATGCGGCCGGTTTTCAAGAATTGCCTTCGCCATATCAGCAAGCCCGGCGCAGCGGTAATTTGCCCGCTTTTCGCCCTGTCCATCGGTGGTATTGGTGATACCGAAAGGATGATCATCTTGCTTGGGCTGCGCGGTGCCCCCGCTTGCATCGGCGTGTAGTACGCTGCCCCCGAAGAAATTGGGATCAGGTACGTAGAGCGAGCCTTCACTGCCATAAAGCTCCATATTTTCATGCCGGTGTGCGGAAACATCCCAGCTTGCACCCAGCGTTATAATCGCGCCGGATTGAAATTCGAGTAAGGCATGAAGTGTGGTGGGGGTATCTACGGGTACGCTCTCTCCCGTGCGTGGGCCCGTGCCAATGGTGCGGGTTTTCAGGCCGGTTGATGCCATCGCGCTTACAGCCTTGACCGGTCCGATCAATTGCACCAAATTCGTTATGTAATAAGGGCCTAAATCCAGTACGGGCCCACCACCAGGTTGAAAGAAAAAATCAGGGTTCGGATGCCATGCTTCCATCCCTCGTGACATGACATGGCAGGTGCCGCTTAAAACCTCTCCTATCGCTCCTTGATCAATCAAAGATCGCGCCAATTGATGGGCCCCGCCCAAAAACGTGTCGGGTGCCGAACCGATGCGCAAGCCCGTTTCATCGGCCAATTTGCGCAACGCCTCACCTTCTTCTAAGCTGAGCACAAACGGTTTTTCCGAAAAGGCATGTTTTCCCGCCTGTAGGATTTGTTTCGTGACCTCAAAATGCGCCGCTGGTATGGTCAGGTTCACGACTATATCGATATCGCTGCTTGCGAGTAGATCTGGTACGCTTAGCGCGCGCAGGTTAAATTTCTCTGCCTGAGTTTTGGCTATGGCCATATCAAGGTCTGCAACAGCGCGCATTTTTAGGGATGAAAACTGTGTTGCCAACTGCAGATAAGCCGTTGAGATATTACCACATCCAATAAGGCCAATGCCCATTTTCTTCATAGTTTTAGCGCCTTTCTTGCAGCGGCCTTTAGTTTAAAAGGTTATCAGTTTTTCGTAGGATCTTGTTGCAAAGCGCACACCATCTTTTGGATTGTCATGTTCCAGAACATAACGGCCAATGCCCGATGCGCGTAAACATGTGCTGATTTCATCCCAATTCATCACCCCATGCCCGACATCAGCCCAACCGCCTTCATCACGATTTTCACCCTCTGGGGCGTGATCTTTTATATGGGCAGATATGATACGATTTTTGTAACGCTCTATCCATTCTAAGGGCGATTCCCCTGCAACCGCCACCCAAGCCAGATCAAGTTCCAGAACCAGCGAGGGCGCGGCCTCTAACATAGCTTCGATGGGATATGTTCCATCCTCTAAAGGAATAAATTCGAAATCATGATTATGCCAGCCAAACTGCAATCCCGCCGCACGAATAGGCGCCCCGATCGTTTCAAGATGCGCGCCAAACTCAGCCCAGCCTGCGCGATCTGTTGGTCGCCGTTCGGGCTTTAAGAAGGCGATGATCACGGCTTCCATGCCAAATTCACGCGCAATATTTAAGGCATTTTCTGGTTCATTCTCAACCAGATCTATATCAAAATGGCCGGTGGTCATTGACAGACCATATGTGTCCAACAGCGCTTTGGTTTTGCTTGGATTTTCGTATAATGCCCCAAACCCCTCGACCTCGCGCAATCCTAGATCAGCTAGAGTTTGCAGCGTATCCGCCAAGTCAAAATTTCGAAACGAGTAAAGTTGCATGGAATGTGCGGGCATGAGTAATCTTCTTTTAATGTAGGGGCTAAGGGGGGGGTTAAAGGCGTAATTCGGAAGCAGGATCAAACAGAGAGGCTTGTTTCGGGTCAAACCCGATGCTGACAAGATCTCTTGGTTTCACGCGGGCTTGGCCATCCATCCGAAATCTGAAATAGGCCCCGCTTACGGTGCAATCAACGATCGTGTCCGAGCCCATCGGTTCAACCAAATCAACGGTGACTTGCGTGTGATAGGGGGCTTTGGCGCTTAAATCCCCCACGATCACATGTTCTGGACGGATTCCGATGGTTGCGGCGCAATTATTGGCTGGCTGTCCAGAGAATTCATAGCGGTCGAGCGGTAATTTGACGTCTTCAAAGATAAAATGGTTATCTTGGATCTGACCCTCCAGAAAGTTCATTGATGGCGAACCAATGAAATTGGCCACATATTTATTGCGCGGGCGGTTGTAGATCTCATTTGGTGAGGCAAGTTGCATGATTTTGCCATTGCGCATCACCGCGATACGGTCGGCCAACGTCATGGCCTCGATCTGATCATGCGTGACATAAATCATCGTATTGCCCAATTGCTGGTGCAGACGTTTGATTTCAACGCGCAAATCAGCGCGCAGCTTAGCATCCAGATTTGACAGGGGTTCATCGAATAAAAAGACATCGACATCGCGCACCAGAGCACGCCCGATAGCTACACGTTGGCGCTGCCCTCCAGAAAGAGCGGCGGGTTTGCGGGAGAGCAAAGGCTCGATCTGCAAAATCTCAGCGGCCCGCGCCACGCGCGCTTTGATCTCCTCTTTGGGCATTTTCGTGTTTTTCAGGCCAAAGGATAAATTCCCCTCAACGCTCATTTGCGGATAAAGCGCGTAGGATTGAAAAACCATCCCGATGCCACGCTCTGACGGCTCGGCCCACGTGACGTTGGTGCCATTGATCAGGATTTGTCCATCGGTTATGTCGAGCAATCCGGCAATACAGTTCAGCAGGGTTGACTTGCCGCATCCTGACGATCCCAAAAGCACCAGAAATTCGCCCTTATGAACATTAAGGTCCAAATTGTGCAGAACACTTACAGATCCAAAATTAAGGTCTAATTTTTTTATTTCTACCGAATGCATAATGCAGCTTATCCTTTAACTGCGCCGGCTGCGATGCCGCGCACGAACAGTTTTCCTGAGATGAAATAGATGGTCAGGGGAACCAGCCCCGTGATGATTGTGGCGGCCATATTCACGTTATATTCCTGCACGCCCTGCGTTGAATTCACAATGTTATTCAATTGTACGGTCATGGGGTAATTTTCCGGCCCAGTATACACAATACCAAACAGAAAGTCATTCCAGATGCCGGTCACCTGAAGAATCACGGCAACCGTAAAAATTGGCAAAGACATTGGCACCATAATGCGGAAATAAATACCCCAAAACCCGGCACCATCCACGCGCGCCGCTTTGAACAACTCTTCGGGTAACGAGGTGAAATAGTTACGAAATAACAGCGTCAAAATGGGCATACCAAAAATCGTATGAACGATAACCAGCCCACCCAGTGATCCATATATGCCAATTTCCCGCAGCATGATCACCAATGGGTAAAGCATCACCTGATAGGGGATGAACGCTCCAAATATCAAAATCGTAAAAAACACATTGGCGCCTTTAAAACGCCAGTTTGCCAAAGCATATCCATTGATAGAGGCGACGATTATCGAGGCAATGACTGAGGGGACCGTGATTTGAACCGAGTTCCAAAACCCGCGGCTTAAGCCTTCACATGTTAATCCTGTACAGGCCTGCGACCAGGCTTTCACCCAAGGCGCAAAGGTTACCTCAAGGGGCGGAGAAAAAATATTTCCCAGCCGAATTTCAGGCATGCCTTTTAAAGAGGTGACCGTCATCACATAAAGCGGGATGGCGTAATACACCGCGATAAACGCCAGCGTGCCATAGAGAAAGATATTTCTGCGCGAAAAGGTTTTGCGAGGTTTAGGGCCTCGAGAGCCAATCATGATCTCTTGCTCAGCCATGTTTTTTAGAACCTCCAAATTCAAGCATTGCCCAAGGTATAACAACCAACATAACGGTGAGCAGCATCATGGTTGAGGCTGCGAAGCCTTGCCCCAGGTTTTGCGCTTGAAACATAAGATCATATACATATTTTGCAGGCACTTCGGTGGCGATGCCGGGGCCGCCGCCGGTCTGCGCGACGATCAGATCGAACACTTTGACAATGCCCGTGGTTACGATCACCAAAGTTGTGATAAACACGGGTCGCATCATTGGAATAATAACGACCACATAGGTTTTCCATGTCGGAATACCATCAACGCGCGTGGCCTTCCAAACATCTTCATCAATACCGCGCAAGCCCGCGAGCATCAGCACCATCACCAAGCCGCTGCCCTGCCATAAGCCGGCAATGAGCACGCCGAAAATCGCGATGTCGGGGTTGTAGAGCGGATCGAAGGTAAAGCTCGCCCAGCCGAGATCCCTTACAATGCCTTGCACGCCAAAACTTGGGTTCAAAATCCACTGCCAGATCAAACCTGTCACAACGAAGCTTAAAGCATAAGGGTATAAGATTACGGCGCGAAAAACGCTTTCGAACCGCACTTTTTGATCAATTAAAGCCGCGAGTATAAAGCCAATCACGAACATCAAAATCAACATACACAGGCCATAGATGAATAGGTTTTCGATTGAAACCAGCCATTTCTTCGTATCCCAAAGCCTTTCATACTGTTGAAAGCCAACCCATTTTAAGCGTGGCAGCAGTCCAGATTTGGTAAAACTATAGACAATAGTCCAAGCCGTACCGCCCACGAAAACAAACAGGGCCGTCACAATCATCGGGATTGCGGCGATCTTAGCTGATTTGTTTCTGAAAAGCTGATTAGGGCGCTTGTGTGACATCTGCGGCCTCAATATCCAATGCTTTGATATAAAAAAGGGTGTCAGCCCGCGCGGGCGGGCTGACATTTTGTTTTGGGCTTAGTCCGCGTTTGCGATCATTTTCACAAAGTCAGCTTGTGCATCCGCCGCTGAGATGGATGTGTCGGCAAAGAACTCGGTGAACAATGTGTTCATTTGGTTTGCCGTGTCAGGCGTTAGAAGCATATTGGTATCTGGCAACAACGCGCCTTGGTCAAGCAAGGCTAAACCTTTTTGCATGCAATCATTTGCCGCTGACAGATCAACATCGCCGCGTACTGGAAGCGATCCTTTTTTCAGGTTGAAGGCAACTTGAGTTGTTGGCTTAAGCAACAATGCTGCCAATTCACCTTGCGCTGCAACCTTAGCATCATCCTTCAGAACTGGGAAATAGAACGCATCGCCGCCTGTTCCCAATCTTGGGTTCATCCCCAAACCGGGCAAGCAACTATAATCTTCGCCCGCCACTGCGTTCGCAACCGCAAATTCACCCTGCGCCCAATCGCCCATGATTTGACCACCGGCTTGACCTGTGATGACCAAGTTGGTTGCGTCATTCCAGTTTTGAACGGTCGATTTTGCCGCCATGGAGCGCGCATTTTCAGCCGCTTCGAACAGTGAAGTTACTTCGGGGCCTGCTGCAACAGAGGCGTCTTTATCGCCATAAACGGCCATAAAAATATCGTTTGGCAGAAGCGAGGCCATCATCACGTTGAACGCGCCAGACTGTTGCCAGCCTTGCTGGCCCATCGCCAATGGTACTTTACCAGCAGCTTCCAGAGCAGCCGCACCAGCTACAAATTCGGTCCAATTTGTTGGAACCGAAACGCCAGAGTCTTCAAAGGCTTTGTGGCTGACCCACAGCCACTGCCATGAGTGGATATTTACAGGCGCGCAGTAAATACGGCCATCGACGGTGCAGGCGTCAAGCAGCGAAGAGGGGTTAACCATGTCTTTCCAGCCTTCGGCTTCGGCGATATCAGTGATATCACGCAAAAGGCCAGACTCGATAAGTTCTTCTGCCTGACGGCCATGGTTGAATTGGAATGCTCCCATCGGCTCTCCGCCAATGATCCGGCTTACCATGGCCGCGCGCGCGGCTTCGCCGCCCACAATTGCGGCATCAACCCAGGTATTGCCCGTCGCGTCAAAGGCTTTTGCAAATTCCGCAACCGCAGCGGCTTCGCCGCCGGATGTCCACCAATGCATGACGTCCAGTTCAGTTGCTGCTGCATTTCCGGCTGCAACAAATGCCGTCGCTGTTATAAATTTTGATAGTAGTTTCACGATTGACCTCCCATGTCTGAATCGATTCCCTACAATCTATAACGTTTTAGTTTTTGCTTGCAACAAATTTATAATATTCTAAACTATCCCCATCTTGCGCGAGTGATAGCCCAGATTTTAAATCCGATCACCGGAAAAGGCTTGAAAAAATATATTTTAATATTGAAGCTATCCTTGCTTATGCAGAATGAAATCTGGGGTATGGCCCTCCAGGAAGGATAAAGTGACAAAAGATGGCGCGTAAACGTGAAACGGTTGATCAAGACTTTGCGGCGCGCCTATTGCCTGGGGAAAAACCGACTTTAAGAACTTTAGCCCGCCTCAGCGGGTTTGCCGTGGCCACCGTGTCGCGGGCTTTATCTGATGCGCCAGATATTGGCGATAATACAAAAAATCTTGTCAAACATATTGCGGAGGCCGTTGGGTATGTTCCCAATCGTGCCGGCGTCAGGCTGAGAACCGGCAAAACCAATGTCATCTCACTTTTATTGCCAATGACAGATGAAGAAACGAATATCTTTTATTCGATTATCATCCGATCTATCAGCGCAGAGTTTCTGGGCACCCCATATCATTTGAACGTCACACCGTTTTTTGCAGCTGGGGATTCGTTGTTGCCTGTGCAACGTATCGTCGAGAATGGGTTGGCAGATGGCATCATTATGAATCAGATTGAACCCGAAGATCCGCGGGTTGCTTATTTGTTAGAGCGTCAATTTCCGTTTGCGACGCATGGGCGCAGTAAGTGGCGCAAGCAGCATGCTTATTTCGACTTTGATAACCATGCTTACGTTTGGGATGCGATGCGCAAGCTTAAGGATCGAGGGAGATCTTCAGTGCTTTTGCTTGCGCCGCCGTTGACGCAAACCTACGCGCAAGAGATGCTTCGGGCGTTAACTGAAGCTGGTAAAGACCTGTCGATGACGGTGCGCTTTATTGAACGGCCTATCGAAAAAATACAGGGCGCCGAAAGCCCTGCGGCTTTTGCTGCTGCGATTGCCCAAGAGCTCAAGCGCGCGCCTCATATTGATGCGGTGATTGCAGCGTCTATCGATGCAGGTCTCACCGCCGCGCAAGCTGTCGAAAAGATTAAGGGTGTGGTGGGCGATACGATCGATGTCTGGACAAAAGAATTACAGCCGTTTTTGGCCAATTTTCGACCAGATATCTTGACGACGTTTGAAAATGCGTCTCCGGCAGGAACATTTTTGGCGCGCGCGGTTCAAAACGCCATTGCCCAGCCAAGCGGACCGCCATTGCAAAAGCTGGTTGGCCCAGAAGATATATAAGGACTGGTTCTGAGCCCGATTTTAAAATTTTACCAAGGTGAGAATAGGAAAAACAGATGAAATCGCAGATCAAAGGACCAGGAATTTTTCTGGCGCAATTCGCCGGAGATGAAGCTCCGTTTAACTCTTTAGAGGGCATTACGAAATGGGCGGCCAGTCTTGGCTATAAAGGCGTGCAGATTCCAACCTTCGATACGCGCCTTTTTGATTTGGATCGCGCGGCTGAAAGCGCGACTTATTGCGATGAAGTCCAAGGTATTTGCGCCGATGCCGGTGTGGAAATCACCGAGTTATCAACGCATCTTCAGGGCCAATTGGTGGCGGTCAACCCGGCCTATGATATCGCCTTTGACGCTTTCGCTCCGGCAGCGTGCCAAAAAAATCCCGCAAAGCGTCAGGCTTGGGCCGTTGATCAAATGAAAAAAGCTGCCATCGCCTCAAAGCGGTTGAACCTGACGACCTCCGTTTCCTTCACAGGAGCGCTTGCCTTTCCCTATCTGTACCCTTGGCCGCAACGTCCAGAAGGCCTGATTGAAGAAGCCTTTGCAGAGCTGGGCCGGCGCTGGACGCCGATTTTGAACCATTACAAAGAGCATGGCGTGTCAATCGGTTACGAAATTCATCCTGGAGAAGATGTGTTTGATGGCGCGACCTATGAGATGTTTGTGGATGCAACAGGCGGGCATGATTGTGCCCTAATCAATTACGACCCCAGTCATTTTTTGCTTCAACAAATGGATTATCTGGCTTTCATTGACCTATATCATGATCGGATCAATGCGTTTCATGTTAAAGATGCCGAATTTAACCCAGATGGGCGCCAAGGCGTATATTCAGGCTATCAACCTTGGGTCAACCGGGCAGGACGGTTTCGCAGTTTGGGTGATGGTCAAGTTGATTTCGCGGCGATTTTTTCCAAGCTGACACAATATGGCTATAACAGCTGGGCGGTATTGGAATGGGAATGTTGTTTGAAATCCGCCGAACAAGGGGCGGCTGAAAGCGCGCCGTTTATTGCAAAACATTTGATTGAAACGCCGTTAAAAGCGTTCGATGATTTCGCTGGTGCAGAGCGTGACGAGGCGCAAATCAAAAGGATGTTGGGGCTGTGAAAACTTTAAAATTAGGCATGGTCGGAGGTGGCCAAGGCGCGTTTATTGGCGGCGTCCACCGAATGGCTTCGCGGCTTGATGGGCGTTGGGAATTGGTGGCCGGAGCTTTGTCATCCCACCCCGCGCGTGCAGAGGCTTCGGCCAAAGAATTGGGATTGGATCCAAAGCGATCTTACCAGAGCTATGCTGAGATGGCCGTGCAAGAAGCCGCCCGAGCGGATGGGATTGATGCGGTTGCCATCGTTACGCCCAATCATATGCATGCGGGGCCAGCCATAGCTTTTTTAGAAGCGGGTATTCACGTGATTTGTGATAAACCCTTGGCGGCCACGTCTGAACAGGCTCAGCTCATCGATGCCGCGGTAAGGGCTTCGAAGGCGCATTTTATTCTCACGCATAATTACACCGGTTATCCGGTGATCCGGCAGGCGCGCAAATTGGTCGAAAACGGCGAATTGGGCGAAATTCGAGTGATTCAGGCGGAATATGCGCAAGATTGGTTGAGCGAAGTTGCGGATAACAAACAAGCAGATTGGCGGGTGAACCCCGAAAAATCTGGGGCGGGCGCCATTGGTGATATCGGAACACATGCTTTAAACTTGGCCAGTTTTGTATCGGGCTTGCAGCCTCAAGCGCTTTGTGCGGATTTGCACAGTTTTGTGGATGGCCGTCGTGTGGATGACAATGCCCATATTATGCTGCGGTTTGAGAAGGGTGCGAAAGGTATGCTTTGGGCCAGTCAAGTTGCGGTTGGGTGCGAAAATACGCTTACATTACGGATTTATGGCGAGAAAGCCGGTTTGGAATGGCAGCAAGAAAACCCAAACCAATTGAGCTTTACGCGCTTTGGGCAGGCCAAACAGCTGCTTACCAGAGGCGGGGCAGGGTTTGGAGAAACTGCTGGCGATTGGACCCGCATTCCCCCTGGTCATCCCGAAGGCTATCTAGAGGGATTTGCAACGCTCTATAGCGAGGCGGCCGATTTAATCTCAGGCATAGGCGCGGGTGAGCTTTTGCCCAATTTAGACGCGGGTCTGGCGGGAATGTGGTTTATTCAAGCCTGTCAAAAAAGCTCTGAACTGGGGGCTGTTTGGGTGTCTCGAGCGGGGGATTAACGCTGAATTGTAAAGCGTACTTCTAAGCCTTGCGCCCCCTGCTCGAAGGTGACTGCGCCTTCATGCTGCGCTGCAATCGTGTCTACAATCGTGAGGCCCAAGCCAAAGCCAGGGTTGGCTTTGCTGTTCTCACCGCGTGAAAAAGGCGTTGTTAGCTTTGCGATTAACTCAGGGTCAATGCGTCCGCCCTGGTCAGCGATGGTCAGATGTGCCTGGGTGGCGTTCGCCTCAAGCGTCACATGCGCGCGGCGGCCATATTTAAGCGCATTTTCGATTAAATTCGTGGCAGCACGGCGCAGCGCCAGTGGCCGTGCGGTCACGATCACCTGATGCAGCCCGTCCATGTTAAAAGCGCGGCTGCGCGGGTTACGATCAAACACACTATGCTGCATTTTGATTTTCACCGGGGGTTCCCCTGCCAGCGTGACCGGGTGGCCAAGATCTTGATAATCATCCACGATGGCCGATATCAAGGCGCGTAGAGACAGCCGTCTTGGCCGCTCTGCGCTTAGCTCTGAGCGCGTATAATTTAATATGCTGTCGATCATATGCGTCATTTGATCGATATCCCGCTCAAGCTTTTCTCGCAGCTCTTCATCTTCAATAAGCGCGATGCGAAGCCGGGCCCGAGTGGCTGGTGTGCCCAGATCATGGCTCACGGCTGAAAGAACCATCGCGCGCTTTTCCAGCGCATCTCGTTCTCGCTCTCGATAGGCTTCCACTTGCGTTGCGATTTCCAGCAGCTCAAGGGGGCCTTCCACCGGCGAGCTTTCATTTATATCGCTGCGCCTTTGCGCGCCGAGCCGCACGGCATAGGCGCTAAAATTGGCCGCCACATCTTGCAGGCGCAAAACCAAAAAACCAAGTCCGAGCAAGACCAAAAGTACCGCATGCGGGCGCCGGTCTGTGGGGGCGGCGTCACAACCCCAAACGTTCGACCCGTCGATTTTATACCAATACCCGTCTTGATAACGGGCAAAAAGGATCGGGTCCGAGCAGTATGAGGCCAATAAGCGAGTCACATCGCCAAGCGCAACTGCCGCTGATCCGTCTTTTGTTTTAGCGATTTCTCTTACTGGATATTGCAGATCTGAGGACACAATCGCGAGCGATAAGGTTTCTTGGGTTCGCAGCTTCGGACCGCTGGCTTTCAGCGAAAATACCGTAACATAAGGCGTTGCGGATTGATCGGTCAAAAGCCCAAATTTTCCCTTATTTGCGATCAGAATATCATTTGGTTTGAGTTGTGTGATCACCAGATCAGAGGGTGGGCTTGCCTGTTGTCGCAGCATGTCTGACAGCCTAAGGCCGCTGTTGAAGGCCCGCTGCAAATGGTTTTGCCAGGCGACATGGCTGTGCATCCAAATCCAAACCGACCAAGCCCCGATTGTGGCGGCGAGCATAATCAAAACAATTCCTGTAATACGCAGGGAATTCAAGTTTCGCGGCCACATCCTCATGCGCTGGTGCGATCCACATCCGTGGCGAAAATATATCCAACGCCGCGTTCTGTTTTCAGAAGTTGTGGTTCTTTTGGATTATTTTCGATCTTCTGCCGAAGCCGTCCGACCAAAACATCCAAAGCCCGCCCCGACACATCGCTCGGTTCATTTTCAATATCTTTTGTAACATCCATTGCCGATAAGATTTCGTCGCGGGTCAGGGGAATATGTGGGTTGGCAAGCAACACTTTTAAAAGCGCGGTTTCGCGGCGCGAAAGCACCACTTGAAATCCAGACGGAGATTGGACTTCGTCGCGTTTTCCATCATATTGCCAACCTGAAAAAAAATACTGCGATGTGTTGCGGCGATAATTCAAAGAGGCAGAGCGTTGGCCACGCCGCAGTACCGCGCGAATGCGCGCGAGCAGTAAATCGGGGTTGAACGGCTTGGCGATATAATCATCGGCACCAACCTCATAGCCTTGCATTCGCTGGTGATCAGCCGAAAGTGCAGATACAAGAATAATCGGCACATCATGCGTATTGCGCAGGTTAGCGCAGATCTGAACCCCGTTTTCATCGCCAAGCATCACGTCTAAAAGCACCAGATCAACGCGACCTTTTTCCAGATGGGCTTTGACATCCCGGCCGGTGGCCGCGGCCATTACCATGTAACCGGATTTGCGCAGATATTGCGTCATCATGCTGCGCATATCATCATCATCATCCACCACCAAAAGCCGTTGTATTGCCATTTCATGCCTTTATCTTGCTAAAAGAGTTATTTGTGCTTCTCGAGGTTATCGATGTAACACTGTGCAACAAATTCCAGTCGAAGGTAACAGTTTGTAACAAAAGAAACGAAAAACTAACGATCGGCTGCTGTAAACCAAATCTTGGCGGTTGAACTTCGTGATGGGGCGGGCAATGCAGCTGCATTCGTCGCGTTGGGCGACATTTTGGGAGGAAATTATGACCTTAAAATCTGCTCTGGCAGCATCCGCTGCTGTAAGTATCATTTCTGCAACCGCTGGCTTTGCGGGACCGGAAGCCGAAGTTTTGCATTGGTGGACATCCGGCGGTGAAGCCAAGTCAGTTGCCGTTTTGCAAGAAGAATTTGCCTCAAAAGGCGGCACATGGACAGATATGCCCGTTGCGGGTGGTGGCGGTGATGCCGCAATGACAGCGTTGCGTGCGCGGGTTCTTTCCGGCAACGCGCCAACAGCGGTTCAGTTGAAAGGCCCTGCCATTCAAGAATGGTATGAAGAGGGTGTTTTGGCGGATATCTCATCCGTTGCACAAGCCAATGGTTGGGCCGATGTTCTGCCAGCATCAATCGCGGGTCACATGAAATGCGAAGGCACATGGTGCGCGGCGCCGGTCAACGTGCATCGCATCGATTGGATCTGGGCGAACGCCGCGATCTTGGAAGCCAATGGCATCGCGATGCCAAGCACATGGGCCGAGTTTAACGCAGCTGCCGAAAAACTTCAGGCCGCGGGCATCACGCCTTTGGCGCATGGTGGACAAGCTTGGCAGGATGCAACCGTTTTTGAAGCTGTCGCATTGGGTGTAGGAGGAGCAGAGTTCTTCCAAAAAGCGTTCGTAGAGCTTGATGAGGCTACTTTAACCTCAGACACCATGAAAGCCGTGTTCGATCAAATGCGTACGATGCGCGGATTTGTAGACTCGAATTTCTCGGGTCGCGATTGGAACTTGGCAACAGCCATGGTGATGAATGGCGAAGCTGCTTTCCAAATCATGGGGGACTGGGCCAAAGGTGAATTCCTTGCCGCGGGCAAACAGCCTGGCAAAGATTTCCTCTGCGCCTCAACCCCTGGTGAGGGTTTCCTCTATAATGTAGACAGCTTCGCAATGTTCGACGTTGCGGGTGATGATAAAACGGCCGGTCAGCTGCTTTTGGCGGAATTGATCGTAGGCAAGAACTTCCAAAAGGTTTTCAACCTGAACAAAGGCTCAATTCCAGCCCGTACAGATGTTGCCTTGGATGAGTTTGACAGCTGCGCGCATACATCGGCAAAAGATATGGCCGACAGCAACGCCGGTGGATCATTATTGCCAAGCTATGCCCATGGTATGGCGTTGCGTGGGGCACAATCTGGCGCAATTACCGATGTTGTGACATCGCATTTCAACTCTGACATGTCCTCAGATGACGCTGTTCAGATGTTGCTGCAAGCTGTTCAAAACAGCATGTAAATGCAAATCGCCTTGCCCGATAGCTTCGGGCAAGGCAGTTTTTTTGGAGAAATATGATGACTGAGTGGCTTGAACGCCATATGCCCAAATTCGTAATGGCGCCGTCTTTCGTGGCCATTTTGATTTTTGTGTATGGATTTATCGGGTGGACTGCTTGGGTGTCGTTCACCAAATCTCGCCTTTTGCCAAAATATGATATTGTAGGAACGATTCAATATGACAGGTTGTTTCAGTCGCCGCGCTGGGAAACTGCGATCAATAATCTGTATGTTTTTGGTATCTTATTCATCGTGATCTCTATGTGTCTTGGCCTGATATTGGCCATCTTTCTAGATCAAAAAATTCGCGTTGAAGGGGTTATTCGTACGATTTACCTTTACCCTATGGCGCTTTCAATGATCGTGACAGGCACGGCTTGGAAATGGATTTTAAACCCTGGCCTTGGTATCGAGGCAACGGTAAGAAAATGGGGGTATGAGAATTTTACCTTCGACTGGTTGGTCAATCCTGACATGGCCATTTACACCGTTGTTCTTGCTGGGGTTTGGCAATCTTCGGGGTTTGTGATGGCGCTGTTTCTGGCTGGCCTCCGCTCCGTAGACGAAGAGATTATAAAAGCTGCGCAAGTGGATGGTATTCCAACATGGCACATTTATTCGGCGATCATCATCCCCTCGATGGCCCCAATCTTCTTATCAGCTTTCATCGTTCTATCGCATTTGGCGATTAAAAGCTTTGATTTGGTGATCGCGCTGACCGGCGGTGGGCCGGGTTATGCAACAGATCTGCCAGCGACCTACATGTATACAATGGCGTTTTCCCGCGGTGATATCGGGCAAGCTGCCAGCTCAGCCATGATCATGATGGCGGTGGTATTCACGATTGTGGTTCCTTATCTCTATTCCGAATTGAGGGCAAAAAATGACTGATCTTTCCAACCCTCTTGCGGCCAAAAAACAATCTTATGGTACAGTGGCGCTGCGATGGTTGCTTTATCTGTTTTTGGGTATCTTCGTCGTTTATTATCTGATGCCTTTGTTCGTGATGGTCACAACATCGCTAAAAAGCCTTGAAGAAATTCGCACGGGCTCGTTGGTGGCTTTGCCCAGAGTAATTACGTTTGAGGCCTGGAAAACGGCATGGTCCGGCGCTTGTACGGGCATTCAATGTGAAGGGCTTCAACCTTATTTTTGGAACTCAGTTTTATTGGCTGTGCCCGCTGTGATTTTATCTACATTGATCGGCGCGTTGAACGGATATGTGGTTGCGCAATGGCAATTCCGCGGTGCCAACCTGATTTTCTCATTAATGCTTTTTGGCTGCTTCATTCCGTTTCAAGTGGTGCTGTTGCCGATGGCGCGGATGCTAGGGCTTATGGGGCTTGCAGGATCAATCCCTGGATTGATTTTCGTTCACGTTGTGTATGGGATCGGCTTTACAACGCTGTTTTTCAGAAACTATTACGTTTCAACTCCAGCAGAATTGGTGAAGGCGGCGAAAGTTGATGGGGCGGGGTTCTATCGCATATTTTGGTCTATCTTTCTGCCCTTATCGCTGCCCATCATTGTGGTCACCGTGATCTGGCAGTTCACCCAAATTTGGAACGATTTTTTATTCGGCGTTTCGTTCAGCCAAGCTGGCACGCAACCGATCACAGTTGCGCTAAACAATATCGTAAACTCAACCACAGGCGTTAAAGAATATAATGTTGATATGGCCGCGGCGATTATTGCGGCCTTGCCAACATTGCTTGTCTACGTGGTTGCTGGAAAATATTTCATTCGCGGTTTGACCGCAGGCTCGGTCAAAGGATAACGGCTATGTCACCTGTTTTGGATATCAAAAATCTATCTAAGAATTTCGGCTCAATCGAAATTTTGAAAAATATCAACATTTCTATCGATGAGGGTGATTTTCTGGTTCTCGTTGGACCCTCTGGATGCGGGAAATCGACCTTGCTCAATTGCATTGCTGGGCTCGAGCCGATCAGCGATGGTGGGATCGCGATCAGTGGGCAAGATATGACCCATGTAAGCCCTAAGGATCGTAATATCGCAATGGTGTTTCAATCCTATGCGCTCTACCCCACCATGACGGTTGCGAAAAATATCACGTTTGGCATGAAAGTGCGCGGCGTTGAAAAAGAGGTTCAGGCGCAAAAATTGCAGGAAGTGTCACGACAGCTGCAAATTGAGCCATTGTTGAACCGGCGGCCGGGGCAACTTTCTGGGGGACAACGCCAAAGGGTGGCCATGGGGCGGGCGTTGGTGCGCGATCCAAAGCTGTTTTTATTTGATGAACCCCTGTCAAACCTCGATGCCAAACTGCGCGTTGAAATGCGCACCGAGATTAAGAAGCTACACCAATCCTTAGGGGCCTCGATGGTTTATGTGACGCATGATCAGATCGAAGCGATGACCTTGGCGACCAAGATCGTTGTTATGAAAAGTGGTGTTATCCAGCAAATCGGCACGCCTGCAGAAATTTACAATCGGCCCGCAAATTTATTTGTAGCAGATTTTATGGGCTCGCCAGCGATGAATTTGGTGCCCGCTTCAACGTCAAAAACATCTTCTGGCTTTGATATTATTATCCGCCGTGTTGGAGAAGATCCGCT
Source organism: Rhodobacteraceae bacterium SB2 (assembly GCA_001642945.1). Classification (GTDB taxonomy): domain Bacteria; phylum Pseudomonadota; class Alphaproteobacteria; order Rhodobacterales; family Rhodobacteraceae; genus Thalassovivens; species Thalassovivens spotae. Next base: position 252,081 of record LGRT01000037.1, on the reverse strand, counting down.
GGTTTTGTCAGATACCAAAGCGCGCGATCTTCCCAGCGAAGTGATGCTTGGCCTGCGACCAGAAGATATCACTGATGGTCAATTCCGCAATGGATCGGCAAAACCAATGGCGCCCTGCAAAGTGAGCGTTGTTGAGCCAGCAGGGGCCGATACATTTGTTGTGCTCAGCCTTGGCGGCAAAGAAGTTACGGCGCGGCTTCAGGCGGAAACCTCGGCCGAAGCGGGGAAGTCGATGGAGTTTTGTTTTGATCTGAATAAGGCATCTTATTTTGATCGCGATACGGGCCATCGCTTGTCTGTTTAAGGCCTTTTTGGTTTTATGCATGCACCGGTGCTTCAGCGCACTGCTTTCTGGTTCAGGTTTCAAGGCCCAAAAGCGCTGCGCGCTATGGTTTTCTTAAAGAAAGGGTTTTCGCGGGCCCTTTGCAGGGCTGCTGTCAAAGGCGTTATTTTGGCACTATGAAGTTTCTTGGCCTCTGATAGTCTTCGCTCTATCACAGAGCGAGGCCGGTTATGAAAACGCAGACTATGAAAAATGGGTGCAATCCCACCCACTTTTACCACCATAATTTGGTTGGGTGTTGATAATGGGCAGTCGGCTTTTCTCGCCCATTTCTTTGGCAGATGTTGAACTGCGCAATCGCATCATTGTGTCACCAATGTGCCAATATAGCGCAGATGCAGGATGCGCCACGGATTGGCATTTAATGCATTTGGGGCAGTTTGCGGTGTCTGGCGTGGGGCTGATCTTGACCGAAGCGGTTGGCGTGGAGATGGCGGGCCGGATTACTCCGGGATGCCTAAGCTTGTGCTCGGATGCGCAGGAGAGCAGCTTGAAACGCGTGTTTGATTTTTGTCAAAAGTTTGGTCATGCCAAAATGGGTATACAACTTGCCCATGCTGGGCGCAAAGGATCAACGGATTTGCCATGGAATGGTGGAAAGCCCATTTCACCAAATGAGCCGCGCGGATGGCAAACGGATAGCCCGTCGGCAGTGCCGTATGCGCCTAAAGGGTGGGACGCGCCAGCCGCGTTGGATCAAGCTGGGCTGCTGCGGATCAAGAATGCCTTTGTAAGCGCCGCGCAGCGCGCTGACCGCATCGGGTTTGATGTTGCTGAACTGCATGCCGCGCATGGGTATTTGTTGCATCAATTTCTTTCGCCCTTAAGCAACCTGCGTGCGGATGAGTTTGGAGGAAGTTTGCAAGGCCGAATGCGGTTTCCTTTGGCGGTGTTCGAGGCTGTGCGCGAAATCTGGCCAAAACATAAGGCTTTGGGCGTTCGGCTTTCGGCTACTGATTGGGTCGCCCGCTCAAGCTGGACGCTCGCCGAGTCGCAGATCTTTGCCGGAGAATTGAAAAACCGTGGCTGCGATTTCATCGATGTGTCAAGCGCGGGGAATTCGCCAGAGCAAGAGATAGATGCCGGCCCAGGCTATCAAACCGGGTTTGCCGCGGAAATTAAGCGGATAACCGGTATGCCGACAATGGCGGTTGGTCATATCACGGATCCAAAACAGGCCGAGGCGGTGCTGCGTTCGGAGCAGGCTGATATGGTTGCGCTTGGACGCGCGATGTTAAACAATCCGCGTTGGGCATGGCAGGCGGCAGAAAGCCTGAATGCGAAAGCAGCATATCCCCCTCAATATAGGCGCTCGAACAAAGCCTTTTTAGCTTTGCCGGTGCCGGGAAACCCGCTGGTTGCCACAAAATGAAACTGCATTATCTGCCCCGGGCGTTGTTTTGAAATAAAACGTTTCGATCTGCTCAAACCATTAAAACGTAAAGCGCCTTTAAAACGCTGCGCCGGGCAGGGCGACGCGCCGGTAGGCTGTTTTCAACCGCAGCTGGGGCTGCAAAGCACAGCAATACCACCTGAAAAAAAGGCGCCGCGCCTTGACAGGATTGGGTGATCACAATGTTTCTACATTGCCACAAATACTGATCGCTTGTCCGGATATGTTGCGCCCAAGAGGCGAGGCAAGAAAGATGGCTTGCTCGGCAACATCTTGCGCGCTGACCATGCGTCGGAGCGATATTTTATTCAGGTAGTCTTGCTCCATATCTTGATACGAAAGCTCTAGCGCAGCGGCGCGATCAGCAATCACTTTTTGCATTCTTGGGCCCTCGACGATGCCCGGCAATAATGCGTTGGCGCGTATTCCGCTTGGGCCCAATTCGATTGCCAAACTTTTCACCAAACCAATGATGGCCCATTTGGTGGCAGAATAGGGCGTTCGATAGCCATAGCCTAAGCGCCCTGCAACCGATGATATGCAGATAATCGAGGCGTTCTGAGACCGCTTCAGCAACGGCATCGCGTATTTTGTGCAGTAAAATTGACCATTGAGATTTACATCCACGGTGTCCCGCCATTTGCTGCTTTCAATATCTTCTATGGCGCCGGTTGGGCCTGCAATGCCGGCGTTGTTCACCAAAACGTCAAGGCCGCCCATTTCAGTGTTTGCCTCTTCAAATAATCGCGCCACCTGCTTTTCATAGGCGATATCGCAATGGCTGCGGCCCCACTCGGGTTGGCTGGCTTTCACATCAGCCAAGGCTGCGTTATCTGCGTCGCAGATATGGATCTTAGCACCATAAGAGGCAAAACTTTCCGCAATCACCCGCCCAATCCCGTTGCCACCCGCCGTGACCAAGACTTTTAAATCTTTACATAAATTCGCCTGAAAGCCCATAATCTTGTCCTTAGTGGCGATTTAAAAATTAACCCGGTCAGCGCCTTTTAAAGCCAGCATCTCTCTTGTCTGCGCAGGAGTGGCGATATTCAAAGAAAGGCCTTCGAGAATTTGCCGCATTTTGGTAACTTGATCTGCGTTGGATTTTGCCAATTCTTTAGGCGCGATCCATAAGGAATCTTCCAACCCGACGCGCACATTTGCCCCCTGTGCAGCGCCCATGGCCGCCAATGGCATTTGATGGCGCCCGGCCCCGAGGATTGACCATTGATACTCTGATCCAAATAAGCGATCCGCGGTGCGCTTCATATGCATCAGATCTTCAGGATGCGCGCCAATACCGCCAAGCAGGCCAAAAACAGATTGAATAAATAAAGGCGTTTTGGCCAAACCGCGATCAACGAAATGCGCCAGATTATACAGATGCGAAATATCGTAGCATTCAAATTCAAAGCGCGTGCCATTTTCATTGCCGATACGCAGGATTGTTTCGATGTCTTGGAAGGTATTTTTGAAGACAAGGTCGCGAGAGTTTTCTAGATTTTCGCGTTCCCATGTATGGGTGAAGTGATCAAAGCGGTCTAGCATAGGATAAAGCCCAAAATTCATTGATCCCGTATTCAAAGACGCCACTTCTGGCTGAAAGGTTGTGGCCGGTTGCATCCGCTCCGCCACGCTCATATGCGGACTGCCTCCGGTGGTGATGTTGATGACGGCATCTGTTGCTTGTTTTATCCGCGGCAGAAATTGTTCAAAAACGTAGGGGTCTTGGCTAGGTTTACCGGTATCAGGATCCCGCGCATGCAGATGTAAAATTGACGCTCCCGCTTCGGCGGCTGCAATCGCAGCGGCTGTGATTTCATCTGGCGTCACCGGTAAATAAGGTGACATGCTGGGTGTGTGGATCGCACCAGTCACGGCGCAGGTTATAATTACATTACGGTTTGGTTTGCTCATTTTAGCGATCCTGTTTTTGTTTATGCGCGGCAAGCGCGGCCAAACGCGCATCACGCCAGTACTGGCGCAGGTTCAGATCCTTTATATCCAGCGCAGCGCGTCTTTCCTGCGCTATTTTATCAATAGCCGCTTTGCTCCAATCAGGGCTTGCCAGAGGGGGCTCTGCCATTGCGCGATACATCGCGCCGTAACGGGCCGCATAATCGGCCAACCCGCCGGGTGCGTTTAAATCGATGGTTTCAAATGGCCCCATAAAGGACCAGCGCATGCCCAACCCATCGCGGATTGTTTTATCGATATCCTCAGCTGAGGCGATCCCGGCTTGCGAGAGGCGCAACGCTTCATTGAGCAGCGCGCCTTGCAGACGGTTGAGCACAAAGCCGGGTATTTCTTTATGCAATGTAATGGGGGTTTGGCCGATAGATGTCATAATTTGATGGACGGTTTTAATGGTATTCTGATCGTTCCATTCGGCAGAGGAAATTTCGACAAGTGGCACCAGATGGGGTGGATTTACCGGATGCGCAACCAAAGCGCGATGTCGTCCGGAAAGATCTGCCGTAAATTGTGAGGTCATCAGGCCTGAGCTTGAGCTGGCCAATATGGCCTCTGGAGGAGTGATTTCATCTAGCTCTCTAAATATCTTGCATTTTTCATCTAAATTTTCAGGTCCGCATTCCTGAATGTAATCAGCGCCTTGAACGGCAGCTTGGAGCTTGGTTACGCAGTGAATATGCGATTGAATTTCGCTTGTCTCTGAGCATAGATGATGGGCTTTAAGCAAATTAAGCTGCGCTGCAATGGTGTCTTGCGCTGCAACAAGCGCGTGCTGGTGAAGATCGTATAAATTTACGCGCCACCCAGCGCGGGCAAATACAATTGCCCATCCGCAGCCAATCAGCCCCGCCCCGATAATCGCTACTGTTTTACACTGATTTTCTAGGTTTCTTGAGACGGGCTCGGAGTTTTGCATGCAACGTGATCCCGCTGGGGTTAAAGGAAGGTACCATCATGTACCCGCGTTTCAGCCCCAGACGTGGGGCCAAGTTCAAGCGAATATGTCTTTGATCAGTGCTTTTGGCAATCTTGTTTTCTATACGGCCTTGTAGATTCAGTTTTCGCCGTGACTGTCAGTCGCGTTGGATGACAAATGGCTGAAAGCAAAGCTTGTTTTGTCGATCAACTGGGTAACGCGCGGGCAGGGGGGCTATGAAACCTCGATAAGCACTACCATTTTAAAGCGCAGGGTCATTGAAACTTTTAGATATTCTGCGTAAGCCACGCCGCAAGATATTTGGTATGTTTCCGGATCTTGTTCACAAAATGGGCTTTTAGAGATGTCTCTTCTTTTCTATGTTTCAGAAGTTGTGGCGCCGGTTTTTATTCTGGCGGCTATAGGGTTTTTATGGGTGAAGCTGGGGTTTGAGTATCGGGTGCAGTTTGTTACCCGCCTGTCTATGAGTTTGGGTGTGCCTTGTTTAATTTTTACCGCGCTGATGCAAACGAAAATCGACGCTGGGTTTTTACAGATTACCGTATTTGCAAGCATTCTGGCCTACGCATTGGTAACAGTGGCGGGATTTGCTTTGGTCAAGTTGGCGGGCTTGGATCTGCGTACCTATTTGGGACCATTAATTTTTGGAAATACCGGGAATGTGGGCCTTCCGTTGGCATTTTTCGCTTTCGGTGATGAAGGTTTTGGATATGCAGTTGTGATCTTTGCAATTATGGGCATGTATTCTTTCACGGCAGGAATTTGGATCGTGTCTGGGGGCGGCTCACTCTTTAAAATCGTAAAAGAGCCGCTGGTCTCGGCCACGTTTTTAGGTGCGCTGTTTCTATGGCAGGGCTGGGAGACGCCGCCGTTTTTGACCAATACCCTTGAATTGATCGGGCAAATGGCGATTCCGTTAATGCTGATTACGCTTGGGGTAGCGGTGGCGCGTTTAACGCCAGGGCGTGTTTCAAAAGTGGCGTGGTTGGCGCTTATCAAATATGCCGGATGTTTGATCTGCGCTTGTGCGGCGGGATGGTGGTTTAATTTACCCGATATTGCCTTTGCCGTTTTGGTGCTGCAAGTCACAACGCCGGTCGCTGTGACATCGTATATGTTGGCAGAGAAATACGGTGCCGATTCACAAGCGGTTGCCGGGTTGGTGGTTATCTCAACGCTGTTCTCGGTAGCTTTGATTCCGATTACTTTGGCCGTTTTGATCGCTTAAGCGCGCAGGGTAGTTTTCCTGCCTGCCAAACAATGAAGGTCTGCCGTTTCAGGAAATTTGACCTACAGCGCGGCCGCCATCCTCAAAGAACGCAGGAGCTTCGTTTTTACTGGACAAAATTGGAACTTCGACGCGATAGTTTGCACAACTTGGTCAAAAAAAGGAGCAACATATGTTTATGTATGAGGCGTTGCTGCGCCGCGCAAAAAGCCAATCTCCTATTCGCGTTGGTCTTATTGGGGCGGGAAAATTTGGCTCAATGTTTTTGGCGCAAGTGCCCAATACACCAGGCCTTGAGGTGGTGGCAATTGCGGACCTATTCCCGGATCAAGCAAAGGCGACTTGTGCGTCAATTGGCTGGTCGAAGGAGTTAATCGCCCAAACAAGTTTCTCAGACGATGCGGTTGAAATGATGCAAAGCGTCGAGCTTGATGTGATCGTTGAAGCCACTGGAGATCCAATTGTGGGGATCACGCATGCGCGCCAAGCGATTGCCAACCGTCGTCATATTGTGATGGTAAATGTGGAAGCCGATGTGCTTGCGGGAAGTTTTCTAGCGCAAGAAGCCGAAGCGGCGGGGGTTGTTTATTCGATGGCCTATGGCGATCAGCCTGCGCTGACATGCGAATTGGTGGATTGGGCCAGATCTAGCGGGTTTCGTGTGATCGCTGCGGGCAAAGGAACCAAGTATTTACCCTCTTATCATATGTCTACACCAGACACTGTGTGGGACCATTATGGGTTAACGTCCAGCCAGGCGGAAGCGGCAGGTATGAACAGTAAGATGTTCAATTCCTTTTTAGATGGAACCAAATCCGCATTAGAAATGGCGGCGATTTCAAATGCCACCGGATTGGCGGCGCCCAGTCAGGGCTTGGCCTTCCCACCTGCGGGTATGGATGATTTGGCGCATGTGCTGCGACCGCGGGCTGAAGGCGGGCAATTGGAATTGAGCGGACAGGTTGAAGTGGTGTCCTCTGTTGAACGGGATGGCAGGCCCGTGTTCCGTGATTTGCGCTGGGGTGTCTACGTTGTTCTGGAAGCCCCGACCGAGTATGCCGCCGCATGTTTTCGCCAATATGGTATGAATACAGACGAGTCAGGCCGCTATTCGGCGATGTATAAGCCCTTTCACTTAATTGGATTAGAGTTAAATATTTCGATTCTGTCCGCGGCTCTGCTCAATAGCCCAACGGGCAGAACCAAGGGGTTTCATGCCGACGTGGTGGCGGTAGCGAAGTGTGACCTCAGCGCCGGAGAGAGGCTGGATGGCGAGGGCGGTTATACCGTTTGGGGTAAGTTATTGCCCGCGCGCACATCGCTCGAGATGGGTGCGCTTCCAATTGGTTTGGCGCATAATGTAACGCTCAAAACCAATATTGCCGCCGGCGCGTGCCTTCGGTGGAACGATATCGATATTGACGCCCGCCTTGAGGCTGTGCAAATCCGCAAGAAAATGCAACCAACCCGCGCGGATCATGTAAGCAAGGTTTAAAGGATTGTCAGCTCACCCTGCAGCAAACCAACCCGTTTTAAAAAGCCTTTGCTGCCAAGACGGGAGACTGCTTTTTGATATAAAAAATCTTCGCTTGCCTTGTTAAAGCGATCATTACTTAACACCATATAATCATTGCGATCGGCAAATCGGATCAGCAACGCGTCTGCCTTATGGCCTTTTTTCGAGACAGTAAGCATATGGCGGTCCACATCCAGCACGCGGCTGACGGCCATTGGAACGGTTTCATTGGGTTGTAGTAAGTCGTTTTCTTTCAAAGTGCGATAAACGCTGTGATCAAAGAAAAGATGCAGGGTGAAGCCGTCTTGGCGCAGTTCATCGGTAAAGCGTTTCAACGCGATCAAATCCCATTTAGCGAGGCCCAAAAGGTTATTCCCATCTATCGCAAGATTGGTGACAGGGCTAGGAGGCGCTACAGGGGCGGATGGCGGCTCAACCTCTAAACCTTGGCGGATTTTTCGATAGCCCCGATGCATGAGAAAAAAGGAAAATGCATAGACCACTAAGACCACAATTTTATCTGGATCGGTATATAAAAGCAGACATAAAGAAATGGTTACGGTGCCCCAAAGCGCATTTTCACCAAAGTAGAACCCAAATCCAATCAGAGCCAAGCTGATGATAAGAGGGTAATTATAAATCACAACGTCCAGCCAGCTCATGGGGTGACCAAGTTTCCTTTTCAATACCTACGCTTACCATTTCAGCCGTGCCCAAGGTTGTAAATTGGCAAATTGCTTTTTACCTCTTCAATCGTTTTGAAAGTGGGTTTTAATCGCCTGTAGCGAAAGCCACTGGCCCTGTTCAGCGATAACCGAGAGACTGTTTTGTGTAGGCTGTAGCTTGCCAAAGCGAGGTTTAGCTTTTTGCAGGCTGCGGGCTTTGAAAAAGAGGGAGAGGCCATCAGCCTACCACCGCATAGCAAAGCTTTTTGAAGGCGCGCCTAGGATAGAGGCGCGATCACGCCTAGCTTGCCTTTCAGGCGACCGCTTTGAGAGAGGGTTTTGCCGTCAGGCCCAGGGCAAGGCAAATATCGCGCGTCAGTTCTGGTCGATTAAGCGTGTAGAAATGCAAAGTATCGACGCCTTCCGAGCGCAAAGTATCGCAAAGCTCGGTACCGATCGCGGTGGATAATAAATCATGCCGGCCATCGCGCGTGGCGCGCTCAAAAGCTTCTTCTAGCCATAACGGCACGCTGACGCCGCATTTCTTTGCGAAGTTGCGGGTTTTTATCCAGTTTTCGATGGGTAAAATGCCCGGAATTATAGGGGCGTCGATCCCAGATTTCACGCAAGCATCGCGAAAGCGCAGAAAGTCATCCGCTTCAAAGAAGAATTGCGTGATCGCTTCATCAGCGCCTGCTTCAAATTTGCGCTTCAACCAATCAAGATCGGCAGCTTGGCTTCTGCTTTCGGGGTGCCCTTGAGGATAGGCCGCGGCTCTTATTTTGAAACCGCCCAGATTTTTCAGAGCAGCGATCATCTCGCAACTTGTCTGATAGCCCAAAGGGTGGGGGCGAAACGCGCCGCCATGATCAGGCGCCGGATCGCCTCGCAGAGCAACGATATCTTTCAACCCCTTTGCCGCAAGACTCCTTACCAAATTCAAGGTGCTTTCAGCGCTCATATCCACGCAGGTTAAATGCGCGGCCACTGTCAGATCTTTATGTTCTAAAAGCGTTTCCACCAAATCTTGCGTCAGGGCGCGCGGTTTATTTCCGGTTCCATAAGTGATTGAGATAAATTTCGGTTGAAACCCTTCCAGCGCGTTGATCGTGTTCCAAAGGCGAAACGAGTCTTTCAAAGAGGCTGGAGGAAAAAATTCAAATGATATTTCAGGCGTGCTCATGCGGGTTCCTTCTTGCTTGCATCTCTCATCAACGATCCTTAAACTTGAATCAAGTTCATAAAATTCACTAATATTATGAGTTCCATATGAAGATGCACATTGAGTTTCGCCATTTAAGAACGATAAAGGCGATAGAAGAGGCCGGTGGTTTGGCCAAAGCCGCGGATATGCTGCATATAACCCAATCCGCTCTAAGCCATCAGATCAAGGGTTTAGAAGATCAGGCCGGGGTTGAATTATTCGTGCGGCGTTCAAAACCGATGCGTTTATCCGCAGCGGGTCAACGCTTGTTGCGCACGGCCAACAAGATTTTGCCCGAGATCGACGCCTTGCAGGCGGAATTTGCCAGTTTGCGGGGCGGGCGCGCAGGGCGGTTGCATATTGCGATTGAATGCCATGCCTGTTTTGAATGGCTGTTTCCGGTCTTAGAGTCTTTTCGGAAAAACTGGGGCGATGTTGATGTTGATATTCGGCCTGGCTTGGCATTTGATGCCTTGCCGGCGCTGCAAAAAGAAGATGTTGATCTTGTTGTGTCTTCCGATCCCGATGACCTTCCGGGAATTGAATTTGTGCCATTATTTGATTACGCGCCCGTCTTTGTGGCGGCGCGATCGCATCCTTTGGCAAAAAAACCTTTTATTGAGGCGAAGGATTTTGCAGAGCAAACCTTGATCACCTATCCTGTTGAACGCAGCCGCTTGGACCTGTTCAGTCAATTATTAATCCCTGCGAAAGTCGAACCCAAAGCCATTCGACAGGCAGAGCTGACAGCGGTTATTCTTTTGTTGGTTGCGTCAAATCGTGGGGTTGCGGTTTTGCCAGATTGGGTGGTGCGCGAGGTCCAGTATAATTCGGATTATGTCACGCGGCCGCTGACCGAAAGTGGGATAACCCGCCGCCTTTACGCAGCCGTGCGCACGCCCGATTTGCAAAAGCCTTTCTTCGCCGACCTTATCGATTTGGCCGGAAAAGAAGCGCGGCGGCTTCAAAGCACCTAATCCCGCATAGGAACGGGGCTTGGCGTTTCGTTTATAAAGGCTTCAACTCTGACGCCATTTGGCGTCCGTCACGTCCTTCTTGCAGTTCAAAGCTGATCTTTTGATTATCAGCCAATCCGGTTAAGCCCGATTGCTCCAACGCAGAAATATGAACGAAAACGTCTTTTCCGCCATCGTCAGGTGCAATGAAGCCGTAGCCTTTTGTGGTATTAAACCATTTCACGGTACCATTCGGCATGCCCCGTGTCTCCTTCTAAAGTTTGCCCCTATGCGGGGGTGTTCGTTCCGCCAGTTTGGCGGCTTCTCAAGCGACAACGGTTTCTGTGTCGCTTTAAGACATGATAAATTGGAACGGAGCTGCTTTAAAAATCAAGAAAAACCTGTTCATTTACGAAAACTTCTGCGAAATTTCGCTGAAAAAGGCGTTGAAATGAGAATATTCGGTTTAAAAAACTGCGATACTTGCCGAAAAGCAGTTAAGTTATTGGATGGCTATAGGTTTTTTGATGTGCGTGTCGATTTGATTCCTGACGAAATTCTAGACGCTGCTTTGCAAGAATTTGGCGATGATTTGGTCAATAAAAAATCTACAACCTGGCGTAATTTATCGTCGGACGAGCGGGCAATGCCACCGCGCGATTTGTTACGCCTTCACCCCGCAGTGATGAAGCGCCCCCTAATTGAGACACACGAGCAGAAACTTTACCTCAGTTGGAGCGCGAAAACGCAAGCTGCGTTGCTTTAAACCTTGCGTGAGCTTAGCCACTGGTCAAGCGAAAGAACTCCGCCTCCGTGTCTGACGAGATAGAACAACACAAACAGCCAAAGCAGCCTTTGGTCCATAATCACAGAAGAAGAACTGCGGTCAAACCATTTGCCCAAAGTGGTGGGATCCTCAAGCACCCCGTGACCAAATAGATCAGTTGCGGTTTGTACGGCTATGAAGGCAATCATGCCCAACGCGGCATATCGGGTGAGCAGGCCGATTGTAATCATCAGTGGAATGAGGAATTCTGACAGAACACCCATTAAAACGACCAGGTCGTGAAATAGGCCAAACTGGCTAGGATCATAGCCAAAGGCTTCCATTTGTTTTGGGAAGATTTGAACATATGCGCCAGCTGATGGGTGGAACAGCCCCAGTAACCCCGCACCGAGTTTGCTGAGGCCTGATGCTCAAAAATAAACCAAAAGCACCGCCGCAAATACAAATCTTGCCAATAAGCACAGATCGGGTACTTTCGCTGCCAGCCTGCCTGCAAAAGAGTTCATAATTTGAATAAGTTGGATCATGATGCTGCCCTAAAATGTGATGTCGTGAACGGAGTTTGCGTTTACAAGAAATTGCAGTCCCGCCTTGGGCGTAAATGCTGGGCCGCTGGTTTTCCGATATTGCATGCGGTTTGAAATGTATGACCTGCAGCCAACGCGTCTAAAAACTTTATGAGTTCTTCTGGAACCGTTGTGATCTGGGGATCAAACTCAGGGCGCGTAACAAGGATCGCGCTTGCGCTGCTAAGCCGCTTTGGATGCCGCGTTGGTGCGCCTGACTGGGCTTTGCGGTAAATGGTGCCTAGCGGCCAATATGTCGGGATGATGAAACAGGCTGCGTCAAACTGACAGCATGCCGTTAAAAGATCTGTATCTTGGTGCTTAAGAAGGTTTTCCCAATTATATAGGGCGCAGTCGCGCGCATGATAAGATAACCTTATATGTTGTTCGAGCCTGGCCAAATCAGGTAGGTATCCTAACTCAGAAAGGGCAGGTATCTTTTGTAAAAATTTCGAAAACCCCACGCCATATTTATACAAAAGAGATGAGGTTGGTTTTTCTTTACTGGCGTATAAGCGCGCCAATGAATAAAAATTCTTCGGGCCAAGAACGGCTCTTGTTTTCGGGAAGTTGCTTTCCAAAGTGGTAATTAAGCCATGGGCTATGGTGTTTCGGTAGATGTTCAACCCGCTGGTAGCAGGGAGGTGCTTGCCGGTTTTCAAATTCGCTGGGCAAGGCTGACCGGGGTTGGAAAAAGCGATGAAAAGCTCTTTTTGTGTCATTGAGACTGGCATCTTTGCTGTTCCAAAAGACAGGCAGCTTGCATCACTTCACTGTTTAGAACGGACCAATCAGGCACATCTGTATCCCATTCGATCAAGCTTGCCTTTGGACCTGTACGTTTCAAAACATCTTTATAAAGCGTCCAAACTGTATCTGCTACTGGCGCAGCATGAGAATCGATCAACAAAAGTTCGCCCTGTTCCAAAACATCTGTTGAATGTCCGCCCAAATGAATTTCACCAATGGCGGTGCAATTCAGCTCATCGATATAGGCTTCAGCTGACATGTTTAGATTGTGGCATGAGATAAATATATTATTGACGTCTAACAAAAGCCCGCATCCAGTCTGCGCCACCACCGCGTTTAAAAATGCAGGTTCCGAATAACAGCTTTCCGAAAATTGAAAGTAACTAGATGGATTTTCAAGCAACATCTGTCGCCCCAATATGGTTTGAACATGATCCACGTGTCGGATGACGTGTTTTAAGGTTTTCTCGGTATAAGGCAGCGGCAAAAGATCGTTTAGAAAATTGCCTGCATGCGTTGACCATGCCAAATGTTCGGAAAAACTTGCAGGATCTAGCCAGTCGCATAAACGCTTTATGCGCGCCAAATGTTCTTTATCCAGCGGCGCCTCACCTCCTATTGATAAACCAATTGCATGCACCGAGATTGGCAGCTCAGCCCGTAAATGTTGCAATTGAGAGATTGGGCGTCCGCCTTCGCCCAAATAATTTTCAGCGTGAATTTCCAGCCATCCAACGGGATGCGGGCTAGATAAAATATCGTTGAAATGTTGAGATTTAAACCCGACGCCAATGCTGGCGGGAAGTGAATTTGCGATAAGATCTGGCATCGGCGCTCCTTGATTCATCTTTGGATATTCCTCGAAAGATGATCGAGCCCGTTAAGAGGGCAGATCGCGCTCTAAGGCTGTAAGGGATCCCATACGGGCTTGATCGCCTGCGTCATTTGGCAGCTCGATTTCCAGACAGCTGCCTGCATCCACCAACGACCAGGCATTGCCTTGGTAATCCACGGTTGAAGTGCCTGCGCCTGCAGCGCAATCATTTTGGCCGGCCAGAGATACGCCATAGCATTTTTCTTTGGCACCAGAGGCGGTAGCAACCATGGGTGCGCTCAAGGCAACGGCTACGGCCCCGATCAAGACTTTTGTTTTTAAATCTTCTGACATACTGAAACTCCTTTTACCTATTAACGCCCTCAATATAGGCAGCGTTTAAATAAAAAGGCACATCACGTCTGATCACATTATTGTGGTAAGATCGCGCCCCTTTCGGAACAGAGCGCTGGCTTGGCTGAAACAGTTTTCAGCCAAGGTCTGTGTAATTTTTACGCGTTGTGAAATGAAATCGTTATCTTAAATCAGGTGCTGCAGACTCTGCTTTCAACGATTGTGCAATCTCATCTAGCGGCGCAACGCTTGTTTGCGTTTCGCCAAGACGGCGAATTGAGACGGTTTGGTTTTCCACTTCTCGTTTGCCGCAGGCCAAAATAACAGGCACTTTTGCCAATGAATGTTCGCGCACTTTATAATTGATTTTTTCATTGCGCAGGTCGAGCTCGGCCCGAATTCCCAAGCGCGTCAGCAAATCAACCACCTTGCGGCAATATTCATCTGCATCCGAGACGATTGCCGCCACCACAACTTGCCGCGGGGCCAACCAAAACGGCAGCTTTCCAGCAAAGTTTTCGATCAAAATACCGATAAAGCGTTCAAAAGAGCCCAAGCACGCGCGGTGCAGCATCACGGGGCGATGTTTATCCCCATCTTCGCCAATATAATTAGCATCAAGCCGTTCGGGTAAAACGAAATCCACCTGCAAAGTCCCGCATTGCCAATCACGCCCGATGGCATCGGTTAGCACGAATTCTAATTTTGGGCCGTAAAATGCGCCTTCGCCTGGGTTAAGTTCAAACTCACAACCGGCCGCTTCCGTGGCCGATTTTAAAGCGGCCTCGGCGCGATCCCATACCGCATCACTGCCCGATCGTTGCTCGGGCCGATCCGAGAATTTAATGGCGAATTTCTCAAAACCCAAATCTTCATATACATTTGAAAGAAAATTGATAAATTTCTTTGTTTCATATTCGATCTGATCTTCGCGGCAGAAAATATGGGCATCATCTTGGGTAAAGCCGCGCACGCGCATGATGCCATGCAACGCGCCAGACGGCTCATAGCGGTTGCAGCTGCCAAATTCAGCCATCCGCAATGGCAAATCGCGATAAGACTTTAAGCCCTGATTATATACTTGTACGTGGCAGGGGCAGTTCATCGGTTTCAAAGCATTGACAGCTTTTTCGCGCGCATGGTCTTCATCGACCTCAACAATAAACATATGTTCTTGGTATTTTTCCCAATGGCCAGAGGCTTCCCATAATTTGCGATCCACCACTTGGGGAGTATTGACCTCGACATAGCCGTCCCGTGTTTGTTGACGGCGCATATAATCTTGGATCGTGGTGTATATTTTCCAGCCATTTGGATGCCAAAAAATTTGCCCGGGGGCCTCTTCTTGCATGTGAAACAGAGCCATTTCACGGCCTAATTTCCGATGGTCGCGCTTTGCGGCTTCCTCCAGCATATGCAGGTGGGCTTTTAGCTGCTCTTTATTTAAAAACGCGACGCCGTAAATACGCTGCAACATGGCGCGATTGCTATCGCCGCGCCAATAAGCACCGGCCACCGACATCAGCTTAAACGCGTCGGCGGGAACTTGTCCTGTATGTTGTAAATGTGGTCCACGGCACAGATCCTGCCAATCGCCATGCCAATACATGCGCAGAGGTTCTGCGCCGGGTATCGCCTCAATCAGTTCAACCTTATAGGGTTCATTTGACTGGGTATAATGCTGCACGGCTTCGTCACGCGACCAGATTTCTGTGCGAACTGCCTCGCGTTTATTGATGATGGCTTTCATAGTTTTTTCAATCAAACCAAGATCTTCTGGGGTAAATGGCTCGGTGCGGTCAAAATCGTAATACCAACCGTTTTCAATCACTGGGCCGATTGTCACCTTTACGTCGGGCCAAATCTCTTGCACGGCGCGGGCCATGATATGCGCCAGATCATGGCGCACCAACTCCAGCGCAGGTGCCACGTCTTTCATCGTGTTGATAGCGATTGCGGCGTCGTTTTCGATGGGCCATTGTAGATCCCAATGGGCTTCGTCTAGCGTTGCGCTAATAGCTTTTTTGCCCAGCGATGTCGCAATATCATTGGCCACTTCGGCTGCGGTTATCCCGGCCGCATAGCTGCGCTTGCTGTTATCTGGAAGGGTGAGCGTAATTTGGGACATCAGATGCCTCCTCGTCATTTTGGCGCCGACCATGCGCCCGGTTGCGGGTTTAACCTCTTTTGGCGCGTCTTGCGTTCATCGTCAAGCAAGCTTTTGTTAATTTTAAAAGCGCTGGCTTGACCAAGCAGGGGATGCCCTGTCACAACGAAAGCCAACCTTAAACGATAAGGATTTATGATGCCCGCTTTTTACACCACGCCGCAGGCGCGCCGGCTTGCCTATCACAAAACCGCAGGCGCTTCGCCCAATTTGGTGTTTTTGGGGGGATTTAAATCCGATATGCAGGGTTCAAAAGCGCTTTTCCTAGAAAGTTGGGCGCAGCAGCGCGGCTTTTCTTATCTGCGTTTTGATTATTCTGGTCATGGCGAGTCTTCAGGCGTGTTTACCGATGGATCTATTGGGAACTGGGCGCAGGATGCAGAGGCTATCATTAGCGAAAAAACGCAGGGACCTATCGTGCTTGTCGGATCCTCGATGGGCGGGTGGATTGCGTTGCTTTTGGCGCAACGGTTGGCAGGTCGTGTTGCAGGTTTGATGACAATCGCGGCTGCACCTGATTTTACCGAAGACAGCATGTGGCCGAGTTTTTCGGCTGAACAAAAAGCCGAAGTTTTGGAAAAAGGTCTTACCTTATTGCCCTCTGAATATGGCGAGGCTTATCCGATCACTCGACAGTTGATCGAAGAGGCCCGTGACCATCTGGTGATGCGGGCAAGTCTGTCCTTGCCGTTTCCGGTGATCTGCTTGCAAGGCACACAAGATCGTAGCGTAACGCGCCAAACCGCCCTTAATTTGCTGGATCATATTGAAAGCCCGGATGTGTCATTAACTTTTTTGGCGGGGCAAGATCATTCCTTTTCAACTGCCGAATGTTTGGCTGTAATTGATCAGAATTTGAGGGTCTTATTTGAAAAATCAACCAAACATATGGGGCAGCCATAAATGACATTTTTTTTCATTTTGATAATAGGCATTCTGTGCCTCTTGGTGTTGGGTTTGGTGTATTGGGCCCCCCGTGAACCCGCAGATTTAAGCTTGGCAGCGCCCAAACCGATTGGCGATGATCTTGATCATTATTTGCAAGATGCAGAGAGCGCGTATTCCGATATTAAACCCTCTTTAGAAAAACGCATCATTTGGGCTAATGGCGCCAAAGAAAAAACTCCGCTATCTGTGGTGTATTTGCACGGGTTTTCGGCAGCATCTGAAGAAATTAGGCCTGTACCCGATTTGGTCTCAAACGCTTTGGGCAGCAATTTGTTTTTTACCCGCCTGCAAGGGCATGGGCGCGAAGATAAAGCCCTGGTAGAGGGGACGGTTGCGGGTTGGATGGCGGATTTACAAGAGGCGATTTTAATTGGTGAGCGTTTAGGTGAGCGGGTTTTGCTTATCTCGACCTCAACAGGGGGCACCTTGGCGGCGGTGGCGGCGCTAAATCCGAAGCTGTCTCAAAAGCTTGCAGGCTCGGTATTTGTATCGCCAAATTTTGGCATCCTAGATTTTCGCGCGCGGTTCTTAACATGGCCTTTGGCGCGCTATTGGTTGCCGGTTTTTGCGGGCAAAACGCGCCGGTTTGACGCCCGCAGCGCGGCGCATGCCGCGACGTGCAGCCTTGTTTACCCATCCGTGGCGGTTCTGCCCGTCGGTGCCTTGGTCAAACAGGTCATGCAATTGGATTTTGCACGGGCAAAAATTCCCAGCTTATTTTTATATTCGTCCAAAGATCAGGTGGTACAGGCTGATAAAATTTTACAGGTAATGCATGCTTGGGGCGGCCAGAGCACAGGGCAGGAAATTCACTTGGGGCAACAGGATGATGAGAGCTTCCACGTGCTTGCCGGGCATGTCTTGTCGCCTAGCCAAACCAAGCCCGTTGCGGATATCATCCTCAATTGGGCCCAACGCGTTTAAAACGGGACCGGTTACCCCTTTTCGTCTCTTAGAAAAGTAAATTGGTGGCGTCTGCTTAACAGAAAAAAGCGTGGCATTTACTGAAGCAGTATTTCGATTTCAGACGTGATCTTTCGCCCGCTGGGACGCGCAACTGATCCAAAACCCTTAACGATTTGGCCATTTTGATCGATCAACAATTTATTAAAATTCCACGACGGAACGAAGCCAGCAGAGCGTTTCGCCCATTTGAAAAACGGATGTGCGTTTGGTCCTTTTACCTTAGTTATACCGGTCATGGGCATCGTGGTGCTATAACCAAGCTCGCAAAACTCTTTAACATCCGCGTTGCTCCCCAATTCTTGGTTGAAATCATTCGAGGGCACGGCCAGAACCACCAGACCTTGATCGTTATAGGTTTCATGAAGCTTTTGAAGCCCGCTCAACTGACCTGTGAAACCGCATCTGCTGGCCGTATTCACAACCAAAATTGGCCGACCTTCGTAATTCGATAAAGACAGCGCGCCCCCATCAATATTTTCAAAGGTAAAGTCAAGGGCGGTGGCAGTGCTGGCGGTGATCATCATTGCAAATAAAATCCATAGGCGCATGTGAGCTCTTTCAATCAGTCATTCAACTCGTTGTTTAAAGGTAGATCGGTTGTTGAAAAAACAAGAGCAGCCTTGACACAGGTTGCTCTTGCTGCGGGCTTGGGCTGGCCTGACCAACGGCTTTAGATCGCAATCGGATATTCTTGTTAGGGAGTTTCCATCGCTTCAAGCTCATCGATCATCGATGAGATCATTGATAATCCTTGCTGCCAAAATGTTGGGTCACTGGCGTCTAAACCAAATGGGGCCAACAGATCTTTGTGATGTTGGGAGCCGCCGGCCTTTAACATATCGAAATATTTTTCCTGAAAGCCATCAGGAGCCGCTTCATAAACGGCGTATAGCGCGTTGACCAAACCATCGCCGAATGCATAGGCGTAAACGTAAAATGGCGAATGCACGAAATGCGGGATATAGGCCCAAAAGGTTTCATAGCCATCCATAAACTCGAAGGCTGGCCCAAGGCTTTCGCCCTGAACACTCATCCAAAGCGCGTTGATATCATCGGGCGTGAGTTCGCCGGCTTTTCGTGCCTCATGCAATTTGCACTCAAAATCGTAAAAGGCGATTTGCCGGATGACCGTGTTGATCATATCTTCCACTTTTCCGGCTAATAATACTTTGCGTTCATTTTGATCTTTGGCGTTTTCCAACATTTTTTTAAAGGTGAGCATTTCGCCAAACACGGATGCCGTTTCTGCAAGGGTTAGAGGTGTAGATGAAAGCATTTCGCCTTGCTTTGCCGCCAAAACTTGATGAACGCCATGCCCCAACTCATGCGCTAAAGTCATCACATCGCGCGGTTTTCCCAAGTAATTCAGCATCACATAGGGATGCACATCGGTCACGGTGGGATGCGCGAAAGCACCGGGGGCTTTGCCGGGTTTAACCGGCGCGTCTATCCACCCTTTGGTGAAAAACGGTTCCGCCAAATCTGCCAAACGCGGATCAAAGCTTGCATAGGCGCTCATCACCGTATCCCGGGCTTCGGGCCAATCCACCAATCGATCGCTTTCAAGCGGAAGAGGTGCGTTTCGATCCCACACTTGCATTTTATCCAGCCCCAGCCATTTGCGCTTGAGCTCATAATAGCGATGGCTGAGTTGCGGGTAGGCGCTTACCACAGCGTTTCGCAAAGCTTCAACGACTTCCGGTTCGACATGGTTGGATAAATGCCGACCGGTTTGTGGGCTGGGCATGCCGCGCCAGCGGTCCAAGATCTCTTTTTCTTTGGCTTGCGTGTTGTGTACGCGCGCGAAGGTTTTGATGTTGTCTTGAAACACGTCGGCCAAAGCATGCGCTGCGGCTTGACGGTTATCTCGGTTTTGATCGGTTAAGAAATTTAAAGTGCCCTCGATATTATGCGTTTCGCCCGCCACTTCGAAAGACAATCCTGCGATTGTTTCATCAAAGAGTTTTTCCCACGCATCCCCAACAACACCAAGATCATGCAGAAAATTCTCCAACTCATCAGACAGCTGGTAGGGCTTCATCGCTCGGATCTTGTCAAATACTGGCTTGTATCGGGCAAGTTCCTTGTTCTGCGCAAACCGCGTGTCTAAATACCCATCTTCAAGCCGATTGATCTCGAGGGTGAAAAACACCAAAGGCGTGGTAAAATTGGTGATTTTCTCCTGCGCATCCGACATAAATTTGGCGCGGTTGCTATCTGTGGTCATTTGGTAATAGCGCAGCCCCGCGAAAGACATGATGCGCCCCGCGATGGCGCTGATTTTCTCATTTCGGTGGATACAGCTGAGTAGTTCATCGGCGTTTAACGTAGCCAGCTTATTTTGATAATCTTGTGCGAATTGTGCACATTCGCCTTCGAGCCATTGCAAATCGCTGGTCAATTGCGGCGCGTCTTCGCCCTCATAAAGGTCACTTAAATCCCATTCCGGTAGATCACCAAGGTTTTTATTTCCATGAGATGTGTTTGCATCGCGTGGGGCAATATTGGGAAAATACATGTAAAGACCTTTTGTTGTTCACCTAAAGAGATAGGCCGCTGGGTTTTGAGTTACAAGGGCATGTTGCGCGCTGGCACTGACAGGCCGTTTTGGCTAGGTGATACGCAGATCAATCGGCGAAGCCGTACAGTTTCTTGGGGTTCTCAATCAAAATTTGGTCGCGCGTTTTTTCATCGCTGACCACGCGATAAAATGCATCCATCAAAGACCCTGCATCGGGCATTTCAGCGCCGTTGAGCATGATATGGGGCCAATCTGACCCCCATAGGCAGCGTTCTGGATTTGCGCGTACCAGCTTTGAAACAATTTCATCCGTATCAAAATAAGGCGCGTTTGCCAACCGGTAGAGGCCTGACAATTTGATCCAAACCTTGCCGCTATCTAACATATGATACAGCGTCTCAAGCCCGGCATTGCCTGTCCCAAGCGTTAAGTCGGGCCATCCGATATGATCAAAACACACAGGCACGGGTAGGCTTTGCAGGTCGGGTTGTAATTCGTTCATGTGCAGATGGGCGTGCATAAGCATTTGAATATGCAAGCCCCGATCGGCCAGTTTGGGCGCCATTGCTTTGGCGCCTTTCCAGCTTAAAACACCCCCGTGGACGTAATTCAGCCGCACGCCAGCCATGTTCCAGGCTACGAATTGGTCAAGATCGGCCTCTGAAGCCTGATCGGGAAGCAAGCCAATGCCACGAAAACCTGCGCCCATTTCGCGCAGGGCCGCCACGGTTAAGCTATTATCGGTGCCGTAAAAAATTGAATGCACGATAACCCCGCGGGTGCAGCCTAAATTTTCAAGATGGCGACGATACAGCCCGATCCATTCTTGAAATTTATAACCGCTTGGGGGGTCTTCCGCGCGGCCCTCATAAAGCGGGAATTCATTTGCGGCAGCTAAAAGGTGCACATGCGTGTCGCAACTGCCCGGTCGCGCCTTTTTATGGGGGGCGCGCGCCAAGGCTGGCGCGGGCGCGGTTGGCTTAGGGCTGGACATGAAGCATTTCCTTTAAGTCGGCCAGGGTATTTGCATCCTCTGGTTTTTTATCACCGCGCCAGCGTGCCATACGCGGAAAGCGCAGTGCAATACCTGATTTATGACGCGTGCTTTCTTGGATGCCTTCAAAGGCTATTTCGAAAACGTGCTGCGGCGTGACCTGGCGCACGGGGCCAAATCTTTGCAACGTATTTTTGCGCACCCAGGCGGTAATTTTGCGAAATTCGGCATCGCTTAGGCCCGAATAGGCTTTGGTAAAGGGCACGAGCGCTGGACCATCCCATACAGCAAAGGTGAAATCAGTATACAGATTGGCGCGTCGCCCGTGTCCGGCCTGAGCATAGATCATCACGCCATCAATGGTGCGCGGATCTAGCTTCCATTTCCACCAATGCCCCTTTTTGCGCCCCGCGATGTAGGGGCTCTGGCGTGATTTTATCATCAAACCTTCCGCAAGCGTAGATCGCGCGTCGTCCCGATATGTTGCCAAATCCCCCCAGCTCTTTGCTGGAAGTGAGCGTGAAGGGATGATCACATCCTGCGCATTATGCGTTTGCAAAAGCGCCTCCAACGCAGACCGACGCTGCGCGAAGGGTTGTGCGCGTATATCGCTGCCTTTTTCCTCAAGCAGGTCATAGGCTAACAGCCGTATTGGCGCAGATTTGAGCAGGCTCGCCGGCACTGTTTTGCGCCCAAGTCGTTTTTGTAAAAGATGAAAGGGCAGGGGTTTATCATCCGCCCAAGCCAATAACTCTCCATCGATCACGGTGCCATGTGGCAGTTGTTCAGCCAAAGGGGCAAGCTCGGGAAACTGATTGTTCACCATCTCTTCACCGCGCGACCAGATGAAACAGTTTTTTTCGCGCACCACCACTTGGGCGCGTATGCCGTCCCATTTCCATTCGGCGGACCACTCGCTTATGTCGCCCAGTTTTGTGGGCTCTGTGTCTAAGGCATGTGCAAGGCAAAACGGATAGGGGCGCGATAGATTGATACTGGCGTTTTGCGCAAGAATAAGATCTTCCCAGCTGGTCATTTGTGGATTCCACTGGCCCATTAATTTATGAGCGAGATCGGCGACATCCTGTCCGGTTGCTTGGGCCAAAGCGCGCGTCATCAACTTTTGACTGACGCCGATGCGAAAGCCGCCCGTGATTAATTTATTGAACACGAAACGCTCATACCCGTCGCATTCTGTCCAAGCTGCAAGCATGAAGCCTTTGCGTGCAGCCAGATCCTGACCTTTCAAATTGAGAAGCGCTTGGATCCATTGCTGAAGCGTTCGCGTTGATTTGTGCTGTGCAGGCGGCAGTAAAAGCGAAATAGTTTCGGCCAAATCACCCACAATATGATAGGTGTTTTCCAACAGCCATAGCGGCAGCTCGGCGGCCTCGGCCGCCCAAATGCGCATCTCGGCGGTCGTGACGCTGCGCGCTGGCCTGCGGCCAGAAAATATAGCAATGCACCAGACGCGATCTTCTGGCGCGGCGCTTTTAAAATATTCAGATAGCGCTGCGAGCTTTGCGTTGGTTTGACTGGCTTCATCCAGTGTTTTGATCAGCTGCGCAAAGGCTTTCATTCGGCGCTCTCTTCCTCAGGCAGCTCAGCCTCATCCCCCGTAAAATCGGTTTTTACGATGTTTGAATTATAGCCCTGTTCGTTCAGCCAATTGTTAAAGATGTCAGTGTAACCATGTGTAACATAGATGTTTTCTGCACCAGTTTCTTTGATTGCGGCGTTTAGGGCCGGCCAGTCCGCGTGATCGGATAAAACAAAGCCCCGGTCAAAGCCACGCCTTCGCCGAATACCGCGCAGCGCCATCCAACCGCTTACAAACCCTGTTGACGTTTCGCCAAAACGTTTGGCCCAAGCGCTGCCAAATACCGAAGGGGGCGCCAAAATCAGCGCACCGCGCTGCGCTTTGCGATCCGTATCGGGCATAATTTTTTGAGTTTTGGGAAGATCAAAGCCCTGATCGCGCAAGATCTGATTTGTGGCTTCTGTGGCGCTGTGCGTCAAGATTGGACCGATATTGGCATCCAAGCCGCATAGCAAGCGCTGCGCCTTGCCCAGACCGTAGGCACCCAGAATGCAGCATTTGCCGGCTTTGGCAGTTTCTGCCCACCAAGTGTTAATCTGATCAAAAATGGTGTTTTGGGGCTGCCATTGAAACGCCGGAAGGCCAAAGGTACATTCGCTAATAAAACTATGACATTTCAGTGGCTCAAAAGGGGTTGTTAATCCATCATTTTCGATTTTATAATCGCCAGATACCACCCATATTTCACCTGCAACCTCAATACGAATTTGGGCAGAGCCAGGGATATGGCCGGCGGGGTGAAACGAAACCAGCGCATCTTTAATCTGTCTGGTTTCTCCATAGCGGACGGTTTCCAATACGGGATTGTTTAAGCGATGCGATATCACAGGGGCAGCAATATCCGTGCTGAGATATCTGCTATGCCCAGGGCGGGCGTGATCGGCATGACCATGGGTGAGAAGGGCGCATTCCACGGGGCGCCACGGGTCAATGTAAAACTCTCCGGCAGGGCAATATATCCCGCGACCTGTGAAACGAAGAAGTGCTGATTTGCTCATCGTTCAAACATAGATCAAAGCTGGGCTGCGGCCACCCTTGCATCTGCAAGATCGCCGCGTACACTGCGCGAAAAAAATGGGGTATAAAATGTCACGCATATCGAATTTTCGACAAAAAATGTTATCGGGGGCGCCTTTAGCGGGAACCTTCTTGAAAACACCACATTATATTATGATTGAGGTTTTGGCGCAGTCTGGGTTAGATTTTTTATGTTTGGATGCCGAACACGCGCCGTTTGATCGGGGCGCCATGGATCAATGTATTGCCGTTGCAACCGCGCTTGATTTCCCAATTTTGATTCGGGTGGGTGATGGCAGCGAGCGCGAAATTTTGCAGGCTTTAGATTATGGAGCCGTTGGCATTGTTGTGCCCCATGTTGACAGCGTTGAAAAAGCGCAGTCGATTGCCCGTATGGCGCGCTTCGGGCATCGCGGTCGGGGTTATGCCGGATCGACGCGCTGGGCCGGTTATGCCACGCAATCAATGCCTGACCTTTTACAAAAGTCGCGTGATGAAACTGTTGTGATCGCCCAGGTGGAAGAGCCAGAGGCGGTTCTAGTTGCGAAGGATCTTGCGTCAATCGAGGGGATTGATGGTCTGTTTGTTGGGCCGGCTGATTTATCGGTTGGCTATGGTAAAACTGATCAAACCAGTGAGGAATTGCAAGCGGCATTGCGCAGTGTGGGCGAGGCGGCGCGCGCCTCGAACAAGGCGTATATGAGCTTTGTGGGCACTGTAGAGCAAGCCGCAGAATGGCGCGAGAAATATGGCTTAACGGTGTTTTTTGTGGCCTCTGAGCATAATTGGCTGCGCGCTGGCGCTGCTGCGGTTGCCAAAGGCGTGCATAAGCTCACTTAAAAACTGTTAAAAAGATCGCTTAGATTAGGCCGCCCCGCACGCCAGTAAGGGCTTGCCGACGAGCTTTTTGTACGCGTTGGTATCCCTTTACCCAAGCGCGCTGCCCAGCTGCATGGCAACGCCCATGTCACCATCAATGGTCAAACGTCCGCTCATGAAGGCAGATGCAGGATCTAAATCGCCGGCTAAGATATCTTGGAACGTCTCTGTATTTGCTCGAAGCGTTACCTCTGCCTCTTCATCGCCGGCACGCACGCCTGCGGCGTCAATCATAATGCACCCTTCGCCGTCGATATCGAATTTAGCAGAACCACCAAAAGAGGCTTCGCCCATTTTCTTTGTCAGGGCTAGGACAGCCTGTTCCAAAATTTCACTCATCACGAATTCCTTTTTGCCATTTTAACTAGAATAAAGTGACCCATCCACTATCTTATTCCTATGGAGAGTTTTCGAACAACAATCAAATGCCTTGTTGCCTCAGGCTTCATTTCTGTTTGTGCAACGCTTTGCTCAGCGGATAGCTCGGATCAAATCAGGCTTTTGTACAATGAGTTGGCGGCGTCTGACCAAGAAAAGTTTGCCGCGATAGAGCGAGAAATAAAGCAGCTTTGGTCTTTGTCGGGCTCGCCTGGCGTTGATTTGCTCTACAAGCGCGGCGAAAACAGTTTTAAAGCGCAGCGGTTCGATGTGGCGGCGCAGCATTTTGGTGCCGTGATTGAAATGGCGCCACAGTTTGCTTCAGGATGGTATGGGCGCGCCCGCGCCTATCATCACCTTGGCTATTTCGGCCCCGCTATAGAAGATTTGCAAGCCGCCCTGAGGCTTGATGCCTTGCATTATCCGTCTCTGGTGCTTCTGGGCCAAATTTTTGAGCATTTTGAACGTCCTGATCTTGCCTTTACCGCCTATTCCAAGGTTCTGACTATACATCCGTTTTTAGAAGACGTAGAAAGCGCCAGAGATCGCGTTGCATCGGCGACCGGCGAGAAAACGCTTTAATCCTAGAGGGTAAGATGCAGCAATCTGCGCGGGTGGTCGCCGTTCTAGGGCCCACAAATACCGGTAAAACCCATTACGCCATTGAACGCATGCTCGCCCATCGTACTGGAATTATTGGCTTGCCATTGCGGCTTTTGGCACGTGAGGTCTACGATAAAATTGTTGCCCTGCGCGGTCCATCAGTTGTGGCACTGGTCACTGGCGAAGAGCGGATCGTACCTCCACGCACCAAATATTGGATCTGTACCGTCGAATCCATGCCGCAGGCGATGGGGGTGGATTTTGTGGCGATTGATGAAGTGCAGCTCTGTGCAGATCCTGAACGCGGTCACGTGTTTACCGATCGCATAATTCACATGCGCGGCTTGCATGAAACGCTGTTTCTGGGCGCCGGCACGATGCGAAAGGTGATTTCAGAATTGGTGCCAGAGGCGCAATTTATGCGGCGGGACCGTCTGAGCACGCTCAGTTATACGGGCTCCAAAAAAATCAGCAGAATGCCCGCCCGCAGTGCAATTGTGTGCTTTTCAGTTGATAATCTGTATGCCATCGCCGAATTGATCCGGCGCCAAAAGGGCGGTGCAGCAGTGGTGATGGGGGCGTTGAGCCCGCGCACAAGAAACGCGCAGGTGGAGCTGTATCAAAACGGAGATGTTGATTATCTGGTGGCAACGGATGCGATTGGTATGGGGTTGAACTTGGATATCGACCACGTGGCTTTTGCAGGCTTGTCAAAGTTTGATGGCCGCCGGATGCGTGATTTGGCGCCAAATGAATTGGGGCAAATCGCCGGCCGCGCGGGGCGCGGGATGTCGGATGGCAGTTTTGGGGTGACGGGCGAGGCACCTCCGCTTGACGAGGGCATGGCGGCTGCAATTGTTGAAAATCGCTTCACACCGATTTCGAAATTGCAATGGCGCAATTCTGATTTGAATTTTTCTTCGATCGATGCGTTGATGCACAGCCTGTCTATATCATCTCAAGATGATCTTTTGGTAAAAGCTCGGGAAGCCGATGATTACCTTGCGCTGCAGGCCCTATGGCAAAGCGAAGATATTCGCCAACAAGTGCAGCATCCAGAGCGTGTGCGCCTGCTTTGGGATATTTGCCGAATTCCTGATTTTCGCGGGATAAGCTTGGCCGAACATGTCAGCTTACTCAGCAGTGTTTTCGGGCATTTACAGGGCAATAGGCATTTGCCGAATGATTGGCTTGCGGGGCATCTCAAACGCATTGATCGCGTGGAGGGTGATATTGATACATTGTCAATGCGATTGGCTTTTGTGCGCACTTGGACATATGTCAGCCAAAGAAGTGGTTGGGTAGATGACGAAAATCATTGGCGTGAGACGACGCGCGCTGTAGAAGATAGATTATCGGACGCGCTGCATATGCGTTTGACGCAGCGGTTTGTGGATCGAAGAACCTCGGTGCTGTTGCGCAGGTTGAAACAGAAGGAGGCCCTGTTGGCCGAAGTGAATGAAAATAGTGAGGTGACCGTCGAAGGAGAATTCGTTGGTCGGCTTGAAGGGTTTCAGTTTCGTCAAGATAAAGACGCGACCGGGCAAGAAGCAAAGACCATCAAATCTGCGGCTTTACAGGCCCTGACGCCGCATTTTCATCTGCGGGCGGATCGATTTTACAATGCGCCGGATACAGAAATTGATTTTACTGAGCAAGGCGGCCTTATGTGGGGAACGCAGGCGATCGGCAAATTGGTGTCCGGAGATGATATTTTAAAACCACGGATCACGGTGTTCGTGGATGATGAGGCCGGCGCCGATGTGACGCAAAAAGTACAGCGGCGGTTGCAGCATTTTATTGATCGCAAGATCGCTAGCCTGTTTGAGCCGCTGATAAATTTACAACGTGATGAAACCCTAACGGGTTTGGCGCGGGGCTTTGCCTATCGCATGGTTGAGGGGTTTGGAATTCTACCGCGCGCGCAAGTTGCCGAAGATGTGAAATCTTTGGATCAAGATGCGCGCGGGGCATTGCGCAAACATGGGGTGCGTTTCGGTCAATTTACCGTGTTTATGCCCTTGCTGCTGAAACCCGCCCCCACCCGCTTGCGGTTGGTCTTATGGTCGCTTTCCAAGGGGCTGCAAACCTTTTCCGAAGCGCCGCCCCCCGGTTTGGTGACGGTTCCCGTCGATGCCCATGCGGAAAGCGGGCATGAGACGATTTGTGGCTATCGCAACGCGGGCACCCGCGCCATTCGCATCGATATGCTGGAGCGTTTGGCAGATATGCTGCGCGACGAAAACAGCCGAACCGGGTTTGAAGCGAAAGCAGATATGCTATCGATTACCGGAATGACCTTGGAGCAATTTGCCGATTTGATGCAAGGTCTTGGTTATCAGGCGGCGAAGGCGGAACGTGTAAAAACCAAGGCTGCCCAAGATCCAGTAGCCAGCGCAACGCCTGAGGTGGATAAACCCGAAATAGCCGCCGATTTGCCTGAGAAGGTGGCGTCCGAACCTGTGGATGCGGCGCAAGAGGCGGCATTGGACGTCAACCCCGCGAAGGTCGAGCCGAGCGCTGTAGAAGCGCTTTCTTCGGGCTCAGAGCGGACGGAGACGCTGCACGAGGAAGAGCAGCCCGCAGCTTCGATAGCGCAGGCAGATAGCCAATCAGCGCCGGCGCAATCACAAAGCGCTGAGACCATAGAGCCAGAGTTGGAAGTGTTCTATACATTCACCTGGGGGCATGTGGCTAAAAAACAAAGCCCGCCCAGGCATAATAAACCGAAACACCGCGCGGGTGATGAAAAGCAGACGCGCAAATCGAAGGGCAAGCAAAAACCAACGCGCGATAAAAAAGGCCCCAAAACTTTTGCAGCCAAGCCAGAAAAAACGCAGAAAATTGATCCAGATAACCCGTTTGCAGCTGCGTTGATGGGGTTAAAAACGCAGGATCGCTAAGTGTGGCAGAGGCGGATCGAATACGGTTGGATAAATGGCTGTTTTTTGCGCGGTTTTTCAAGACACGCAGCCTCAGCAGTAAACAGATTGAAGCGGGCCATATACGCGTGAACGCTGCAAAAGTTCTGAAGCCGGCAACCAGTATTTCGGTCGGACAGGTTCTAACTGTTGTGCAAAGCCGTTCTGTGCGCGTTGTCGAAGTTTTAGCCTTGGGGCATCGTCGTGGACCGGCTAGCGAGGCTCAGTTGCTCTATCGCGATTTAACGCCAAAGCAAGACCCCGAAAACCCAGCGCCGGGGCAGGATCGAAAAGGGCGCCCCACCAAACGAGAACGCCGCGCGCTGCGTAATTTTCGCAATGATTGGCTTGAATGATTCTTTTGACTGCTCTAGCTAAGGGCTTGGAAGATATGTGAAATGGACAGCGACGAATGACCTATATTGTGAATGACAGTTGCATTGGCTGCAAATATACCGACTGCGTTGAAGTTTGCCCGGTGGATTGTTTTTACGAGGGTGAGAACATGTTGGTTATTCACCCTGATGAATGTATAGATTGCGGCGTTTGTGAGCCTGAATGCCCCGCAGATGCCATCCGTCCTGACACCGAGCCTGATATGGAGAAATGGGTCGAATTTAATCGCAAATACTCGATCCTCTGGCCGGTGATTATAACCAAAAAAGATCCACTTCCAGACGCTGAAGAGCGCGATGGTGAAACCGGAAAGCTTGAAAAATACTTTTCTGAGGCTGCTGGCGAAGGCGGATAAACGCCACCAAAACCCATCTCTGGTGCCAAGGTTGATTTTGTGCTATGGACATGATCGAAAGCATGTACGAGCAGCGAAAAGTGGTTTGATACCCTGCATCTAATCATCCTAGTTGAGACTATGTTAAAAGAAGCCGAATGTTTTAGGCTTGTTGATCTGCTCGGCCAAAGAGAACCGCAAGAAAGGTAAACTGAATGTCCAAATCAAAACGAAATGATTTTCGTCCAAACGAATTTGTTGTTTATCCCGCGCATGGTGTGGGCCAAATCGTTTCTATTGAAGAGCAAGAAATTGCTGGAATAACGCTTGAATTATTCGTGGTGTCTTTCGAAAAAGACAAGATGACGCTGCGCGTGCCAACGCATAAGGCGACTGAGATTGGCATGCGCGCATTAAGCTCTCCTGATGTGGTTGGCCGCGCGATGACCACGCTCAAAGGCAAAGCAAAAGTGAAGCGAGCGATGTGGTCGCGGCGTGCACAGGAATATGAGCAAAAGATTAATTCTGGCGATTTGATTGCCATAGCGGAAGTTGTTCGGGATTTACATCGCAACGATGATCAGCGCGAGCAGAGCTATTCGGAACGGCAGCTTTACGAAGCGGCGCTGGAACGCCTGACGCGCGAAGTTGCGGCTGTTGAAGATGGCGATGAGGTTGCTGCGGCAAAAAAAGTCGATGATGTATTGGTGTCTCGCGCCGCGTAAAGCAGATGCAGTCTGATCAGGCTTCTCTCACTTGAGCTGCAGCTACGGTAACAGCGCGACGATTGCCATTAACACAAATATCTCTGAAACCTGTTCGGTTGCTCCCAAAATATCGCCGGTTTGCCCCGAGACTTTGCGCTGGGCAATCGTAGAACAGAGTAGGGCAGCGCAGCCTGTGCAGAGCAGAGCAGCAAAGCCTATCAGACCTGCAAAGGCCAGCGCGATTATGGCAGCTATGCCAACTCCTATCAGGGCGTGCTTGGGCTGAGGTCTGCCAACGCTATGCGATAAACCGCTGCTCCGGGCATGCGGTAGATAAACCATCAAAAGCGGCATGGCCGCGCGGGCAAGCACGGCGGTCACAATTAGCCCCGCAAAGGCAAATTCTGCCTGCATCAGTTCTTTTATCAGCTGCCACCGCAAGAGCACGGACACAACCAAGGCTAGGGTTCCATAACTGCCAATTTGGCTGTCTTTCATGATCTCCAAGCGGCGCTGTTTCTCTTGGGCGCCCCACAAGCCGTCGGCGCAATCTGCCAGACCATCCTCATGCAGCGCGCCGGTGAAAATAAGACCAGTACCCAAGGCGATAAGCGCAGCTAGGCCATCTGGAATATTTAAAGTTACTGCGCATAGACCCACAGCCCAAACCAAAGTGCCCCAAACTATCCCGACAAGCCCATAAGCCCACACGGCCTTTGCCGTGCGCTGATAGGCGCCATCCTCCACTGAGATAGGGGTGCGGCTGAGCAGGCTGAGCGCCAATTTCGCATCGTTAGAATAGGTGGTGAACTTATGCAGGGTCATGTCGGTTAATACTCGTTGGATGCCTCTAAAACGCTTGTACTTCGATGGCAGCTGGGTAAATAGCTCAAAGAGTATATTGCGAACAAGGTAAAACTGATTATGGACACTTTTTCTTCTCTTTCACAATTCGTTGATCTGCTGCGTCAAGCACCGTCATTTGATCTTGAAAGCCAAGCAGCAGCCAAACAACGCAATATGCAATTGACCAAACCGGCCGGTGCTTTGGGGCGGATGGAAGAGCTTGCCATATGGTACGCCGCTTGGCGGGGGGATGCGCGCGCGTCTATTTCACAACCTGAAGTACTGATTTTTGCCGGCAATCATGGGGTGACCTCGCAAGGTATATCCGCTTTTCCAGCCGAGGTTACAGAACAGATGGTGTTTAATTTTCAAGCTGGGGGCGCCGCGATTAATCAGCTTTCTGCCTGTTTTGGCGCGAAATTACAGGTGCATGGCTTAGAGTTAGATCGCCCAACACGAGATTTCACGCAAGGGCCCGCGATGGAGGAAGATGAGTTTCTTCTGGCGTTGCAAACGGGTTGGAACGCGGTGTCCGAAGATTGTGATCTTTTGGTCACAGGTGAGATGGGCATTGGAAATACAACCTCTGCAGCCGCGATTGCCCATGCCCTTTTTGGCGCCCGCGCGGAAGATTGGGTTGGTAAGGGCACTGGTGTTGACGCGGCCGGTATCGCCAAAAAAGCCCGTGTTATTGCGGCGGGCTTGCAGATGAACCCTAAGGCCCAGCAGAACGGATTAAAAGCTTTGCAATGTCTGGGTGGGCGTGAATTGGCCGCCATGGCGGGCGCGATTGCACGCGCGCGCTGTCTGCGCATTCCGGTGATTTTGGATGGTTTTATTTGCTGCGCCGCGGCAGCCTGTCTGCAGCAAATTAGCCCGTCCGTGTTGGATCATACTGTTGCGGGGCATGAAAGTGCCGAGCAAGCGCATAAACGCGTGTTGGCGCAGCTTGATAAAGAGCCGCTTTTATCTTTGGGGATGCGACTCGGCGAAGGTTCAGGCGCGGCGGTTGCGATTGGAATTCTTCAGGCAGCGCTGGCCTGTCATTCTGGGATGTCGACCTTTGCGGAAGCAGGGGTGAGCGATGAAAGCGACGCCTAACGTTGTTTTCGTATTTTACCGCCGTTGCAACGCATAAAACCCAGCAATGGAACCTACCCACTTGGCATGGATAAAATGATATTGAGCCCTGACTTGATATAACGCAATTCTTCTTCGTCAATGGCGGCCACCTGTCCACCATCCAAGCGGTCTCCTACTTTTACCATCCGCTTCGACCCATTTGGCATAAGAATTAAGGCTTTCCGGCTGTTTCCAAACCGATAGGTGCCGAGCAAATTCACTTTTCTGAGATTGAGCCCTTTTTCCAACGTGGCGCGCTCACTTACCCGCGCGCTGCTTGGTTCGTCTGCTATTGGAGAATCCACATTGGCTTCATCTCCTTCATCCAAGGCGCTGAACAAGCGGCTTATCAAAGTGTCAGATTGAGCAATTTCCGTAAGCGCCGGCCGGATTTTAGGTCGGATAGAGGTGTTAAGCGCCTCTTCAAAGGCTTTCTCTTTTGCACGTAAAGCCGCGACAAGGGCCTGCGGGCGTATTAGAGGCCGGCTTTGGGCAAGCATATCTATTGCAGGCTCGGGTGCTTGTGGTGTTTGCGGATCGGTGCTGGCAATGGCGTCTTCTTCTGAGGAAACAGAAGGCGGTTTTGAGACGAGTTCAGAGGTCGGGTTAGTTTCTGAGCTTTGGTTTTCTGCGTTTTCGGTGGCCGCATTTTCAAAAATAGGGTCCGTTGCTTGATTTCCAAAGCCAGTCACGCTGGGAGGGTCAAGCCGCGTTAACGCATCAATCGAGGGTGGTGCATCCGGTTGTGATATTGCCGTTTCATTGCTGTCTTGTGTTATGATCGACGGGGTCAATTCTGCCAAAGGCTGCGGCGCCATTGCAGGCGGTCTCAGCGTCACATCTGGCAACACGCGCAATGCGTTTATGTTAGGCGAAACCAGCGTTTTTGCAGAAGGTTCGTTGGGCATTTCGATAGCCGGGTCACCCGTTGCAAGCCCAAGCGGTTTCGCTTTTTTAAGCAGAGGGATCGCAAGGTCTTTTGTATTATCGGTCAAAAACTCATCCGGGCTTTGCAAAATAACCGGATCATGGGCACGAATATCTGCATCAATTGATGCGATATATAAATCTTCAAGAGCCTTCGTGCTTGCTTGATATAGCGCTTTTGGGGCCATTGGCCAAACCCCTGTTGATACATAAACGCGCCGAAGCTCTTCGGGGGTCATTGGTCCATTCGGGATAAATTCAGGCGTATTAAGCTGGGAAGACCTAGCCGTTTGTGAAATCTCGATTTTAGCTTCCGGTGCAAGCTCTGTTCCATTGCGCGTGCGAGTTGAACTGGGTGTTGCTAGGCTGTCTAACCGCGACAGTGCCCGCTTCATTGGCAGCTTTTCTACAATAGAGAGGTCAAAACCGGCCGATGTTTGAAGCTCGGATAGGCCGAGCAATGGCGTTTCGCTGAACACCTCTGCCTTTGCCTGCGTATCGGTTGTGGTAAAACCTTCCAGCCCGGTTAAGCCCCGACGCCGTTCTGCTTCCGGGGCTGGCGAGAGCTCTTGTATCGATCGCAAAACGTCGATTTTTTTATCTGTATCTGTATCTGTATCTGTATCTGTATCTGTATCTGTATCTGTATCTGCATCTGCATCTGCATCTGCGCTCACCGTTTCTACTTTCAACGCAAGATCAGTACTTGGATCGGCGCTGCGCGTTACAATGAAATATGTTGCTGTAAACCCAGCCAGAAGCACCGAAGCGCTAAGCAGCATGACGGGAAGCCCCCAATCCCGCGCCTTCAACACGTATTTGCGCAGAATTGGTTGCAATCTCCGCACCAGCGGTACAACGCCTTCAACAAGCAGCTTGTGTTTGCAGATTTTTATAAATTGCGTGGCGCCTACGCCGGCCATTTTGGTTTGGCGAAGAGCCGTTTGCAGCAGCGTTTTTAGAACGGCCCTTAGCGCGCTAACACCCGCGGTCAGGCGTTTTTTTGTATGACGCAGAACGTTTCGGATCTTCTCGGTTGTGACTTTGTGTTCAAAGCCGTGTCTTTGCAAGATTGGATCAGCAGAAGGGGACGCAGCGTTCGCAGTTGTCCGAGTTTCATTTACATCGAAAACTGTAGGCTTATCAGCCTGCTCTTGCCCTTCTAACTTTCCTTCAATTTGAGAAAGAATGCGGGGGAAGGCAGTGCCAAGATCATTGAGACTGACGGGAACATTTTCGGCTTCTTCGTTGATTTGTTTGGTCAGCTGGGTTGAAAGGCGGGGCTGTTTAGAATCGGGGTTTGCCGCCTTTTGTTGCGCCGTTATACGACCTTTGTTGCGCGCAATGGGAGGTTCTGGTGGGAGCGGTTTGGGCGCGATTTTTAAAAGCGCTTCTGGGCTGGGTGACGGGGAAATATCAATTTCCTGATCATACCATTCCATTTGTTGTTGCCCGCCGAGAGCCATTCCAAAAAACGCTTCGCCGATAAAACTGTCTTTGGGCGGAATCGCAACATTGCCCAAAGGTTTAAAGCTATGGGTCTCGGCGAAACTTTCTGCCTCTTGCAGCGTTTCGATCGCGACAGCCGCCACGTAAAGATCATTTTTTGACGCGATCCAATCAAAGCGCAGTTCGGAGACATGATAGGGGGTTGCCCCTTGTAAATGGTCTAATATGACCGCCTCAATATCGTTTGATTGCGCGCCGTCGGGGCGAAGCAATTTGATAAACTTAATTTGTTCATTCGGTATCACAAGTTTTACGTTATCAGCGCGCGAATCAAGGCTTAAAGCTTTGCGCCGGATATCGGCAACATCACTTTCCAACGTTGCAGAATCCAATTTCGCCGTGCCAATAATATTCCAGCCCGGTTTTGTTCGATGCAGCAAAGTGATGCCATCGAAGGAAAGGGAAAGGGCAAAGTCTGGTTTCATTTGCTCGAGTTTATCTTTTACAGCAAGGCTCGGTTTTACCGCGACTACGCCTTTCTAGACCAGGATGGCGTGAGGGAAAAGCAAAACTATCGCGGCAGGCAGAAAATCGCGCTACAGATATTTCTGTCACGTGGTGTAAATCCCTTACAGGAAAGAAAGGAGCTATCATGTATTTTAAACAATTTATATTCAGAAACATTATTTATCTCGCTGTCTGTTTTGTCATTATACCGCAGCTGGCATTCGCAACCCAGCCTGTCAGAATGCTGACGGTCACCGGTGCGGCAGCCGTAAAGGTAAAACCTAATCAGGCAAAGTTAACCTGGACAATTGAAGCCCGCGCAGATGCACCGGCCTCAGCAATGGCCGCACTCAGGTCAAAAACAGCTTCACTCTTGGCCGCACTTGAAGCTTTTGGCTTGCCCAAAGAGGATCTAGCAAGCTCGGTTTTATCACTGTCACCAAATTTTCAATATATTGACCAGCAACCACCTAAATTGCTGGATTATAGCGCCACCACGCGGC
Organism: Rhodobacteraceae bacterium SB2; assembly: GCA_001642945.1. Lineage (GTDB taxonomy): Bacteria > Pseudomonadota > Alphaproteobacteria > Rhodobacterales > Rhodobacteraceae > Thalassovivens > Thalassovivens spotae. The sequence continues at coordinate 216,809 of LGRT01000037.1, read as the reverse complement.
TGGAGGTCACAATTAACCATCTTCCTGCCTTTCCAGAAATCGTTCAAATCGGCCTCGACCTTGGGGTAACGGCATTGGGAAATCTGGTTTTTCTGACCAAGGATGAGGCCCGGTGGCAAAGCCTAGCTCGACAAAAGGCCATGAAAGACGCGCTGGTAAAGGCGCAGGATTACGCAGAGGCTGCTGAGGTGAAATTGGGCCAAATGATCAGCTTGTCTGATCGTCTCCCTGAGCGTGGTGGGCCTCCCGGATTTTTGAGCGCGCAACGTAGCTTATCAGAGGCGGGAATTGTGCCACAAGACGTTGCGTTCAGGCAGTCGGTGATTGCTCAGTACGAGATATTGGTCAAGCCGGAATAGCCAGCTTGACCAAAAGTGCTTAAACGAATTTTGCAATCTCAAGCGCTTGATTCAGATCCGCGATCAAATCGTCACTATCTTCGATGCCGATTGAGAGGCGAACTACATTTGGCCCAGCGCCTGCGGCAATTTGCTGTTCTGGGCTTAGCTGACGGTGGGTGGTGGATGCAGAATGTATCACCAATGACCTACTGTCGCCCAAATTGGCCACATGGCTGAAAATTTCAAGACTATCCACGAATTTCAGGCACGCTTTATAGCCGCCCTTCAGCGACACTGTAAACAAGCTGCCCGCGCCTTTGGGGCAAATTTTTGCGACACGGTGGTTGTAGGGCGAACTGGGAAGCCCGGCATAGGTCACTGCTTCAACGGCCTCGTGGGTTTCAAGCCAAGCCGCAATTTTCTGGGCGTTTTCAACATGTCGCTGCATGCGCAGTGACAATGTTTCAATGCCCATTAACGTATAATGTGCGGATTGCGGGTTCAGCGTCATTCCAAGGTCGCGCAGCCCGATTGCAATGCCGTGAAACGTGAAGGCCAACGGCCCAAATGTTTCATGAAATTTGAGCCCGTGATATGCAGGTTCGGGCGCGCTGAGCGAGGGAAACTTATCCGAGGCAGACCAATCAAATTTTCCACTATCTACCACACATCCACCCGTGACCGTACCATTGCCGGTCAAGAATTTGGTCGTGGAGTTCACCACAAGTGTTGCCCCATGCTCGATTGGGCGGCATAGATATGCCGAAGCGCTGGTGTTATCGACGATCAAGGGAAGCCCGGCTTCATCAGACAGGGCGCTGATCGCCGGCAGATCGGTGATATAACCCCCAGGGTTTGCAATTGATTCACAGAATACCGCCCGCGTGTCGTCATCAATTGCAGCTTTGACCGCGTCAAGATCATCAAAATCTACAAATTTTGCGCCCCAGCCAAAGCGTTTAATTGTTTGGCTGAACTGCGTGATTGAGCCGCCGTAAAGCCGCGTCGAAACAACAACATTGCGTCCGGGTTGCATCAGTGGAAACAGCGCCATAATTTGCGCGGCATGTCCGGATGAACAACAAACGGCGCCCACGCCGCCCTCTAGAGTTGCAATGCGTTCTTGCAATACGGCCACGGTTGGGTTGGTCAATCGCGAGTAAATATAGCCAACTTCTTGCAGGTTAAACAAAGCGGCTGCGTGATCGGCATCTCGAAACACAAACGCTGTGGACTGATAGATTGGTGTTTGCCGAGAGCCAGTGGCCGGATCAGGCCGGGCGCCCGCGTGTATTTGTAATGTATCAAACCCGTAGGTTGTTTCGCTTGTCATCAATCTACCTCCTAAATCAGGTCCAATTGTGATAAGAAAGTCAGGCTGTTTAAACAATGCTATTATTCTATAATGAGCGCTTGCTCGCCCAAATTAGGAACATAATATCCTATTTTTTCGCAATTATTGGGAAAGTATTTCCTTTTCGGCGGCTTTGCCCGAGATGGAACTTACAAGGCTTTCCGGTGAAAACAGATTTTTCTGTTCAGCGGATCCAATACCCCAAAGCTTTTAATTTATTACAGAGCGCAACCTCAGAGGTTGGCTGATGGCTGCGATCAATCATTCCGCGCAATCTGCGCCCTTGTTTTTGATAAATCATCCGTTGAAAAGCCGGGTGCTGCGACAGACGTGCGCGGATGGGTAAAGTCCGGTCTGGTTGTCTGTAATCCACGGCTCTTGATTCAATTTCATGTCTTTCAGCTTTATCGCGAAACATGAATTTCTATGGCATAGGCCTCACCAGTTGATGCCTCGATCTGAAAGCCGGCGTTGAACCCGGCCCGGATAATCGGTGACAATCGCGTCGACACCTAAATCGATCATCTGATCAATCTCGGTTGGCTCATTGGCGGTCCAGGCTGCAACGCAGAGACCAAGCTCTTTGGCAAGTGCTGTCGTTTTGGGGGTTATATCAGCGATATAGGGGCACCAAAGCGCGCCACCAGCAGCCTCTACCATTTTCGGGATATTATCCTCACATCCAGAAAAACTGGGGCTTATGGAATGCGCTGAATCTTCGCCCTGATGCGGCATATTTTTGGGCATTTGGGTAAGAAATGAAATTGGAATATCAGGCGCTTGTCGCGCGCATTCGGCAAGCAGATCCCAATCGAAGCTGTGCAAAAGCGTGCGCTGGGCAACCCCTGCAGCGCGGACTAGCCCGATAATGATTTCGATCAATTGCCTGCGATAATCGATATCCTGCGCAAATTCAGGATCTGATTTGATTTCAAGCATGAATTTGGCATCGACAAATAGTGGTTGGCCTGCGGCTTTTAAAAGTTGGTAAAGGCTGGGAATACGAATATTATTCAGCTGGGCCCTTTCAGGAAAGCGCTGCCCATAGGCGGTCATGCCATCAATCCACCCGATATCAAATTTTTGAATTTCTGCCCAGCTTAGATGGGCGACTTTTGGTTCTTCATTTAGAAAACCTTTATCCGGGCCGCGGCAAATCGCGCCATGAAGATGATGATTATGGGTGATGACTGGTACCATATCCGAGGTCATCAATACATCAAATTCCAATAGTGGGGTGCCCGTTTGCATCAGAAATTCAAATCCAATCATGGAATTTTCGGGCAAAATACCGCGCGCGCCGCGATGCCCGACCACGCGAATAAGGTTTGGACCCCCGCGAAAGGCTTCAACTGCGGGATGTTGCATCAAACTGGCAACCTGCGCCCGGTCTCGGGATCGAATAGATGGATGTTTGCGGGTTCAACGGCAAAGCCGATGTGAAAGGATTTGGTTTCTAAAAGATGCACGCCGGGTAAACTGGCGGTGATTGCTATATTGTCGAACCCCGTTAATTTTCCATGCAGCAGCGTGTTCGCACCCAGAGGTTCGGATATTTGTATCGAGGCGTTCAAAGCTGCATCGGATGTTTTTACCAAATGCTCGGGACGGATCCCTAGCTTCACAGGGCCATCGCGGCCCTGAGCGGGCCCAATAGGCAGATCTCTTATTTTCACCTGGCCCCCTTCGATATGCGCATCGAAGATATTCATTGCTGGGCTGCCGATAAATTGAGCTGCAAATAGGGTTTGTGGTTTTTCATATACGTCTAAAGGCGTGCCGATCTGTTCTGCGATGCCTCCATTCATCACGATCATACGGTCGGCCATGGTCATGGCTTCAACTTGATCATGGGTGACATATAGCGCGGTGATCCCCAATTTCTCTTGCAATTCCCGAATTTCAAGCCGCATTTGAACGCGCAATTTGGCATCAAGGTTTGACAGGGGTTCATCGAATAAAAACACCGAAGGTTCGCGCACGATGGCCCGCCCCATCGCCACGCGTTGACGTTGACCGCCAGATAATTGGCGCGGTTTGCGCTCTAGTAAGGGCTCTAGTTGCAACAGTTTTGCTGCATCTTGAACCTTAGCGTCAATTTCGCTTTTGGGCAATTTCGCGATTTTCAAACCATAGCCCATATTTTGGCGTACGGACATATGCGGGTATAGCGCGTAATTTTGGAACACCATGGCGATGTCGCGATCCATCGGCTCTTTCTCATTCGCGCGTTCATCGCCGATAAAAATATCGCCCGATGTAATGGTCTCAAGCCCAGCAACCATACGCAGAAGCGTTGATTTTCCACAGCCTGATGGGCCGACGATCACGATAAATTCGCCATCCTTAATTTCAGCATCTATCCCATGGATAACATGCGTGGCTCCAAAGCTTTTCTTGATATTTTTTAACGTAACATTTGCCATTTCTATTTCTCACTATCGACAAGGCCGCGCACGAAAAGCTTTTGCATCGAGACAACAACGATAACAGGGGGGATCATCGCCAGAATCGATGTTGCCATGATCACGGGCCATTCAGCCACATCATCGCCGCTGGGGAACATTTGCTTTATACCCATCACGATCGTGTTCATTTCAGGGTCGGTTGTAATCAAAAGGGGCCAAAGATATTGGTTCCAGCCATAGATAAACAAGATCACAAAGAGCGCTGCGATATTTGTGCGGCTCATGGGCAGAACGATATCAATGAAAAACCGCATCGGTTGCGCGCCGTCAACGCGCGCAGCCTCGGCCAGCTCATCCGGAATGGTGAGAAAAAATTGCCTAAACAGAAAGGTTGCGGTGGCTGATGCGATAAGCGGGAAAATAAGGCCGGAATAGCTATTCAGCATACCAAAGCCGGCCACCACTTCAAAGGTGGGTAAAATACGCACTTCGACGGGCAGCATCAAGGTTAAGAAAATCATCCAAAAGAAAATGGTGCGGCCCGGAAACCGAAAATATACAATGGCAAAAGCACTGAGTAGAGAGATGATAATTTTGCCAACGGCAATTCCGATCGCCATAATCAAACTGTTCATCAACATGGTGGCCACGGGCACGTTTACCCCCGATAACAAGGCGGTTTTATAATTTTCCCAAAAATGGCCTCCCGGCAGGAGAGGCATGGGCGGCGAGACGATCTCTGGTTGCGTCACGGTTGATGCAACAAAGGCCAGCCAGATCGGAAAGAAAATAATTAAAACGCCGGTAATCATGAAACCATGCGTAAGCCAAAGGCCCATGCCGCGTTTTTCAACCATGCCAGAGCGCTGTTCCATCAGTAATGCACTCTTTTCTCGATATATTTAAATTGGATAACCGTGAGCAGGCCAACCACGAAGAGAAGGATCACCGATTGGGCGGCGGATGAACCAAGATCTTGGCCGACAAACCCATCGGAAAATACTTTATATACAAGAATGGTGGTGGATTGCTGCGGGCCGCCTGCCGTAATCGTATGAATGACGCCAAAGGTTTCAAAAAACGCGTAAACGATGTTTACCACTAACAAGAAAAATGCTGTAGGCGATAAAAGTGGTAATATAACTGTGAAAAACCTCCGCCAAAACCGTGCGCCGTCGATCGCTGCTGCTTCAACAACTGAGCGTGGTACGGATTGCAGCGCGGCGAAGAAGAACAGGAAGTTATAGCTGATACGCCCCCATGCCGAAGCCACTACGACCAGCCCCATGGCTTCGCCACCATTGAGCACATGGTTCCAATCATAGCCCAAATGCCCCAGATACCATGAGACAACGCCGACGCGGGTGTTAAACATGAACAACCATAAAACCCCCGCAACGGCCGGTGCAACCGCATAAGGCCAGATGAGCAGGGTACGGTACACGCCCGAGCCCTTTATCAAACGATCTGCCAGCACGGCTAAAAACAGCGCTGGGATCATCGAACAGAGCGTGACCAACAAAGAGAACACGGCTGTGGTGATAAAAGATGCGCGATAATATTTATCGCTGATAAGAAATTCGAAATTTCCAAGCCCAACAAAGCGAGCAGAGAGGCCAAACGGATCGGGTATAAACAGCGATTGCCAAATAGCCTGTCCGGCTGGGTAAAAGAAAAATATCGCCGAGATCATCACCTGCGGTGCAATCAATACCAGCGGCAGCAGCCAACCGCGAAAGGTGACGCGCTTTTCCATAGGGGGCCTCGTTTAAAAAAGGTGCGGGCCCCTATGCCGGAGCCCGCGATTTCACAATCCACTTAGCGGTTTGCTTGTTCAAAGCGGCGCAACAGAGCATCGCCGCGCTCTTTGGCGCTGTCCATTGCCTCTTGTGCTGATTTGTCACCAGACCAGATGGCTTCCAGCTCTTCATCGATGATGCCGCGGATTTGATCAAAGCTGCCCAGCCGTAACCCTTTCGAGTTTGCTGTAGGTTGCTTCGCTGTCATTTGGATCACAGCGATATCAGTGCCTGGGTTTTTATCATAAAATCCAGAGGCGCGGGTTGCATCGCCAGCTTCGGATGTGATCGGCAAATAGCCAGTGTTTTGATGCCATGCGGCTTGCACATCCGATGTAGACAAGAAGCTCAAGAATGCCCCAACGCCTTTATATTCATCTGCGCTATGGCCTTCCATCACCCAAAGTGATGCACCGCCAATAATCGTGTTTTGAGGCTCATCAGCGACGGCTTTCCAATAGGGAAGTGGGCGGACTTCAAAATCAAACTTTGCTTCCGAGCTGATGCCCGCATAGCCAGCCGAACTTTCGGTAAACAGCGCACATTCGCCGGCACGAAAATTTGCACCGCCTTCATTGCGGCGGCCTGTATAGATAAATTTTCCATCTTTCGCCCATTGGCCCATCGCTGACAGATGCGCCACTTGCGCCGGCCCGTTCAGGCTGAGCTCGGTATCAAGGCCTGCAAAACCATTGTCTTGTGTGGCAAATGGTACGTTATGATAGGCAGAGAAATTCTCAAGATGGATCCAGCTTTGCCAAGCAGTTACCAAGGGGCAATCTTCACCTCCGGCTTTAAGCTGGTCTAAAACGTCTCCCACTTGCTCCCAAGTTGACATATCGCTGTCGGGGTCAACACCCGCTGCAGACATTGCATCGCGGTTTACCCATAAAACTGGTGTGGATGAGTTGAACGGCAAAGATAGCATATCGCCTTCGGTGGTTGTGTAATAGCCTTTGACAGCGCCGATATAAGCATCGGGGTCAAAAGACGCACCACTTTCAGCCATCACTTGGTACACCGGCTTAACAGCGCCTTTTGCAGCCATCATCGTGGCGGTACCAACTTCATAAACCATCAGAATATTCGGCTGTTCTTTTGCGCGGAACGCAGCAATACCAGCGTTTAACGTTTCGGAGTAGTTTCCTTTGTGGGTTTGCACGACCTCGTAGTCGCTTTGGCCGGCGTTGAAATCTTCAACTTGCGCGGCGACCAATTCACCCAAACGCCCGGTAAACGCGTGCCAGAAATGCACCTCGGTTTTGGCCATAGCTGCAATTGGTGACAGCACAGCGGTTGCGGCGACAGCGCCGATCAAATGTTTTTTCATGTTACTCTCCCGTACATCGTTTGCGATGCTTGTTACGCCGCGTGCCGTGTTGCCCGCGGACCTCGTTACTAAAGACGAACTTATCAGCGCAAAAATATAATTCAAGATGCCGAATATATAAAAACGTATAACATTATATTATAAATATTTCGAATCAGGAAGGGAGATGGGCGATGACAAAACGAAAAGCGCCGCGTATACGCCAGTTAGAGGCGTTAATGGCTGTTATTACAAATGGGTCGGTCACCGCTGCAGCGGCTGATCTTGGAATCAGTCAACCTGCGGCCAGCCGTCTGATCGCCGATCTGGCAAAAGAGTTTGATTTTCCTTTATTTGACAAGCGTGATGGTCAGTTGGTGCCCTCGCAAGAGGTGCGGCTTTTGGTGCCCGATATCAAGCGGGTCTTAGAGCTGATGCGGCAGATTTCAGATCTGAGCCAAGATATCACAAATCGAAAAGCCGGTCACATTCGTATCGCATGCTTGCCAGGGTTTGCCACGAGCCATTTGCCACAAGTTGTTGCCGAGTTTTTAAAGGGCCGTCCAGGCGTGAGCCTCACCATCGAGCCTGATCGCCCGGAGCGCATTCTAGAATGGATGATAGGGGAGCAATATGATTTTGGAATCACGGACGGATTTATCGGACATCCAGCGGTAGACCGCCATTATCTTGAGATCCGTACGGTTGGTGTGTTTCCCAAAGGCCATGCTTTAGAGGCCAAAACGCAGATTGGGCCCGCTGATCTTGAAAATGAAAATATCATCCACACAAGGCGAGACAGTGATTTCTTCTTGAAATTATCGCGCTGTTTTCAAGATGCTCAAATTCCAATGAATTCGCATATAGAGGTCCGTCAATTCACCGCAGCCTGCGAACTGGTTTGCAATGGTGTTGGGGTGTCGGTCGTCAGTGAATTGGATGCGGTTAAGTATCAAAAGCTTGGTCTTGGATTTCGCCCCTTTACGCCCAGTCTGCCGCATGGGTTGTCTTTGGTGCGGCCAATTTTGAAAAAACCCTCCTTGGTCACGTTGGAGTTTATGGAACATTTTAGAGACAGCCTTATCCCCTTCAGCATAAATCAGGCGCCATGAGGGGTATCAGTGCCGGGTTACACACAAACGCATATTCATTTTTCGTATGTTTGAAATTTCAAGCTAAGATTTTAATCGCCGGTTTGCCGGCAATCGTGCAGTGTTAAATCCGCTTAACGCGCCAATCGGCAAAAATACTAGATTCTTTGCAGAAAATATCGGTCTCATGTCCGGAAAACATCCCGTCCTGTGTGACAAGCACGCTGCGCCACCCTCTGGAAGTGGCACCTAAAATATCTGTATGAAGCGTATCGCCGCACATTACAATTTCATTTGGGTTAAGCTGCGGAAGGCTGTTCTCCACCAATGTGTAAACTTCCGGAAAGGGCTTTCCGAAGAACCGTATGTCGGTGATGCCGCGATCTAACAGAAGATGCCCATAAAACCCTGGCTCCAGCGAGAAACCAGTTTCCCGCGGGGCCACCAAATCCGCATTTGCGATGAGCACAGGGCGGGCATTTGTGATCAGTGAGGCTTCGAGCAGATGTTGTTTTTGCGCCGACCAATTGGCCGAGGATAGAAATAAAAACCCATCTACTGCCTCATATTCGCTAGCGTTCTGCCCAAGCCGGGTGTGCTGAAATTTGATATCGGTCAATGCGTCATCGGGATCGGCAATTATACCCCAGTGGTTTTGCATCAGCGCAGTTAGCGTGGCATCGCGGCTGGTGATGATTTCTGCGGCGTCTATCGTTACGCCTAGCCGATCAAACTTTTCCAATGCACGGGTGCGATCATAACTCGCGGCATTGGTGAGAATGCGTATTTCACAGCCCTGTTGGCGCAATTGGCTTAAGCGTTGATCCGCCCCTTCGATAAGGCAATCACCGACATTCAATACGCCAAAGGCATCAAAGACAAAGGCGCCAGCTTTCCCCGAGATCTCCGTGAGGTTTTCAATATCCAACATAGTTTTGTTTTGCGGGGCGGTCGGCAGTCTGTGTCGGATTTCTTGGTAACGTTGAAAGGCGGTGGCGGTTGATAGCATTTAAAAGTCACTTTTTGATCATTTCAAGCCGGAACACCCAGCAGACTCGTGGCAGCTTACCTGAAGCTGATCGAAAAAAAAGAAAAAACGCCAAATTTTTGTAGTTTTGTAGTTTAAAAATTCTCTTTTTATAATTTTTTATCAAAAATTTTTTGGAAATCTAATATTTTTGTTGTTTTGTTGTTTTTTGTGGGGCATGCTTCCCTCAAAGAAGAAGCAATGGCTTTGCGGTGCCGCGCATGGATGATATCTAGGTGCTAAAAGCGTAAAAAATTAATTGCTCGATTTAGGGAGATGTAAAAACCAAACAGATCATGGGGGATCGGGCTAGGCCCGTCGGCTATGTCTATGATATTTCAACCCAAAGCGGATGTAATGTGAGCCGGTCAGGTTGGCAAGAGCGCCGCTTTTTTAGGTGTAATTGATTTGGTTTGTGAGTGAAAAAGGCGATGAAGATTATTTTTACAATGGAATATAATATGGTTAGATCTGACTCGCAAAATGCGAGGCGAAATATTCGCTTGCCCTTGCCGGTTTCTCTTTGTGAGTGGCAGAGGCCGATATGAGCGGGGGGTCTGTTAGCTTAAAAGGCGTTACCAAAAGTTGGGGTGACACAACGGCTTTAAACAATGTTTCGCTTGATGTTCCGGCAGGTCAATTTACGGCTTTGCTAGGTCCGTCTGGATGCGGGAAATCTACGGCGTTGCGAATTGTTTCTGGTTTGGATGATCCAACATCTGGGCAGGTGTTTATTGATGGCGAAGACGTCACGGATGCAGCGCCAGCGGCGCGCGACATTGCGATGGTGTTTCAATCTTATGCGTTGTTTCCACATCTAAGCGTAGCGGAAAACATTATCTTTGGGCTGCGCGTGCGCGGTCTGTCGCGCAGTGATCGTGACCAAAAGTTGAAGGCCGCGGCTGAGCTGCTGGGTTTGGGGCATTTGTTAGACCGTAGGCCAAGCCAATTGTCAGGCGGCCAACAGCAGCGTGTTGCTTTGGGGCGCGCGATTGTTGCCGATAAGTCTATTTTCTTAATGGATGAGCCATTGTCCAATCTTGATGCAAAGTTGCGCGCCGAGATGCGCGAAGAAATCCGCGATTTGCAACGCAGGCTTGGAGTGACGATGCTGTACGTGACGCATGATCAAGTTGAAGCGGTCACCATGGCGGATCAAGTTGTGTTGATGAATCAAGGTCAGGTTGAGCAGGTTGCATCACCGCGCGTGATGTATGAAACCCCGGCAACTTTATTTGCGGCAAAGTTTATCGGTACGCCGCCTATGGTGACGTTTTCGCCCAACCTTTTGGCGGGCGCGGTTCCCTCAGAGCTTTTGCAGAAAAGCCAAAATTTAACCTTTGGCATTCGTCCAGAGGCGTTGGTGCCGACTGAGAATGGCGTGATAGAAGGGCAGGTGGCCCAGGTTGAATATTTGGGTGCAGATGCGATGGTTGAATGTAAAGTTGGTGAAGAAAGCTTGCTCTGCCGAGCGCCGGGCCAAACCCGCTTGACCAGCGGAATGGCAATCAAATTGGCCTTTAATGTAAGCGATTTGCATGTGTTCGAAACGGCCTCGGGCCGGCGCGAGGATACGATGCGTTCAGAGATTGAGATGGCTTTGTCATCCCAAAACGCCGGCTCTGTGTCGGCACGTCAAACTCAAACCCAGAGGTAAATCATGTTTCCAAAAATGTTTAAGATAGCCAGTGTTGCATCCCTGACATCACTTGCAGCCGTTGGTTCGGCCTTCGCAGTCGATCTGGAATTTTATTTCCCGGTGGCCGTGGGCGGCGCTGCCGCAACTACGATTGAAAAGTTAACCGCAGATTATGTGGCCGCCAATCCTGGGGTCAATATCGAGGCGATTTATGCGGGCAGTTACAGCGATGCGGGCGTAAAAGCTTTGACCGCAGCGCGTGGCGGCAAACCACCTCAATTGTCGGTTCTTTTATCAACCCAAATGTTCACCCTGATCGATGAAGATGTTATTGTGCCATTCGACGATTTTGTCTCTGCAGAAGAGCAAGAAAGTTGGATAAATGGATTCTATCCTTCCTTTATGGAAAACAGTCAAACCGGTGGGAAAACCTACGGTATTCCGTTTCAGCGCTCAACGCCGGTTTTGTATTGGAATAAAGAAGCCTTTGCAGAGGCTGGTCTCAATCCGGATGCCGCGCCTGCAAATTGGGATGAAATGGTTGAGTTCGGCAAAAAGCTGACTAAAAAAGACGCTAGTGGCAACGTCACGCAATGGGGCGTTCGTATTCCATCAGCGGGCTTTCCCTATTGGTTGTTCCAGGGTCTTTCCACACCGGCAGGCGCAATCTTGGCCAATTCTGACGGCAATAAAACCAATTTCAACGATCCCAAAGTTGTTGAAGCATTAGAATATTTGGTTGATCTCTCTGCCAAGCATGGTGTGATGCAGCCAGGCTCTATCGAATGGGGTCCAACGCCAAAAGCCTTCTTCGAGGGGGAAACAGCGATGATGTGGACAACCACGGGTAACTTGGTAAATGTGCGCACGAATGCCCCGTTTGATTTCGGTGTTGCAATGCTGCCTGCGAAAGAGCGCCGCGGCGCGCCGACAGGTGGTGGTAACTTCTATTTGTTCAAAGATTCAACGGATGAGCAAAAAGACGCTGCGGTTGATTTTGTTCAGTGGATTACAAGCCCCGAGCAAGCGGCGGTTTGGTCGATTGCCACCGGTTATGTTGCGCCGCGCCCGGACGCATGGGAAACCGATGCAATGAAAGCCTATGCTGCTGATTTCCCTCCTGCATTGGTTGCGCGAGATCAGTTGGAATTTGCGGTTGCTGAGTTATCAACCTATGAGAATGGCAAAGTAACCCAAACGTTCAATGACGCGTTGGCCTCTGCAATTGCTGGTGAAAAATCCGCTCAAGAAGCGCTTGATCAAGCGCAGGCTGCAGCGGATAGAATTCTGAAACCTTATCGTTAAGTTTCACATCATTAAGGCCTGCCCAGCTTGCTGGGCAGGTTCACATTTCGAAAGCGCTTCATAAAAATGCGAAATTCTACCCGACATCAATGGATATATGCGTGGTTGCTGCTCAGCCCAGCGATGATTTTTTTGATCACATTCACCCATTATCCAGCGGTGCAAACTGTTATAAGTTCGTTTTTTTCAACGGCGCGAGGACGGCGAAAATCGGTTTTCATCGGTTGGGATAATTACACGACATTAATGGCCGACGAAGTGTTTTGGAAGGTTCTGGTGAACAATTTTTGGTACGCCGTTTGGACCATTCCGCTTTCAATTATCTTATCTTTGGCGATGGCGCTTTGGGTCAATGAAAAGCTGCGTGGACGCGGATTTTTACGTATGGCCTATTTCACACCAACGGTTCTGCCTTTGATCGCTGTTGCCAATATTTGGTTGTTTTTTTACACGCCGGGCTTTGGCTTGATTGATCAGATTCGTGGCGTGTTTGGCTACCCTGAGCAAAATTGGATGGGCTCGCCCGACACGGCGCTTTATTCAATGATTGCAGTGGCAATCTGGAAAGAGGCCGGTTTTTTCATGATCTTTTACTTGGCGGCTTTACAAACCATTCCACCCTCGTTGCGCGAGGCCGCATCGATTGAGGGGGCGGGTAAGTTCTATTATTTCCGGCGCGTCGCCTTCCCACTTTTGATGCCCACAACCCTATTCGTCTCGGTGAATGCTGTGATCAATTCCTTTCGCTTGGTGGATCATATTTTTGTGATGACCGAAGGCGGTCCAAATAATGCGTCGAGCCTCTTGTTGTTTTATATCTACGAAGTGGCATTCGATTATTGGGACACGGCTTATGCTGCAACGCTGACGGTGGTCATGCTTGCCATCTTAACGACGGTTGCAATCGGACAATTCTTTTTTCTAGATAAAAAAGTGCATTATAAATGATCGAAAATTCTTCTCTATCGCCCCAGTCAGTTTTGAAACGCAAGCGGTTTGATTTTGACCGCTCTTTAAACACATTTGCCGCTTGGTGTTTGGCTCTTTTGTGGCTTTTGCCTTTGCTTTATGCTGTTTGGACGGCGTTCCATCCCAGTGAATATGAAACGCGGTTTAGCCTATTCGCACCTTTGACGTTGCAAAATTTTGTACAGGCTTGGAATGAGGCGCCGTTTGCACGGTATTTTTTAAACACTGTTATTCTTGTAACTGGCATCGTAGCAGCGCAGTTTTTCTTATGTACGCTCGCCGCTTATGCCTTCGCGCGCTTTACATTTCCAGGCCGAAACGTCCTGTTTACATTGGTGTTGCTGCAGCTTTTGGTAATGCCCGATATTTTGATTGTTCAGAATTATCAAACTATGCGGTCCTTCGGGTTGATTGATACGATTGCCGCGATTGGTCTGCCTTATATCGCTTCTGGCTTTGGGATCTTTCTGCTGCGCCAAACTTTCATGACGGTTCCCAAGGAATTAGATGAAGCCGCGCGGGTCGAGGGGTGCTCATTTTTAGGGGTATTATGGCGCGTTTACATACCACTCGCAAAACCAACCTATCTGGCATATGGGCTAGTTTCGGTGAGCCATCATTGGAACAATTTCGTCTGGCCGCTTATCGTGACCAACTCGGTCGAAACGCGCCCGCTTACCGTTGGTTTGTCGATCTTTGCCGTTACAGATTCAGGCATACAATGGTCCGTTATAAACGCAGCCACTTTGATGACATCGGGCCCGTTGCTTATTGCTTTTCTGCTTTTCCAGCGGCAGTTTGTGCAAAGCTTCATTCGCGCAGGAATTAAATAGGGAGAGGTCATGACGCTTTCGAAAATCGGAGCGGCCGTTACATTAGATAATATTGATGCGGTATTTAACTGGCTTTGTGAGCAAGACAGGCCGGTTGAAATTCAAGACTTTACGCTACCAAATATATTGTCAGGCGATCTGTCGGGTTTGGTTTCTCGCTATCAAGAAAAGCTGCAAGCTCATAAAGGGCCACGCGGGTTGCATGGGCCGTTTTTTGGCCTAGACCTTGGCAATTTGGAGACAGCTTTTCAAAAATTGATCACGGCGCGATTGCTCAGCGCGCTGGGAATTTGCGAGCATATGAACGCCCAATATATGGTTATTCATAGCCCGTTTAACGATTGGATAAAGTTGAATCAGTGGCAATATCCATTCGTGCAATCCGGCGTTATTTCTTCAATGGGTGATATTTTAAAAGTACCTTTACAACGCGCCGCTGATATCGGATGCACGTTTGTCTTGGAAAACTGTGATGACACGGATCCGGATATGAGGATGCGCGCTGTACGTGAAATTGATCATCCAAACCTGCAGCTTTCGGTTGATACTGGGCATGCGCATTTATCTCATTGCAATTATAAAGCCCCCTCGGTGGTGGATTTTATTGCGGCTGCAGAGAACCGGCTCGCGCATGTCCATTTACAAGATGTGGATGGGTATGCTGATCGTCATTGGCTTCCCGGCGAAGGTGCAATTTCTTGGCAGCCCGTTATGGATGCTTTGCAGAAGAGTGAATCTGCACCGAAATTAATCATTGAGGTTCGTAAAAACATAGGGCGTGTACCCAAAACCGCTGCTTTCCTTGAGCGTTTGATTGAAACCATGTAGGGAGCATTCATGTCAGCGAAAAAGAAGAAACGGCACAAGTTAATTGAGGACATCGTTCTTGAACGTGGAGCGCTGTCTGTTGGCGCTTTGGCTGAAGTTTTGGATGTTTCAACGCAAACGATCCGCCGCGATGTGGATAAATTATGCGAAGGGGGATTGCTGAAACGGCGGCATGGGCGCGTTGAGCTATCGCCGCGGCAGTCAAACACCCCATTTGATCAAAGGCTTTCGACCAATCTGGCGGAAAAGCGTAATATTGGCGAGGCTGCAGCAGAGCTGATCCCGGATGGGGCCACTGTTTTTATTTCGATCGGATCGACGCCGCTGAGCGTTGCACGCGCGTTACGCCGCCGCAAAGGATTGACGGTTATTACCAATAATTTAAGCGCGGCGTTGGCGTTGAGCGACGAAATGACCAATCGGATTATTTTACCCGGGGGCGAATTGCGATTGCCAGATCGCGATATTTTAGGGGAAGATGTTTTGGCGTTTTTTAGCCGCTACCGCGCCGAATTTTGTATATTTGGCGTGGCAGGTATTGCTGAGGATGGATCGCTGCTTGAGTTTCATGCCGCAGAGGTGCGCGCACGTGAGCAGATTATGGCAAACTCGCAACGGTCGATCCTCGTGATTGATCACTCGAAATTTGGCCGCTTGGCACCGGCAGCAGGTGAAAATATTGCCGATGTTGATACGGTTATCCTTGATCGTTTGCCAAATGGAAATTATGCGACTTTGCTTGAAAGCTTGCAGGATAACCTGATCCTAACAGATGCTGGTAATCCTGTTTGATAGCGGGTTATTTCTACCTTAGCCTGAAAATTAACAGGCCCTGTTAAGGTGTTTAAGATGCGCAGACGAGTGATGACGCGAGGCCTATGAGGTGCTAAAATGACCCAATTCTTACAAATCTCTGATACGCATATTGTGAAACCAGGTAGCCTTGTCTCTGGGCGCTTGGAAACTTCGGGCCCTTTAAAGCGATTGGCTTTACGCATAGCAGAGTTGCAATTTGAAGTTGGACCGCTCGATGGCATCGTTGTAACGGGCGACGTGAGCGATGATGGCACGGCAGAAAGCTATGCGCTTTTCAAATCAATTCTGAAGCCTTTGGATCTGCCAATTTTTTGTATTCCTGGAAATCATGATGCCCGCGCACCTTTTCGCGCAGCATTTGACGGAGTAGGTTATTTGCCAAAGGCCGGTAAGTTGAACTGGCAACATAGCCTTGGCGCTTTGCAAGTTATTGGTCTTGATACCTTGATCGAAGGGCAGGGGGGCGGAGAATTAGATCAAGACTCTCTGCAGTTTTTGAAGACATGTTTGGCAGATTTGAAACAGGCTCCCGCGGTTGTGATGATGCATCACCCACCTTTTAAATCTGGAATGGCGTTTATGGATTCCATCGGCCTGCAGAACGGCACTGAGCAGCTTAGCGAGATCCTAGCTGAATATCAGGGTGAAATTTTGGTGTTATGCGGACATATTCATAGAAATATATCAACCCGCTTGGCGGGCCACACTGTTATATCGGCGCCTTCGGTTTGCAGCAGTTTTCTGTTTAACACCCATCACGATGCCCCGATCGGATTTTTAAAACAAGAGGGTGGCGTATTGCTGCATCAATGGGCCGAGGGGTTTAAGTCAATCCGCATTGATCCAGTGCGTGGAGATGGCCCATTTGGGTTTTAAAAGGGGTGCTGTGGGTCCAGCGTTGCCATGTTCTATACCTTGAGAGAGGCCAAAATCTTGATCGAGAAATGGCCCGTCCACTACAAGACAGTTAGGCCGCACAGCGCTATCGTCCGCCTGCGCCGGAAAGCATCGTGCCAGTAGACCAGAGGCCCAAGATGTACTAACGATTAACCCAGACCACCCAAAATGTGGCACACCACTCATTCCTAAAAATTAGCCTTTTGGTCTGGGTGACGGTTGGCAGTTGGTGGGAAGCTTTTGGAACTCACGCACGCCCATTCAACAATTGGCCAAGCTAAGATCCTGAAGGCCGCAATCAAAAGAAAAGCAACCAGCACACAAAACAGAAAGCGTAGGACTAAGATCACCAGCAAACTGGGTCCCAAAAGCATCATCAGCGCTGTATCTTCAAAAACCGAGTGAAATAAATTGATAAAAACCAACGCACTTAAAGCCTGCATTTTATTCACATGGCCGGCCTTTACCTCTTTGATCATAAGACCACCGCCAAAGCCCAAGCCTAGGGTTAATCCAACAACCATAATTGTCGAAGCATTTTCATCTATCTTAATTAAATTCAAAAAAGGCCGCATACAAAGCGCTATCAGCCTTTCAATGCCGAGGATCTTGAGGATTGCCAGCGCCGTTAATAACGCAATTATTACAATTTGAATAAAGATCAGACCTTTGATTTGATCTACGCTCCACTCGAACAAGGATGGGGCAACTTGAAATTCCGGTAGATGTATCAAGGCTTTTTGTTGCAATAAATCAAAACTTGTTAAAACTTGGTTCAGTAAAAAACAAAAAATAACAGCCGTGAAAACGCGCAAGCAGACAACAAAAATTATTTTTGTTCCCGCCTGACGAGAAATCGCCGCCTCAACTGGCAAAGCATGCGCGAATAACATAAAGCTCGCAAGGATACTTGTTTCAGCGACGCTAAGTTCGGTGATCATCTCAAGAGATGCCAGAACGATCAAGCCAGCATAGGGGTTTGTGAGCATTGTTGTTGTTAGCACAATAGATAACGCGGCCGGCAAGCCAATCAATTCAGTGACCGGTTGCAGCCAAATATCAAGAATATCCACAGCACCCAAGTCTTGCGCAATTTTTACCACGATCAAAGTAGGAATCATTACGCGAAATAAGGACCAAGAGACTGTAATGATGTCCTCAGCCAGTTCTTTGAGATCAATCGAAAATAAGGTCATTTCTCTTTAGTCACGAATTTTGCTATATATCTGCCGTGTGTTTAAACTAAAAACATGTATCCCTAAAAACTATTACAAGAGGTTTCAAGTCTTATACCTTGCCATAATGCAGTTATCCGTGAGCTTATGAACAACTTTTGGTCTTACTCACCTAATTTGAATCTGATTTTACGAAATTGAGGGTATTGCTGGTGTTTAATATATCAAATTTTAAGTTATTGATTTCTATTGGCAAATATTGCAAAAAATGAATGCTAAAATCTCACAACCAAAGTTTGGATGTTTGTAGGAGGAAGGCGGTTTCACAGCCGTTTTTTATTCACGGAAAAAGGATGTTATCTTTGCGTGTGTCTACGACAGAATTTGTAGCTATGATGGCGATGCTGGTTGCGACAGTGGCAATGTCTATAGATGCAATATTACCTGCTTTATCACTCATTTCCGAAGAATTTACGCCACAAAACCCTAATCAAGCGCAGATGGTTTTGTCTACCTTTGTCATCGGTATGGCAGCTGGCACATTATTTACTGGACCATTATCTGATAGCTTTGGACGAAAATCAGTTATCTATTTTGGGACTTCGTTATATATTTTTACCTCTATTTTATGTGTCATATCCCATAGTTTTGAGGTGATTTTAGTCGCTCGATTTTTGCAAGGCGTCGGAGCTTCGGCACCAAGAGTGATTGCACAAGCTTTAGTAAGAGACTTTTATCAAGGCCGTGAAATGGCTCGGATTTCGTCATTTATTATGATCGTTTTTGCTTTAGTACCTGCGGTCGCCCCATTGTTAGGTTCATTTGTTATAATCATGTTCGAGTGGCGAGCCATTTTTGTTATGTTCATAATTTTTGTTGTTGCCAGTACCCTTTGGGTCGGAATTCGAATTGATGAAACTGTTACGATTGAGCGGCGCATTGAATTTCGATTGGATCAATTTTTGAAAGCAACCAAAGAAGTTCTACACAACCCTATGATACAGATGTCAATCATCACGCTGGTTTTTGCCTATAGTATACTCTTCACGGGTATCTTTTTGATCCAACCAGTCTTTGAGCAGGTATTTCATCAAGCTCAGAGTTTTCCATTATGGTTTGCTTTAATAGCTCTGCTTGCGGCTTCATCTAGTTATTTAAACGCACAACTTGTTCGTAAGGTGGGAATGCGCAAACTCATTTATATTGCTTTTACAGCACAGCTGGGACTGAGTTTTTTGATGCTTTTAATTTACGCATTAGGATATTTTGTTGGTAATTTTGGTTTTGCTCTTTTTGTGTTTTGGATGTTTAGCATCTTTTTCCAAGCTGGTTTAACCATGGGAAATCTCACAGCGCTTGCAATGGAACCGGTTGGCCATATTGCAGGAACCGCTGCGAGCTTAATCAGTGCTACAGCCACGATTGGATCAGTTATTTTAGCTGCAATTGTTGGTCAACTTTTTGATGGAACACTTTTGGTGATGATTCTTGGAGTTGGAACGTTTACTCTTTTGGGCATTGTAAGTGCCCACCAATTAAGACGGTATGAAAGGGGCAATATTCATCCGGACACAAAGAGTTTATAATATCATCCTATTAAAAAATAATCCCTAAGCCCATGGCACTATACAAGCGCGGTATTTCAAGGCTCTGTCGTGAAAACTATGCTCACCTTGGCTCTTCCCGTAGCTTGTAAGCACAAAATATGCGCTTCATTTGCACGGCACGCAATATCGCAACGGCAAGACGTTAGATCATGGCCTGCTGATATGTATCATATTCACGCGTTTGCGATACAAAAATTCAAAGATAGCGGTCTTTCTTCTTAGGCCAGTAGCAATCCACCCTTAGGCGCAATCAATAGGTGGGGCCGCCGCTATGGTTAAATTTGTATGGGAACCATTGAGACTGGTTTTCAAAAGAGCGGGCCGTAATTTATGGAGATCGAGCTTACTACATTCAGCTTGGGTTCAAACCGGTGACGCAGGAAACATTTATTGCGCTATATACATTTCAGTTTCCTAAAAGTTGGCTTGCACAATCGCAATAGGCGCAGCCATGCCATCTTTCAACTCCACGTGCAGCGGTGTTTCTGCTTTCGACGACCCTGCATTTTGCAAAATAACGAACAACATAAAAGCTTTGTACTTCCAATATGGTTTCGACACAGTGTTTGCACCTATAGTCGAGCCCATCAAACATGCGACACCCTGCGTAGTTTATCTTTTTAAATACACACGCATAGCATGAGCGGCTAAAATTTAGGTCAATGACACCTGTTTGAAAGGTGGTGCCCGAGGGCGGATTTGAACCACCGAAACGAAGGCTTACAGAGTGGCAACATTTGATTAATATATTTTAATCAATATGATCCACATAGATATATTTGATAAGTTTTTAGTTAATCTGGTTCAGCTTGCTTGGCGCTGCGTTCTCTTAGCGAAATTAAAAGTCCCGACCCTGCAATTAAGCCCACTCCAATCAAGGTTGAGCCACTTGGAAGCAAGGCCCAAATTACAAAGTCAATTATCACCGCAAATGCGAGGTAACAGTACTCAATTGGTGCAACAAAGGCAGCGTCGGCCATCTGATAGGCTCGGATAGATGCGGTCATTGCGACGATGTGGGTGGCAGCAGTGGCGATAATCATGATAATTACCGGTGGTGCCAATGGCACCCATTCCTGGAATAAAAACGGATTTTTTAAAGCGACATCAGGCGTAATCGGAAAAATTGGCAAGAAAGATACCATAAATATGCCGAGGCCTGCATAAAATAGATTGTGTACACTGGTCAAAGCAAGACTGGGTTGGGTTTTGCAAAAGCCACGAGTGACAATTACTCCTGCTGCATAGCAAGCGCCCGCTAAAACGGGCATAAACAAAATTGGCCGAAACGCCGTAGAGCCCGGTTGAATTATTAACAAGGCTCCGAGAAACCCTATGATTATCGAAAAAATACGCCAACGGCCTATCGTTTCTTTTAAAAAAAAGTGGGCGAACACACAAACAAAAATTGGGGCCATAAAAAAACATGCAGCCGCATCCGAAAGTGATACGAACGGGTAACAGCCATAAAAAAGTGTGTAAGCGAGACACATAAAAAAAGCGCGTACTAACGGCCAACTAAAGGTCGTGGGTGTAATATCACTCCATCTGTCTTTTAAGCGTGCCCACAGGCATAAAAGTGCAATGACGACTAAAGACCTCAGCAACATCAACTGCCAAATTGATCCCACTTGAGTGAGAAGTTTCACTACAGTGTCTTGAATCGCAAATCCTGCAGTCGAAAGCAGCGCAAAGAAGATAGCTTTTCCATAGGGCGTCATAGGTTGTGCTATATAGGAATATTTTAAATCTGTAGGTTCGAAACCGACCCGTCCATCAATAGTACTGAGTATTTTGGTTCTTTACTGCCCCAGCAGTCTATCGCATCCGCATCCGGGCAGGCCATACAGACTTAAAAGGTGAATAAAAAGGTCGATATATCCATCAAAAACCAAAATTTTATATCCCAAATCTCCTTATTAGGTAGTATTTGGCGCTCTCAGACCAACCAACTTAAGCCTAGAACGCGTCATGGTTTACCCAGAAGTTGATGTGTTTGCAAAAATGTTCATCGTAATTTGAGGTGAGTCCGGCATGAGGCGTGGATTGAACCAAACGTTTTGTGGCTGCAAGAAAAGCAGTTTATAGATTTTTGTCGTTTTTAAGCAGGAATTGATGCGTAATCTTTTATTTGGTGGCATCAGTGGAAACTTGGTTGAACGTGTAAAGATAGACGATAGGGATGCTCCAGCACCCCTATAGTTGACAGACAAAGCAACAAGATCGGTTTAAACAGGGGGACGAAATGAAAACGCATGCACAGGCAGTGGTAATCGGCGGCGGGGTTGTTGGATGCTCGATCCTCTATCACCTCACGAAATTAGGATGGAACGATGTTATTCTGCTGGAGCGGGATGAGTTGACCTCAGGCTCAACATGGCATGCGGCTGCCAATATCCACGGACTTCACGATAGCACCAATATAAGTCGCATACAGCATTACACCATGGGGCTTTATAAAGACCTAGAGGCGGAAACCGGCCAGAGTTGCGGCGTTTTCCAGCCCGGATCCCTTTATCTTGCGCAAACTCAGAATCGATCACACCAATTGCAGCTTCAGGCGGCAAAAGCGAAGCTTTACGGAATGAATTTTTCTGAAATCACTCGTTCAGAAGCTGAAGAGTTGCATCCACTGGTGAATTTTGATGGCATCCGCTCGATTATGTGGGAACCTGATGGCGGCAATGTCGACCCCTCGGGCGTGACCGCCGCGTATGCCGCCGGCGCACGTCAGAACGGGGCAGAAATATACCGCTTTACACCAGTAACAGGGACTGAAGTTCAGCCTGATGGCAGTTGGGTCGTGCGAACATCTAAAGGTGACATTAAAACCCAATGGGTGGTTAATGCCGCTGGTCTTTGGGGCCGCGAAGTTGCTAGGCTTGCAGGGTTTGAATTGCCACTGCAACCCACCGAACACCAGTATTTTGTCACTGAAACAATTGCCCAGATTGATGCGATGGACCGCCGTTTGCCATCGGTGGCAGATCGCGATGGTGAATATTATTTGCGTCAAGAGGGCAAAGGCCTTCTGGTTGGTGCTTATGAGCGCAACCTACGCTTCTGGGCCGAGGGCGAAACGCCTGCCGGATTTGGCCATGAGTTGTTTGAAGATGATCTGGAGCGGATCGAAGAAAATATGATGCGCGCAATCGAACGCGTACCTGCCGTGGGCGAGGCAGGAATTAAACGGGTGATCAACGGCCCGATGATTTGGTCACCAGATAGTAATGTATTGTTTGGCCCAGTGCCTGAACTGAAAAACTATTTTTGTTGCAACGGTGTTATTCCGGGCTTTAGCCAGTCAGGCGGTTTGGGGCTTTTGGCGGCTGAATGGATAATTGAGGGCGAAACAAAATACGATATGTTTGCGTGGGATGTGGCACGCTTTGGCGCATGGGCAAGCAAAGAATTCACCAAATCGCGTGTTGGCGATCAATATGCCCATCGTTTTAGCATCCACTTCCCCAATGAAGAGCGCTCTGCAGGTCGTCCGGTGCGCACGCGCCCCATTTATCAGATGCAAAAAGAGATGGGCGCGGTCATGGGGCTCAACTATGGCTGGGAACATCCGCTTTGGTTCGCCGAGACGCCGGGGGTTAAAGACACCAATGGTTTCACCCGTCAAAATTGGTTCGAGCCAGTGGGCAAAGAATGTAAAATGCTGCGCGAAAAAGCCGGTATTATCGATATTTCCAATTTTGCCAAATATGTGGTGCAAGGCAAAAAAGGGCGTGACTGGTTGGATGCGGTTTTTGCTAATAAAATGCCAACTGAGGTGGGGCGATCCTGCCTGACGCCGCTGATATCAAGGCGCGGCGGTCTGGCGGGGGATTTTACCGTCACCTTGATTGCACAGGATGAGTACTGGATTTTCGGCTCAGGCATGGCGGAGCGCTATCACAAACGGTTCTTTGATTCAGTGCCACTGCCAGAGGGCGTTAGGTTTGACAGTCGGACTGAAGCAGTCTGCGGGTTCAACCTGGCCGGTCCCCTATCTCGCAAAATTTTGCAACGCCTGACAAATACATCGCTGAATAACGAAGATTTTCAATTTATGCGCTCAAAATGTGCCGACTTGGCCGGTATTGATGTGAAAATGCTGCGTGTGTCTTTTACCGGTGATCTCGGCTGGGAAGTACATTGTAACACAGCGGATCAAAAGGCGCTTTACACAGCTTTACTTGAGACAGGCAAAGAATTTGGAGTTGGGCCAGTGGGCAGCCGCGCGCTTATGGCGATGCGTGTAGAAAAAGGATATGGTAGCTGGTCGCGTGAATACAGCCCCGAATATTGGCCGCATGAGCAGGACATGGATCGCCTGTGTAAAATGGATAAAGATTTTCTCAATAAAGCCGCGCTGCAAGCGGTTCTGGCGCAAGAGCCGCGCGAACAGATGGTGTTGCTGCATCTTAATGAGGCCGCGGTAACCGCTTCAAACGCTGATGCCACAGGGGGTGAGCCAGTATTCAAAGACGGTAATGGCGTTGGACGGGTGACATCTGGCGCATATGGGTATAGCGTTGGCCTCTCTTTAGCATTGGCTATGGTCAAAGATGTACGACCAGGGGATGAGGTGGAAGTTATGGTGCTTGGCCAACCGCATAAAGCCAAAATACTGCATCAGCCCCCCTTCGATCCCACGGGTAAAAAACTGCGGGCTTAGAAAATCTTTAACTTGAGGTCGATGATTTGGTGTAGTCGACCACTTAGAACCCGCAATATTTTAGGTCGAACGAAGGGATCGTGTTCGTCTGATAGGGTTAATACAGGCCAATGATGATAGATAAATTGATATCCGTAAACGTGAACACCTAATATTCAGGCTGGCTTCAAAAACTTTTGATCACGTGGTAGTGACATCGATATGAAAGCTAAAGTTTCATCAGCACAGTATTCAACTGTATCATACCTTTTCATAGAAGACTGGTTATACGCGTTGCGCCTCCTCTGTACTGAAGAAAAGTTTCTTTCATTTTTGAAACACGCTGATTTAACGATCGAACACAACCTATCACAGGCTCGTGTGACATTAGATCAACTGGTTCGTCTTTATCAACTTTCTGCAGTGGAAACTGGTGATGAAATGATGGGGCTTTGGAAGCGCCCTATCAGAGCACGTGCTTTGCAGCACCTTTTGACATCTGTACGCGAAGCGACATCACTCACATCAGCGCTTTATAGGTTTTCAACGTTTTGGAACCTATTATTGGACGAGTATCAGTTCACGCTAAACGAAAAAGACAACAGGCTTGTGCTCGCGCTTGAGGCGCAAGATGAAAGCATGCCGCAGCGATTTGGACATATGCTGATCCTCAAGCTGGCGCATGGTCTTATTTCTTGGTTAGACCGTAAGGAGGTTCCTGTAAGCGAGGTAGGGTTTGCCTTTGATAGCCCCAACTTTGCAGATGATTATTCGGTAATTTTTCCGTCATTAGTGAAATTTTCTTGTCGGCAGACTTTCATTTCTTTTGATCTAGCAGATCTCGGCCCTGTACAAATCCGCAGCACAGCAGATCTTGACTTGTTTTTGGAGAATGCTCCGCGCGATTGGATTTTTACGCGCTCTCGCGAACATACTGAGGCATTGCGGGTCCGCAGTTATTTAAGCCGGATGGGTTGGGAATCCGCCAATCTGACCGAGGTTGCTCGCTCGATGCATTTGACGTCACGCACTTTGATCCGCCGGTTAGAAGCCGACGGCACATCATTCCAATCCATCAAGGACGCTTTGCGCCGCGATATCGCAATCCGTCACCTTTCAATAGGGTTGAAAAGTATCGAAGAGATTGCACATGAGGTTGGTTTTTCTTCTGCTGCAAATTTTCACCGCGCTTTTCAAAGTTGGACAGGCACCACGCCAAGCTCTTATCGAAACGGGAAATAGTGCATTAGATTAATTTGTCACTTTTTGACAATAACCTGTCATCTGAAGAGATGGATAAAGAAATTTAAGAACGTTATTCGTCCATAAAATAACCAATTTATGTAAACCGTTGCGTTTTCTTAAACTCGCCCTCTTCATGGATTTGGCGGGATAGGAAAGGGTGGCCTGTCGAAAGGAACATTCTATGTCCGAAAAACTCAATGGAATTCTCGAAGCTGCTCGTCTTCATGCAGAAGAGGTGATTTTACCGCAT
This sequence comes from Rhodobacteraceae bacterium SB2, assembly GCA_001642945.1. GTDB lineage: Bacteria > Pseudomonadota > Alphaproteobacteria > Rhodobacterales > Rhodobacteraceae > Thalassovivens > Thalassovivens spotae. The sequence goes on along the minus strand of LGRT01000037.1, from coordinate 191,271 downwards.
GTTGATAACTGGAATATAACAAAAACTTGGCCCCGTGCTGCTTCTGACAAAGCAGGTGCTGCAGGCCTCATGGGGTTATACGCGCCCGAAGCATTTGGAGGGCAGGGCTTACCGCTATCAGAGGGTATACAAGTCTATGAACAGCTAGGGCTAGGAGATGGCGCTTACGCGTTTGCCCTTTCGATGCATAATATTTGCACTTTTGCTGCATGTGGATACGGCACCGAAGCATTTAAAGACGTATGGGGAATGGAACTCACCTCCGGTCGAAAGTTGGCGAATTTCGCATTGACCGAACCTCAATCGGGATCTGACCCAATGAAGATGTATACCCGCGCCACGATAAACGAGGATGGCACTTGGACAATCAGCGGTGCGAAAGCATGGGTAAGCTTGGCAACTGAGGCGGATGTCTACTTCACGGTGGTGAAAACAAGCGATGTACCTGGGCACAAAGATATGGCGATGATTGCTATACCTGCTGATGCATCAGGGGTCAGCTTTGGTCCAATGTATGATACGCCATCCTATAAGTTTCTACCGATGTCAGAGATGTATTTAGAAAATGTCGTTGTCAGCGAAGATAATATCATCCTACCCATCGGTCAGGGCTTTCAAGGCTCGCTGATGGCGATTGATATTGCGCGCGTTTCTATAGCCTCAGGATGCTGCGGCCTGATGCAATCAGCCCTCGACACAGCCCTCTCTTATTCTAAAAATCGAAAAATGTTCGGCGCTACAAACCTTGATCTAGATGGCATCCAATGGATGTTAGGTGAAGTGGCAACTGATCTTGAAGCTTCTAAACTTTTGTATCGCAAAGCCGCAGAAGCGCTTGGCACACCAAAAGGGCCACTTATGGCCGCACATGCAAAACGATTTGTACCTGATGCGGCTGTAAAAGCTGCGAACACTTGTACACAAGTTTTGGGCGGAATGGGTTTGCTGCAACCTTATGGGCTGGACCGTTTGTCTCGTCTCGCACAAATGCTGCGGATAGTTGATGGCACAACAGAAATTAGCCGCGTTGTTATAGGGCGTTCCTTGCAAAAGCGTGCAGCTGAACTGCCAGATTTACCAATCCCCAAAGGCTTTGGTGAAGCGGATGAAGCCACTGTATCCGTCGCTGCAGAGTAATCCGTTGCATAGCGGAATTATAGAAAAAGGCTGGCGGTTTTTAAAGCTACCATCTCAAACAGCCATGGTTGCTTCGTCCGCAAAGCTGCCGGTCGCTGTGCGCTGAACAAAGGTCTGCTTTGCGGACAAAGTGTGAATTCGCTGCGGCTGCACCATGGTCCGCTTTGATTGCCTAATCTATTGGATGCGACAATTGGTTGGTTTGACCATACCCGCACGAAACGGGTCGTCATCCATGGTTCCGCTGGGGTATTAACAGACAACAATAAGAGAAATTGGACCAGCCCAAAATGACCAAGCCCACACCTCTGACTTTAGATTTGAGTTCAACTACCATGCTGTTGCTGTTGGCAGCCGTTTGGGGAGGTTCGTTTTTTTTTGGAGAGATTGCTCTGCGTGAGGTTCCGCCGCTCACCATCACCCTTCACCGGGTCGTGTGGGCATTGCCAATACTGGCGTTGATTGTCCTCTTCAAAGGAATTTCCGTTCCGCGTTCCCCAAAAATTTGGGGAGCTTATCTAGTGATGGGTGCCCTCAACAACGCTATTCCGTTCTCACTGATATTCTGGGGACAGACGCAGATTGAGAGCGGGCTGGCGTCCATTCTCAACGGGACGACTGCTATGTTTGCAGCGGTTGTGGCTGGGTTATTGCTTCGCGACGAGCCTTTGACTGCAAAAAAGATAATTGGTGCTGCTTTGGGCATTGCGGGGGTGGCCTTCATAATGGGTCCAAGCGCTTTGAATGACTTTAACCCAAGCAATCTCGCTCAACTTGCCATACTTGGCGCAACTCTCTCTTACGCGTTTGCCGGTGCCTGGGGAAAGACCGCGCTTGCTGGTCAACCACCACTCATGAACGCATTTGGTATGTTGATCGGTAGCACTCTGTTGATGATCCCAATTGTCATTATGTTTGATGGCCCACCAAATCTAGAACTCTCAGCAAGCGTCTGGGGCGCTCTGATTGGGATGGCTGCTTTGTCGACTGCACTGGCATATGTGCTCTACTTTGCCATTCTAGTAAGAGCTGGCGCCGCCAATCTTTTACTGGTCACCTTGCTCATTCCACCATTCGCCATTGGACTTGGTGTTTTGTTCCTTGGTGAACAAATGGGACTGGAAGCATGGATTGGTTTTGCGATCATTGGCTTGGGTTTTGCCGTGACAGATGGGCGCTTGTTTTCGATCTTTTCCAGAAACTCTATAACCTGACCAGCAATTAGTTCAGATTATAACATTTGGTAAAGAGGGCTCTAATCTGCCATTTGCCCAAATCCTGCGCAGGCACTGTAACGCTTTTGGACCGAAATATCTCGCCTATCTAATATCTAGAATCACACGCATGGCCTTTGGGAAAGCTATCCAAGTTATCAAAGCTTTATTAGGATCTTTTTGGCGTCATAAGTTTTATAAAACCTGCAATAAACGTACTAGCCTGATCACAATAGGATTATCACAAAATCAAGTAGTTTTACTTTGAGCAAAAGTTCATCAAATTTTTACAAAACGGTCACTTAAATTTTACAAACCTTTATTAACTAGCGGCTATTCGAGCAAATCGCTCGCTTCTGTGTAAAAGTCCTAAGCAAGGAAAGATTTATGACCTTTTTAAAAATAGCAGTCTCAACATTTAGTGCAGTGTCATTATCAGCGAGTTTTGCTTTTGCTCGCGATAACGTACATGCGGCAGGTTCGTCAACGGTACTACCTTACGCCGCAATCGTCGCTGAAGCTTTTGGAGAAAATTTTGATTTTCCTACACCGTTGATCGAGTCTGGTGGTTCTGGAGCGGGTCGCAAAAAGATGTGTGAAGGGGTTGGCGCTAACACAACAGATATCGCGAATTCATCCAGCCGCATAAAGCAGAGTGACATAGATAATTGTGCATCGAATGGTGTGACCGATATTATGGAAGTGCGCATTGGGTATGATGGCATAGTATTCGCAAGCCGTTTGGAGACCAAAGGTTTTGAAAACCTAACACCGATGCACATTTATTTGGCGGCAAGTGACAAGTCTAATGCATCTAATTGGCAAGCTATAGATCCTGCTATGCCAGACCGTGAAATCATGCTGTTTATCCCAGGAACGAAGCATGGCACTCGTGAAGTATTTGAGAAGAAAGTAATGTTGGCAGGCTGTAAGAAGGCTGGTTCTTATGATTTGTTCTTCAAACAGAATGGTGGAGATAAAAAGAAGGCCGAGAAAGAGTGCTTTAAAGTTCGCACCGACGGTCGCTCAGTAGATATTGACGGCGACTACACTGAGACTTTGGCACGTTTGGCATCAAATCCAAACGGCATTGGTGTTTTCGGTTTAAGCTTTCTATTGAATAATACTGACACGATATATGCAGCAAAGATAAATGGAATTGAAGCATCTACGGAGACCATTGCAAGTGGTGTCTATCCAGTGTCTCGCCCTCTGTATTTTTACGTCAAAATGCAACATTTGGGGGTGATCCCAGGCTTGCAGGAATATGTCGATTTCTTTGTTAGTGATGAAATCGCAGGTCCAGATGGGCCACTGTCTGAATACGGCTTGGTTTCCGATCCTGAATTGGCGGCTACTCAAGCCATGGTTGCAGATGGTGGAACTAAAATGGGTCCGTTGAATTAATCGAAACAAGATTACTGAAGTGAGCGCGCTGTGCAAAGTGCGCTCTTTTCATTTGTTCTAAACTGAAAATTACTTTCTAGGTTCAAGTTGGAACCCAAAAGCCGGTATTATAGCTAATGAAGCTCAACGTTGATGAAAAAGTTAAGCCGATGCCACGTGTAGCGATCAACGGCCTTGGTCGTATCGGAAAGCTCGCCCTGAAGCCATTGCTAGAACGCGGTGCAAAGATCGCGTGGATCAATGATGCTGTCGGCGACCCAGAGATGCACGCACATCTGCTCGAGTTTGATACGGTTCATGGCCGATGGAAAGCGGATTTTTCATACGATGCTGATAGCCTCACAATCGACGGTACGCGCCTTCCGTTCATTGGGACGCGGGACATATCTGAGCTGCCTCTGGATGGTATCGATGTGGTTATCGACTGTACTGGGGTTTTTAAGACAGAGGCCAAGATCGCGCCCTACTTCGATGCTGGGGTAAAGAAGGTTGTGGTGTCAGCGCCGGTTAAGGACGGTAATGCCGCGAACATCGTCTATGGTGTCAATGAAGGTATCTATGACCCAGACCACCATCGCATTGTTACGGCAGCTAGTTGTACGACCAACTGTCTTGCTCCTGTGGTGAAAGTGATCCACGAGAACCTGACCATCAAACACGGGTCGATCACGACGATCCATGATGTCACGAACACCCAAACGATTGTAGACCGGCCTGCTAAAGACCTGCGCCGCGCCCGATCTGCGCTGAACTCTCTGATCCCGACCACGACAGGCAGTGCCACGGCGATCACACTAATTTACCCGGAATTGACAGGCCGCTTGAATGGGCATGCCGTACGGGTTCCCCTGCTGAACGCTTCTTTGACGGACTGCGTGTTCGAAGTGGAGCGCGCAACGACCGCGAAAGAGGTCAACGCCCTGTTCAAGGCGGCAGCAGAGGGACCTTTGCAGGACATTCTGGGCTACGAGGAACGCCCTCTCGTATCGACCGATTACACCAATGACAAACGCTCCTGTATCGTGGATGCGCCGTCGACCATGGTCATCAATGCTACGCAAGTGAAGATTTATGCCTGGTACGATAACGAAATGGGCTATGCCTACCGTCTGGTTGATGTGGCCTGTATGGTTGGGGATAGTCTGTGAGCGATACTCCGGCGCGGCCCGAGGGCCTACCTGCCTATATTGCGGTCACGGCGGCCTATTGGGCTTTCATGCTGACCGACGGTGCCTTGCGGATGCTGGTGCTGCTGCACTTTCACACGCTTGGGTTTTCGCCAGTGCAACTGGCCTACTTGTTCGTGCTTTACGAAATCGCAGGCATGGTCACTAACCTTTGTGCAGGATGGATTGCTGCAAGGTTCGGGCTGACATCGACACTTTATGCAGGGCTTGGCTTGCAGGTTTTGGCGTTGTTGGCCATGGCGCAACTTGATCCTACATGGGTGGTCGGCGCGTCGGTTGTCTACGTGATGCTGGTCCAAGGCGCGAGCGGTATGGCAAAGGACCTTGCCAAGATGTCATCCAAGTCTGCCGTCAAACTGCTTGCGCCGTCGGGTGACGGAGGCCTGTTCCGCTGGGTCGCCATCCTTACCGGTTCAAAGAACATGGTGAAGGGGTTAGGCTTTCTTATGGGGGCTACACTGCTGGCCACGCTGGGCTTTGTCTGGTCGGTGCTTGGGATGGCCGCTATTCTGGTTGTAATTTTGCTCGCTGTCCTGATTGCCATGCCCGCCGGTCTGCCCAAGGGCCGCAAGGGCGTGAAGTTTTCCGAAGTGTTTTCGAAGTCGGCTAACGTGAATTGGCTGAGTGCCGCTCGGGTGTTCCTGTTCGGCGCGCGCGATGTCTGGTTTGTTGTTGGCATTCCGATCTATTTCTATGCGGTCCTTTCGGACGGTACGACTGCGGGCAACCGCACTGCCTTCTTTCTGATCGGCACGTTCATGGCACTTTGGGTGATCCTCTATGGCTTGATACAGGCCAACGCCCCGCGCATTTTGCGTGCAAGGACGAGGCCCACAGATGAGCTGATAAAAGCCGCACGTGGTTGGGCGTGGAGCCTCGCCGCAGTTCCGGCCATTCTAACAGGCATTGCGATCATCGCGGGCGAGCCGCAGCTTTGGTTGACGATCAGCCTGGTGACAGGGCTCCTGATCTTCGGCGTTGTTTTCGCGGTGAACTCATCGCTTCACTCCTACCTCATTTTGTCTTTCACCAAGGCAGAGCGGGTCACAATGGATGTAGGCTTCTATTACATGGCCAATGCGGCGGGCCGTCTGGCAGGAACGTTATTATCCGGCATTACCTATCAGATTGGTGGGCTTCCATTGATGCTTGGCGTAGCGGCGTTCATGGTTGCGCTTTCGGCAATGATGGTTGGGTTTCTGAAGCCAGAGCGTTAGTATCCATCATCATTGTGGCTATCGGTCCAAGATAGATAACCAGCAAACAGTTTTTCGGGAAGCTGGCATTAATGCATCGCGCAGCATTCAGCACTTTGGGCTCACTGCTGCCATTCGCTGCGTATGTCACAATTGGCAGTGATACAGAGGAAACCGGACACTCGCAGCTCTGATAGTATCCACCAATCGACACGGTGTCGGTGCTTGGAGCGGGAGGGATGGGTGGAGGATATCACATGTCCAAAATCCAACTTCCTGCAATCAAACCAAAATCCAAGTCCTGGAACAAGGGACGGCTTGTTGGTCAAAAACGCCCGCTGCTCGCAAAACAGGTCTGGGCCATCAGGGCGCGGCTCGAATTGGCCGGAAATCTCAGAGATCTTGCGTTGTTCAACCTTGCCATCGACAGTAAATTGCGCGGCTGCGATCTTGTCCGGTTAAAGGTCGGAGACCTCGTGGTCGGCGATCATGTCCGGGAGCGAGTTTCGGTCATCCAGAGCAAGACACAGCGATCAGTTCAATTCGAAGTCTCGGAAGGCACACGGAATTCCATCTGGAATTGGGTTTGCAGTCCAGCGATGCTGGCGGTCATCCATCTCTTCCCGAGCAGGTTTCATGACCGGCCGCATGTGTCGACCAGGCAATATGCCCGGATTGTTCGCGATTGGGTGGCGGCGATTGGTCTTGACCCAAGCGGATACGGCACACATTCACTGCGACGCACCAAGGCCGCGTTGATTTACCGTAAGACCGGCAATTTACGCGCAGTCCAGCTTTTGCTTGGTCATACAAAGGTGGACAGCACGGTTCGCTACCTCGGTGTCGAACTTGAAGACGCGCTGAGTATTGCCGAGAAGATCGACATTTAAGGGTAGGGCGGGCGGCTAACGCTGCCCGTCATTCTTTTTAGACCTTTCGCTATGTCTTCGATCTTCCACTGGACTTCGCTGGCGCCAAGAGCGTTACTGACGTCACAGAACACCCAAATCTCCTGCCCGGATTGTCGGGCTTTGGTCAGTACAGGGCGTGGATGCCTCGCGACTGGACGGAGATCAGAATGACCGAACAGATTACAGAAGCCCCTTCAGCGCTCCCGTCAGAAGTCAGGCCCACTGGGCTGCCTGGTAGACCCAAGAGCGATACCTTGCGCAGACTGTTGTCGCGCCGGCATGGAGCGACCGTTGCACAGCTTCAGAAACAACTTGGATGGCAGCCTCATACGGTTCGTGCTGCGATCTCGCGCTTGAGATCGTCGGGCCTATCGGTCGAACTCGACCGGTCTGGCAAGGTCGCCCGCTACCGCGTTGTGAGTGGGGAAGAACAATGAAGGAATGTGCGCTCAGCCTTGATATACCGCAACTCGAAGAGGCAGATGCCGCCATGCTTCGAAGGCTTTGGACGGAGATCATAGGGAGCGCGCCACCGAGGACCTTTACCGCACGCCTGATGCGGTTGGCCCTCGCATGGGATGCCCAAGCGGCGATGGAGGGCCGCGAGCCAGCCAAAAATCGGCAAGAGTGGAACCGCATTATCAAGAGAAGAGGGGGTGGCGCTACTAACAGCCCCGCCAAAACTCGACCAAATCCGATAGCCAGCGATGGGACCCGTATCTTAAAGAATTGGGGCGGTACCGCGCATGAAGTATTGGTGACCGAAGACGGCGCCTCCTGGAACGGGCAGACCTATTCCTCACTATCAGCCGTTGCGCGAGCAATGACTGGCACAAATCGGAACGGGCCAAAGTTCTTCGGGCTGCGTGAGCGCGCAAAGTCATGATCCGCCAGCGCTGTGCCATCTATACGCGCAAGTCGACAGAGGAGGGGCTTGAGCAGAGCTTCAACTCGCTCGATGCCCAACGGGAAGCCTGTGCGGCCTACATCCTCAGTCAAAAACACGAAGGCTGGGCCGAACTTAGTGACAGGTACGATGATGGCGGCTTCTCTGGTGGTTCAATGGAACGTCCCGGCCTACAACAGCTGCTCGAAGACGTCCGGGCGGGGCGGATCGATGTCATTGTCGTTTATAAGGTAGACCGACTGACGCGAGCGCTGTCGGACTTTGCGAAGATGGTCGATGTGTTTGACGGGGCAGGGGTGTCGTTTGTGTCTGTGACGCAAGCGTTCAATACCACATCATCAATGGGTCGCCTGACCCTGAACGTGCTTTTGTCTTTTGCGCAGTTTGAGCGCGAGGTGACGGCTGAGAGGATCCGTGACAAAGTAGCCGCCTCCAAACGCAAAGGAATGTGGATGGGCGGTGCCATTCCCCTTGGGTACGATGTGGAGGACAAAGCGCTGGTGGTGAGCCCGACAGAAGCTACTGCGATCCGAACGATCTTTGCGGAATATCTCGCGCTAGGATCGGTACGCCAATTGCGCGCACGGCTTGATGCGTTGGGCATCGTCAGCAAACAACGAACCAATCGGTTTGGTCGGGTCAGTGGTGGTACGACCTTCTCGCGCGGGGCCCTCTACAACATCCTGCGGAATCCGATCTACATCGGCAAAGTCCGGCACAAGGAGGAACTGCACGAAGGATTGCATGAGGCGATCATCGATGATGCCACCTGGAAGCTGGTTCAAACTCAACTAGCGGATCATGGTGGCAAAAAGATCAGGTCGACCCGGCGACCCGCCACGCGTCTTCTGGATGGGGTTCTGTTCGACGCAAAAGGTCGAGCGATGCGAACGACTTACGCCAGCAAGTCAATCCACACAGATGGGACAACCCAAACGAAGCGATACTGGTATTACACGACGGCAGTGTCCGTTTCGGACAATAAAACCGAGATTGAGCGCTTGCCAGCGGATGAGATCGAACGGGTTGTGATGAACGCGCTAAACGAGCGGCTCGCTGATATGCGGTGGCTAGCGGATCAGATTAACGGGCAGGTAGGAGAAACAACCGCGGTCTGCATTTTACGGACAATTGAACAGCGCGTTGTGGAAGATGACATGACTAACGTCGATGCTCAATCACAAGACTTCCTGAGCATCATTGATCGTATCGACACCCACAAAGATAGGTTGGTTGTCTCGCTGAACCTCGCGGCAATCACAGAACCTGAAGCGCCTCACACACCAATACCTGCAACCTTCGAGATTCCGTTCCAACGGCGTCAGAACGGCTGCGCCAAGCCGATCATCATTGCAGCCGACAATGCCCCGCAACAGGACCCAGACCTTATAGCATTGGTTGCAGACGCGAGACGGTGGGCAAGCGAACTCCTTGAAGGGAGAGCGTCTTCAATCCAGCAGATAACTGAACGGGAAGGTCTGCGTAGCGGATCGGTCAGTCGCATTCTTCCTCTGGCCTGGCTGGCGCCAGACATTTCAACGGCGATTCTGGAAGGTCGTCAGCCACCGTATCTGACGGCGAAAACACTACGCGCGCTTCCCGAGCTGCCATTGGATTGGGCCGAGCAGCAACGTATCCTTGGATTTACATAATCTTGAGGTCGTTTTGACCAGCTCAAGACCTCACGTGCAAATGCCCCGCTGAGACTTTCCCGAAAACAACCCCGAAAGTGCTGATATCAGAGGCGATTTGTGAGGACTCTGGTGCCTTTCTTCCCCATAACTCACGGAAATATAGACACTCTTCCGCAGAGGCATATCGTCGGAGGTTTTAGGAAGACTGAATGGTGGGCGACCCTGGAATCGAACCAGGCGTGCGTCTCCGCGAGGGAGTTACAGTCCCCTGCCACACCTTGCGGCCTGTCGCCCACTGCTCTCTTGAAAGAGCACACTGCCTCGTACAAGGGGAAAAACACGAGGTCAACCTGAAATTTATCACGCTTCCAAATCAGTTTATCCTGCATCAAAAAAACGATGTTTTTGTCGGAATTACCCGGTTGAAGCAACGTGCCGATTAGCGCGTGTTCAGAGCATTCATATCAAGGCTTAGGGAAAGGCCTCTGGTTTGGTACTGCGCGCCATATGATCCAAAACGGCATTTACAAATTTTGCCTCTTTTCCTTCTGGGTAAAAAGCTGAGGCAACTTCCATATATTCGGATATAATCACTTTCGGAGGAGCCTCACCGTCTAAAAGCTCGGCTCCGGCAGCCCGAAATAGGGCACGCAAGGCTGGGTCTAACCGCCCCAATGGCCATTTTGCAACCAAAGCCTGATCGGTCAATTGGTCGATAGGCGCCTGCAGGTTTACGGCCTTAGTGATTATATTTTTAAATAGGTCAACATCGCCCTCAACGAGCAGATCGCCCTCATAGTCAGCGCCGAAGCGATGGTCTAGAAATTCGGTGCAGATAGTTTCGCTGGTTTGACCAGAGCTTTCCATCTGAAACAGCGCTTGCATCGCATAAAGTCGGCTTGCACTTTTCATCTTACGCTTTTGATTTCCACTTATCGTAAAAGCGGTATCGGAATTTGTCATAATAGGCCTGTCTTGGGGGCTAAGGGGCCGGGGGCAAACCCGATTTTCTTTTGGTCACCTGACCAGGCGCGGCTATGCGCGATCAGATGCAACGCTGCGGCAGCGGCGCCTCCGCCTTTATTTTGCGCCTTCGGATCAGCGCGCGTTTCGGCTTGGAGGCGGTTTTCAACCGTTAAAATACCATTGCCAATGCAAAGCCCTTGCAGACCCAGAAGCGTAATAGCCCGCGAACTGTCATTGCATACGGTTTCATAATGCGTGGTCTCACCGCGAATAACGCAGCCCAGCGCGACATAGCCATCAAATTTCTGCAAGCGCTCGGCGATGCCGATCGCGGTCGGAATCTCTAAAGCGCCAGGGACTTCGGCCATCTCGAACGTGCCCCCCACATCCGCGATTTGCTGCGTGGCCCCTTGCAAAAGATTATCGGCAATATCTTTGTAATAAGGCGCCACCACGATCAAAAGCTTGACCGGTTGCTCAAAGCTTGGCTGAGCTAGCGTGTAATGTTGTTCTGACTGTGCCATTACCCTAACACCGATATTTTGCGCGTTGACACAATTTCCAGCCCATAGGCGTCTAAACCCACAACCTTAGGAATCGGAGAGTTGGTCAGAAGTTCTAGCTTGGACAGGCCGAGCGAAGATAATATCTGCGCGCCAAGCCCGTATTGGCGTAATTTCTTGGGCGAGCTTTCTTCGCTGCTTTCTAATTTCATCGCTGTGTCGCGCAATAAAACCACAACACCGCGACCCTCGCGCGCGACCAATTTCATGGCATCGCCAAATTCAGCTGCGCGCCCATTGGGGCCAGTGCCAATAATGTCGAGCATAGGGTCCAATGCGTGCATCCGCACCAATACAGGGTCAGATCCCGAAAGATCGCCTTTGCAAAGCGCAATATGCTCATCCCCGTGGGTTTCATCTACGTAACTGCGCATCACCCAACTGCCGCCAAATTCTGATATGATTTCTTTCTCGCTTTGAACCCGTACCAAGTTGTCATGCCGCCGGCGATAGGCGATCAAATCGCTGATTGTACCAATTTTCAGTCCATGACGCTGCGCGAAGCCGACCAAATCGGGCAGGCGCGACATGGTGCCATCCTCATTCATGATCTCGCAAATTACCCCGGAAGGGTTCAAACCGGCCAAACGGCTGATGTCAACGGCGGCTTCAGTATGACCGGCGCGCACCAACACACCGCCCGTGCGTGCGCGCAAAGGAAAAACATGGCCTGGAGTCGCGATATCTGACGCAGATTTTGACGCGTCGATCGCCACCGAAACGGTGCGGGCCCGATCCTGCGCGGATATGCCTGTCGTCACCCCTTCGCGTGCCTCGATTGAGACCGTGAACGCGGTTTCGTGGCGCGATGAATTATGCGTACTCATAAGTTGTAGCCCAAGCTGGTCAATCCGATCAGAGGTCAGACATAAGCAAACCAACCCACGCCCATGCTGTGCCATAAAATTGATCGCATCCGGTGTGGCCATTTGGCCAGGTATCACGAGGTCGCCTTCATTCTCACGATCTTCATGGTCAACAAGAACAAACATCTTGCCGTTTCGGGCGTCTTCGATGATCTCCTCGATCGAAGAGATCATGTCGCTATAGGCGTTCTCGACCTCGCCCGCAGTTTCATAATTCATGGCTATGCTCCAGCGCTTTGGCCCTGCTTTAGTGGGTTTAAAAAGATTTGACCAGAGGCAGTATTGCTTTTGAACTGTGCTCTGAACCGACAGCTTCTTTTCTTACGGTGGAAGCCGGACGTTTTATTTTTCGGATCAAGATTGTAAGGAATAAAGTGAAACCGCTGCTGCGTTCGAAACATTCAACGATCCGAAGCTTTTAGCAGACTGTATTCTCGCCAAAACATTCACGGTCTCTTTTGTGCGCTGTCGCAAGCCTGGCCCTTCGGCGCCCAAGACAAGCGCAAGAGGTCGGTCGCGTTTATCGACGCTCGCTTGCTTTATCGTGAGATTGGCCTCTCCATCGAGCCCGATAACCCAATATCCCATTTCTTGCAGCGCAATGATCGTATCGCTTAAATTACGCAGGCGCAGGTAGGGTTGGCGTTCCAATGCGCCGCTGGCAGTTTTTGCTAGGGCTCCAGTTTCTGGGGCGCTATGCCTTTGGGTGCCAATCACCGCATTGGCACCAAACACTTCTGCAGATCGCAAAATCGCGCCCACATTATGCGGGTCGGTGACTTGATCCAACAAGACCAAACGCGGCGCGCCGTCACCAGCGGCCAAGGCAACATCCTGAAGGCTACCCCAGTTAAGCGGTTTCACCTCCATAGCAGCCCCTTGATGCACTGAGCCGCTGTCTAGGGGCGCGGCAAAGCTGCGGGGATCGGAAAATTCAGGTTCGATACCCGCCACAGCGATTGCCTCTGCCAATTTATCGGCCGCGTTTTTGCTGACCACCAGCCGTAGTTTTTCACGTTGCGGGTTTCTAAGCGCATCTTGAACAGCGTGGATTCCAAACAACCAGATGGTTTCTTGGCTGGCAGCCTTTTTTTGTTGCTCTTTCTGAACAACCCATTTGGGTTTTTTCATGATGTCACTCTGCTCTATCCTTAGCGTATGCAGCCCGCTATCATAGACCGAGGGCACGAACCAGAGGGAAGCCAAGTTTCATCTGGTAGATCATTCCAGGCCCTAGCGCCTATATAACAATTTCAGAAAATCTTGAGGTTAGCGGTTAGTGGTTTTGCTATTCGTGTGATCTTTGCGCGGCTAATTATTCTGTACTAAGCATTCAAAAAAGAATATTATTTAGCCATCCTTAAGTATTGCATTTGACTTGCTTTGGTTGACGCTGTGGATTAAATTTATACTTAAAGCCCACGTTAACGGGAGGCGCCGAATGAGGGATCCACAACACCATCTTGCCAAGCTAGATCCGGTTTGGGAGCGTATTCGACAAGAAGCCGAACAATCAATTCAGCGCGAAGCGCTTCTGGGCGGCTTCATGCATCAGATAATTTTGCAACATTCAGATATTGAAGCTGCGCTTTCTCATAGTTTGGCGCAAAAACTGGCCTCGGCGCAGATGTCTGAACAGGCGCTGCATGATATGTGTGCGCTGGCCTATGCGAATGAGCCAGAATTGGCGCTGGCGGCGCGGGCAGATATTATGGCAAGCTATGATAGAGATCCGGCCTGTCACAGATATATGCAACCGCTGCTCTACTTCAAAGGCTTTCAGGCTGTGCAAGCCTATCGCGTTGCGCATTATCTGTGGAAAGATGGCCGGATTGATCTGGCCTATATTATGCAATCTCGAACATCCGAAGTGTTTGGGATCGATATCCACCCGAATGCCCGGATTGGAAAAGGTCTGATGATCGATCACGCGCATTCGGTCGTGATCGGGGAAACGGCGGTGGTGGGCGATAATGTTTCAATGCTGCATGCCGTTACCTTGGGCGGGACCGGCAAGGAAGAGCAAGATCGGCATCCAAAGATTGGTGATGGGGTGTTGATTGGCGCCGGTGCGAAAGTGCTGGGCAATATTCACGTTGGGCGCTGCTCGCGCATCGCCGCAGGGTCGGTCGTGCTGGATAATGTTCCCGAAAAATCCACCGTTGCCGGCGTGCCTGCAAAAGTTGTTGGCACCGCAGGGTGCAGCACGCCTTCAATATCGATGGATCAATTGCTTTCGGGCGAGGCGAGCCTGGACTGATAGTGTAAAACCTTAGGGTTTTGAGGGCCTATATGGTTGAGATGTCAAAAGCCCCGGCTGATAAAGCGGGGCTTTTTTAATGTGGCGTGAGCCCGTGCGGCGCTTAGGCCAGCATCGCCATTGGGTTTTCAAGGTTTTTGACGATTACATTTAAAAGTTCGGCGCCCAAAGCCCCATCAATCACCCGATGATCCACCGATAATGTCAAGGACATCACGGTTGCTACGCCCAACTCGCCCGACGCGGTTACGACGGGCTTTTTCTTACCCGCGCCCACGGCTAAGATCGCGCCATGGGGGGGATTGATCACGGCATCAAAATTATCAATGCCAAACATTCCAAGGTTTGAAATCGCAAAGCTGCCCCCCTGATACTCATCCGGGGCTAATTTTCGTCCCTTTGCCCGTGTTGCGAGATCTTTCATCTCGGTGCTGAGCACGGAGAGGCTTTTTTGATCCGCATCTTTTAGCACGGGCGTTATCAGCCCCCCATCGATGGCCACAGCCACCGCAATATCAGCAGGGGTGAATTGCAATATACGATCACCGGCCCAAATGGCATTGGCGGTTGGCACCGTCGTTAGGGCCAGCGCGCAGGCTTTGATCACAAAATCATTGACCGATAACTTCACGTCACGTTCTGCAAGCGCGGCGTTCATCTCACCGCGAAAGCCGAGCAAATTATCAAGCATAACATCACGGCGAAGATAGAAATGCGGGACCGTTTGCTTGGCTTCGGTTAATCTGGCCGCGATGGTCTTGCGCATACGATCCAATGAGATTTCTTCATAGGCACGCTCAGCATATAGTTTAGAGATGGTTTCAAAATTAGCCGATTGGGGCGCATAGGCCGCGCCGCTTGTACTTGCCGCACTGGCCATTGAAGCCACTGTTCTGTCGGTAGACACAGCGCTTCCTGCCGCTTCAATATCAGCTTTTACGATCCGACCGCGCGGCCCGCTACCCAATAATCTGGTTAAATCAACATTGTTCTGCGCTGCCAATTTGCGCGCCAAAGGCGTTGCAAAAATGCGTGCCCCCTCCGTCGCCTTATCTTCGGCGGCGGGGGGCGTCGATGCGGGAGAGGAGGCGAGCGTTGCGGACTTTGCTGGGCTTGATGTGGCTGCTTCGGCGGCCGGGGCAGGGCTTGCAGGCGCGCTGGGCGCTGCTTCGACCTCTGAGGAGGCTTCGCCATCTTCCAGTAAAACGGCAATCGCGCTATTCACGGCCACATTTTCAGTGCCTTCCGCGACCAAAAGTTTGCCAATGATGCCTTCGTCAACTGCTTCAAACTCCATCGTGGCTTTGTCAGTTTCGATTTCAGCCAGCAAATCTCCCGAGGCAACAGCATCGCCCTCTTTTACCAACCATTTGGCAAGCGTGCCTTCTTCCATCGTCGGAGATAGCGCTGGCATCAAAATTTCTATAGGCATGATCCGATCTCCTTAGCGGTAGGTAACAGAATGAACGGCGGCGATGACCTCATCGGTGGTGATCAGGGCATGACGCTCCAAATTTGCCGCATATGGCATCGGCACATCTTTGCCGGTGCAATTGATCACAGGCGCGTCCAGATAGTCAAAGGCGCGCTGCATAATCACGGCGGAAAGATGGTTGCCAATCGCTCCAACGGGGAAGCCTTCTTCCACCGTGACGCAGCGGTTGGTTTTTTGAACCGAGGCCAACACCGTATCGTAATCGATCGGCCGCAAGGTGCGTAGATCAATCACTTCGGCGCTTATGCCCTGCTCTGTCAGTTTATCAGCCGCTTCTAACGCGTATTGCATGCCGATGCCAAAGCTCACGATGGTAACATCTGTCCCTTCGCGCCAGACTCGGGCTTTGCCGAATGGAACCGTGAAATCTTCTATGTCTGGCATGTCGAAACTGCGGCCATATAAGATTTCATTTTCCAAGAATATCACCGGATTGTTATCGCGAATGGCGCTTTTCAGCAGGCCCTTAGCATCCGAAGCCGAATAGGGCATCGCCACTTTAAGCCCGGGAATATGCGCATACCAGGCTGCGTAATCTTGGCTATGCTGCGCGCCAACGCGCGCCGCCGCACCATTGGGGCCACGAAACACCATTGGTGCCCCCATTTGACCGCCCGACATGTATAGCGTTTTCGCCGCGGAATTGATGATTTGATCCATCGCCTGCATGGCAAAATTAAACGTCATAAACTCAACGATTGGCCGTAGCCCGCCAAAGGCTGCACCAACCGCTATTCCTGCAAAACCATGTTCGGTGATCGGCGTGTCGATCACGCGCTTTTCTCCAAACTCGTCAAGCAGGCCCTGCGAAATTTTATAGGCCCCTTGATATTCGCCTACTTCTTCGCCCATCAAAAATACGTTTTGATCTTGCCGCATTTCCTCGGCCATCGCGTCGCGCAAAGCCTCGCGCACCGTTTGTTGTTTCAGCGTTGTGCCTTCGGGCCAATCGGGCGCGGTATTCGGAGCCAGCGCGGCCGTTGCCGCTTTTGCCGGCGCCTGCGCCGGCACAGCTGCCGGCGCAGGCGCCTCTGCTTGCGACGGGGCGGGCGGCGCGGCGCTAGGCTGTGCTGCAGCGGGTTCGCCTTCAGCCAGTATGGTTGCAATCGGGCTGTTCACTTTTACGTTTTCGCTGCCCTCTGCCACGATAATTTGCCCAATTATACCTTCGTCAACGGCCTCAAATTCCATTGTTGCCTTATCGGTTTCAATTTCTGCAATGATATCGCCAGCGGCCACAACATCGCCTTCTTTGACCATCCATTTTGCCAATGTGCCCTCTTCCATTGTGGGGGAAAGGGCGGGCATAAGAATTTCAATTGCCATCATAAATCTCCTTATGCTTTAGGCGTAGATATCCGTCCAAAGCTCGTCTAAGTCGGGCTCTGGGCTGGTCTTTGCAAATTCGGCGGATGCGTTGACGATGTCTTTGACGTCTTTATCGATCGCCTTTAGCGCCTCTTCTGTGGTGTGTTTGCCCGTTAACAAAAGGCTGCGCACAGATTCGATCGCATCGCGCTCTTCGCGCATTTTCTGAACCTCTTCGCGGGTGCGGTATTTGGCCGGATCAGACATGGAATGGCCGCGATAGCGATAGGTTTTGATTTCTAAAATATATGGGCCTTTGCCGCTGCGGCAATGCGCAACCGCTTTTTCGCCGGCGGCTTTCACTTCTAATACATCCATACCATCCACGGCCTGACCTTTGATACCAAAAGCCTCACCGCGGGTGTATAGATCCGGCGTTGAGGTCGAACGCTTTTGGGCGGTTCCCATCGCATATTGGTTGTTTTCGATCACGAAGATCACGGGTAAATCCCAAAGTGCCGCCATATTGAAGGTTTCGTAAATTTGCCCTTGGTTCGCGGCGCCATCGCCAAAATAGGCAAATGTGACGCGCCCATTATCAAGATATTTATCCGCAAAGGCTAAGCCTGCCCCCAGCGGCACTTGCGCCCCAACGATGCCATGCCCGCCGTAAAAATGCTTTTCTTTACTGAACATGTGCATGGAGCCGCCTTTGCCTTTGGAGTAGCCACCGCTGCGCCCGGTTAATTCGGCCATAACTCCGTTTGGATCCATGCCTGCGGCAAGCATATGGCCGTGATCGCGATAAGACGTAATACGTTTATCCCCGTCTTCGGCAGCAGCTTCGAGCCCGACAACCACGGCTTCTTGGCCAATATACAAGTGGCAAAACCCGCCAATCAGGCCCATCCCGTAAAGTTGCCCTGCTTTTTCTTCGAACCGCCGTATCAGCAGCATGTCTTTGTAATACCCCAAAAGTTCTTCGGGTGAGATATTGGGTTTAGCTGCCACCTTTCGTGCCGCCATGTCGCGCCTCCGAATAAATTAGTTTAATGTTAAACCATTCCTTACAGCAAAATAAAAAAAGTTGCGAGCAAAATCTTTTTACGGTGTGTTTACGGTGTGTTTACTGGGTTTTGGCTGACGAAACGTTAGTTGACAACCAGCTCTGAGCTGCGGACATAGCCCAAAATTTCTCGTACACGTTCGTCTAAAAGATCGATATCAAGATATTCGTCCGACAAGCGTTGCGTGAGGTTTTCCATCTGGACGACCTCGGTGTTTAAGCGCATCAATTCGCTGCTTAAATTGTCTGAGAAACTGGTTATTTCGGCGCGGCGCAATACGCCATATTCCCCTTGAATGGCTGCAAAGGCAAAATAACTGCCCAAGCCGGTGGCCAGCGAAACCACGGCCAAGAGGCCCCAACCGGAATATGTTCTTGTTTGCGTCATACCTGCCTGTCATGCCCATATGTTTGGACTTGATCGAATTATGACACAGGTGATTCGCCTTGTGAATCCCCAAAGTTACTTTTGACGAGATTTTGTTTCCTAGGGCGGCAGTGCGCCTAGGCAAAAGGTGGGTGTGCCGCCGGTTTCAGCAAAGACTCGCGTCTTCTCCCGCGACAGAGGCGTCGTATATTTCCTGAATTGATTGCGAAAGCCTTTGGTTGAATTCAGCGTCGGTTTGTGCTGCCGACAGGCCATCTAGCAGCGCCCGCGAAAAACTTGCGATCATCCCTGCATTTTGGCGGAGGCGTTGATTGGCGATGGGGCGGGTGTAACCGCCGGAAAGCGCCACCACGCGCAGAATATTTTGATGCGCAATTAAGGGTGCATAGCTGTTGTTCACTTCTGGCAGGGTCAGTTTCAAAATAACAGATTGATCAGCGTTTAACCGATCAAGTTGGGTTAAAATTTCGTCGCATAACAGTGTTTCTGACACGGCTTTATCCGCACTTTGAATATTAATTTCAGGTTCGATGATTGGAATCAAACCATGTTCCAGGATCGTTTGCGCGACGTCAAATTGTTGCGCGACAATTGCGGCAATGCCCTTTGCGTTCGCAGAATGGATTACAGAGCGCATTTTGGTGCCAAAAATCCCTGCATCCGTGGCGCGCCTCAGCAGCGCGTCTAAGCCCGGTATCGGCTTTAAGATTTGCACGCCGTTTTGCGCGCCTTCCAAGCCCTTATCAATTTTCAGAAACGGCACCACGTTGCGCGTGCTCCATAAATAATCGGCAACGCTTATCTCACCGACCTGCCGCATCATGGTGTCTTCAAAGAGGATCGCCCCAATGATTTTGCGTCCATCAAATGCGGGCGCGGTCATCAGCCGGCAGCGCATCTCGTGGATCAGGGTGAACATCTCTGCGTCGGATTGGTAGGCGTTGGTTGAAATTCCGTATTCAGCAAGCGCCTTGGGCGAGGAGCCACCGCTTTGATCGAGCGCAGCGATAAAACCCTGCCCCGTGGAAATTTGGTCCATTTGCGTAAGAGTGCTCAATGCGCCATCCTTTTTTAAAATGCGTTATCCTGCCCGCTCAAAACGCAGGCAGACTGCCACCTTCTATCTTAGGGAAAGGTGGCAGCGCAAATATGATAGCGCCAACATATTGAAAAAAAGTGATTATTTTTAAAAAAAGAGTGCCTGATACGGATGCTCGCTTACTTTTGCGTGAGCGCAGCGACGCCAGGCAATGTTTTGCCTTCCATCCATTCCAAGAAAGCGCCCCCTGCGGTTGAAATATAGCTGAAATCCTGCGCAGCATCGGCTTTGTTCAAGGCAGCAACGGTGTCTCCACCGCCCGCCACCGAGATAAGCTTGCCAGCTGCGCTCAGCGCTGCGGCTTTGCGCGCTGCGGCGTTGGTTGCGCGATCGAAAGGCTCTAATTCAAAGGCGCCCAATGGGCCGTTCCAAACCAGTGTTTTGGCTGCCTCGAATACGGCAGCGATGGTGTCAACCGTATCGGGCCCAGCATCTAAGATCATCGCGTCTTTTGGGCAGGACGCGGCGGGCAGGGTTTCATGGGGCGCATGGGCTGCAAAGGCGCGGGCGACCACAATATCCGAAGGCAAGATGATTTTGCAGTCGGCAGCCTTGGCTTTCGCCAAGATGTTTTGCGCTGTATCTGTCATTTCATGTTCGGCCAAAGACGCGCCGATTGCATGGCCTTGAGCGGCTAGAAACGTGTTGGCCATTCCCCCGCCGATCACCAAATGATCCACTTTAGTGACCAAATTGCCCAGAAGATCGAGCTTGGTTGAAACTTTTGCACCGCCCACCACGGCCACTACTGGGCGCTGCGGCGCGCCCAAAGCCGCCTCTAGGGCTTGCAGCTCAGCTTGCATCAAACGTCCTGCGCAGGCTGGAAGATGGTGGGTCAGGCCTTCGGTGCTGGCATGCGCGCGATGCGCTGCGGAAAACGCATCATTGCAGAAGATATCCCCCAACGCGGCCAGGGCGGCGGCAAATTCTGTAGTATTGGCTTCTTCATCTGCGTGAAAGCGGGTGTTTTCTAACATGAGAATTTGCCCTTCTCGCAACGCCGCGCTGGCGGCTTCGGCTTTGGCTCCGATTGTGGCATCGGCCCAAATTACGGATTGTCCAAGCGCGGTTTCCAATGCGGGGATCAGCTGTTTCAGACTTAGTGCGGGGCTGGCAACGCCTTTGGGCCGGCCAAAATGGGCCATTAGAATGGGCATGCCTTTAGCCGCTAATATGTCTTTCACGGTTGGAACAATTTTTTCGATCCGCGTGGCGTCGCTGACTTTGTCGGCCTTCATCGGAACGTTGATATCGACGCGCAGAAGCACCTTTTTACCCGATATGTCCATATTATCTAAGGTTTTCCAGCCCATCTATTTCCCGCTTTCTTTCACTACATTGATTCGATTCAAGCTCTGTATAAATGATCTGACGCGCGGTGCACCTTGTTCCCCAAAGGAATCCAGCATAGGAAGCTGCACCAGTTATCAGAAAGGATCGATCATGGCCGAGAAAAAGGCATCTAAAGCGAAGGCGAAACCGGCGGCAAAAAAGCCTGCTGCAAAGAAAACAGCGGCAAAATCTAGCCCCTATAAAGATCCTGAGAATACAATCTTGATTGAATTGAAATCGGGAACCGTCGTGATTGAACTTTTACTCGATATCGCGCCTGGACATTGCGATCGTATGAAAGAATTGGCGCGCAGCGGTGCCTATGACAATGTGTGCTTTCACCGCGTGATTGATGGTTTTATGGCGCAAACCGGGGATGTTAAAAATGGCAATATAGAAGCCGATTTTGATCTGCGGATGGCGGGAACGGGCGGTTCTGAATTGCCCAATTTGAAAGCTGAATTTTCAGGCATCCCGCATGATCGTGGCACGATCGGAGCAGCGCGCAGCGCCAATCCTGACAGCGCAAACAGTCAGTTTTTTATAAATTTCGGCGATAATCACTTTTTAAACCGGCAATATACGGTCTATGGGCGCGTGTTGACCGGAATGGAATTGGTGGATGAGATCGAGCGCGGTGAGCCGCCGATGACCCCGGATCGTATGATTAGCATGAAAGTGGCGGCCGATGTTTAAACTAAGCGCGTTATGCGCCGTTTTAAGCGGGCCGGCCTTGGCGGCGGGTTTGGTGATTGAGGTCGCAGGCGAGCAAAGCAAGGGAACAGTTACCATTGATTTGTTTGAAGAGATCGCCCCGCAACATGTTGAGCGCCTCACCACGCTGGCAAGCGCGGGTGCCTATGATGACGTGGTGTTTCACCGTGTGATCGAAGGGTTTATGGCGCAAACTGGGGATGTGGAATTCGGAAAAGCCGGAGGCAACACCTCCATGGCAGGGCGGGGCGGGTCTGATTTGCCAGATCTGCCTGCAGAATTTTCCGATATGCCCTATGATCGCGGGGTAATTGGGATGGCGCGTGCGCAGAACCCCAACAGCGCCAATAGCCAGTTTTTCATCATGTTTGCCGAAGGATATTTTCTGAACGGGCAATATACGGTGGTGGGCAAAGTCACTGACGGAATGGATGTGGTGGATGCGATCAAGCTGGGCAAAGGCGCCAATGGCGCGGTTTTGGGCATGCCCGATCGTATGTCGAAAGTCACAGTGACCGACTAAATCAGCCGGTTTTGAACATTTAAACGCGCCTCGGGCTCAGCCTCTGCCTGAGGCGCGTTTTTTATGTCACCAATTGCACCAGTGCGTGGCGCTTTTTACCAGCGCTCAGCTTGATTGGGCTGCCAAATGCAGCCGCATCCAGCATTAGGCCAGCATCGGTGAGCGGCTTATCATCCAGTTTGGCGCCATTTTCTGCGATCAAACGTTTGGCTTCTTTGCCCGATTTCACCAATCCTGCTTTGACGATCAACTGTACAATCGAAATTCCAGCGCCCAGATCTTCTGAGGTTAACTTCACGGTTGGTAAATCATCGCCAATGCCGCCTTTTTCAAACACTTCACGCGCCGTGGCTTGGGCTTTCTCGGCGGCATCTGCGCCGTGTAACAGCTTGGTTACTTCATGCGCTAAAATGGCTTTTGCTTCATTGATCTCAGAGCCTTCCAGCGCGCCCAGCCTCTCACATTCACCGACCGGCAGCTCTGTGTAAAGTTTTAAAAATCGCCCCACATCCGCATCTGTGGTGTTGCGCCAAAATTGCCAAAACTCATAAGGGCTGCGCATATCTGCATTCAGCCAAACCGCCCCATCAAGAGATTTGCCCATTTTCTTTCCGTCTGAGGTGGTCAGAAGCGGTGAGGTTAAGCCGAACACCGCGTTGTCAACCACGCGGCGCGTCAGATCGATTCCATTGACGATATTGCCCCACTGATCCGATCCCCCCATCTGCAGCAGGCACCCATAGCGCTGGTTGAGCTCTAGAAAATCATAGGCTTGTAGGATCATGTAATTGAACTCAAGAAAGGATAGTGATTGTTCACGATCCAGCCGTGATTTCACGCTTTCAAAACTGAGCATGCGATTCACCGAAAAATGCCGTCCAATATCTCTTAGAAATCCCAAATAGTTCAATTCATCCAACCATTCGGCATTATTGATCATCAGCGCATCGGAAGGCCCATCACCATATGTGATATAAGAAGAAAACGCATTTTTGATGCCGGCGATATTTTCGTCAATCTTGGCGGGTGTCAGCAATGGGCGTTCATCCGCCCGAAAGCTGGGATCGCCCACTTTCGTCGTGCCACCACCCATCAGCGTAATCGGGCGCCCGCCGGTTTTTTGCAACCAGCGCAACATCATAATTTGAATGAGACTGCCCACATGCAACGATTGGGCAGTTGCATCAAAGCCAATATAACCGGGCATCCCGCCCGCCAGTAAGGCTTTGTCTAAGCCCTCATAATCCGTGCAATCGGCCAAAAATCCACGAGACATCATGATGTCAAGAAAATCAGATTTGGGTTGAAAGCTCATGGGTGGCCTCACATAGTTATTTTTAAGCGCTTCTATACTGCGGAAGCCGGGCAAGGAAAAGGGATCTTCGTGGAAAAGCTTGTAACGGCGGTTGGCGCGATGTCTGGTACATCTTTGGATGGGGTGGATGTGGCGGAAATCACCACGGATGGTCAGAAAATCGCCTCGTTTGGGGCAAGCGCCTATCACCCTTATAGCGCGGCTGATCATAATATTTTGTCTTTGGTGCTTGGGAAGTGGCCCGAGGCGCAGGGGCTAGAGACAGCGCGCGGGCTTATTCATCAGCGGCATTTAGAGGCCTATCAGATGCTTGATGTGGCTGAGCTATATGGGTTTCATGGGCAAACTCTGGCCCATGATCCAAGGGGAAGGGGAACCCACCAATTGGGCGATGGGCACGTTTTGGCGCAAAGGCTTGGCAAGCCCGTTATTTGGGATTTTCGCAGCAAGGATGTGGCGCTGGGCGGACAGGGCGCGCCTTTGGCCCCGTTTTTTCATTTTGCCTGCGCGCAATGGGCGGGTTTGAACACGCCAGTGGCGTTTTTAAACTTGGGCGGTGTCGGCAATCTCACATGGCTCAACCCAAGCTGCGCGGCACCTGAAGAAAAAGCTGCCCTGCTCGCCTTTGATACGGGCCCGGCCAATGCCCCGCTGAACGATCTGATGCATCATCGTTTGGGGCAACCCGTCGATCAAGAGGGGCGCTTGGCCACCACGGGGCAGGTTGATCCAAAATTGCTGTCGCGTTGGAAAATGCATCCTTATTTTTTTCAAAATGTTCCAAAATCCTTGGATCGTGACGCGTTTTCGGCAGAGCTTGCAGAACTGGCAGATATGTCTTTGCCAGATGCTTTGGCCACCGCGGTGGCCTTTGCCGCATTTGGCGTGGCGGAGGCGGTTGAGCGCTGCCCAATTGCGCCCGCTGCACTTTACCTTTGCGGCGGTGGTCGCCACAATTTGGCGCTTTGTGATGCGATTTGCGCGCAAGTGGCCTGTCCTGTGCAGCCTGTAGAAGCGATTGGTCTGAACGGAGATATGTTGGAGGCCCAGGCTTTTGCGTATTTGGCGGTGCGGGTGCTTCGAGGGCTGCCCATTTCTGCTCCAATGACAACCGGGGTGCCTCAACCTATCTCGGGGGGGCGCATCGCGGGTCTTGATTTTTAATCTGAAAGTTTAAAAAATATTCCCTGTGGGCTTTGAACAAAGCGGGCTGAAGATCCCGGACGGGGCGGGTCAAAAAACAGCATAGACTTTGCCCGATTATTTACCTAAAAGCGGCTTACGTTAGCGCTAACAATTGTTTTATTTGATGGTGGCTGGCAGCCGGTTATAAAAGCCCAACGAAAAGAGGTGCTGACATGGTTTCACGCGTTATTCCCGTTGATCCGTTTGATTTGGTGATATTTGGTGGCACAGGTGATCTTGCAAAACGAAAAATTATTCCTGGTTTGTTTCGGCGTTTTGCGGCGGGTCAAATCCCGGCTGAGGCCCGCATTATTGGGGCGGCGCGCGCCAATTTGGACACGCCGACTTACCGGGCGATGCTGCGGGACGCGATTCTTGAATTTGGGGTCAAAAACCCAGATGCGGATGTTTTGGCCGGGTTTTTAGAGCGCTTTGATTATGTTGCAATCGACGCGATGGGGGAGGCTGGCTGGGAAGAGCTGGCGAAGAAAATGCGACCCGATACGGTGCGTGCGTTTTACTTTTCGGTTGCGCCAAGCCTGTTTGGCGCCTTGGCCGAACGGTTGCACAAGCGCGGCATCGCCCTTTCGGATAGTCGGATCGTGGTCGAAAAGCCGTTTGGCCGTGATTTAAAAAGTTCGCAGCAATTGAACGCCACATTGTCAGAACATTTCAGCGAAAAGCAGATCTATCGTATTGATCATTATTTGGGCAAAGAAACCGTACAAAATTTGATGGCGATCCGTTTTGGAAATATGCTGTTTGAGCCGCTCTGGAATGCGCAATATGTTGATCATATTCAAATCACTGTTGCGGAAACCGTGGGCGTGGGCGGGCGCGGCGAATATTATGATAAATCCGGCGCGATGCGCGATATGGTGCAAAACCATTTGATGCAGCTGCTATGCTTGATCGCGATGGAGCCGCCCGCACAATTCAATCCCGATGCGGTGCGCGATGAAAAGCTGAAGGTGATCAGAGCCTTGGACGCCGTACCAGCGCATCATATTGTGCGGGGGCAATATGCCAGCCCAGACGGTCAAGAAAACTATCGCCAGGATGTGAATAATCCGCGCTCTTTCAGCGAAAGCTTTTTGGCTTTGAAAACCCATATCGGGAATTGGCGTTGGGCCGGTACCCCCTTTTATTTGCGCACGGGCAAACGCTTGCGCGCCCGCAGTTCGGAAATTGCTGTGGTGTTCAAAGAGACGCCACATTCTATTTTTGGCCCAGAAGCGGGCAGCCATCGCAACGCGTTGGTGATTCGCCTACAACCGGATGAAGGCATCACAATGGATGTTACGATCAAAGAGCCGGGCCCGGGCGGCATGCGCTTGGTTGACGTTCCGTTGGATATGACCTTTGCCGAGGCGTTGGGCCCTGAGGCCGAAGAAGTGCCAGATGCGTATGAGCGCTTGATCATGGATGTTATTCGGGGCAATCAAACGCTGTTCATGCGCGGGGATGAAGTGGAGGCGGCTTGGCAATGGACCGATCCGATCATTGAAGATTGGGAAAAGCGCAATGATGTGCCCAAACCTTATGAAAGTGGCAGTTCTGGCCCTGAGGATGCGCTGATGCTGATGCATCGTGATGGTCGCAAATGGCGGGATATAAAATGACCTATCAGTTCGAAGAATACCCCACGCGCGCGGCGCTGGTCGAAAAGCTTAGTCAGGCCTTGATCGCCGATTTACGCAAGGCGCTGTCCCGCCAATCGACGATCAGTTTTGCGGTTCCGGGCGGCACCACACCTGGGCCAATTTTTGACCAACTCTGCCAAAGCGATCTGGAGTGGGCGCGGGTGAATATTTTACTGAGCGATGAACGCTGGGTGCCCAGCGATAGCCCGCGCTCGAATACCGCCTTATTGCGCAACCGTTTGCTGGTGGGCCCGGTTGAGGCAGCCAGCTATGTGCCGCTTTACGCCGATTATGCAACGCCGGTAGACGCGATGGAGCCGTTATCGCACCAGCTAAAAGCCTGTTTACCACTGTCGGTTTTGCTGCTTGGAATGGGGGCGGATATGCATACGGCCTCGCTGTTTCCGGGCGGCGATCAACTGTCCTTTGCGCTGGGCGATAGCGCGCCGCCTTTGGTCGCGATGCGCGCGCCGGATGCGCCTGAGCCTCGTGTCACCCTCTCTGCTGCGGTTTTGAACGCTGCGCAATACAAACATTTGGTTATTTTTGGGGCTGAAAAACGCCAAGCATTAGAACAGGCGCAAAGCTTGCCTGCGCAAGAGGCACCTATTATGGCCGTGCTTGCCGGCACCACGGTGCATTGGGCCGACTGACAAGCATAGCGCTAGGCAAAAGCAAGGGGATAAGGATGTTTGATGCGTTAAAGCGCCATTGGGATGCGCAAAAACAACAGCCCATTATGGCGCTTTTTGAGGCCAAAAACCGGGCAGAGCAATTTTCAGTTCAGGCCGATGATTTGCTGTTGGATTACTCTAAAACTCGGATCGATGCGATTGCGCGCAAAGGCTTGCTGGATTTGGCGCAAGCGCGCGGATTAGAAGAGCGCCGCCTAGACATGTTTCAGGGCGCCGCGCTCAATGAAACCGAAGGACGGGCCGTGTTGCACAGCGCATTGCGCAATTTAGACGGGCCAGATGTCTTTGTGAACGGCCATAACGTGATGCCCGATGTGCAAGAGGCGTTGCAGCGGATGACCCATTTTTCCGAAGACCTGAGGAGGGGGCGATTTCAGGGGCCTGGAGGGCCAATCACCGATATCGTAAACATCGGGATTGGAGGGTCAGATTTGGGCCCCGCCATGGCTTGTTTGGCCTTGGCACCCTATCATGATGGCCCCAAATGCCATTTCGTTTCAAACGTCGATGGAGCCCATTTGCATGATATTTTACAAAATCTGGACCCAATGCGCAGTTTGTTTATCATAGCATCAAAAACCTTTACCACGATCGAAACCATGACCAATGCGCAAACTGCGAAAGCGTGGTTGGCCCAGCATGTGACGGATCCAGGGGCGCAATTTGTGGCGCTTTCCACCGCGCAGGAAAAAACCAAAGCTTTTGGGATTGCCGCCGAGCGGGTGTTTGGCTTTGCCGATTGGGTCGGTGGGCGCTATTCGCTTTGGGGCCCTATTGGGCTGAGTTTAATGCTGGCGATTGGCCCAAATGCGTTTCGCGATTTTCTGCGCGGTGCGCAATCCATGGACCGGCATTTTTGCACCGCAGAGCTATCGCAAAATATGCCAGTTATGCTCGCGCTTGTGGGGCTGTGGCATCATCAGGTTTGCGGCTTTGCCACCCGCGCCGTGCTGCCCTATGAACAGCGCTTGAGCCGTTTGCCTGCCTATCTGCAGCAGCTCGAAATGGAAAGTAATGGCAAGCGCGTTGATATGAACGGTCAAGATTTGCCATATCCGTCAGGTCCGGTTGTCTGGGGCGAACCTGGCACCAATGGCCAGCACGCTTTTTATCAACTGATTCACCAAGGCACCGCGGTTGTGCCCTGTGAGTTTATGGTTGCGCGGGAAGGCCATGAAGCATCGCTTGACACGCATCACCGGCTTTTAATGGCCAATTGCTTGGCCCAGTCAGAGGCCTTGATGCGCGGCCGCACATTGGAGCAAGCCCGCCAATTGATGATAGCGCAGGGGTTAATTGGCGATGAATTGGAGCGGCAGGCGCGGCATCGCGTCTTTCCCGGCAACCGTCCTTCAACCACGCTCATCTATCCACGGCTTAGCCCATTTGTTTTGGGGCAGGTTATTGCTCTTTATGAACATCGCGTATTTGCCGAGGGGGTTATTTTGGGAATCAATAGTTTTGACCAATGGGGGGTCGAACTGGGAAAAGAACTGGCCCGCGATATGGAGCAGTTGCTCAGTGGCGCGGCATCGGCCGCGGATAAGGATGGATCAACGCAGCGCTTGCTTGATTATATTCGCACCGCACAAAGTTAAAGCCAGCACTGCCTGCGCGCCGGCGCACCCGTTTGTCACCCAAGACCCCATTTTTGTTCAAGCGTTTCAATAGCCGCGATCCGATCCGCTGTTTTGGGATGGCTCATCAACCATGCGGGAAGACTGCCTATTTGCCCTGTCAGCTCTTCCAATTTCAGAAATAACGTTTTTTGCGCGTCGGTTCCCAATCCCGATTTGACCATCAGAGCTGCGGCATATTCATCTGCCTCGTATTCATCGCCGCGCGACAGACGCGCCATCAATAAATTTGCCACCAAGCCGGCAATCCATGGGCCTATCCCAGGCAAAACCCGCCCCAGCACCATCCCCAACGCGGCTCTTACGGCATTTTGGCCGGAAAAATCGATCATACGCCGACGTGCATGGCCCAGCGCAACATGGCCAAGTTCATGCGCGATCACCGAGGCCAACTCTTCTCCGCTGACATCGCCCGCCTTGTATTTATTGTAAAATCCACGGGTGATAAAAATCCGTCCATCCGGCGCGGCCAGGCCGTTGATCGGGTCGATCTCATAGATTTGAACGTTTAGCTTTGGAATATCCAGCGCTTTTGCCATGCGTTGCAACAGGGGGCTCAGCGCGGGATCCATTAAGGTAACAGATTGCTGATCCAAGGTTTTTGCAGTGCGCCAGGCAGAAAATTTATACATCACCAGCCCATAGATCAGAGCCAGAAGGATAGGAGAAAATCGCAACATGACTGTGATATGGCCTCAGGCTGCCGCCTTGACAAGCCCTATCGCACCAACTCTTTCATGCCACGCTCTAGCCCGGCCAAGGTCATCGGGACCATTTGGTCTTCAAAAATCTCTTGGATCATTTGAATGGATTGGGTGTAACGCCAATGCGTGTCTGGCACCGGATTGATCCAAATATTCGACGGCCATTGCGCGCGCGCGCGCATCAGCCAAGTTTGCCCTGACTCTGCATTCCAATGCTCATTCGCGCCGCCTGCATAGGCCACTTCATAGGGCGACATACTCGCATCTCCGACGAAAATGCATTTATAATCAGAACCATAGGTGCGCAAAATCTCATGGGTTTGGGTTTGATCGTTCCAACGTCGTGCATTGTCGCGCCAGACCCCCTCATAAAGGCAATTGTGAAAGTAAAAATATTCCAAATGTTTGAATTCGGCGCGGGCAGCTGAAAATAATTCTTCTACTAATTTGATATAAGGATCCATCGAGCCGCCCACATCCAAAAATAGCAGCACCTTGATCGCGTT
Source organism: Rhodobacteraceae bacterium SB2 (assembly GCA_001642945.1). Taxonomy (GTDB): domain Bacteria; phylum Pseudomonadota; class Alphaproteobacteria; order Rhodobacterales; family Rhodobacteraceae; genus Thalassovivens; species Thalassovivens spotae. The sequence continues at coordinate 161,413 of LGRT01000037.1, read as the reverse complement.
GCGGCGTTCGGGCCGGGTTTGCACGTCAAGATATCCATTTTCGGCTGTTGAGCGGATGGTGCCATCAATGTCCAATTCATCCGCAGCCCCATCTCGGGCCCAGCGACGCAGGCGTTTCAAAGCCACTTTGATGTTGCGGGTTCCCAGCTCAATGCTGTCATCAAGGTTTTTAAATTCGCGCTTATCCCAAACTTTAACCGCGCGCTGATTGCGGCTTTCGCTTTGACCTATGCGCACCCCTTCAGGGTTATATCCATAGGCGCCAAAGGGCGAAGTGCCTGCCGTACCAATCCATTTGCTGCCGCCTTGATGGCGTTTCTCTTGTTCCTTCAGCCGCTGCTTTAAAGTCTCCATAAGCTTGTCAAAGCCGCCCAAAGCTTCGATTTCGGCTTTTTCTTCCGGGCTGAGATGCTTTTCCGCCATTTTTTTCAGCCAGTCAGAGGGAATATCCACCGCGTTCAGGATATCTGCATCGCTGAGGTTTTCTAAGCCTTTGAAGCTGGTTTGAAAGGCGCGATCGAACCGGTCAAGATGGCGCTCATCCTTCACCATGATGGTCCGGGCCAAATAGTAAAACCCATCTAAATCATAGATCACCATGCCGGTTTGCACCGCATCTAGAAAACTGATGAATTCGCGCAATGAAACTGGAATGCCGGTTTTTCTGAGCGTTTCGAAAAAGGGCAGAAACATCGCGTTAGATCACCGTACGATCAATAATGATGGTGATGATCAAGCCGATCAGTGCAAATAAAATTCCATAGCCAGCGGCATATTGCGCCATATCCAGCCCTTTTCCTCTGCGCTTTCGCGCGATCGCCGCGCCTAAAATGGCACCAAATAATCCGCTCAATAGATACATAATTACACTCTGTTTTATGGGGGTTGCTTTCAGGATAAAAGCCAAGGCTCCGCTGGCTTTGCTCTAGCCCCTTTATTTGTAAAAGTCACGCGCTCTGCTGATTTCAAGTAAAACTTTCGCGCGCTGCGATCAACGGCCGCTGCGCGCCATAAAGGCCAAGCGTTCAAATAAATGCACATCTTGCTCGTTTTTCAGCAAAGCCCCGTGCAGTTTTGGCAGGGCATTGGCACCATCCCGCTGAAGATCCTCGGCGCTGAGATCTTCAGCCAATAAAAGTTTCAACCAATCCAAAACCTCGGAGGTCGAGGGTTTCTTTTTCAGCCCGGGTTGCTCTCTGAGTTCGTAAAATTGGGTAAGCGCGGCGGCAAGTAGTGATTCCTTGATGTCTCCATGATGCACCTGAACGATTTGTTTCAAGGTCTCGGGATTGGGAAATTGAATATAGTGGAAAAAGCAACGGCGCAAAAACGCATCGGGCAATTCTTTTTCGTTATTTGATGTGATGATCACGATAGGGCGGTTTGTGGCGCGCACCGTTTCCCCAGTCTCATAGACGTGGAATTCCATTTTATCCAATTCCTGAAGGAGATCATTTGGGAATTCTATATCCGCTTTATCGACCTCATCGATCAACAAAACCAATTTTTTATTGGCTTCAAAGGCCTGCCATAACTTGCCTTTGCGGATGTAATTGGCTACATCGTGCACGCGTTCTTCGCCCAATTGGCTGTCGCGCAACCGGCTGACCGCATCATATTCATACAGGCCTTGCTGGGCTTTGGTGGTGGATTTTATATTCCATTCAAGCATCTCCAGGCCAAGCCCGCTGGCGACTTGTTTCGCCAGTTCGGTTTTACCTGTGCCAGGCTCACCTTTGATCAAAAGCGGCCGTTCCAGCGTGACCGCGGCGTTCACAGCGATGGTGAGATCTTCCGTCGCTACATAGTTTTTGGTTCCGGTAAATTTCATTCTTTTGCCCATATTCTTGCCAAGTTGCGCGGAACTTAGCGGGTTAATCATTTTGCTGCAATCTGTTGCTATTGAGTAGTGACAAGCCCGTCTTGTTACGGTAGGTGCGTGCCAATGGGAACGGAAAGTTGTGGAAGGAGACATGCATGTCATACTCTGATCCAAGCCAAGGGGTAGTAATGAAGCAAGAGAGTTTTATTCCGGATAGCTATACTCCTGCCGAAGACGAGCCATTCATGAATGAGCGTCAGGTGGAATATTTTAGAAGAAAGCTGTTGGATTGGAAAAATGATCTGATGAGCGACAGCAAGGAAACGATCGAAGGGCTTCAAGACGGCACGCGCAATATCCCAGATATTGCAGATCGCGCCAGCGAAGAAACTGATCGCGCGCTGGAATTGCGCACGCGGGACCGCCAGCGTAAGCTCGTCTCGAAAATTGACGCCGCGCTGCGCCGCATTGACGAGGGCGAATATGGCTATTGTGAGGTCACGGGTGAGCCTATTTCGCTTAAACGGCTTGATGCACGGCCTATCGCGACGATGAGTTTGGAAGCTCAAGAGCGCCATGAGCGGCGCGAAAAAGTGCACCGCGACGACTGAGGAAACCTGAAAAGCCGATCCGCTAGATCGGCTTTTTTATTGAGGTGAAACATGGAGAACGGCTTGCAGGTCCAGGTCGTAGGGGGCGGTATCGCCGGTTTGGCCGCGGCGCTAGCCTGTGCTCAAAGCGGCGCCAATGTTCACCTCTGCGAGCAGGCTGCGGCGATCAAAGAGGTTGGGGCCGGTTTGCAAATTTCTCCCAATGGGCTGGCCGTGCTCAGCCGCTTGGGGCTGAAGGACGCGGTTGCGGATATTGCAGATCGCGCCGAGGCGGTGGATTTGCGCGATTACAAAGACGGAAAATTGGTCTGCCGTCTTGATTTGAAAGCCCACGCGTCGGATCTGGATTTCTTGCTGGTGCATCGCGCCGATCTTATCCAAACCCTCTTTCAAGCCTGCAAAGCGCAGGGGGTGCGCTTTGCCTTTTCGCAAAGCCTTTCCAGCCAAGATCTTTTATCTGGCGCTTTCGGCCGCGAGGCGGCAGCGAGCCCCGTGGATTTGGTGATTGGGGCGGATGGGGTGCGCTCAAACATGCGAACGGCTTTGCTGGGTCCATCTGCGCCGTTTTTTACCGGGCAGGTGGCGTGGCGCGCGCTGGTCTCCAATAGCATGGATCATCCCAATAAGGTGATGGTGCATATGGGGCCGGGGCGGCATATTGTGAGCTATCCGCTGCGTGGCGGCAGCCTGGTGAATTTGGTGATGGTACAAGAACGCAGCCTATGGGCGGGCGAAGGTTGGTCTCATCGCGATGATCCTGCGCATGTTCGAGCTGCTTTTGCTGATTTTGGCGGGCTTGCACATGTGTTGCTGAACGCGCTTTCCGAGTTGTATTTATGGGGTTTATTCCGTCATCCTGTGGCCGAGTGTTGGTTTCAGGATCGCAGCGTTTTAATCGGAGACGCCGCGCATCCGATGCTCCCTTTCTTGGCTCAAGGCGCCAATATGGCCTTGGAAGATGCTTGGGTGTTGAGCCGGGCATTGCATCTTCATGGTGCAACGCGGCAAGGCTTTCAGCGCTATCAGTTTTTGCGGCAAGCCCGCGTGAAAAAGGTTGTTGCAACAGCCCAAAGCAATGCCCGCAACTATCATCTCAGTGCCCCGCTGACCCGGTGGGTCGCGCATAGCGCATTGCGCGGTTTGGGGGCGGTCGCTCCAAGCGCAATGTTAAAACGTTTTGATTGGTTATATCGCTTTAACCCCGATACGGGGCTGTCCTAAAGATCTAATTGCGCCCAAACCGGCACGTGATCTGATGGTTTTTCAAAGCCGCGGATGTCTTTGTCGATGCCGGCGTCAAGCAGCAGGTCGGCGCAGGCAGGCGTCATGAGAATATGATCGATCCTGATTCCGTCATTGCGGTTCCATGCTCCGGCTTGATAATCCCAAAAACTATAATGGCCGGGTTCTGCGTGCTTGCACCGAAACGCATCTGTGAAGCCCAAATGGGTGATTGCTTGGTAGGCTGCGCGGCTTTGCGGTAAAAACAACGCGTCATCTGTCCAAATTTCGGGGCGGGCGGCGTCCTCTGGTTGAGGGATGATATTGTAATCCCCGGCCATCAAGGCGGGCATTTCTGCGGCCATAAGCTCTATGGCGCGTTGGCGCAGGCGTTTCATCCAGGCAAGTTTGTATTCATATTTGGGGCCGGGGGCCGGGTTGCCATTGGGCAAATATAGGCCGCAGATTTTGAGCGCGTGCTTGCCGATGACAGTGGCTTCAATCCAGCGGGCTTGCACATCTTCGGGATCCCCGGGCAGGCCAAAGGAAATATCTTCTAGCGGCAGTTTCGACAAAATAGCCACGCCATTGAATGATTTTTGCCCATGGGTCACCACTTGGTAGCCACGATCCTCAAAGAGATCGCGCGGAAATCCTTCATCGACAGATTTAATCTCTTGCAAAAGAGCAATGTCCGGCGCGCTGCTGTCAAGCCAATCGCATAAGGCCGGCGTTCTGGCTTTAACGCCATTGATGTTGAACGTTGCTAATTTCATCTTCACCCCCAAGCTACCCTTGCCCTGAGCCTTTAGCGGTGTCTTGCGGTTTTTCGCAAGCGAAACTGCGATGTAAGAATCACTTAATACACTTAAAAGTTGTAAATTGAGCTGGTAAGAGTAGGTTTTTTATAAATTCCTTCAAACTAAGTAAAAATTTAAATTTATATATAACAGAGGTTTAAATATGTTTTCGGGCTAAATTTTAGGAATTTTCTTCAAAAGCAAGAAAAAAAACTTGCAATACAACCTAAAGGTGTAATTAATAGATTATACAACCTAGAGAGCAAAAAAACATGTTAGCCCAAAAATTCGAAATCCAAGCCGCTTCCGCCACTCAAGAAACTGCCAGCATGCATAGTGGCGAGGGCACCCATTTGTTCACATCCGCCTCAGAGCCTTTTGGCCCGATGCAGGCGTATCTTGGAGAAGGTGTTGAAATGTTCACCTCTGCCTCAGCGCCCGCCAGCGCCCATGATACGCTTCACGGTGAAGCTGTTGAAATGTTCACCTCTGCTTCAGCCCCCGTAAACGCGAGAGATACGTTTCAAGGCGAGGGCGTTGAAATGTTTACCTCAGCCTCGTCTCCAGAGCATGCGAGCGATGCAATTCAGGGCGATAATGTGCATCTTTTCACCTCTGCCTCAGCTCCCAGCCAAAATTCAGATTTAGACAGTGGCAATGGTGTTCACTTATTCACGTCTGCATCGTGAAGGCCGTACGCATCGATTTTGCTCACCCACCCGAAATGCCCCATTAAAGAAGCCTCGCGACCTCACCTAACCAGATTAAAACGGGGCTTCTTTATCTTCCTTGACCAAATAGGAGTAAGAAAATGTCAAACATCATTAGCTTCCCGCAAAGGATCCGCCCCTTGGAAGAGGCTGGCCGTATTGGCATTTTAATAGATTGCTTTTGCAATCGCCGTCGCACCACGGAAGATGTGTTTTGGCTGAAAGAAAACGCCGAACTGCTCAATTTGCTTGAAACCAGTACGGTGACGCTGAACACCAGCGATTTAACCCACTACCAAAATTTTTATGACAGTTTAGAGCATAGATTATGCTTTTTCCCGCAATATTATCGGTTCATGTTATCGCTTGCGCTTGATCTGGAAGCTTTGGGGCTTGGGCAGGGTAAATCTGCGAAGCTGTGCGAGTGGGTTGTAGACCACAATTTGGTGGGTGCGGAATTATCAGATTTGCAACGCGCAGAAGCGGCGCGTTTATTGAAACGCGGTCTTGGCCGCGCACAGCGAGATGATCCGACCTTGGTTGACCGCTTACATGGTTTTATCGATCAATCCGAGACTTTTTCAATTCCGAATAAAAAGGCGGCGTATGAATTAACCCATATCGTTTTTTATCTGAGTGAATATGGGCGTAAAGACCCCGGTATCAGCGCCGATGCGGTCCGTTCATTGGAATTTGCAGGCTTGTTGGCGCTGCTGGACCACAACACGGACCTTCTTGCCGAGATTTGCATTGCGTTACGCTTTGCCGGCCAAACACCACCGTTGGGCTGGGAGGATTGGGTGTTCGAACAGCTGGCCGGGTTTAAGGCCGTAAAAACCGAGATTCCCCGGAAAATTCTGCCGGGCGATGAATATCACAGTTATTTGATGTGCAGTTGGCTCGCGGCCTTATCAGGGACGCCGCTGTTTGAAGGCGCGAATGAGCCCGCCACCCTATCGTTTCACCCCGCGCCCAAACCGGTTTCAGCGCTGCGCGGAATGTCCGAAAGTATTTTTCAAATGGACAATGCAAGAAGCGCTGATTGGTTTAAGATGCGTGGTACTTTGACTGTAGATTTATCGCCCCAAGCCTATCGTGATCTGCAATTGGCCGAAGCTTCGAGCGATAAGTTTGATGAGTTTTTTCACGGCTTCGCGCGCTGCACGCCCGTTTTAAAATAACCCGTTCCATATCCAGCCTTTTATGCAGGCCCGCGCAGAAAGCCCGAATAGGCTGTCTGCGTCGGTCTGTTTGGTCGCTGGTTGAAATTGCGGGTTGTCACGCCGATTACATTGAAAAGCTGGTTCCGCAGCCACAAGAGCTTGTGGCATTTGGGTTTTCAATGATGAAGCGAGCGCCGATTAATTCTTGTGAAAAATCGATAACTGCATTTTCTAAAAAGGGCAGCGACGCGCTGTCGATGATCACTTTTTCAGGGCCGCTGCCAAGCACAAGATCATCATCTTGGGCTGTATCCAGCTTGATCTCGTATTGAAATCCCGAGCATCCGCCACCTTCAACGGCCACGCGTAAAGCTTGACCCTGCGCAGAGGCTTTGATTTCTGACAACCGAGAAAAAGCGCGTTCGGTGACTTTTGGGGGCAGGTTCATTATGTTACTCTCCATCGAGGTGATCTGGCCGTACGATTAGAGTATAGGCATTCGCTTTGGATACGGCAAGAAAGGCAAACCGATGGGTGAAAAATTTAGTTGTGATCCCGCGCAAAGCCGCGGGCGCCGGTTTGCAGAGGATAGCAGCACGTTTCGATCCTGCTTTCAGCGTGATCGCGACCGGATTGTGCATTGCAGCGCTTTTCGCCGCTTAAAGCATAAAACGCAGGTCTTTTTGGAACATGAGGGCGATTATTTTCGCACCCGCCTGACGCATTCGATCGAAGTTGCGCAGGTGGCGCGCACGATTGCGGGGGTTTTGGGTTTAAACGCGGAACTGACGGAAACGGTGGCGTTGGCGCATGATCTGGGGCATCCGCCATTTGGCCATACGGGCGAAGAGGCTTTGGATGCATTGATGGCGCCTTTTGGGGGGTTTGATCATAACGCTCAAGCGGTTCGCATCGTCACAAATCTTGAACGCCATTATGCCCAATTTGACGGGTTGAACCTAACCTGGGAAACGCTTGAGGGGATTGCCAAGCATAATGGACCGGTCACCGGAACGTTGCATTACGCATTGGCGGACTATAACCGCCTGCATGATTTAGAATTGTCTGGCTTTGCCAGCGCCGAGGCGCAGGTGGCCGCCTTGGCCGATGATATCGCCTATAACAACCATGATTTGCATGATGGATTGCGTGCCGAACTGTTTTCAACCGATGAATTGGCGGATCTGCCAATGTTAAACAGCTGTTTTGCTGCGGTAGATGCAAAATACCCAAATTTGAATTATTATCGGCGCCGGCATGAAGCTCTGCGACGCTTCTTTGGAATATTGGTGGAAGATGTGATCGCTGTTTCGTCAGATAATTTGGCAGACTTAAACCCACAAAGCGTTGAAGATATCCGCCGCGCAGGGCGCCCAATGGTACAATTTTCACCGGCGGTTTGGACGGATTTGAAAGTTATCCGTCAATTTTTGTTTGAGCGTATGTATCGAGCGCCTAGCGTGGTGCTGGTGCGTCAAGAGGTGACAGAAACGCTGAATGATTTGTTTCCTTTATTTTTAGAGCGCACCGATTTGCTTCCAAAACAGTGGCGCAAGGATATTTTGGAGGCTACCGACGAAACCAAACGGGCCCGGCTTGTGGCCGATTATATCGCTGGCATGACGGACCGGTTTGCCCTGCAAGAACATGCGCGTTTGGTCACTGGGGCAAATCCAAGGCGAATTTCTGCGCTTTCAGGCGCATTGACGCGGCTGTAAACGGGGCCAGAGCGCAGATCCGCGGCGAAACAGCGATTGACCTAGCCGGAGCGCGTGCTACACCCCCGCCAAGACAGAGGAAGGCTTCAGATGAACCTATTTCACGATATTCGACTTTTGGTTGTGCACGCGCTGGATCAAATGGTGGCAGCCGATCAGCTTCCGCAGGGCTTAAGCTATGCAAACGTCACCGTTGAGCCGCCCCGCGATCCGCTGCATGGGGATATGGCCACCAATGCGGCGATGGTTTTGGCCAAGCCTTCGGGGCAATCGCCACGCGCCATCGCCGAAGCATTGGCGCCTCTGTTAAGGGCTGATCCAAGGATTGCCGGGGCAGATGTGGCGGGCCCAGGGTTTCTCAATCTGTCGCTTTGCACAAGCGTTTGGCAGGGGCTTGTGGGGCAGGTGCTGGAAAATGGCGCTGCCTATGGCCGCAGCGATTTGGGAAACAAACGGTCGGTAAATGTTGAATTTGTCAGCGCCAACCCCACGGGCCCGTTGCATGTGGGGCATACGCGTGGCGCCGTGTTTGGCGATGCGCTGGCCAATTTGTTAGATTATGCGGGCTTTGATGTGACGCGCGAATATTACATCAATGATGGCGGCGCGCAGGTCGATGTTTTGGCGCGCTCGGTTTACTTGCGCTATCTCGAGGCGCATGGCCAAGACGTTGCCTTTGAAGATGGCTCATATCCGGGGGATTATTTGGTGCCTGTTGGTCAGGCGCTGAAAGATAAAGTTGGCGATGCCTATCTGGAGCAACCCGAAGATATTTGGCTGGCCGAAATTCGCGCCTTTGCCACCCAAGCGATGATGCAATTGATCAAAGATGATCTGGCCGCGCTGGGCGTCACGATGGACAGTTTCTTCAGCGAAAAATCGCTTTATGGTACTGGAAAAATCGAAGCGGCAATCGAAAGTTTGCGCGCCAAAGGGTTGATCTATGAAGGCGTGCTTGAGCCCCCGAAAGGTAAAACGCCCGAAGATTGGGAGCCGCGTAAGCAAACGCTGTTCAAATCGACCGAACATGGCGATGACGTGGATCGCCCGGTAATGAAATCCGATGGCAGTTGGACCTATTTTGCCCCCGATATTGCCTATCATTATGATAAGGTCATGCGCGGCTATGATCAATTGATTGACGTGTTCGGCGCGGATCATGGTGGTTATGTCAAGCGGATGAAAGCGGCGGTATCGGCGTTATCGGATGCTCAAACGGGGTTTGATGTCAAACTGACGCAATTGGTCAAACTGTATAAAGACGGCGCGCCGTTCAAGATGTCAAAGCGCGCCGGAACTTTTGTAACGCTTCGCGATGTGATTGATCAGGTGGGCGCAGAAGTGGCGCGGTTTGTCATGCTAACGCGCAAAAATGACGCTCCGCTTGATTTTGATTTTGACAAAGTCCTTGAACAATCCCGCGAAAATCCGGTGTTTTACGTGCAATATGCCCATGCGCGCGTGTGCAGTGTTTTGCGCCGCGCAACGGCGGCAGGGATCGCGGTTGACGATGCCACGTTGCTACGCGCCAATCTAAGCGGAATGGAACACCCCTCAGAATTGAGCGTCGCGCGCAAAATCGCCGAATGGCCGCGTTTGGTTGAGGTTGCAGCGAAAGGAAATGAGCCGCATCGGGTGGCCTTTTACCTTTATGAACTGTCGAGCGATCTGCACAGTCTTTGGAATAAAGGCAATGAAGTTGAAGCTCTGCGCTTTTTACAGGAAGACAATCCTGCAGCATCGCAATCAAAAATCGCCCTCGCACGCGCCGTAGCGGTTGTTATTTCTGCCGGTCTTGGTATTCTAGGCGTAAATCCGGCAGAAGAAATGCGCTAGAAAAGCCATCGCTGCCGGCGAGCAAAAGAGAGACCGAAGAGGCGTTTAGCGTTCTCATCGGAGGGCATAATGGCAGAGTACGAGCATTTAGAGGCACCGACCGCGCAGACCGACCAGCGCCCAGGATTGGGCGTGGGCATGTTTGCCAGCTGGATCGGGGCCGGGCTTAGCTTGGCTTTGGCGATTGCCATTGGAATGTGGGCCTATCAAACAATCATGCGCGATGTCAGCGGTGTTCCGGTGATTAAGGCGTCTTCAGATCCGATGCGGGTGGCGCCGGAAAATCCCGGCGGGCTTTCCGCGCAGAACAAAGGCCTATCGGTCAATCGGGTTGCAGAAGAAGTTGCCTCGAAAGCCCCCGATCAAGTGATGCTGGCGCCAAGCCCGGTTTCGTTGTCAGAAGATGATCTGGCGAGCGGAGCCTTACGGTCCCAAAATTCAGAAAATTCCGGCGTGGTTTTGAATGCGCAGATACCGCTTGATATTAACAATTTACCCGATGATCTTTTGAACGATAGCAGCGCACGCGACGGTATAGCATTACCGGCTGATGGTACGATACGAAAGCAATCAGACTCGATTGAAGACGCGCTGAAGCTTGCATTGCAGAACAATGAGAGCTCTGTGGGGCTGGCGCAAGCAATCCGGCCACCCAAACGCCCATCAAACCTGGCGCCCATCGGTTCAGCGCGCGCCGCGCAAGTGGCCTCAGTGCGTGATTTGAGCCCGTCGGATATCTCAGCAGGGTCAGCGTTGGTGCAATTGGGCGCGTTTGACAGTGAAGCGGTTGCGAAGGCCGAATGGCAGCGCTTGGACAAAAGGTTTTCAAGCTTTATGCGCGGGCGGGATCGTTTAATCGTGAAAGCCACCAGTGGCGGCCGCGATTTTTATCGCCTGCGCGCTGTAGGATTTGCCGATATCGATGATGCAAAGCGCTTTTGCGCAACGATGGTGGCGGGCGATGTGGATTGTATTCCTATTCTTGCTCGGTGATGGCAGGCCAAGAACTCGAATTTGGTCCCTTTATTTTTGGCTGCGCAGGGCCGGTTCTTAATCCAGAAGAAGAACGTTTTTTTCAACGCGCCAATCCATTTGGATTCATCCTCTTTGCGCGAAATATCACCAGCGCCGATCAGTTGAAAACGCTCTGCGCATCCTTGCGCGCTGCCGTCGGTTGGCACGCGCCGATTTTGATCGATCAAGAAGGTGGGCGGGTTCAACGATTGCGCCCCCCCTTGGCGCGCGATTGGCCGCCACCGCTTGAAGATGGCCGCGATTTGCCGGCTGAACAGCGCGCCGCGCATATTCAAGACCGCTATCAAGCGATCGCACGAGAATTAAGCGGCTACGGGATTGATGTGAATTGCGCGCCCTGTCTGGATATTGCGCGCGCTGAAACACATCCTATTTTGCAAAATCGTTGTTTTTCCAATGAGGCGGCGCAGGTGGCTATGATGGGGGCTGCCGCGGCCCAGGGCTTGGCCGATGAAGGCGTTTTGCCCGTTCTAAAACATATGCCTGGTCATGGCTTGGCGCGTGTTGACAGCCATTTGCAGCTGCCACGGGTGGGCGCGTCATTGGCCGAATTGCGCGATAATGATTTCAAGCCTTTTGCTGCTTTAAAAGACTGGCCAATGGCAATGAGTGCGCATGTGGTTTATGAGGTGATTGACGATCTTGCGGCTACAATTTCCCCAAAAATGATCACGTTAATCCGTGAAGAAATAGGGTTTGACGGCCTTTTGATGACGGATGATATCTCTATGGACGCGCTCGGGGGCAGCTTGGCAGAACGCAGCACGGCTGCTTTGGCCGCCGGCTGCGATGTGATTTTGCATTGTAATGGGGGGCTGGATGACATGCAACAAATCGCTGCGGCAAGCGGCGTTTTAAGCCCGGAGGGACAACGGCGTGCCTTCGCGGCCTTGCACAGACGCAGCGCACCCTTAGCCAAGGATGGTTGACATCACCGCCGCCAATGCGCAGCTTGTGAGCGTAAGTTAGCAGGATCTTTATGCAAAACCTATTCTCTCAAAGTAACGCCACGCTTTCGGTTGAAGACCGCCTCGCCGCGGAAGCTTTGATCGTGGATGTGGATGGGTTTGAAGGGCCGTTAGATTTGTTGTTAACGCTGTCGCGCTCGCAGAAAGTGGATTTGATGAAAATCTCCATTTTGACCTTGGCGCGGCAATATCTGGCCTTTGTCGAGCGCGCCAAAACGTTGCGTTTAGAATTGGCGGCCGATTATCTTGTGATGGCGGCTTGGCTGGCTTTTTTGAAATCGCGGCTCTTGCTGCCGCCTGACCCTTCGGATGAAGCCCCCAGCGGGGAAGAGCTTGCCGCGCATTTGGCCTTTCAATTGGAGCGTTTGCAAGCCATGCGAGACGCGGCAGCGCGCTTGATGGCGCGGGATCAAAAGGGCCGCGATTTTTTTGTGCGCGGCCTGCCTGAGACCGTAGAGCGCGTTAAAAAAGTGAATTATACGGCAACCTTATTGGATTTGATGCAAGCCTATTCGCGGATCCGCACGCCCGATGAATTCCGCCCCTTTGTGATGGATCGCAACAACGTGTTCACGATGGAAGAGGCGCTGGAACGCATGCATGGACTGATCGGATACGCTGCAAAATGGACGGATATCGCCAGTTATATCCCGAATGATTGGCTGGCTGACCCTCAGCGCCGGCGCGCCGCCACTGCCGCAACATTTGCGGCCACGCTCGAACTGGCCAAGGCCGGCCATGTTGAAATTCGGCAAGAAGAGAATTTTGCCGCGATTGAATTAAGAAAGAAAGACGGAGCTGCAAATGACCTCTGATCTGAGTGATGACCACCCTTCAGAAAGTTTGTTCGAGGCCCCCCCGATGGGCGAGCAAGAGCGGATGGTTGAGGCTATTTTATTTGCCAGTGCAGAGCCAATTACGGTGAAACAACTGAATGATCGCATGCCCCATGGTTGCGATTCTGCCGAGGCTTTGCTTCGGATAAGAAAACGCTACGAGGGGCGCGGGGTGCATGTTGTCAAAATTGGCGATGCCTGGGCCACTCGCACCGCCGCTGATCTTGGTTTTTTGATGCAAAAAGAAACCGTTGAAACCCGCAAGCTGAGCCGTGCGGCAATCGAAACCTTGGCGATTATATCCTATCATCAACCTGTCACGCGGGCGGAAATCGAGGAAATTCGCGGTGTCAGCGTTTCGCGGGGCACGGTTGATCAATTGCTCGAAATGGAATGGATTCGATTTGGGCGGCGGCGCATGACGCCGGGCCGGCCAACCACATTCGTGGTGACACCGCATTTCCTCGATCATTTTGGTTTGGAAAGCGCCCGTGACTTGCCCGGACTTAAAGAATTACGCGCCGCCGGATTGCTCGAAAGCCGGCCAGGCATGGGGCTTGATCCATCTGGTCCGTCAGAGGATGAGTATGACATGAGCGAAGAGCCCGAAGAGCAAAGCGAATTGTTCGAGGAAGAGTAATTCGCCGGTCAAGCGGCTTTGAAATGTTTGGAAAGTTTCAACCCTTGGCCCTGGTAATTCGATGCAATGCCGGCACCATAAATCTGGCTGGGCCGGCAGCGCATTCTTTCGTAAATCAACCGCCCCACGATTTGCCCATGTTCAAGCACAAACGGGGCCTCATGGCAGCGTACTTCTAAAACGCCACGCGAGCCGCCGCCACCGGCTGCGTCATGGCCAAAGCCCGGATCGAAAAAACCGGCATAATGCACCCGAAATTCGCCCACCATGGCCAGAAACGGGGCCATTTCGGCGGCATAATCAGGCGGGATATGAACCGCTTCTTGGCTAACAAGAATATAAAATGCGCCCGGGTCCAAAATAATTTGGCCGTTGCCGCTGTGTAATTCTTCCCAAAAATCTGCCGGTTCATAGGCTCCGATCTGTTCCAAATCGATTACGCCCGTATGCGGCTTGGCACGATATCCGACCAAACTGCCGTGACGCGGTTTTAAGTCGACCGAAAACCCCAACCCATCATCGATGATCGCCGGACCATTTACCAATGTTTCAGACTTATGCAGCTCTAGCAACTGGCTGTCCGATAAAATGGCCTGGCCACTTCGAAATCTTATCTGGTTCAAGCGCATTCCGGGGCGCACCAGGACGGAAAACGATCTGGGGCAAATTTCGGCGTAAAGCTGGCCTTGATATCCCGGGGGTATCCGGTCAAATTCGGTGCCTTGGTCGGTGATCACGCGCGTTAACAGGTCAAGGCGGCCGGTCGAGCTTTTGGCGTTGGTGACGGCTTGCACGTCTTGGGGCAGGTTCAACCGCTCCATTAACGGCACCACATACACGCAGCCCTTTTCCAATACATAGCCAGCGCTTAAATCTATTTGGTGCATTTCAAAATCTGCTAGGCGCTGCTCAACCTTGGCGTTTTTTCCCGCCAAAAACGAGGCGCGCACCCGCCATGCAGTGTTTCCCAACCGCAGGTCAAGGCTTGCCGGTTGGATTTGCGCAGGGATAATGTCAGGCTCTGATGCAATCTCGCCCCGCTCAATCAAATCCGCAATTTCTTGGCAAGCTAGCACACCGGACATGTCTTTTCCTTTAACGCGGTTTTCAGTCAAACTCTTTAATCAGAATATGTCACAAAGAACCACTGCTCAATGGGCTTTTCTTTTCTGTTCAACCTCTCGGCTGAAAGAAACTGTTTCGGAAGGGTTTTGGCGCTGGACGGAAATATTTTGGGCCGTGGCTTTTTACAAGCTGTAAAGCTTAGCAAATTTCTGGATCACGCCATGCAATGCAGCAGCGCGTAGATCATATCCCTTATGTCGCTTTTGTTTGGTAATGCAAAACAAACCAACGCGGCAGCGGGTCAATGGCGCGGGGTTTAAGATCGCTTAATTTAAATGCTCTTTTAACATCTATGAAAGTGCAAGCATTGCCATTTGCGCTGATTAGATTAGCTTTATCTAAAGAGGTAAGGGGGCTGTGATGCGGATTATTCAGGTAAGTTTATTGCTGTTTTGGAGCAGTTGTGCGGCGCTGATTGCGCAGCCCTCTGAGCAGCTTTATCAATTGCTGCATTTAGATGAGCTGGTCGAGATTGTCAGCGAAGAAGGGCTTGCCGATGCAAATGCTACGGCAGACGCCTATCTGCAGGGCGTTACACGGGGCAGCTTTGGGGCCTCGATTGCCAAGATTTATGATAAAAACAGCCTGACCTCGCGGGTCAAGGCGATGTTTGCAAAGGCCTTGCCTGCAACCTCAGCTGATAGGCTCATTGCGTTTTACAACAGCGATTTGGGGGTGCAGGTAAGCCAGCTAGAGGTAAGCGCGCGTCGGGCGATCACCGATCCTTCCATTGAAGAATACGTGATCGAGCTGGTGCTTGAGGCCGAAGCTCAGGGCAAACGGCGGCCACAGGTTTTGCGCTCTGCGATCAAAGAGATGGATTGGGTCAAACAAAACCTTGCCGGCGCATTCGAAGCGCGGTTTGCCTTTCTGGAGGCCCTTTCACAGGCCGAGGCTTTAAAGCTTGATCAGGGGCAAATTTTTACATTGATGCAATCGGATCAAGAAGCCTTGAGCAAAGAAATTGAAGAGTGGCTTTTGGGATATATGCATATGGCGTATTCACCGCTTTCCGATGCTGAGCTAACCGCTTATCTTGCGTTTCAAACATCGCCCGAGGGAATGGCCTTGAACGCGGCCTTGTTTGACACGTTTAATAAATTAACCACTGAAAATGCAGAGCAGCTGGGGCAATTTACGGCCTCTGCGCTTTCGGCGCAGGATTTATAGAAAAGCCCGCTGCAAGGGCCTTGACTTTGCACAACAACTGCTCAATAAGCGCGGCTTCATTGGATGCATTTGCATTTGATCACACATTCGCCTGATCGGGCGCGCTGTTCGAGGTGGCTGCCAGCCAAAACGTCCCGAAAGGGAGGCCAAAGAACGCGGCAATAAAAGGAAGACTATATGTTTGCGGTTCTTAAAACCGGTGGTAAGCAGTATAAAGTTCAATCGGGCGATATGCTCCGCGTTGAAAAACTGGCTGCCGATGCTGGAGAGACAGTTCAATTTAACGATATACTGATGATTGGTGGCGAAAGCCCGGTTGTTGGGGCGCCTATGGTGGCAGATGCTGCTGTGCAAGCGGATGTGGTCGATCAGATCAAAGGCGACAAGACGATTAACTTTGTGAAGCGTCGCCGGAAGCATAGCTCGCAGCGCACCAAAGGGCATCGCCAGCAGCTTACGCTGTTGCGGATCACTGAAATTCTGGCCTCAGGCGCCGGCAAGTCTGGCGTAAAAGCGGCCTTAGGCGCAGGGTCTGCACCGGCGGCGACTGCGGCCCCGAAAGCCGCAAAAGCGCCCGCAAAGGCAGCAGCCAAAGCGGCCCCGGCGAAAGCGGCACCTGCGAAAGCCGCCGCGCCTGCCGTTGATAAAGCTGCCGATGATTTGAGAAAATTATCCGGAGTTGGCCCAGCGCTTGAAAAGAAATTGGTTGCCGGTGGCGTTACCAGCTTTGCACAGATCGCCGGCTGGAGCCCAGAAGATGTTGCCTCCGTGGATGCCGAACTGGCGTTGAAGGGCAAGATCGAAAAAGAGGGCTGGATCGCCCAAGCCAAAGATTTGGCATAAGAAAAGGAGCACGATCAGATGGCACATAAAAAAGCAGGCGGTTCATCCCGCAACGGTCGCGACTCAGACGGACGTCGCCTTGGTGTGAAACTTTACGGTGGTCAATTGGCGATCCCTGGCAATATTATCGTGCGTCAGCGCGGCAATAAATGGTGGCCGGGTGAGGGCGTTGGTGAAGGCAAGGATCACACGATCTTTGCAACCACTGAAGGCAATGTAACCTTCCACAAAGGGTTCAAAGGCCGCACGTTTATTTCTGTTTTGCCAGCGGCTAAAGCGGCTGAATAAACGGCATCGCTGCCTTACATTTTGATGATTTAGGGATCGGCATTGTCGGTCCCTTTTTTTGGTTTTATCGTGAGGCGTTTGGAAGGATAAAGATGGCAGTTTCTCTGGGCGCCTTTGCGGCCTTTGCCGCCTCACAAATTGCAACGCCGGGTCCGGCAAATATGGCCATGCTCAGCACAGGGGCCGCCTATGGGTTCCGCGCGGCGCTGCCGTTTGTGGCGGGCGTGGTGCTTGGCAAGCAGCTGATCATTTGGCCGATTGGGTTTGGCCTCATGCGCTTATCTGATACGTTGCCTGGCCTGTTTGTGGCGCTTAAATTCATCTCGGCGGCTTACATTATTTGGCTCGCATGGCGGGTGGCGAATATGCGGTTATCGACAAACGGAGGCGCTGGGGCGGCGCCAGGTTTTATCGCCGGTTTATGGGTACATCCGCTGAACCCTAAAGCTTGGGCGATGATCCTGGCGGGGTTTACCAGTTTTGTCGATCCCGGAACGCCCAGTCTGCAAGCCACGTTTTGGATTGCCATTACGTTGATGGTTATTCAGTTGATATGCCACCCAATCTGGACGTTTTTTGGCGATCGTATAGCCTCTCTGATCTCAGGCCAGCGCGCCGAACGTTGGTTTATGCGCGCTCTTGCGGCGCTGACGGTGGGCTTTGTGGGTTATGCGCTGCTGCTTGGCGGCTAGCCCTGGTCAAGAAGAGAAAAAGCCTGCAATCGCGCAAGGTTTTTCTGTCCCCCGCTTCTAACGCAGAGATTGGATTTTTTGGACTTATGGTATAGGCTGCAATCGACGTGTTTTATCTTTTTGTGTGTTGGTTTGGAGTTAGGCGTTGGGTTTATGTTTGACCGGAAACCGTTTGGTTTTACGATCTTTGGAGCTTAGGGATTGCGCCGAGATGGTGCGTAATCTTGCTGATCCGGCGATCTCTTATTGGGTGCCGATTTTGCCGTTTTCTTATACCGCAAGTGATGCCAAAGGGTTTTTCAATCTTCTGCAGGATAATCCACATCGGCAGGTTTGGGCGATCACGCTGAAGGAAGAATTTATTGGTCTGATTGAAGAGTATCCAAATTTTGGATTTTGGTTAGATCCGGCCTTTTGGGGCCAAGGCCTGATCTCTGAAGCGGCAGATTTGGTTTTGAAAAAATACTTTTCTGATCCGCAGGCCAGCCCGCTCTTGGCAAGCGTGCGATTGCAAAACTAGCGTTCTATGCGTGTATTGGCAAAAAATGGCTTTGCGCCAAATGGTCCGCCGGTGGCAAGCTATTCAAAAGCCTTGCGCCAATCGGTTCCGTTGCAACCGATGGCGCTGACCCCTGATCAATGGCATTTTTTAAACCCTGTTTTCATCGAAACGCAGCGGTTGCAAATCTTTCCGCTTGCCCAAGTACATCAAGATGCGTTGTTTGACTGCCTTGCTCAAAAGCAAGTTGCACGGAACCTCACGATTGTTCCACATCCTTTGCCGCGCGGCTTCGTGGGGCGGTTTATTGAGGCGGCGCGCTGGAAAGGCGTGTGGAATGGACTGTTTGCGCTTGCGGATAAAACCCAGAACGTGATCGGGATGATCGGCTTTCGCGCGGCCCCATTGAGCGCACCGGTTGCGGCAGATCTTGTATATGCGATACATCCAAAGCAATGGGGGCAGGGGCTTATGAGCGAGGCTGTAAATGCCTTTTGTGCCTTTTTATTCCGGCGCTATCCGCTTGAGGCCATCACTGCAGAGCATTTTAAGGATAATCCCGGCTCGGGGCGCGTGTTGCAAAAAGCGGGTTTTATGCCAATACCGGTGCAGTCACATCCCAGCGAGATGGGAAAATCGGCGGCAAGGCTTGAGCCTGCGCCCATAACCCGATATCGCCTTATTCGACCCGCATAAGGACCCAGCACATGAAATTTCTAGATCTGACGAAAGTCTATATCCGCTCTGGCTCGGGTGGCGGTGGTTGCGTAAGCTTCCGGCGGGAAAAATACATCGAATATGGCGGGCCTGATGGCGGTGATGGTGGCAAAGGCGGATCCGTGATTGCCGAGGCGGTTGACGGGCTGAACACCTTGATCGATTTTCGTTATCAGCAGCATTTCTTTGCCAATAATGGCGGCGCTGGCATGGGGCAACAACGCTCGGGGGCGTCGGGCGATGATATCCTGCTGCGGGTGCCTGCCGGCACGGAAATTTTGGATGAAGATCAAGAAACGGTGATTGCTGATCTTACCGAAGTGGGTGATCGGATTGTTTTGGCAAAAGGCGGCAATGGCGGTTTTGGAAACCTGCATTTCAAATCCTCAACCAACCAAGCGCCGCGCCGCGCCAATCCCGGGCAAGAGGGGATTGAGCGCACAATCTGGTTGCGGCTGAAGCTCATCGCGGATGCAGGTCTTTTGGGCCTGCCCAATGCAGGCAAGTCAACCTTTTTGGCGGCCACATCGAATGCGCGGCCCAAAATCGCAGATTATCCGTTCACCACGCTTTATCCAAACCTTGGGGTTGTTGGGATTGATAATACCGAGTTCGTTGTGGCTGATATTCCAGGTCTGATTGCTGGCGCACATGAGGGGCGTGGTTTGGGGGATTTGTTTCTGGGGCATGTGGAACGCTGCGCGGTTCTTTTGCATTTGATCGATGGAACCTCGGGTGATTTTCTAAATGATTACAAGACGATCATAGATGAGCTTGAGGCATATGGCGGCGCTTTGGCGCAAAAGCCAAGAGTGACCGTGCTGAATAAGGTTGACGCATTGGATGATGAAGAGCGTGCGTTTTTTAAAGCTGAGCTGGAAGCAATTGCTGGCGGGCCTGTTTTTTTAATGTCGGGTGTCAGCCGTGAGGGGGTTGAGGCGGTGTTGCGCGTCTTGCGCCATGAAATTGACGCAGGGCGCAAGCAAGAAACAAGAGTGGAACAGGAAGATTTGGAATGGCGTCCCTAAGCGCTGCAAAACGCATTGTGGTTAAAATTGGATCGGCTTTGCTGGTGGATCCAACCACTGGCGCTTTGCGCAGCGCGTGGCTCAAATCATTGGCAACAGATGTTGCTGCGTTCAAGGCCCGGGGCTGTGATGTGGTTTTGGTGTCCTCGGGCTCGATCGCCTTGGGGCGCAAAGTCTTGGGGTTGTCGGTGGGGGATGTTGCGCTTGAACAATCGCAGGCGGCCGCCGCTGTGGGGCAAATTCAACTGGCCCGCGCTTATGAAGAGGCATTGGGTCCACATGGCATAACCACAGCCCAAATTTTGGTGACCTTAGAGGATAGCGCCGATCGGCGACGTTATCTGAACTCACGCGCAACGTTGGAAACTCTGCTCAGCTTAGGCGTTGTGCCCATCGTGAATGAAAACGATACCGTGGCAACTGATGAAATTCGCTATGGTGATAATGATCGACTGGCCGCGCAAGTGGCGGTTACGGTGGGTGCGGATCAATTGGTTTTGCTATCCGATGTGGATGGGTTTTATTCGGCCAACCCGCAGCGTGATCCATCGGCGAGGCGCTTTGAAATGGTGAAAGAGATCACGCCGCAAATTGAAGAGATGGCAGGCGAGGGCACCTCTGGCCTGTCCAAAGGTGGCATGAAAACCAAGCTGATGGCCGCCAAAACCGCAACAGGCTCAGGCTGCGCTATGCTCATTGCGGCAGGCTTTGTGGATCACCCGCTGACCAGCTTTGATGCAGGCAATTCCGGCACGTGGTTCGCACCGCAAATGGATCCGCAATCGGCGCGCAAACGCTGGATTGCTTCGATGAAACCGTTGGGGCAGATCGTGATCGATGAGGGGGCAAACAGGGCGTTGAAAAGCGGAAAGAGTTTACTGCCAGCGGGTGTTTCTGGCGTGTCTGGCAGTTTTGAGCGCGGCGATTGCGTGGCCATTACGCTGGTCAATGGCGCTGCGGTGGCGCTTGGAATAAGCTCGTATTCTTCGACAGAGGCGGCGGCTTTGATCGGTTTGAAAACCTCTGAAATTGAAGCTGTTTTAGGGTATCCGGCCCGCGCCGCGCTGGTGCATCGCAACGATATGGCTGTGTAAGGGAAGGACCAAGCGATGAGTGAAGTTCAGCAAATGATGCAAGATCTGGGGCGGCGCGCGAAAACGGCTGCGGCCAGTTTGGCCTATGCGCCCGCCGCGCAAAAAACCGCAGCCCTGATGGCGGCAGCGGATGCTGTAATAGCGGCGCAATCAAAGATTATCGAAGCCAATAAACTGGATATCGTCTTTGGTCGTGAAAAGGGGCTGTCTGACGCGATGCTTGATCGTTTGATGTTGGATCCTGCGCGCATCGAGGCAATGGCCGAGGGGCTTCGGAACGTGGCGCAGCAAGAAGATCCTGTTGGGCGCATCTTGGAAGAATGGGAGCGTCCGAACGGCTTGTCCATTCAAAAAGTGGCAACGCCGCTTGGCGTGATCGGGGTGATTTATGAAAGTCGCCCGAATGTAACGGCGGATGCGGGCGCTTTGTGCTTGAAATCTGGCAATGCGGTGATTTTACGTGGTGGCTCGGAAAGCCATCACAGCACGTCGGCGATCCATGCGTGTTTGGCTCAAGGCTTGGTTGCGGCAGGGCTGCCTAAAGAGGCAATACAAACCGTACCCACGCGCGATCGTGCGGCGGTGGCCGCTTTATTAACCATGACCGATTATATTGATGTCGTGGTGCCAAGGGGTGGCAAAGGCCTGGTTGGTTTGGTGCAACGCGAGGCCCGCGTACCGGTTTTCGCCCATCTTGAAGGCATCGTGCATATCTATATCGATGCGGCAGCTGATTTGGCCAAAACGCTGGATGTCGTGTTGAATTCGAAAACCCGCCGCACGGGCATTTGCGGGGCTGCGGAATGCCTGTTGATCCATCAGGATGTGGTAGACACCATTGGGTTTGAGGTTGTTCAAGCGCTCATTAAGGCAGGGGTTGAGGTGCGCGCTGGCGCCGGCGTTGATGGGTTTTCCGGAACGCAAGTCGCAAGCGCAGAGGATTGGGGAAAAGAATATCTTTCCAGCATAATTGCCGCCAAATCAGTTGTCGATATGGAAGCTGCTATTGCTCATATTCGCCAATTCGGCTCGGACCATACTGATTGTATTATGACCGAAGATAACACGGCGAAACAGCGGTTCTTTGCGCAGGTTGATAGCGCGATTTTGATGCATAACGCGTCGACGCAATTCGCTGATGGAGGGGAATTTGGCATGGGGGCAGAGATTGGCATCGCCACGGGAAAAATGCACGCTCGCGGCCCCGTTGGTGCGGCCCAATTGACCAGCTTTAAATATTTGGTGAGCGGGGATGGCGCTGTCAGGCGCTAAGATTGATCGTGATCAGGCTTGGCTGTACGCAGACGTTCAATTCGCGGCCGATTTCATGAACGATGCTGGGCAAAAACAGAAATTGCACATGCTCTGGAAGCGAGGCGTGTTTGGGGCACATGTTTGTCAAAGGGTCCCAAATAGCCGCATCTACAATGATCTTGTTTGAATGACCCTCAACGCTTAACCGCGGGCCGCGCTCGGTCACCGATATTTCGCCGCCAAGCGGCAAGGCCGTTTCGATGCATAAAATCGCCAGAAAAAGCGCTTGTGCTTCGCGGCGGGTGAGGCTTCGATGGATTTTCCAGTGTAAATTTTGTCGGGGCCCGTTGATCAGCGGCATTAAGATGTCCAGTAGAGTATCGGTTGAAAGCTGGCGGTCACTGCCGCTTACGCCAAAGGCAACGCGAAAAAACTTAATTCGGCTGGCCGCATTTTGGCAGCTTTGGGTGATTAAAGATATCTCGGCTTCATGTTGCACCGCACCGGACAGCGATATCAGCTCTAACCCGTTGTGTATTGCGCCAATTGGGCTTATCAGGTCATGACATATGCGCGAGCCAATCAAGCTTGCAAGATGAGATGCCGATTGTATCATTGGTAATGCCTCAGCGTCAGGAGTGGTGTGGTGGAGGACTTAAATCTTTTCTTAGAGCCCGGCATGCTGGTACGCCATCCCAGCCAGCCAGATTGGGGTATTGGGCAAGTACAGTCTCGTATTAACGGTCGCATTACCGTGAATTTTTCTGAAATGGGTAAGTTGGTCATTGATGGATCCAAAATTGCGCTTGTGCAGGTCTATGATCAAGAATAGCGATTATCAGAGCTGCATTAAACCTATAGTTGTAATCAATAAGGGCCGGATTCCGGTAAAATTGAAACGAAATTGTATCAAAACTTGCATAATAAGCGAAAGATACGACTAGATGATGCTACAGAGTGACACTGATTTGGTCGTAGAATTGGCTGAAACCAGGCCTGATTTGCGCGCGGCGCAACGGTTGCGCTACGCTGTATTCGTGAAAGAGCTGGGCGCTTCTGGAGCCGAGATAGATCATCAAAACGAGCTGGAAATGGACCGGTTTGATCCCTTCTGCGATCACCTTATCTTGAAGGATAAGGCTCGAAAAAACTGCCCTTTTGATGGGATTATAGGGGTCTATAGGCTTTTGCGTTCGGAACAAGCGGCGCGGATCGGACAATTCTATTCAGAAGATGAATATGACCTGCAAAGATTATACGCCACTGGGCGTAACCTGCTTGAACTTGGACGCTCTTGCGTACATCCGGCGTATCGCGGCGGCCTCGCAATGTATCATTTATGGCAGGCATTGCAGCGCTATGTGGCAGAGCACAAGGTCGAAGTTTTGTTCGGGGTGGCCAGTTTTCATGGCACTGATCTGCAGAAATTGGCGGAACCACTAAGTTGGCTTCACGCGCGCCACTTGGCCCCCGAAGCGCTGCGGGTCGCCGCAAGGCCAGGCGCGTTTCAGGCGATGGATCTGATCGCACCCGCAAGGATTGACCGGCGCGCGGCCATGTTGGCCATGCCGGCGCTGATCAAAGCCTATCTTCGGTTGGGCGGGTATATCGGTGAGGGGGCTTTTGTCGATTTCGCGTTTAAGACCGTTGATGTTTGCCTTATTCTTGATCGAGACAGTATCAGTACACGGCAGAAAATGCTTTATTCGGGTGATCTTTTAAAGTCATGAACACTTGGTATGGATCAGAAGATTCCGAGGCACTAACGGGTGTTTCTTTTGCCGGTTGGTGCCTTGTTGGTGTGCGGCTTCTTGGCTTGGCGCCGATCGTTTTAAGCGGGCTGCTGCTGAGCGTGCTGCTCCGAGGTCTGGAACGCCCGATTTTTGGTCAAAACCGCCCTGTAACGCCATATATTACGGTGGCTGTTTGCCGGTTTGCGCTGCGTATTATTGGTTTGCCTTGCCGCGTAACAGGCACGCCAATGCGCAGCCCGGGCGCTTTTGTTGCCAATCACAGTTCATGGCTGGATATCTTCGTATTGAACAGCTGCGCGCGGGTTTATTTTGTCTCTAAAGCAGAAGTCTCGGCCTGGCCTTTAATTGGTTGGTTGGCGCGGGCCACCGGCACCGTTTTTATTCGCCGCAGCCGGCAGGATGCTGCGCAACAAACAGAAATGTTTCGCGCCAGATTGCGAAATGGCCATCGTTTACTGTTCTTTCCCGAAGGAACCTCAACGGATGGGCTACGCGTTTTACCTTTTAAGTCAAGCTTGTTTGAGGCTTTTTTTGCGTCTGATGACGCCTGCACAGATCTATGGATTCAACCCGTGAGCGTAACTTTCTTTGCGCCATCACAGCGCCCAGCGGCGTTTTATGGCTGGTGGGGTGATATGGAATTTGCCACTCATTTCATCAAAACGTTGAGCGTTTGGCGGCATGGGCGCGTTGAGCTGTGTTTCAATGCGCCGCGCCGCGTCGCGGATTTTTCATCTCGCAAAGACTTGGCTGGCACATTAGAGGCGGATATCCGCAAGACGCAGGAGCGCGCGCTCAGCCTTGCGCGTGCTGCGCGTGAATAAGCGCTCCTAAGGCCACAATTGGATCCTCCTGCTGCCAAATTTCTTCGGCATAGGCAAAGAAATCAGCGCAGGATTTGAGCTGAAGAATTTTCGTGGTGTCCAGCCCGCCTTCTGCCACTATCGGTACTTCAACCATTTCGCTCCACCACGCGAAGAGCTCTGGATCGGCGATATCTCCTGCGTTCAGGTCATTTTCGTTTAACGGGCCGAAACAGACGTAATCTGCGCCGGCCTCGCCTGCATTCAACCCTTCATGCCGCGAGATACCGCAAAAGGCGCCAACGATTGCGTCTTTGCCCAGCTCGGTGCGCGCCGAGCGTATTGAGCGGGCGCCATCGGTTAGATGCACACCATCAAGGCCGAAACGTTCAACCAGAAAAAAATGGCTTTGCAGCAGCAACGGCACATCGCGGCTGTGACAAATCTCGCGCAACGTATCGGCAGCCTTGCCAATCATGCCTTCATCTCGCGTGCTCATTGCCAAGCGCACGCAAGCGATCTCATGCAGATCCAGCATTCGTGATAGTAAATCTGCATAGCTGCTCAGTTCAAATTCGGGCGGGCTAATCAGGTAGGTCTGGGGCTGCTCGATTTCGGCCATGTTTTGGGCTCCAAGTGTTTTTCGTCAGGCTAACGCGATTTGCCTGCGTTGACTATGGCTGATCTTTGCTAGGGGGCTTTAAACCCCGGTCTTTCTGGCGTAGAGCAAGGCCATTATTTAAGGAGGCTTAAGCCGTGCCTGAGTCACAGCGTCAACCCTATTTTGTTTTGGTCCGCCCGCAAATGGGCGAAAATATCGGCGCATCCGCCCGCGCGATGTGGAATTTTGGTTTGGAGCAAATGCGCGTGGTTGCGCCGCGCGATGGTTGGCCCAGCACGCGCGCGGTGGCGATGGCCAGTGGCGCGGGCCGGTTGCTGGATGCGGCGCAGCATTTTGATGGAGTTTCCCAAGCGGTGGGCGATACCAGTTTTGTCTTCGCCACAACAGCGCGCGGCCGCGGCTTAACCAAGCCTATTTTAGCGCCGGAAGAGGCGATGCGCCAAGCTGCAGAAAAAATCGCTCAGGGGCAAAAAGTAGCCGTGTTATTTGGTCCAGAGCGCGCGGGGTTGGAAAATGAAGATATCGCGGGGGCAAATGCGTTGATATCGGTGCCGGTTAACCCTGATTTTCCATCACTGAATTTGGCGCAATGCGTGCTGCTGATGGCCTATGAGTGGCGCCGCGCGCAGGGGCAGGTTGAGCTGGCGCGCATGGAACTGGCAAAAACCCAATGGGCAGAGGCGATTGAGGTTGAAAAGCTGGCCCAACATTATGAAGAACGGCTTGAGGATGCTGGGTTTTTCTTTCCCGAGGCCAAGGCGCCCGGCATGAAGGTGAATTTGCGCAATATGTGGTCTCGCTTTTCACTGACCCGCGCGGATGTGCAAATGTTGCATGGGGTGCTGCGGCAATTGGTGCGGGGTAACAAAGGCCAAGACTGACTTGAACAGCCGCCGTCTTAGGCTAACTTTTAGCATGTAATGATAAGGGTTTTTTTACGCAGATGAATGATAAAAGATTGATATTTGAAGAGGTTGGATCGCAGAGCGCAGCAACTGACGGGGCGCCGGTTCAGGGGATGATTGATCAGGGTCGCGGCGCCGGGGCCCGGTTTTGGATCCGGATCTGGTTGTATCTTTTATTTGCTTTGGTGGTGACGATGATTCTGGTTGGGGGACTGACACGCCTGACCGATAGCGGTTTAAGCATCACCGAATGGAAACCCGTTTCCGGGGCGTTGCCCCCCTTATCTGCCGAGGCATGGCAGAGCGAGTTCGAGAAATACAAAGCCATCCCCGAATATGAACTTCAAAACAAAGGCATGAGCCTGGCGGAATTTCAATTTATTTACTGGTGGGAATGGGGGCATCGGCAACTGGGCCGCGTGATTGGATTGGTTTGGGCCGTTGGGTTTGCAGTGTTTTTCGCCGCCCGTAAAATCCCCGCTGGGTGGACTGGCCGTTTATTGTTGCTGGGTGTTTTGGGTGGCATGCAAGGCGCGATTGGGTGGTGGATGGTGGCCAGCGGCCTAACTGGCGAGCGTTTGGACGTGGCCAGCTATCGCTTGGCAACGCATCTGGGGTTGGCCTTTGTTATTTTGGGGTTCATCGCTTGGTTTGCGCTCTCGCTCGGCCTTTCAGAAAGAGCGCTTTTGCAACAGCGCCGCAGGCGCGAACAGCGTCTGTTTTCCATGAGCACCGGATTGATGCATTTTACCTTTTTGCAAATTTTAATCGGAGCGCTGGTGGCGGGAATTGATGCGGGGCGCAATTATATCGACTGGCCTTTAATGGCGGGCGGTTTTTTTCCCCCCGATCCATTCAGCCTAACGCCTTGGTGGCGCAATTTCTTCGAAGATGATGGTTTGGTGCAATTTATTCACCGGATGTCGGGTTATCTGCTCTTTGTCTTTGGCGTGGTGGTTTGGAGGCGGTCGCGCAAATCAGGAAATAGCCTGGTGCGCTCTGGCTTTGCTTGGGTGATGGGCATGCTCGTGCTGCAGATGGTGTTGGGCGTTGTCACCGTGATGCATTCGGCGCCTTGGTCCTTAGCGATCCTGCACCAATTGGGGGGCATTGCGCTGTGGGTCTTGGTTATTCGGGCGCGTTTCGTGGCCGGATTCCCGCCCGAGCAATTCATAAAGGGAGCCTAGATCATGAGCGCCTATCAGATTTTGATGGAGTATCAGCATCAAACAGAGGCATTGTCAAAAATCGCGGCCCGCCTTGACTGGGATCAGGAAACGATGATGCCGTCAGGCGCCATTTCAGACCGCTCACAGGAATCGGCCGCGCTTGAAAAAACTTTGCATGCCCGGCGCAGCAGCACCGAATTGGGGGAGTTGCTGGCCGCGGCGCGCCAAACACAACTGGCCGCTGCAGAACAGCGGCACGTGCAGTTGATTGAGCACTCCTATCAACGCAATTGCAAAGTGCCCGAAGAGATTTCGGTGGCTTTGGCCGGATTAACGTCAAAATCGCAACATATATGGGCCCAAGCACGCGCGGATGAGGCGGTTGCAGATTTTACACCGATATTGGCCGAGGTGGTTGTGCTGCGACAGCAAGAGGCCGCCGCCTTGGCCGATGGCACAGGGCTCAGCTCATATGATGCCTTGCTTAAGAATTATGAACCCGATGGCAGCACGGCTGAAATTTCAAAAATGTTTGATGCCTTGCGCAGCCCATTGGTCGCGCTGCGCTCCGCGGTGCTTGAGCGCCCGCCTGCGCCTGAATTAGAGGGGCAATTTGATCCGCAGCTACAGTTGAAAATGAGCCAAGAGTTGGCAGAATGCTTTGGCTATAACATGGCCTCTGGGCGGATCGATAGGGCGGTGCATCCCTTTTGTTCCGGAACTGGCGCGGATGTACGGATTACCACACGCACCGATCCCAGTGATCCGTTAGGGTGTTTTTATTCGACCATTCATGAGGTGGGTCATGGCAATTATGAGCAGAATATAGATCAATCTTATGCCTTTACGCCGATTGGGCATGGCTGCTCAATGGGGGTTCATGAAAGTCAAAGCCGCATTTTCGAGAATCAATTGGGCCGCTCTGAAGCGTTCACCAGCTTTCTTTATGGCCGGATGCGCGACGTATTTGGCTCTTTTGGCGTTGGCTCTGAGCGGCAGTTTTACCAATCGGTGAATCGCGTCAGCCGTGGTTATATCCGAACCGAAGCTGATGAATTGCAATATAATTTGCACGTGATGATGCGGTTTGATCTTGAGCGTGATTTGATGTCTGGAGAGCTTGCGGTGTCGGACCTTGAAGCGGCTTGGAATGATCGGTTTTTGTCAGATTTCGGATATGCGGTTGATCGCCCGTCGCATGGGATGCTGCAGGATGTGCATTGGTCAATTGGGTTATTCGGCTATTTTCCAACTTATTCTTTGGGCAATGTCTATGCGGGTTGCCTGTTTGAAAGCCTGCAATCGGCGCTTCCAGATTTAGATACAGATCTAGCTTCGGGTAATTTAGGGCCTGCCTGTGCATGGTTGAAACAGAATGTGCAACGCCACGGTAATCTTTTGCCGGCCCATGAATTGATGACTGCCGCTTGCGGCAAGGCACCATCCGAAGCGGCATTCCTGCGTTATATCCACGCAAAGTTTTCAGACCTCTATGACTTGGCATAGATAGGTGCAAATCATTTTCTAGGCTTGGCCGCTTTGCGGGTTTAGAATTTAAGCCTCGCCTTCCGGGGCTTCTTCGTCCTCCGACTGTTCGACGATCCGGGCGACGGAAACAACTTCTTCGTTGTTGCCTGTGTTGAAAACTTTCACGCCTCCGGCGCTGCGCGAGCGGAAAGAAATACCTTCAATGGGCACCCGGATGGATTGGCCTTTTGAGGTGGCCAGCATGATCTGATCTTCCAAATCGACCGGGAAGCTGGCAACTAAATCGCCGCCCCGCATCGCTTTATCCATTGCAGCAACGCCCATGCCGCCTCTGCCACGGACGGGATAATCATGGCTAGAGGACAGTTTTCCGGAGCCGCGACTGCTGATCGTTAAGATCAGGTTCTCGGCGGCTGACATTTCGGCATAGCGTTCTGGGCTTATGGTTGCATTGGCGCTGACCTCTTCATCCTCAGTGCCAGCTCCTTCGTCATCAACCATTCCCGCGACGGCGCGGCGCATCTTGAGATAGGCAGCGCGCTCATCTGAGCTGGCTTCAAAATGGCGTAGGATCGACATTGAGACAACGCAATCATCACCGGTGAGGCGCACGCCGCGCACACCGGTGGATTTGCGCCCCTTGAAAACCCGCACCGCGTTGGTTGAAAAGCGGATCGCCCGGCCTGATTTGGTGACCAACATCACATCATCGTCTTGAGTTGCGATGCGCGCGTTTACCAGCTCTACATTCTCTGGCAAATCCATGGCAATCTTACCATTGGCGCGGACATTGGTGAAATCAGACAGCGCATTGCGGCGCACATCGCCGGCCGATGTCGCAAAAATGATTTGCACGTTTTCCCATTCCTCTTCGGGGATATCAACCGGCATGATTGCAGCGATCGAAACTCCGGTTGGAATGGGCAGAATATTCACTACAGCCTTGCCCTTTGAGGTACGCCCGCCTTGGGGCAGGCGCCAGGTTTTCAGCTTATAGGCCATGCCATCGGTCGTAAAAAACAACAATTGGGTATGGGTATTTGCCACGAAGAGCGAGGTGACCAAATCTTCATCTTTGGTTTGCATGCCTGACAGGCCTTTGCCGCCGCGACGCTGGGCGCGAAAATCCACCAATGGGGTGCGTTTGATATAGCCCCCCGAGGTGATCGTCACCACCATATCTTCGCGCTCAATCAGATCCTCGTCATCCAGGTCCCCGGACCATTCGATAATCTCTGTACGGCGCGGAACCGCAAATTGCTCTTTCACGCTGTTTAGCTCATCCGTGATTATCGCCATAATACGGTCACGCGAGCCTAGAATTTCTAGATATTCGCGGATTTTTCCCGCCAATTCTTGCAATTCATCTGTTACTTCTTTTACCCCGATTTGGGTCAGGCGTTGAAGGCGCAATTCAAGGATCGCGCGGGCTTGTACCTCTGATAAATGATAGGTGCCATCTGCATTCACAGGATGGGTCGGATCATCGATTAGTTTAATATATTCAAGTATCTCTTCTGCCGGCCATGCCCGCGTCATCAATTTGGCGCGCGCATCGGCGGCGTCAACCGAGCTGCGAATGGTCGCTACAACTTCATCAACGTTTGAAACGGCCGCGGCCAGCCCGCATAGAATATGGCTGCGTTCGCGCGCTTTGCGCAGCTCAAACGCGGTTCTGCGCGCCACAACATCTTCGCGAAAGGCGATGAAATTGGTTAAGAACGATCGCAGCGTCAATTGTTCCGGCCGCCCCCCGTTTAAGGCCAACATATTGCAGCCAAAATAGGTTTGCATCGGGGTGAAGCGGAATAGTTGGTTCAAAACAACCTCTGCGGTTGCATCGCGTTTCAATTCGATCACAACCCGAACCCCGACCCGGTCGCTTTCATCCTGCACATGCGAGATGCCTTCGAGTTTCTTTTCGCGCACCTGTTCTGCGATTTTTTCAATCATCGCGGCTTTGTTTACTTGATAAGGGATTTCATCAATGATGATGGCAAATCGGTCTTTTCGAATTTCTTCGACGCGGGTTTTCGAACGGATAATAACGCTGCCGCGCCCCTCTAAATACGCTTTGCGCGCGCCCGAACGGCCAAGCATGATGCCGCCGGTCGGAAAATCGGGCCCCGGTACATAACCCATTAATTCTTCGCTGGTGAGGTCGGGATTCTCGATCAAAGCCAAAGTGGCATCGATCACTTCGCCCAAGTTATGCGGCGGGATGTTGGTTGCCATGCCAACGGCAATGCCCCCCGCGCCATTGACCAGCATATTTGGAAATCGGGCTGGAAGCACGGTTGGCTCGCGGTCTTTGCCATCGTAATTATCTTGAAAATTGACCGTATCCTTATCGATATCGGCCAATAAGAATGAGGCCGGCTTGTCCATGCGCACTTCGGTATAGCGCATTGCGGCGGCATTATCTCCGTCCATAGAGCCAAAATTGCCCTGACCATCCAGCAGCGGCAGCGACATTGAGAAATCTTGCGCCATGCGCACCAAAGCATCGTAAATCGCGCTGTCGCCATGCGGGTGATATTTACCCATGACGTCCCCCACGGGGCGGGCTGATTTGCGATAGGATTTATCATGCGTATTGCCGGTTTCATGCATGGCGTATAAAATCCGGCGATGCACCGGCTTTAATCCATCGCGCAGATCCGGGATCGCGCGGCTGACGATCACGCTCATCGCGTAGTCAAGATACGCGGTTTTCATTTCCTCCGCGATCGAAACGCTGGGCCCGTCATAGACAGCGCGTTGCGGGGGCGTTTCTTCGGTGGCTTCGGGGGTTTCTGGCGTGTCGGTCAAATAAACTGCTCTTTTCGATGCCTAATCTAAATCTTGTGATTTAACCTTAGCAGAACAACCATATACTGCGCAATGGCAGAGGCTGTTTCATTCGGTCAAAGACGGTAATTTATGCAAGATTTAGGGCAGAATGCGTGTATATTTTGCCCCTTCTAGGCTGACTCCGAATTTCAGACCGGCTTGGCCAAAAACGACCGCGATCACGGGGGCATTCAGCGTGGTGGTGTCAAGCCGGAGCGACTCACCATCGCCCTGAAACGCATAATCAATATCGCCGCCTACGGTCCAACCGTCGGAATTGCGAAAATCGTCTAACGCTTTCGAGCTCATGAAAAACAACGCATGCGCATATTGTTGCGCGCCGAACTGCCAGCCATAGCCGGCGGAGGCCATAGAATAATATTCGACCGTCTCTCCTTTCGCGCGCAGTGCCCCGCGCCCGTAAGAGCCGCCAAAGCCAAAACTGGCCTCGGTTATCAGCGGCATGACCAACATACCCGCGGCGCGTTGGCTTAAGTCTTGCGTATGGGGATGGGTTTGATAAAGCTGCTCGAGCGTGGCGTCTACTCTGGAGTCAATTTTGGTGGCATCTTCTTTTAAATATTCGGCTTCTGCCTTTAAAGCCTCGGTATCAACAAGCGCCGCAGTGCAGCCGTTTAACATAACGACTGCGGCAGAAAGGCTTGCAAAGAGACGTAATTTTGAGGTCAGCTTGTTCATTTCATTTTGCTCGATTTATAGTGGTACCGGGTTGCCTCAGTCTCTAGCCTGTCTTACGCAGTTTGTCATCCTAGATTTCGCTCACATTCCCTTGAGTTTTTGGGCCGCATAGGGCGCGTAATAGGTTAAGATACCGTCACAGCCTGCGCGTTTAAAGGCCATCAGGCTTTCCAAAATGACCTTATCACCATCAAGCCAACCATTTTCGATCGCGCCTTGCAACATCGCGTATTCGCCCGACACTTGATATGCATATGTTGGGGCGCCAAATTCATCTTTGACCCGTCGGCAGATATCCAAGTAAGGCATGCCTGGTTTGATCATAACCATATCGGCGCCCTCGGAGAGGTCTCTGGCCACTTGGCGCAGCGCCTCATCTGAATTGGCTGGATCCATTTGATAGGTGGATTTATCGCCCTTTAAGGCACCCGCAGCGCCGACCGCGTCGCGAAATGGGCCGTAAAACCCGCTGGCAAATTTTGCCGCATAAGACAGAAGTATAACATCTTGATGGCCGGCCTGCTCAAGCGCCTGGCGCAAGACCCCAATGCGGCCATCCATCATATCCGAGGGCCCAATGACATCTGCGCCGGCTTCCGCTTGCGAGAGCGCCTGTTTTACAAGCGCTTCAAGCGTTGAATCGTTTTCCACTTTGCCATCGACAACAAAACCGTCATGGCCGTTGATATTATAGGGGTCCAACGCGACATCGGTCATAATGGCGATCTCTGGCACGGCGGCCTTGATCGCGCGCGTGGCCCGATTTGAAAGGTTTTCTGGGTTCCACGCTTCAGCGCAATCCTGCGTTTTCAGCGCGGGATCCGTATAAGGAAAGAGGCAAATTGCCGGAATTCCCAAGCCAGCAGCCCATTTTGCCGCCTCGACCACTTTGTCAACGCTGCGCCGGAAAACCCCCGGCATCGAGGCCACGGGTTGCTCGATATTTTGACCATCGCAGACAAATACCGGCCAGATTAGATCTCCCACGCTCAACGTGTTCTCGCGGATGAGCGCGCGCGTGGCTGCCGATTGCCGCGCGCGGCGAAAGCGGCTGGCGGGAAATGCTGCGATTGGGTTCGTTGCCATTATGATCCTCCAGTTGACCGGCCACATCGTGGCATGTAACAAGCAGCCGAGCAAGAGATTGATTGCGCTTAAAGCGCTGCCCATTCGATGCGCTTATTCGCCGTAACCCAGAGAAAATTATCGTGCTACTCATTGATAACCTTGATTTTACGGCTTTTACCAGCGTTTGGTTCTGGGTTATCCTTGTGCTTGTTTGGGCGGTGACCAGCCAATATATCCTGGGCGTTCCTTTTTCCGATTTACAGCGCGCGTCAAAGGCTGATGCGGAGGCGCAAGAGGAAGCTTTAATTCGGCTGTTTGCGCAGGCGCAGCGTGTGGCCCCCCCCGCGATTGCTGCTGTGCGCTTGGGCTTGGCCTTGGGGGCTGGATTCGCGGTGGGGTTTTGGGCGGTGGCAGCCTTTGGATATAGCAATGAGGCGCTGCAGGCTTTATTCCTTTTGGTGGTGCCGCTTTGGCCCGTCTTGCTCTTGCGCTTGCGCTTTGCCCGCAGTATTACCGGAGCCCAGCCCGATTTCGCGCAGGTCTACATAAAACTCCAGTGGATCCGGTTTTGGACGTTTTGTATCGGCGTGCTCACGCTTTTTCTGACGGCGTTCTGGGGGATGATTTTCAATATAAATAAGCTGGTCCTATGAAAAAAGCCGGATGGTTTACTTTTTGCGCAACAAGGTTTGAATGATGGCCAACACCGTAACAATTGGGGGCGTACCAGAGGGGTTTGACGCAGATATTATTTTGCGTCAAATGCAGCGAGATGGGCGCCCTCTTATGCATATTGCGCGGGATGATAAGAGGTTGGCGGCCTTTGCCGAAGCGGTGCGGTTTTTTGCACCAGACATGCCCGTGATAGAGTTTCCCGCTTGGGATTGTTTGCCCTATGACCGGGTATCGCCGAATGCGGATATTTCAGCCCGTCGGATGGCCACATTGGCCGGGCTTGTGCATGGCATGCCCAAACAATTCATCTTGCTTACCACGTTGAATGCGGCGATGCAGCGCTTACCGGCGCGCCAGGTGTTGCGCGATGCGGCATTTCGGGCCGAGGTCGGCCGGCCAATCGATGAAGAGGCGCTGCGTTCTTTTTTGGTTCGTATGGGTTTTTCTAAGGCGCCGACGGTGCTGGAGCCCGGAGATTACGCCATTCGCGGTGGGATTATCGATATTTATCCTCCGGGTGATTTGGGCCCAATTCGTTTGGATTTGTTCGGGGATGTATTGGATGGGGCGCGTCGGTTTGATCCGGTCAGTCAACGCACAACTGAAACATTATCTGAGATTGAATTATCGCCCGTCTCGGAAGTGATTTTGGATGAGGCGGCAATCACCCGGTTTCGTCAAAATTACCGTAGCGAATTCGGGGCAGCCCGCAGCGATGATCCGTTGTATGAATCGATAAGTGCAGGCCAAAAGGTTCAAGGGTTTGAACATTGGTTGCCGTTTTTTCACGCGCATTTGGAAAGCCTGTTCGATTACCTCCCAGAGGTTTGCGTGAGCTTTGATGACCAATTGGAGCCCGCGCGACTGGCGCGTTGGGAAGGTATTGAGGACCAATATGAAACGCGTAAATTGGCGATGCAGGCCAAGCAACGCTTGGATTCCGTTTACAAACCGGTCACGCCAACGGCGCTGTATTTAGATGACGCGGCGTGGGCGGCCAGTTTAAACGGGCATAAAGTGTTAAAATTGCATCCTTTGGCGCAGGCCAGCGGGCCGGGTGTGATTGACGCGCAAGGGCGTATGGGGCGTAATTTTGCGCCAGAGCGCCAACAGGAAACGGTAAGCCTTTTCAATATATTATGTCAGCATATTCAGAAAAAATCAGCGATTGGTCCCGTGATTTTAGCAAGCTATTCAGACGGCTCTTGTGAACGCTTAAGTGGATTGGTCAGGGATGAAGGGTTTGGCGATCCTGTCAAAATAAACACCCGGGCGCAAATTGGCGATGCGGGGCTTTACGTCACGGTTTGGGGGCTTGAACATGGCTTTGAAACCCCCGATTTCACGGTCATTTCCGAACAAGATATTTTGGGGGACCGTTTGGTGCGCAGCGCTAAAAAGCGCCGCAAAGCTGAAAATTTTTTAACCGAGACGCAAAGCTTATCTGCGGGTGATTTGGTGGTGCATGTCGATCATGGGATCGGCCGCTATCACGGGCTTGAATTGGTGACGGCGGCGGGGGCGGTGCATGAATGTCTGGTGTTGGAATATGCGGAAAGCGCGCGTCTCTATCTGCCCGTTGAAAATATTGAATTGCTTAGTAAATATGGCCATGACGAAGGCCTTTTGGATAAATTGGGTGGGGGGGCCTGGCAGGCCAAAAAGGCCAAGCTCAAGCAACGTATTCGCGATATGGCTGATCGGTTGATCCGCGTTGCTGCCGAACGGGCTTTGCGAAAAGCGCCGATTTTAGAACCGCCGCCCGGCAGTTGGGATGCGTTTTGTGCGCGCTTTCCCTATCAGGAAACCGACGACCAGCTGATGGCAATCGGAGATGTCGTAGATGATTTAACATCGGGCGCGCCCATGGATCGGTTGATTTGCGGGGATGTGGGGTTTGGCAAAACCGAAGTGGCTTTGCGGGCGGCCTTTGTTGCCGCGATGTCAGGCACGCAAGTCGCCGTGATCGCGCCTACCACGTTGCTGGCGCGTCAACACGCGCAAAGCTTTGCCGAGCGGTTTCGCGGCTTTCCATTACACGTGCGCCAATTATCGCGATTTGTTTCGAACAAAGAGGCGCAAGCCACGCGCGATGGTATTAGCGACGGAACCGTTGATATTGTTGTGGGCACGCATGCCTTGCTCGCCAAATCGATCAAATTCCAGAATTTAGGGCTACTGATTATTGACGAAGAACAACATTTTGGGGTGCAGCATAAAGAACGGCTGAAGCAGATGCGCTCTGACATTCATGTTTTAACTCTGACCGCCACGCCGATCCCGCGTACGTTGCAATTGTCCCTTTCTGGGGTGCGCGATCTGTCGATCATCGGCACGCCGCCCGTGGATCGCTTGGCTATTCGCACCTATGTCAGTGAATTTGATGCCGTGACCATTCGCGAAGGATTTTTGCGGGAACATTATCGCGGTGGTCAGTCCTTTTACGTGGTGCCTAGGGTCAGCGACTTGCCCGAAATCGAGGCCTTTTTGCAAGAACAGTTACCCGAGCTGACCTATGTGGTTGCGCATGGTCAAATGGCTGCAGGTGAGCTGGATCGGAGCATGAATGCGTTTTATGATCGCCAATATGATATTTTGCTCGCCACAACGATCGTTGAATCGGGCTTGGATATTCCAAGCGCGAATACCATGGTTGTGCATCGCGCGGATATGTTTGGTCTGGCCCAGCTTTACCAAATTCGCGGTCGAGTTGGGCGTTCTAAAACCCGCGCTTATGCGTTTTTGACCACCAAGCCCCGGGTTAAATTAACCAACACGGCCAGCAAACGCCTGCGGGTGTTGGGCTCATTAGATTCTTTAGGGGCGGGGTTTACTTTGGCCTCGCAGGATTTGGATATCCGCGGCGCGGGCAATCTACTGGGGGAAGAGCAATCCGGACAAATGCGCGATGTGGGCTATGAGCTCTATCAAAATATGCTTGAAGAGGCGATTTCAAAGATCAAATCGGGCCAATTAGAGGGTTTGTCTGACGGTGATGATCAATGGGCCCCGCAAATCAATTTGGGCGTTTCGGTGCTGATACCAGAGAGTTTTGTCCCGGATCTCGATGTGCGGCTCGGGCTGTATCGCCGGCTTTCTGGGCTTAGCACGAAAGTGGAGTTGGAAGGTTTTGCCGCCGAACTCATCGATCGGTTCGGCGCCTTGCCCCGCGAGGTCAATACGCTGTTATTGGTTGTGCGGATAAAGGCAATGTGCAAACGCGCGGGTATCGCCAAGCTGGATGGGGGCCCAAAAGGCGCTGTTTTGCAATTTCACAATAATAAATTTGCCGCCCCTGAAGGCCTTGTTGAGTTCATTCAAGATCAACGCGGTTTGGCAAAGATTAAAGATAACAAATTGGTTGTGCGGCGCGATTGGACAAAAATCAGTGATAAGATCAAGGGCTCTTTTGCTATTGCAAAAGATTTAGCGGCGAAAGCCAAGCCCAAGCCCGTAAACAGCCCAAAACCTTAAGCGCCCTGAGCATCCTGCCATGCGTTGGGCCGTTTTGGAGTAATGTGCTAACGGCTCGTCTCTGTGAGACGGCGCTTCACATATGACGAGACGTGGCCGATCATGTCATCCATGTGCCGGTCCTCAAAGAAATGCCCTGATCCCTCAAGTTCCGTATGCGTGATGGTAATGCCTTTTTGTTCATGCAGTTTTTCAACCAGCCCAACCGTGTCGGCGGGCGGGGCAATCCGATCTTCGGTGCCATTGATGATCAAACCAGAAGACGGGCAGGGCGCCAAAAATGAGAAGTCGTACATGTTGGCGGGGGGGGAGGCGGAAATGAAACCGGTAATTTCGGGGCGGCGCATTAACAATTGCATGCCAATCCATGCGCCAAAGCTAAACCCTGCAACCCAACAATGTTTTGAGTTGTTATTCATCGATTGAAGGTAATCGAGCGCCGCGGCCGCATCGCTTAATTCACCAACGCCTTGATCATACTCGCCTTGGCTGCGCCCGACACCCCGAAAATTAAAGCGTAGAACGGTAAAACCCATATTGTAAAATGCGTAATGCAAATTATAGACGACCTTATTGTTCATCGTGCCGCCAAATTGCGGATGCGGATGTAAAACGATGGCGATAGGCGCATCGCGATCTTTTTGCGGATGATAGCGGCCTTCAAGACGACCTTCAGGACCGGGAAAAATTACCTCAGGCATACGCTTTTTTCTCTCCTTGGCGCCGGCGGCTTATTGTTGACAGTTTATATCAACCATATTAGAACTATTCTAAATTGCTCTGCGGCGTTTGATTGGGGTTGCAGATAGTCTGTGCAGCAATGCAGGTCAATCAATTTGCGGGATGAAACGATGAAACTCAGCACGAAAGGCAGATATGCAATGGTCGCTTTGTCCGATATCGCCTTGCAACCGCAGGACGCGCTGGTGACATTGGCTGATATTTCCAAGCGTCAGAACATCTCTTTGGCTTATTTGGAGCAGCTGTTTGTAAAATTAAGGCGCTCTGGTTTGGTACAATCTGTTCGGGGGCCGGGCGGTGGCTACAAATTGGGCAAATCGCCCCATGAGATGCGGATTATTGATGTTTTGTCGGCGGTCGATGAAAAGCTGGATGCCATGCATAAAGGCGCGGGCGCCACTGGGGGGCTTTCTGGCAGCCGCGCGCAATCACTAACCAACCGCCTGTGGGAGG
Source organism: Rhodobacteraceae bacterium SB2 (assembly GCA_001642945.1). Taxonomy (GTDB): domain Bacteria; phylum Pseudomonadota; class Alphaproteobacteria; order Rhodobacterales; family Rhodobacteraceae; genus Thalassovivens; species Thalassovivens spotae. The sequence goes on along the minus strand of LGRT01000037.1, from coordinate 122,660 downwards.
GGTTGAGCGCGCATGTATACGTATTTTTGCACCAGACCCGTTTATCGGATGTGATCGAGAATGATCTTATGCCATGTCCGGCGATTCCTTCGTTTTTGTCATTGGTTGATGAGGAATGAACCGGGTTTACTTAGATTATAACGCCAGTGCACCGCTGCGCGAAGAGGCGCGCGAGGCTATGGTGCACGCCATGGCGCTTGCGGGGAACCCATCTTCGGTGCATGCTGAAGGGCGTCAGGCGCGCGCTATAGTGGAAACAGCCCGCCAGCAGGTTGCCGCGGCACTGGGCGCGCAGGGCGCGGATGTTATCTTTACATCCGGCGCCACTGAAGCGGCGGGATTGGCGCTGACCGGACGCGGCATTCGCTGCGCGGATATTGAGCATGAAGCCGTGTCCTCATGGTGTCAGAGCGATTTGAGTTGCGGCTTAGATGGCGGGGTGGCTTGCCAAGCGCCCGGGGCAACGGCGCTCCAATTGGCAAATTCTGAAACGGGCATTCTGCAGCAATTGCCCGATGGTTTGGCGCTGTGCGATATGACGCAGGCGTTTGGAAAACTTCCCGTTCCGTTTCACTGGAGCGGCGTCACTATGGCGCTTGTCTCTGCGCATAAAATTGGTGGGCCCAAAGGCGTTGGCGCATTGATCGTTAAGCGCGGAACCGAGGTCGCAGCGCAAATCAAAGGCGGTGGGCAAGAAATGGGCCGCCGTTCGGGCACTGAAAATGTGATTGGAATCGCCGGTTTTGGCGCCGCGGCCGAGGCCGCACAGCGCGACTTGGCCGATGGCGTTTGGGAGCAAGTTGAAAAACTTAGAAACATTCTAGAAAAGGCGGTTGCACAATCCGCTTCGGAGACTATTTTTGTAGGTCAGGGTGGTCGCAGATTGCCCAATACGAGTTACATGATTTCGGAGGGTTGGCGCGGGGAAACCCAAGTGATGCAAATGGATTTGGCGGGGTTTTCAGTCTCTGCAGGCTCTGCCTGTTCGAGCGGAAAAGTAAAGCGCAGCCGGGTTTTGCAAGCCATGGGGTTTTCAGCTGAGCAAGCAGCCTGCGCGCTTCGAGTGAGTTTGGGGCCGCAGAATAAACAAGAAGATATCGAGCGCTTTGTCGAGGTTTGGGGCGCTCATCAACATCGGTTACAAGGTCGCCGCCGTAGCGCCTAGCCAATAATAAGGAGGCCAAAATGGCTGCTTTGGATCAAATGGACGTCAAAGAGGGTGTCGATCAGGAAACTGTTGACGCGGTGCGCGAAGTTGGCGGTGCCTATAAATACGGGTGGGATACCGAGATTGAAATGGAATACGCCCCAAAAGGCGTGAACCCTGATATCGTGCGGCTGATCTCGGAAAAGAATGATGAACCGGACTGGATGACCGAGTGGCGTTTGCAAGCTTTTGCCCGCTGGGAGCAAATGCAAGAGCCGGATTGGGCGATGGTCAGCTACCCGAAAATAGATTTTCAGGATCAATATTATTACGCGCGCCCCAAATCAATGATTGAAAAGCCAAAATCGCTGGATGAGGTGGATCCAAAGCTTTTGGCAACGTATGAAAAGCTGGGGATTCCGTTGAAGGAACAAATGATCTTGGCCGGAGTGGAATCCGATCAAGAGGTTCCCGCCGAGGGCCGTAAAGTGGCAGTCGATGCGGTGTTTGACAGCGTCTCTGTGGGCACCACGTTTAAAGAAGAGCTGAAAAAAGCGGGTGTGATCTTCTGTTCGATCTCCGAAGCGATCAAAGACTACCCCGAATTGGTGCGCCAATATCTTGGCTCGGTTGTGCCGGTGTCTGACAATTACTATGCCACGTTGAACAGCGCTGTATTTTCGGATGGTTCATTCGTTTACATTCCACCGGGCGTGCGCTGCCCGATGGAGCTGTCTACCTATTTTCGCATCAATGCGGAAAATACCGGTCAGTTTGAACGCACACTGATCATCGCCGATAAGGGCGCCTATGTCAGCTATTTGGAGGGCTGCACGGCCCCCAAGCGGGACACCACGCAATTGCACGCGGCGGTCGTTGAGCTGGTGTTGCTAGAAGATGCCGAAATTAAATATTCGACGGTTCAAAACTGGTTCCCGGGCGATGAGGAAGGCAAAGGTGGCATTTACAACTTTGTGACCAAACGTGCAGATTGCCGCGGCGATCGCGCCAAAGTCATGTGGACGCAGGTTGAAACCGGGTCGGCCGTGACTTGGAAATACCCCTCTTGCATTCTACGCGGTGATGAAAGCCAGGGCGAGTTTTATTCGATCGCGATCGCGAACAATCACCAGCAGGCGGATACTGGCACAAAAATGATCCATTTGGGTAAAAACACAAAATCTCGGATTGTCTCGAAGGGGATCTCTGCAGGCGTGGCGCAAAACACCTACCGTGGGCAGGTTTCAATGCATCCCAAGGCCAAAAACAGCCGTAATTATACGCAATGCGATAGTCTGTTGATCGGTGATAAATGCGGGGCGCATACGGTGCCTTACATCGAGGTGAAAAACAATTCCTCGCGCGTTGAGCATGAAGCGACCACGTCAAAGGTTGATGATGATCAGCTGTTTTATTGTCGACAGCGCGGAATGGATGAAGAAGAGGCTGTCGCGCTGGTTGTGAATGGCTTTTGTAAAGATGTTTTGCAGGCTTTGCCGATGGAGTTTGCGATGGAAGCGCAGCAATTGGTTGCGATCAGTCTGGAAGGCTCGGTGGGCTAGCCGCGCCGTTGTGGCGATCCGGGGCAAGCTGCGTGCGATGAAAACGTTAGATCGGGTGTGTCAGAGTGGAAGAACAAACCCGTTAATCAATCAATTTGAGGTAAGAGATGTTAGAAATTAAAGATCTTCACGTGTCGTTGGAAGAAGAAGATAAGCAAATTTTAAAAGGCGTGAATTTAACGGTTGAAGCGGGCAAAGTGCACGCGATCATGGGGCCGAACGGATCTGGAAAATCCACTTTGTCTTATGTCTTAAGCGGTAAGGATGGCTATGAGGTGACGGGCGGAAGCGCGGCATTAGATTCGGTTGATCTGCTTGAAATGGACCCTGAAGAGCGCGCGGCTGCCGGCTTGTTTTTAGCCTTCCAATACCCGGTTGAAATCCCCGGCGTTGGAAATATGACGTTTCTACGCACCGCGGTGAACGCCCAACGCAAGGCACGGGGCGAAGAAGAAATGAGCGCTGCCGAGTTTTTGAAACTTGTCCGCGCCAAGGCGAAAACCCTGAAAATCGATGCAGATATGCTGAAACGGCCAGTGAATGTTGGGTTTTCTGGGGGTGAGAAAAAACGCAATGAGATTTTGCAAATGGCGATGTTGGAACCCAAAATGTGTATTTTGGATGAAACCGATAGCGGGTTGGATGTGGATGCGATGAAACTGGTCGCCGAAGGCGTGAATGCTCTGCGCGACGAAGGCCGTGGCTTTTTGGTGATCACGCATTATCAACGTTTGCTGGATCATATCAAACCAGATGTTGTTCACATCATGGCAAACGGGCGGATCGTAAAAACAGGTGGTCCCGAATTGGCGCTGGAAGTGGAGAATAACGGTTACTCTGATATTTTGGCGGAGGTTGCTTAATGGCCTTGCCACAAGTCAAACTGGGTGCATTAGAGGCGCGTCTATCTAAGATGCAGCCAATCGATACGGGCTGGAGTGCTTCGGCCCGAGCTGCGGCGCTCAACACTTTAAATGCGATGGGATTGCCCGACCGGCGCGATGAATATTGGAAATATACCAACCCCGCGGCGTTGGTGGCGCCCGAGGCTGCGCCGGCTCAGGTTTTAGGTCTGCCCGAAGCGGCGCTTTGCGGTGATCTCGAGCGCCTTAAAATTGTGTTCGTTGACGGGGTGTTTGACCCCGAGGCTTCGGATGATTTGATTGGCTCTGGGGTTCAAATCGACCGGCTGGCCGCCTGTCAAGATTTAGATCTGCATTGGGCAAAGCCGGTTTATGGATCCTTAGAGGCGCAGGGGCAGGTTCCGGTGGAACGGCCTTTGGCCGCGCTTAACACCGCGTTTGCGAGCGATGGTGTATTGATCCATGTCACCGCTGCGGTAAAGCCCATTTTAAATATCGTGTACCGACATGAAAATCCGCTATCCGATGTGATGCTGCACCACCTGATCAAGCTTGAACCAAACGCGTCTTTGACGTTGGTTGAAAACGGGCCTGTCGCCGCGCGCAGCAATTTGGTGATGGAGGTTGAGGTCGCGGATCAAGCGCAATTCCATCACATACGGGCGCAGGGCCGCGATCATGAACAACGCTGCTGCAGCAGCATCTTCGCTTCTTTGGGCAGGGAAAGCGTTTTCAAATCATTTACCTTAACGGTGAATGGCGTTTTGACCCGCAATGATTGCGTTTTGAGCTTGAAGGGTGATGATGCGGTTGCGCATGTTGCAGGAGCCTGCGTGGGGGATGGGGCGTTTCATCATGATGATACGGTTTTTATCACTCATGATGCGGTGAATTGCGAAAGCCGACAGGTTTTCAAAAAAGTCTTGCGGAACGGGGCTGTTGGCGTTTTTCAAGGCAAAATCCTTGTCAAACCTGGCGCGCAAAAAACCGATGGTTATCAGATTAGCCAATCGCTTTTGCTGGATGAAGACAGCCAATTTCTGGCCAAGCCTGAGCTGGAAATCTACGCAGATGACGTGATTTGCTCGCATGGGTCCACCTCGGGTGCGATTGATGAAGATGGGCTGTTTTATCTGCGCTCGCGCGGTGTTCCCACGCCGCTGGCGGTGGATATGCTGACTTTAGCGTTTCTCGCAGAAGCGCTTGATGAAATTGACAATGACATATTGTCAGCCACTATGCTTGAGCAATTAGAGGCGTGGCTGGCTCGGCGGCGCAGCTAAGCATGTCAATGTTGCGAAATATCGTAAGAAGCTACACCAAGCCAGGCCAAGTGGTGAGCGATTTGTTGCAAGCGGGCCCGCGTGAAGATCGCGCCTTGGCGTTTTTGGCCGCCGGTTGCGTATTGGCCTTTCTGGCGCAATGGCCGGGCCTCGCCCGACAAGCGCATCTTGAAGAAAAAGCTTTGGATATGCTGTTGGGGGGCGCGCTGTTTGGCTGGTTCTTTTTGGCCCCGTTGATGTTTTACATACTGGCCTTGCTGGTGAAATGGGTCTGGGGCGTTTTTGGGCCATCATTGTCGGCCTATAGCGTTCGCGTTGCTCTTTTTTGGGCGTTTTTAGCCGCCGCGCCCTTGATGTTATTGCATGGGCTGATCACAGGGTTTTTTGGTCAAAATTGGATTAAAGAAGCCGTTGGCTTTGTTTGGTTCGCGGTGTTTCTTTGGTTTTTGGCAGCGGGGCTGCGCGCGGCGCGGTCGGTGGCCCCATGACGGGTAGACTGATGATAAAGCGGCTTTTTCAAGATAGTTTTTTAAAGCCCAGAGAAGCGGCGCAAGAGGTGATTGCGTTCAACCTGTCTTATGATGCGATCTTTTCTTTGTTTCTGGCGATGGTTTGCGCCAGCACCGCTTTGATGTTCACCATTGATTTCATTTTGCCGCAAAGCGCCGAGGCGGTTGATATCCTTGGCGTACCTTGGAAAATTTGCGTTGTCATTTTTGTTGTTACAACCGCGGTCGCGTTTGGCATTGCTTGGATTGGCGAGAAGCTGCAGGGCTTGGGTGATTTTAAATCAATTATGGCGCTGATGGCCTGGATGCAGGTGCTACAATTTGCATTGCAAATTATATCCTACCTCTTTTTACTCACCATGCCGCCGGTTGCGGCCTTTTTTCAACTGGCGCTGATTGGGTGGTCATTTTGGATTTTTATCACCTTTATCGATGTGGCCCATGGGTTTGACAATATGATCAAGGCAACGTTCGTTTCCCTGCTGGGCAGCATGCTGGGGGTACTGAGTTTGGCGATGCTAACCACTTTATTTTTCTTGGGAACCTAAACTGTTATGACCTTTGATATCGCCTCTATTCGCGCAGATTTTCCAATTTTAAGCCGTGAAGTAAACGGAAAGCCTTTGGTGTATTTGGACAATGGCGCTTCGTCGCAGAAGCCTCAGGTGGTGATCGATGCGGTGACGCAAGCTTACGCGCATGAATACGCGAATGTGCATCGTGGCCTGCATTATCTTAGCAATCTGGCGACCGATAAATATGAAGCGGTGCGCGGCGTTGTGGCGCGGTTTTTAAACGCCGGCGCTGAAACTGAGATTGTGCTCAATTCGGGCACGACAGAAGGCATAAACGCTGTGGCCTACGGTTGGGCAATGGAAAATTTAACCGCAGGCGATGAAATTATCCTTTCGGTGATGGAGCATCATGCCAATATCGTGCCCTGGCATTTTTTGCGCGAGCGCTATGGGGTGGTGTTGAAATGGGTCGATATCGACGCGCAGGGCAATTTGGACCCGCAAGCGGTTATCGATGCCATATCCGAGCGCAGCAAGCTGATTGCGATCACGCATATGTCAAACGTGCTGGGCAGCGTGGTGGATGTGAAAACCATTTGTCATCATGCCCGCAGCAGGGGTGTTCCTGTGCTTGTTGACGGCTCGCAGGCGGCGGTGCATCACGCTGTTGACGTGCAAGATATCGGATGTGATTTTTACGCGATCACCGGGCATAAACTCTGCGGCCCGTCAGGGTCGGGGGCGATTTTTATGCGCGCTGAACGGATGGCGGAAATGCGCCCCTTTATCGGCGGCGGCGATATGATCAAAGAAGTTCATAAAGACAACGTGATCTATAATGATCCGCCGATGATGCTTGAGGCTGGGACCCCCGGCATTGTACAAACCATCGGATTTGGTGTGGCGCTGGATTACATGATGGGCATCGGGTTTGAGGCGATTCAGGCGCATGAAAAGACGCTTACCGATTATGCGCAATCTCAGTTGGGCAGTTTGAATTGGCTGACCCTGCAAGGCGCAGCGCAGGATAAGGGTCCGATTTTCAGCTTCACTTTGCAGGGGGCCGCGCATGCGCATGATATTTCGACGATCCTGGATCGAAAAGGCATCGCGGTGCGGGCAGGCCAGCATTGCGCGGGACCTTTGATGGAGTTCATGGGCGTCACCGCCTCATGCCGGGCGTCTTTTGCCTTTTATAACTCGCTCGAAGAGGTTGACCGCTTGGTGGATGGGCTGCATTTGGCGCATGATCTTTTGGTCTGATTGATCTCGCTAAACGGCGAAAAAATACGCCAAGCGCTTTTCGGTTGGGCAAGCCCCCGGTTTGATAAAGCTTTGATGTTTGGGTTTCGGGGGGGCAACTTCTGAGAGAATTACGTGGGTTTTGAGGCGACTATTTCCTATGGAATGGTCATGCCAGATATCGAATGAGGGCGTTTTATACATCCTTTTTTACATCCGTAGATTTGCGCATTGGCCGATTTTAGAAACCAAAATGCGCGGCGCTACTTCATTGTTCGGTTTTGCTGTTGCAGTTGCGTTAGGGCGAAACGGGCTGCCATAATTCTACACCTGTTGATCGGTTTGAATTCACTGCGCTTGACACTTTTTTGATATCCAAACTCTTATCAGAAACCGGCTTCATAAGCTTTGATGCGCCTTTTCCCTGCTCGCCCAGCCAAAGGGGCCAGTCCTCGGGCTCAAGGATCACAGGCAATCTGTGATGGACCCGTGCCATTTTGGGATTGGCAATGGTGGTTACGATTGCACAGCTGGTTATTTCGGCGCCATTCAACTGCCAGTTTTGCCATATCCCCGCCATTATAAGCGGGCTGCCATCCGAGCGCATGACGCGGTAGGGCACCGGCTTTTGACCTGCAACGCGCTGCCATTCATAAAACCCGTCTGCGGGGATTAAACAGCGTCTTGATCGACAGGCCTCTTTAAATGCCGGTTTTTCAGCGATCGTTTCTGATCTTGCGTTGATTAGCAAAGGGCCTCCCGCCATTGTTTTGTACCATTTTGGTATAAAACCCCAGCGCATTGGTTTGAGTTGTCGCATTCCGTCGGCCGCAATAAGCGTGTGAATAAGGGTAGTGGGGCAGACATTGTAATTGGGTGTGCTTGGCAGGTCATTTGCGGGCGTTGCGTGAAACAGGTTGACCAGCGCGTCTTGCGGTATGGTGATGGCAAACCTTCCACACATCTCAGTCCCCTCTCTTTAACAAAAACTGTCTCTGCCCGAAAAATTTTAGCTGACGCGCCCGTTTAATGCCAGTGGCGGTATGAGCCAGCGAGCATTGCAAATGCTGCATGGCGGCAATTCTAACTTGGATGATGTTGCTCATGCAGAAAGTGCCTAATTAGGTGGCAATTCAAGCAATGGAGATTGAGATGCTTAGACAAATATTTAAATCATTGATCGTGGCACGCCAAGCCAGTGCTGCTTTTGAAACGCTGAGCCATTTAAGCGATCATCAGCTGCAAGATATCGGCTTCACCCGCGCAACCTATGTGAACGAAATCAAAGCGCAAGTTTTGGCTGAAATGGATGCTGCGGATGAAGAAAAAGCCGTCCAAATGCAGACAAATCCAAATTTGGTAGGGGCTGTTTAAGGGCCTTGTTGCAAGGATCCTAACGGTTCCGTCAAGAAGGGGCTTTCTTGATCTATTCGATATTGAGGATACCGTATAAATCAAATGGCGCCCTTCGAGAAGCGGTCGAGAAGACGCGATATCGGCTCACAAACTGGTCCGGCTGTTCTAAAAGCCTGCATCAGCGCGGCGATGTGACAATTTGGCTGAGCCGTGAGGTGGAAACCGCATCGTGCGCAGGGCGCCGCAAGACGCGAGGCGGTCAGCCAGTCTATTCGGGGTCAGGCAATCCTGACCTGCTTGAGGTGGCGTATAAACAGCCGCTGCGCCAGCGCTACGGGTTTTTGCACTGCCTGTTTAAGCTCATCGGTGTAGAATGTCCGCCTGCCTCATTTTTTTACCTTTTCACGCTGCGGGTTTGAACTGATATTGGTGATGAACTCGCGTGCTGACGCGGATGGCGCGACCCAAGTTTTGGTATATAATACGGGCCTTAAAATATTTGACGCAGGCGAGTAGATATAAAATAAGCATAAAATAAAACCTAAACGCAAATCTTGGCGTAAGCGGCATCTTGGGGCAGGCGAGGTAATTGGGCGCGCTTGGCAAGTCATTTTTAGGTGGCGTATGAGACAGGATGCCCAGTGCCCTTTGTGCTTTGTTGATGGCAAGCCTTCCACCTAATGCAGGATACAGCGATATTTTAGAGCATAATCTGCATTTAATCAGCGCGGATAAACAGTGTTGCCCTTTGGAAGGTTGGTGGGTCTTTTTCGTCAGAATTTAGGGCGTTTTTGACCCTATTAAGTAAAATGATCCGTTCTAATACTCGCTGCGTTTAACTGGGCAGAGCTTACCCAAATTTCAAACGAAAAGGCAGGGATCATGACAGCAACAGATCAGTTTGGCTTCGGAACTCAGATTAGAAAATCTCCTTATTTTGACGCCACAGTTCGCTGGGGGGCAAAAGGGTTTTCGGTTTATAATCATATGTATATCCCCCGTGACTTCGGAGATCCTGAGCAGAATTTTTGGAATTTGGTGAACGAAGCAATCCTATGCGATGTCGCCGTTGAACGGCAGGTCGAAGTGACAGGGCCTGATGCGGCAGCGTTTGTGCAACTGTTAACCCCCCGCGATCTTTCCAAAATGGCGGTGGGTCAATGTAAATACATTCTTATCACAAATGCCGATGGTGGGCTGTTAAACGATCCAATTCTTTTGCGACTGGCAGAAAATCATTTTTGGATTTCCTTGGCGGATAGCGATATTTTACTCTGGGCGCAGGGGGTGGCCGTACATTCTGGCTTGGATGTAAGTATTTGTGAGCCGGATGTGTCCCCGTTACAATTGCAGGGCCCCAATTCTGGGAAAATCATGAAGGCTTTGTTCGGAGAATCTATAGAAGATCTGCGCTATTATTGGCTGCGCGAGCTTGAGCTTGAGGGCATTCCACTGCTTGTGTCACGCACCGGCTGGTCAAGCGAATTGGGTTATGAGATTTACCTCAGGGATGGGGCCTATGGAAGTGAGCTTTGGGAGCGCATCATGGCCGCTGGCGCTCGGTTTGGTCTGAAGCCGGGGCACACGTCTTCAATCCGGCGCATCGAAGGGGGAATGCTGTCTTATCATGCGGATGCGGATATTCACACGAACCCGTTTGAACTGGGTTTAGACCGGTTGGTTAACCTGGATATCGAGGCGAATTTTATTGGTAAATCTTCGCTGCGCCGTATCAAGGCCAAAGGGGTAGAGCGCAAACAAGTTGGTTTGGTTTTGGATGGCGCGCCTTTGACGGGACCCAATACCAGTTTTTGGGCCATTACAGATAAGGGAAAAACGATTGGCAAGGTGACCTCTGCGGTTTTCTCGCCGCGCTTGCAGAAAAATATTGCGCTTGCGATGGTCTCTGTAGATCGTACTGCCTTGGGAACTGAGCTGCGTGTTCTTGCGGGGGCGGAGCAGCGCACCGCATTGGTGGTTGAACGGCCATTTTTTGACCCGAAGAAAAAGATCACGGCCGCCGCGCTCTCAAATTGAACACTCTGTACAAAGCCAAGCTGCCCTTTAAAGCTTGCTTTGGCTATGCGGATGCACCGGCCAATCGGCGCAATTCTTTAGGCCAGCAGTCTCGCCCGCTTGGGACAGCCGATTGGTATGGTTTTCATGGTGTGATCCGTGGCAATATGGGGTGTACATTTTAGTGGCTAGACTCGCTCTCCTCCCAAACAGAGAGCCTAGCCACTAATGTCTCAAGCCTGACATGACGAGACGATGCAACACAACTCAAGCTGCGTTAAAGCGACAGTAATAGCTTAATTATTAAGCAACACAAGAACTTTTAGATTTGCATAGAATGCATATCGGCAATGCAATCTTGTGCATTGCTGACAGAGGCTGGTTTTCGCTATCAAGGGGTCAGCAAGTTTCTCCTCCCATTAATTTGCTATCGTTGAAAATTCTCCTCCCAGATGTTTTCAATTTTTTTGGCAGTGCTTTTTAGCACTGCCTTTTTTTTTGAACGGGGGCAGCGCGCGCCGTCCGCGATCGTGACGCTACTTTTTCTGGGGTGCTTTTATGTCGGTTTTCAATATTTAGCTTGGGCGATGCAAAATTTGCGCAAAAGCGCCAAATCAAAACCTGCCGCGTGATGTTCTTTTCGGCCAGAAAGCAATTACAGAAGCAAAATATGGGTTGCCTAAATATCCGCAAATTTTGACGCGTAGCGTTAAATTCGCCCTTTTCCTTTAGGAAGGCAGCATCGACCATCCTGCGGGCGGTTTTTTGCCGTTAAGAACGTGGTTTACCCGTTGCGATGGCGTATGAAAGCGGCGGGGTTACGCGTCTCAGAAGCCTTGGTATGGGCACTGCTCAAGCGGTTTTGAACGCGATATGCGCGTGCACTTCCCCTAATTTCAGCCCGTATTTTTTGATTTTTGCGCAAGCTCTAATGCCTCGGTGGTGGCCTCAAGAGACAGTAAAATTGAAGCATGGCGGTTTTTAAATTGAGCTGCGGGGTGCAAAACCTCAAGATCGTGAAACGGATCTGCAGGTATCGGGCCATCTGCGGTTAACATGGCCTGCAATTCTGCGCAGGCCACCCGAACTTGCATGGCGCTGCAGCCGATGATGGCTTTGGCGGTGATGCACGCGGCGGCCTGTCCCAACGCGCAGGCCTTTACGTCTTGGGTAAAGGCAGCCACGCGCCCTTCGCAGAGTTGGAGTTCAACACTCACGCTGGATCCGCAGAGGGGAGAACGTTTTTTTGCGCGAGCTGTCACATGCTCAAGCTCTGCATAATGTGGTAAATCGGCCGCCAAGGCCAAAATCTTTTTAGAGTATAATTTTATCAGATCTGGGTCGCCCGGCATAGTCTTTCCCTTTTTCCCGCAACACATTACATAAGGCGAAGCAGCGCAGAAGCAAAGGTTTGTAAGAATGGAATTTAACGTTGAGGAACTTGCATTTAACGAAGATGGCTTGATTCCAGCGATTGCGCAGGATGCCAATAGCAACGAAGTGCTGATGATGGCTTGGATGAATGCCCAGGCGGTAAAGCTCACGCTTCAAACAGGGCGGGTAACCTATTGGTCCCGCTCGCGTCGCGCGATGTGGGTGAAAGGCGAAACCTCGGGGCATATCCAGAAGCTGGTTGAGCTTCGCGTAGATTGTGACCGCGATTGCCTGCTGTTGTTGATTGATCAAACTGGGCCTGCGTGCCATACGAATCGCCGCAGTTGCTTTTACATCACCGTGCAGGATGGTGCAGAGCATGAACGCTTGCCGATTCTGCTTTAAGGCGCTGAAAATAAAAGTTCTGTGATATCTTGGGCAGAGTGGCCGGCTTTTCGCAAACTGCTGAGCGCTTCAGAATCGCTGCGTTTTGCCAAGCGTTTGCCCGTTTCATCCCTTATCAAGGAATGGTGGTGATAACGAGGGGTCGGAATATTCAGCAATTGTTGTAACACGACATGAATTTGCGTCGCGGCGTTCAGATCTGCGCCGCGCACCACATCGGTGATGTTTTGCGCATCATCATCTATGACCACGGCAAGATGATAGGCTGCCCCCTGATCCTTTCTGCGCAGTACCACGTCTCCAACCTGCGCAATAAGCGCCTCTGCTTTGAGCGTGATCCGTTTCGAATGCTGCTCGCCAAATTCTTCATAGGTCACGGGTTTTTGTAGGGCTTTAACGGCTTTGCGCATATCCAAGCGCAGCGCGTCGCCGAAGCGGGCCTGCGACAGGCTGCGATGGCGGCAGGTGCCCGGGTAGATGCGGCCATCGGGCCCAAATTCGGGCACGCCTTCTTGGGGGGCTGCTGCGGCTTGCGCAATATCGACCCGGTTGCAACAACACGGATAGATCAATCCGGCGCGTGCCAGCGCATCAAGCGCTCTTTGATAAGTGTCGGTTTCCTGCGATTGAAACCTGACAGGCTCGGGCCAAGCCAGTCCAAACCAGTGCAGATCATCGAAAATTTTCTGCGTCCATTCTGGTTTTGAACGGCTGTGGTCTAGATCGTCTATCCGAAGCAGCCAAAGCCCGTTTTTTACCTTGGCCAGTCTGTGGCCATATAAGGCAGAATACGCATGACCAAGATGCAGCGGGCCCGTGGGTGAGGGGGCAAATCTGGTTCGAAACGTCACAATTTTTCAAGAATATAAATATTGGAATTGATTTTTTGTTTTGGCAGATGGTCGCCGTAATCCTTCAAATGCAGCGCCGCTTGACCCTGTTTTACATAATTCTTAACCCGCCCGTCATAAGCAGGGTCTTCCAACGTGTGATCATTGAATGAAAACACCAATAGCCCTTTTGGAGCCAATAGAGCCATAATTTGATCCAATACGGCGAGCGGTGCGGCGCCGGCGCCAATCACACCAACCGCGGCAATAATGTTATAAGCCCCCAGTTTCACGTCCGGGCCGGTTTCGGGCGCAAACACCTCCAAGCGCCGATAGATTTTTTTTTGTGCTGCAACCTCCAGCATTTCATCCGAAATATCCACCCCGTCGATCGTAAGGAACCCCGCCTCTTGAAACGCCTGCCCAGAAATGCCCGTGCCGCATCCATAATCGAGGATGGGTATGCTCAGATCTTTTACATGCCGCGCCAGCGCCTCGGCAATTCTCAGCGGTGTGATATAGCCGTTTTCGCCGACTTCCTGATCATAGCTCTGTGCCCATTGGGCGTAAAAGGGCCGCAAATCTGTGCTGTCAGCGCTGTAAATTTTATCGAGATATGTTTTCGTCATGCCGTAAGTTAAGCAAATCAGATGCTAGGCGTCCAGAGGGGCTTTGGCCAACCAATCCTGCCAAGCGCTTTTTGCCCGGTCTGTATAGGCTTTATAGCGCTCTTTGCGTCCTTTACGGCCGTTCTTTGTGCCCTCTATCGGTCTGAACAGGCCGAAATTCACATTCATGGGCTGAAAGGTTTTTGCATCTGCGCCGCCGGTAATATGCAGCATTAACGCCCCTAAGGCGGTATCTTCCGGCACAGAGGGCAAAGGCTTTCCAAGGATCTCACTGGCCGCCATACGCCCTGCCAATAACCCCATTGCCGCGCTTTCGACATAACCCTCTACGCCCGTTATTTGGCCGGCAAAGCGCAGATGTGGGGCCGCCTTTAAACGCATCTGATGATCCAAAAGAGTGGGGGAATTTAAAAACGTATTGCGGTGGATACCGCCCAAACGCGCAAATTCAGCTGTTTCTAACCCGGGTATTTGCCGCAGAACCTCTTTTTGGGCGCCATATTTCATTTTTGTTTGAAATCCGACAATATTGTAAAGCGTGCCGAGGGCATTGTCGCGGCGCAATTGCACCACTGCATAAGGCTTTTGGCTGCTATGTGGATTGGTCAGGCCAACGGGTTTCATCGGCCCGAAACGCAGCGTTTCGCGGCCCCGTTCGGCCATCACTTCAATCGGCAAGCATCCATCAAAATACCCTGCTGTTTCACCTTCATGAAATTCGGTTTTTTCCGCCTCGAGCAGCGCATCGATAAAGCGTTCATATTGGCTTTTATCCATCGGGCAGTTTAAATAAGCGGTGCGCTCGGCCTCGGTTTCGCCCTTATCATAGCGCGATTGCATCCAAGCTTTGGACATATCAATACTGTCATAATACATGATGGGGGCGATGGCATCGAAAAAGGCCAAAGCATCGCGGCCAGTTGTTTTTGCCAAAGAGGCGCCCAGTGCAGATGAGGTTAGCGGTCCGGTGGCCACGATCCAATGACCTGATTGAGGCAGCGCGTCGATTTCATTATTTACAATTGTGATGTTGGGATGCGCTTTGAGTTTTCGCGTTATGTTTTTGGCAAAAACCTCACGGTCAACGGCCAAAGCACCGCCCGCAGGCAAGCGATGCTCATAAGCGGTTTGAATAATCACCCCTTCGGCCTGTAACATCTCCCAGTGCAGCAGGCCGACGGCGTTTTGTTCATGATCGTCAGAACGAAAAGAGTTAGAGCATACCATTTCACCCAAATCAGCTGTTTGATGCGCAAATGTTTTCACTTGAGGACGCATTTCGTGGATCACCACATTCACGCCCATTTGGGCGGCTTGCCAGGCAGCTTCTGATCCTGCCATGCCGCCGCCAATAATATTTAATATCTCGCTCATGCGCTCTTCCTAACGAAATGCAACGGAATGACCAGCCCAAGACCCGCCTTTATTGAACACAGGCTTGGGGCTTTGGGCCGTTTACTGTGTCCAGTTAGGATCGCGTTTCTCAATGAAGGCGCTGATGCCCTCTTCGGTATCCCGATATAGCATATTTTCGACCATCACGTCGCCTGTGTAATCATAGGCTTCGGATAATGGCATTTGCAACTGATTGTAGAACGCTTCTTTGCCAATTTTTACCGCAACGCCGAGTTTGCTGGCCAATAACTCTGCCAAGGCCCGGGTCTCTGCGCTGAGCTGTTCTTCGCAGACAACCCGATTTATCAACCCGAGGTCTTGCGCGCGCGCAGCATCAATGAATTGCCCCGTGGTTAACATTTCAAACGCTTGTTTTCGGGGGATATTACGAGAAAGCGCCACCATTGGGGTAGAGCAAAATAATCCGATATTAACACCGTTAACGCCAAATTTTGTGCCCTCGGCGGCAACCGCTAAATCGCAGCTTGCCACCAATTGGCAGCCTGCGGCAGTGGCAATGCCATGCACTTGTGCGATCACTGGTTGTGGTAATTTCTGGATTGTTTGCATCATTTTTGCGCAGCGATTGAACAGTGTTTTGAAATAGGCTTTGCCGCCATCTTCGGCTTGCCGGCCTGCGGTCATCTCTTTGAGATCATGGCCGGCACAAAACGCTTTGCCGGCGCCCTCTAAAATAACCGCACGGATCGTTTGATCGTTTTTTAGGGCGTCAAATTCGGATTGTAACGCCTCCAGCATCCCCTCTGACAGCGCGTTTAATTTCTCTGGAGCATTCAATGTGAGATGGGCAATCGATCCCGTATCGTTACGTTCTAATAAAGCCATCTTGCCCTCCCTCTGATTTTCCGCGACCCTACGCCAAAATAAAGAGAGAGAAAAGTATGCCATTACCTTACACGGCAGAGACCTTAATGAGCTATCTTGAAAACGTGTTTCCCCAGATCCGCGGTGAGTTTGCCATTGAGGCGCTGCAGGAGGGGCACATAGAGGTGCGCTTGAAGGTGCAAGAGCGGCATTTGCGCCCTGGCGGCACGGTGTCAGGGCCGGCGATGTTCGCTTTGGCGGATGTTTCGGTTTATATGAGCGTTCTGGCCGCAATCGGGCCGAAAGAACTTGCCGTTACGACCAATGCATCTTTGGATTTTATGCGCAAACCGGATGCAGGTCGTGATCTGATTGCGCATTGTAAGGTGTTGAAACTTGGCCGTTTATTGGCTGTTTGCGATGTTCTCATATATTCTGAGGGTAAAGCCGACCCCGTGGCGCGGGCTTCCATGACATATGCCTTACCGCCCGATAAAACGATTAAAACGCAGTAAGATGTAATCGGAACGAAAAATGCGCTCAGCTCGCGAAGAGCTGGCGCATTATCTGTTTATGCCTGATACTCAGACTTTGGCGGCGGTTTGCCGGGGCGCTGGAGCCGCTGCGGCAGGCTTCGCGGCGGCCGTTTTGGTTAATGGATCGTCTTGCCGCTGAACAGAACCTTCGAAATGCGCACCCGATTCAATCGCGATTGTTTTGTGAATGATATCGCCTTCCACGCGCGCCGTCGCCGTTAGGCGAACTTTCAGACCCCGCACCCGACCGACGATTCGGCCATTTACAACCACATCATCGGCAATCACCTCGCCCTTGATCGTGGCGCTTTCGCCCACCGTCAGCAGATGCGCGCGTATATCGCCCTCAACCGTGCCTTCCACTTGAATGTCGCCCGTGGTTTTCATGTTTCCGGTAACGTGCAGATCAGATGACAGAACGGATGCAGGTGGTTTTGCCTTAGGTGCCGATGGCTTTGTTTCAATTTGATCAGCCGCATAAGCCGTGGGCGCAGGGGCGCTGGGCGTTGCTGCATCGCTGTCTTTTTGACCTGGTTCGTTTATTTTGCTTTTAGAAAACATCTTTCGCTGCCTTAATATAATTCATCGGATTTAACGCTTTGCCTTTATAGCGCAATTCATAGTGCAGATGCGTCCCTGTGGAGCGCCCAGTATTTCCCATACCACCGATTGCCTCTCCACGAGATACTCTTTGCCCCTTTTTTACACGGATCTTTGAAAGATGACCATAGCGTGTTTCATAGCCAAAGTCATGCTTGATTTTTACAAGTTTTCCATAGCTGGAAAACGTGCCGGCGAACGTTACAACGCCATCCGCCGTTGCCAAAATTGGGGTGCCCTTGGGCGCGGCAAGATCAATGCCGCGGTGCATGCGCCCCCAGCGGGGGCCGAATCCAGAGGTAAAGCGATGCGCTGCAGTGACTGGTGGCGCGAAAGGCAGTTTGTTTATTGCGATGCGGTAGTGATCCAGCTTAGCCACAGAGTTTAAAATGCCAAGCGCTCGGGCTTCTTCGGCAGAGAGGTCAGCGAGGTTCGTTTCAAGCCCGAAAGCTGGGCCACCGCGCCCCGAATATCCTTGGCGCACGGTGTTTAAAAGCGAGTCTGAGTTTAGGCCGCTGGCGCGTAAAACTTTATCCAATGGCTTTACGGATATTGTCAGGGCTTCTTCGATCTGGCGGAATAACTGTTCGTATTTCTGCTCAATGAGGAGAATTTCCAACTCAAGCGCATCTCGCGCGCTCAGCGCGGCGGCAAGATTTTGTTCGGTTTCCAGCTTGGCTTTGGCTGTTTGCGAAAGCGCTTGCGACACTTTGTCGATCGGCGAGGCTTGTTCGGGGCGCGGGGGCACTGATAATGCGTTAGGGGCGATGGAACCTTCAGCGCTTGCATTCCGTTCACCTGCATGCTGCCGCTTTAATGCCTGTAATTCGTTGAGCGCCAAAGCCAGCTTATACTGTAGCTGCTCTTGCTGTTCGCTTGCGGTTATTTCCGCGTTTTGCATTTGGCGCATTTCAACAAGCGCTGCTGAAAGCTGTGACTTAACTGATAGGCTTTGTTGCGTAATTGCGTTCAATTCTTCTGCAAACACCTCAGTTTCTGACGTGTTGATTGCGTTGTTTATGGGGCTTGCCGGGATTGATGGCGCGCCAATTCCCTTCGAAAACAGCATAAGGCCGCTAAAGCTGATCCAGAAAACCACTCCAATAGCGCAAATAAAAGCTAAAATCTGCGCCCTTGATGACAGGCTGAGCCTTGTGGTTTGCCCGGCAGTTTCCACGTAGATGGTTTTTTCGCTAAACCAAAAGAAAGATCTTTTTGAGGGGGGTCGCACAGTTTTCCTGCAAATTTGTAAGGCCAGATATATTGTATCGGTGATACTGATCGCACGCGATGAGGTCAATCAGCTTGCGGCGCCGCAATCGCATCTGATGCGCGAGTCATTTTTCTGGGGGCGCTGTTTTCCAAAGGCGCTGTGCCGCGTTCTGTCGCTTTTTCAACCAGGCGCGTTTTTACCACCAAGAAAGGCAGGGTATTCAATATTTTCGGTTAAAGGCCAGTAAAAATCTGGCGGAATGCCCGCATCTGCCCGCTTTTCGGCGTTAAAGGGTGGTTTCAGATTGCCTTTGAAATATTTTCGCACCAGCGCATGAAAAACTTGCTTTGGATCTTTATCATCGCGCCCACACAAGAAATTAAACCATTTTGATCCATACGCTACATGTGTCACTTCTTCTGAATAGATCAGTTCCAGCGCGTCAACGGCTTGGGTTTCTTTTGCCTGTTTGAATAGTTTTATCATATTCGGCGTCACATCCAGGCCACGGGCCTCTAGCACCATGGGCACCACGGCCAACCGCCCTAAAAGGTCGGTTTTTGTATCTTCGGCTGCCCGCCACATTCCGGCATGGGCCGAAAGCGCGCCATAAAAGCTGCCCAAATTTTCTAAGCAATCGCACATTAAATTGAAATGTTTGCTTTCTTCTGCAGCCGCCTGCACCCAATCATCAAAAAAACCGGTTGGCAGGCGGGTCTCGCTGAACCGAACGATAATATCCCAATGCAGATCCACGGCATTCAGCTCGATATGGGCGACCGCATGCAACAGCGCGATCCGGCCCTCGGGTGATCCGGGCTTGCGCTTCGCCACGTCTTTTGGCGCGCATAAACGGGGGGCCTCTGGACGCGCCGGGTGATCTGGTGCCGGCGCCGTTCCAATTTCAAGCGTGTTGCCTGCAGCGCGCGCCTCTTGCCAGGCTTGGGCATATTGCAAAGACAGGGCGGTCTTTGCGCGCCCATCCGCAGTGTTCAGTACTTGTGCGCCCATTTCAGCAAGGCTTAATCCCATCAAGCGACCTCGTTTTGGTTACAGGGTTTGCGCCGCGGCCAAGACAGCTTCGACATGCCCGGCCACTTTAACTTTGCGCCACTCCTGCACCACTTGACCAGAGCCATCAATCAAAAAAGTGGAGCGTTCAATGCCAAAATAGGTTTTACCGTACATGGATTTTTCTCTCCAAACGCCAAATTGTTCGCAAATATCGCCCTCTTCATCTGACAGCAGGGGCATGCCGAGCGCCTGCTTTTCGACAAATTTATTATGGCTTTTTACGCTGTCTTTTGAAATGCCGACAATTTTAATGTTTAACTTTTCAAACGCTTCCTGATGGGCGGTAAATGCCTGAGCTTCTTTCGTGCAGCCACTTGTATTATCGCGGGGGTAGAAAAACAGGATAACCGAAGATGGCTGCAGCTCTGAGAGCGCTAATTCGCCGCCACCATCCCGCGGCAGCTGTACAATTGGAGCGGGATAAGGCAATTTTGTCATGATGCATTCCTTGGTGAAAATTTGGCGTTCGCGCTATCAGTTAGAACTAAATGACTGCGAAAAAAGAGTAGGGTGATAAAAGAGTGAGCGAAGAAGGGAAGAAAGTGATCGTTGCGCGTCATCCCTGGCGCTGGCTTGCTGCATTGGTCTCTGCGCTTAGCGCGCTTTTGGGAGCGTTGATCCTGTGTTTGTTGCTGTTGATCGCGGTTTTAAAGGGTCGCGATCTTCCGCTGCCATACTGGGTTGAAGAACGCATTGCGAGCGTTTTAAGCGAAAATCTTCCAGACGTTGAAGTTAAGTTTTCTGATTTATTCCTGACATTATCTGAAAACTGGGCGCCTCAATTTCAGTTTGAGAATGTTTCGATTTCGTTGCCAGAGGCGTTAGATGCGCCGCTTGATGTAAGAGCCCTGCGCGTTGAACTGAATTTATCAGCGCTTTTAGAGGGTCAGATCAGGCCAGAAACGCTCATAGCTGATGGCGTTTTTATGGCGTTAAGCCGGCAGAAGACGGGCGATATTTACGTTCAAAGCGTGGATTTGAAGCCAAGCGATGTGGCGATGACGCTGTTTCCAACATTGATCATGCCGATGGATCAAATAGTACAATCCGCCCTCTTTGAAAGTTTGAAGACAATTGCGATCAATAACATTGCGATTACTTATCAAGATTTTCTCAGCCGGCGAAATTGGGTGATTGATGGGGCAGGGCTTGTTTTGAAAAAACAAGGGGCGGCTTTATCGCTTGACGTCAGCATGGGGCTGCTGGCTGGAGGAGCGGATTATGCGAGCTTGCGCCTGGGCATCGAACGACAAATTGGGGAGAGCGCTGCACAATTTGATGTCGCGTTCGAAGATTTACCAGCGCAGGACATGGCGAGCCAGCTGCCCTTTTTTGCATGGTTGAACGCGGTTGAGGGGCCAATTTCCGGCGCGATAAGCGGCGCGATAGATGGATCCGGCGCTTTGGGGGCGCTCAGCGTGAGTTTGCAGGTAAAGCAAGGCGTGGTCAGACCCAATGAAACAGCGGTGCCGATCCAGTTTGAATCGGCGCAAACGTATTTCACCTATGATCCGCTGGATCGCCGTTTAGAGTTTGATCAAATTAAAGTTGTAGGTTCTGATGTGTCGTTTCTGGGGCAAGGTTACGCCGCGCTTGAGATGAATGAGGCTTGGCCCGATAGCTTGTTTGGCCAACTTAGATTGTCCGAGGCGAAAGCAAACTTTCAGAACAGTCAACTCGATGCAGTTATTTTGGATGACGCTTTGGTTGATTTCCGTCTAAATTTAACCCCGTTTCGGCTTGATATTGGGCAGTTTTACGCAACAAACAGTGCAAAAGAGATTTCAGTTCGGGGTCAGGCGCGGGTGAGCGCTGAGGCGCTGGGTTGGTCTGTGGCGCTCGACGCGCGCAGCCCAGTTTTAACCAAGGCCGCCTTAATGGAGTATTGGCCTGCTGGATTTAAACCCAGATCCAGAGATTGGGTGTCAAAAAATGTACAGCACGCGACCTTACGTGATGTGCGTTTCGCCTGGAGATTGCCGGCAAGCCAGCCCCCTGTGCTAGAGCTTGGGTTCGCCTATGAGGATACTGCGCTACGGGTTACAAAATCATTGCCGATGATCACGCGGGCGCGGGGGCAATTTTCGTCAAATTCAAATCGGCTTGCAACGAATTTGAGTGCCGGATTTATGACCGCCAGCGGGGCCCGGCCAGTCGATGTTTCCGGAACGCGCTTCGTGATCCCCGATACGAAAAAAATCCCATCGGATGGGGTGGCGGATGTTGTCGTGTCGGGGCAGCTGGCGGATGTGCTGCCGCTTGTTGATATCATCGTGTCTGCGCGAAATAGCGAAACAAAAATTCCCAAAATACCGGGGGCGGGCGAGGTTGCTTTGACCGCGTCTGTTTCATTTTCGATGGTTGAAAATGGCGGCGACTCTGTTGAAATTTTTGCGAAAGGCGATGTGAAGAATTTTGAAGGTGAGATCGGTGACACAGGCGCTGTGATCTCGAGTGATTTGGTGCAAATCGCTTTATCTCCCAAGCAATTGGAACTCACCGGAGCAGGCCGGTTTGACCAGGTACCTTTCACGGCAAAGTTTCAAAAGGGATTGGGCCCAGATCAGGCGGATGTGCCCGCCCTGCTTGAGGCTGAATTGGATCTTTCCTCTGAATTGGTAAACCGCTTTACAGGGGCTGAGATCGAAGGCTTGATCAGCGGCAGCAGCCCTGCCCGGATAACCGCAAGCTTGCCAAGCGGCGCAGAAGCATCATTTTCGCTCAGCTCTGATTTGGTGGGCTTAGGAGTAAACGCAAAGCAAATAAATTGGCAAAAACCGGCTAATAAACCCGCTCAATTTCTTCTGACGGGGCGCTATAATACGCGGGCGCTGACCGATCAATTCTCCCTAACCGGCGCTGGTTTGAATTTGGAGGGCGCGGTAGATTATGCGGAACCAGGGGAATTTAAATCGCTATCAGTGTCTAAGCTTCGAGTCGATGATACGCTGGATGTGTTCGGCAAGTTTGACCCTGCGATGGGCGTTGAAATATTTGGCGGATGGCTTAATTTTCCAAATCTGATGGCAGGCATGCCCGAAACAAGCGGTGCGCAGACGGCGCCGCTTGCGTTGAAGGTGGCTTTGGATGAGGTGGTATTGGGTGAAAATAAACTTACCGAATTTCGTGCGGATTTGATCAGCGCACCGCAATTGTCGGGTCCGTTTTCGGCAAAAGTGAACGGCGTGGCACACATTGAGGCAGTTTTATCGCCACTTTATGGCCGCACGGCATTGGACGTTACGTCAGAACAGGCAGGGCGTTTGCTGACATCGGTTGGGGCTTTGCAAAGCGCCACAGGTGGGCGGCTGAAATTAAATTTAAGTCCAACGCAGCAAATGGGTGAAACTGATGGGCTTTTGGAAATCCGGAATGTCAAAGTTCAAAAAGCGCCCGTTTTTGCAGAGCTTTTGAACGCAATCAGCATTGTTGGCCTATTAGAGCAATTGACAGGGCCGGGTATTCTTTTAACGGAGGTGGATGCCAAATTCAGAAGCACTGAGGAAGAAATTATTGTTGAATCAGCCTCTGCGTTTGGGCCGTCCATCGGTTTGTCTTTGGATGGCTATTACAATCGAAAGGCAGAGAGCCTTGATATGCAGGGGGTTTTATCGCCAATCTACTTTATCAACGGTATTGGCTCGGCTCTGACCAGAAAAGGCGATGGTCTCTTTGGCTTAAGTTTTAACTTAGATGGAAAAAAAGGACAGCCAAGTTTAGAGGTTAACCCTTTGTCGATTTTAACGCCCGGGATTTTTCGCGATGTGTTCCGGCGCCCTCCCCCCAAACTTGAGTGACCGCAAAAGATGAACTTAACAGAATTTGATTTTGAGCTACCCGAAGAATTGATTGCCACGCGGCCGGTTTCTCCGCGCTCTTCGGCCCGATTGCTGGTGTCAAATGGGGAAGGGCTTGCGGATCGGTCTGTGGCAAACTTGCTGGATTACCTCGGTCCTAAAGATCGCCTCGTTCTGAATGATACGAAAGTCATTCCGGCCCGCCTCAGCGGCATTCGCCGGCGCAGCGCCGCTTCAGGTGGCAGTGGCGAAGCCCGGATCGAGGTGACATTGCTGCATCGGCAAGAGAATGGCGATTGGATGGCGCTGATCAAGCCGTTGCGAAAAGTCGCCCTTAACGAGAGGATCGAATTCGCCGGTGGCCTGTCGGCGCAATTGCTCGACAAACAACAAGGGCAAGCAGTGCTGCGCTTTGATAGAAGCGAAGCGGCGTTTGAGAGCGCGCTAGATCGTTTTGGGATGATGCCTTTGCCGCCTTACATCGCGTCAAAACGAGCCGCTGATGCGCAAGATCGACAGGATTATCAAACCGTATTCGCGCGGCATCAAGGCTCTGTGGCCGCGCCCACGGCCTCGCTGCATTTTGATGCGCCGCTCTTGGCGCAATTGGCGGAGCAAAAGATTGGCATAACCTATGTGACGTTGCATGTGGGCGCGGGCACTTTTCTGCCCGTAAAGGTTGAGGATATTCGAAGCCATAAGATGCATTCTGAATGGGGAAGTGTTTCCCCGCAAGCCGCCGAAGAAATAGCCGCAACGCAGGCTGCGGGGGGGCGCATTATTCCAGTAGGAACAACCGCGCTGCGTTTGCTGGAAACCGCTGCGCGGCGCAGCGGCCAGATTGAGGCGTGGACGGGGGAAACCGATATTTTCATATTTCCTGGCTTCCAATTCAACGTTGCAAGCGCATTAATGACCAATTTTCATTTGCCAAAATCAACATTGTTGATGCTGGTTTCAGCGCTTATCGGGCTTGAACAGATGAAATCCATTTATTCCCATGCGATAAAACAGAAATATCGGTTTTTTTCCTATGGTGATTCCTCGCTTTTGGTTCCACAGAGATAGACAGAAGTAAGCGATTCGATTAGGGTGAACAGGCGGGCCTTTCTACCGTTCTGCCTGTCGTTCTGCGTGGTGATTGGAGCCTTCCCATGCTGTCAGTTTTTAAGAATTCTTGGGCCCTTTTATTGGGCATGATGTTGTTAATGGTTGGAAACGGTCTGCAAAGCACCTTGTTGGGGGTGCGTGGCGGCATAGAGCAGTTTTTACCTTTCGAAATGTCACTGATTATGTCCGCCTATTTCGTTGGGTTTTTGGGCGCCAGCCGCATGGTGCCCTCGCTCATTCGCCGCGTTGGCCATGTGCGCGTCTTTGCGGCGCTTGCCTCCTTCATTTCGGCTGTGCTGGTGCTGTTTCCATTATATTTAAATCCGATTTTTTGGATGTTTGGGCGTTTGGTCATCGGGTTTTGTTTTTGCGGCGTTTATATTATCGCTGAAAGCTGGCTGAACAACGCCGCCACAAATGAAAACCGTGGCCAATCCCTTTCGCTCTATTTGATATTACAAATGGTGGGGATCGTTGTTGGCCAAGGCTTATTGGTCACTAGTGATCCTGGAGGCTATGCGTTATTTATCATCATTTCGGTTTTCGTTTCCGTGTCATTTGCGCCGATCCTTCTGTCGATCAGCCCGACACCCGCTTTTGAAACCACCAACCCAATGCCGTTGAAAAAGCTGATTGAAACCTCACCTTTGGGCTGCGCGGGGATGTTTGTGCTGGGCGGGGTGTTTTCAGCACAATTTGGCATGGCGGCGGTTTATGGGGCGGAAGTGGGTTTGTCGCTGGGTGAGATTTCGCTTTTCGTTGCTACTTTTTATATTGGGGCGGTGTTCCTACAATACCCGATTGGTTGGTTGTCTGATCGAATGGACCGGCGCCGCTTGATCATGAGTGTGGCTGCGATCGGGGCCTTTGGGGCGCTTATTGGGGTGTTTATGGGGCAGAATTTTACTTTGTTATTGGTTTCAGCCTTCATCGTAGGGGGGACGTCAAATCCGCTTTATTCCTTGCTGATTGCGCATACCAATGACTTTTTAGAATATGATGATATGGTATCGGCCTCTGGAGGTTTGCTGTTCATCAATGGGATTGGTGCGATTGCCGGTCCTTTGATCGTTGGATGGGTTATGCAGGCCATCGGAGCCTTTGGGTTTTTTGTGCTTATTTCACTTTTGATGGCAGGTCTTACGCTTTACGCGGCCTATCGCAGCACGCAGCGGGCGGCCCCATCCGTCGAAGAGGCAAATGCCTATCAAACTGTTATGCCCACGGCGTCTCTTTTATCGGTTGAGTTCGCGCAAGAAATCGCGATTGAGACCGCGCTGGAAGAAGAAGAAGAAAGCCAAGATGTTGATGAATGAAGTTTTATACATCTATATATAGAAAAATATTGAAAAACCTTTCATTTTCATTAATAAAAACCACAGAAGAACTGTAGCAAAATAAGGGAGCGGCCATGGCCCCTGATCAGATCTTAAAATTCTGGCTTGATGAGACTGCGCCAGAAAAATGGTATTCTGTTGATTTGGACCTTGATGCGGAAATCAAGCATCGCTTTGAGCCTGCTTGGTGCGAATTGATGCAGGGACGCTATGGCTTGTGGTTGACATATCCGAGCGGGGCTTTGGCTTATATCATTCTCGCAGATCAATTTTCGCGCAATATGTTTCGTGGTCAAGATAAAGGCTTTTCATCTGATACTGTGGCCTTGGCGGCGTCAAAATCGGCCATCAATCAGAAATGGGATTTGCGCGTTGATGAACCTGCGCGGCAATTTTTTTACCTGCCGCTGATGCATTCTGAGAATTTGATCGATCAGGATCGATGCGTGCGTTTGCTCAAAGAGCGCATGTGCGATGGCGGCGGCCAAAATTTGCTGCATGCCAGAGCACATCGTGAGGTTATTCGTAACTTTGGCAGGTTTCCTGAAAGAAACAGCGCGTTGTCACGCAAGAGCAGCCAGGCCGAAACTGATTTTATTCGCGATGGCGGCTATGGCAGCCTGTTTCAAAATTTGACCGTTGCGATTTGATTTCGTGCTGGCCCATTGAACTCGATTCCAATTTAGTTTAACGTTAAACAAATTTTTTGAGATGAGGGAAGTGATGGCAGAGCGTGCATTTGATCTGGTGGTTATTGGGGCGGGGCCCGGCGGCTATGTGTCTGCAATACGGGGCGCCCAACTTGGCTTGAAAGTCGCCATTGTCGAACGCGAGCATATGGGCGGCATCTGTCTCAATTGGGGCTGTATTCCAACCAAAGCGATGTTGCGATCGGCGGAGGTGTTCCACTTAATGCAGCGTGCAAAAGAATTCGGATTAAGCGCCAAAGGCATCGATTACGATCTTGAGGCTGTGGTGGCGCGCTCGCGCGGAATTGCCAAACAGTTAAATCAAGGCGTTGGCTTCTTGATGAAGAAAAATAAGATCACCACCCTGATGGGCGAGGCGCGTATCTCAAGCGCCACCAGCGTGGATGTAACGACGAAGAGCAAAACGGAAACGCTGAAAGCCAAGCATATCATTCTGGCCACGGGCGCCAGAGCGCGCGAATTGCCCGGGCTTGAAGCCGATGGCGATCTGGTTTGGACGTATAAGCACGCGCTGACGCCGAGTCGCATGCCCAAAAAACTATTGGTTATTGGGTCGGGCGCGATTGGAATTGAATTTGCCAGCTTTTACAACACGCTGGGCACAGATACCACGGTTGTAGAGGTTATGGACCGGATCCTGCCCGTAGAAGATGCCGAAATAAGTGCTTTTGCGAAAAAACAGTTTGAAAAGCAGGGCATGCATATTCTGGAAAAGGCCATGGTCAAAAAACTTGATCGGGCAAAGGGCAAAGTGACGGCGCATATTGAACAGGCCGGTAAAATCACCACCGAAACGTTTGACACGGTTATTTCTGCGGTTGGAATTTTGGGGAATATTGAAAATTTAGGCTTGGAAGATACGGGCATTGCTGTTGATCGCAGCCATATCGTAACCGATGCTTATTGCCGCACTTCTATCCCAACCATTTTCGCAATCGGCGACGTGGCTGGCGCCCCATGGCTTGCGCACAAAGCCAGCCATGAAGGGGTTATGGTTGCCGAGTTAATTGCTGGTAAAAAGCCGCATCCTGTGCGCCCTGAAACAATTGCAGGTTGCACCTATTGTCATCCTCAAATCGCCAGCGTTGGGTATACCGAAGCGCAAGCGCGCGAAAAGGGCCATGAAATAAAAGTGGGCCGGTTTCCATTCATCGGCAATGGCAAAGCCATCGCTTTAGGCGAGCCTGAGGGATTGGTGAAAACCATTTTTGACAAAAAATCGGGCGAATTGCTGGGCGCTCATATGATCGGCGCTGAGGTGACCGAGCTGATCCAAGGTTATGTGATCGGGCGTCAATTGGAAACCACAGAGCAAGATTTGATGGAAACCGTTTTCCCACATCCGACGCTGTCTGAAATGATGCATGAAAGCGTGTTGGATGCGTTTGACCAGGTGATCCACGTTTAATACCTTTTTCCAAAATGCTGTATCAAACGGGCAGGGTTTCCCAATCGCGCCGAGCAATGCAGCGCCTGCGTTGACAGGCTTACCAGCCTATCCGGCACCCCATGTATCGGATAGGCGGTAGCCCTGTGGCCAGGGGTCATCCGGATCCAGCATATGCTGGTGAATGCCGGTGATCCAGCCACGGCCGCTGATTTCCGGCAGAATGGCGGCGGTGCCATTTAAGTCAGACAGATCCACGATGCGTCCGGAAAACTCTGACCCGATGATAGAGCGCGCGGTAAGCGTTTGGCCGAGGCGCATTTTGCCCTTTTTATGCAGAACAGCCATCATCGCAGAGAGGGCAGTGCCCGTTGGCGAGCGATCAATCTTTCCCGGTTGAATGGCCACAGCAGATTTCATCCGTAACGCATCTTTATCTTCTTCCAATGGGCTTGCGAATTGGCAAAACGAAAAATGCTTCCAATCGGCATTGGTGGGATGAGAAAAGCCCAATTGCTGGTTGGCCGCGTCGGTTATTTTGCGGCCCAATTTGGCAAGATCGGCCGCTTCATCCGGGGCAATTTGAAATCCTAAAGCGGCGGCATCCACCATCACAAAACTATCGCCACCAAAGGCTGTGTCGACGCTCAGCGTGCCAATCCCAGCAACCTCAAGGGGCGCGGCGATTTGTTGGGCGAAACTGGGAAGGTTTTGCACAAATATCCGTTCAGCCTTGCCGTTCTTGCAATGGGCTTTAATCTGCACCAGCCCTCCGGGGGCCTCAAGGCTAAATTCGGTGATCGGCTCTTGCATCGGAAGAAGGCCGCCATCGAGCAAAACCGTGGCCACGCAGATCGAGTTTGAGCCGGACATCGGCGGGGTATCTTCGGGCTCCATGATGATGAAAGCGGCGGCGGCATCCGGGCTTTTGGGAGGGACCAAAAGATTGACGTGGCGAAATACGCCGCCACGCGGCTCGTTCAGCATAAATTGACGCAGCGTTTCATCTTTGGCGATCCAGTTTCGTTGCTCCCAGATCGTGGCGCCCGGCGGCGGCGCAACGCCCCCAACGATCACATCTCCAACTTCGCCTTCTGCATGCGCCGAGATGACGTGGATGGTTTTTGAACTTCGCATATATCCTCCGCTTTATATGGCGAGGATGCGGGTGATTGCCGGCGCTTACAAGAGCGATTTGGCGGAGATCAGCTTTGCGCCGTAAAGAATTGCAATGCCCGTCATTATGGGATGATCTGCGCAGGGATATTTTGGGTCGATCCAAAGCAATTGATATGGATCAAAGCGTGGCAGTGGGTTGTTTTAAGCCCGTTCTTGGGTGTTTTTGTATTTATTGCGTGCTATCTGCCGCCTGCTATGCGCTGCGCGGTAAGGTTGGCTGTATGCCCGCCGCTGATCTTAAGGCCATTGCCGAATTTTTCGACTTGTTTGGTCGCTTGTTTTAACTGCGCAGCGCTGGCCTTCGCCGATGAGCCAAGTTTTTTCGCGCTTTTTTCGGCCTTATCACCGGCTACGGTCAAGTTTTTAAGCTTCGCCTCGCCCTGCTCAAGATCTGATGTATCCAACTCAAGCACGAGCTTTGCAAAATCAACCATGAGGCCTCCTTTTTGAAATTGTAACAACTTGAGTGAACCTTGGTCTTTTCAACCAAAGGTTTTTTCTGAGCCATTGTAATGAAGATTACTTAAGCGGCGCTTATGGCGCTTGGATTATCCAGCGCAGCGCAAGCATGGAAGAATTACGGGTTAATCAGGATGAAGATAGAAAGGGCAATGATGTTTCTGAAATCTTGGACATCAGTTTTTAATAGCGATAACTACCTATAATCCTCATACTCTACGTAACCAATCATAGGTGTCAGAACCTGGGCCACTTTGCCATGATGATCAACCAAGGATGAACAAATAATATCAGCCTTTATTAATATGTTATTAATGGTTCTGTCTTCTCGAAAGTCCGAATTTGCTGGCCACGTTTTAACTTCTGAAAAAATGACAGGCGATTTCATATCCACTGCAGTAAAAGTTTGCACACCATTATAAAATTTTTCAGCATCGTTAATGTCATACGGCAAAATGTGAAAGGGTCTGAACAGTTTAAGTTTAATACAGCAAGTTTAGTCTTCCAAAATATCTACAGGCTCATAGCCATAATATCTGTCCACTGAATAGCGTTTGCCGTTACGGGTTTTGATAGTGTCATGATTATCAAAAATATGTTCGCCATAAATTTCGATATTATTATACGTCACTCTAGGAACTAAAAAGAAATCGCTGGTAACCTTTCTCTCTATGAAAACCGAATGGGCAATCCCTTGCAGATAGGGCTCGGACTCCTCATCGACGTTGAAAAGTTCTCCTACAGGGTCGTATGGCAGATAGCTAGCGCTTGAGAAGAACTGATCAGTGTAAAAAAAATATTCCTCGTCCGCATTATAGTACAATTCATCCCTTAGCGTTTCTGTCGGCAGAATTACGAAGGATGGAATGGCGTTTTTCACAGAACGCTCTTGTTGCGCCTTAAATTTTGCGGTGGGTTCAAACTGCGATTTCTTTAGAGGAAAGGTGTTTGCAAACTCTTGCAGTCTCGCTCTTGATACAGCTTCAACGCTCTCTCCTAAAACAAAAGGGCATTGATCTACCTCTTCTGCCAGTGCGGGCTTGGTGAACATCATACAGGTTACTAGGAGGATTTTGAAACGCTTTAACGACATGAAACTCTTTACAAAAACATCTATACTATTGGTTACGTTAAAATACTGCGGTCATTTTCGCTGCACTAAGGCAATCATATGCAAACCTGCTCACCATAGAAAAAGGGCTTTTTTGTGGCCGAAAACCTGTGTTTCAAACCCGTAACCCTGCGCTATTCGGCCATTGGCTCGATTCCGAGCGGATTTACCCCGCGCCGATGGCCTTCGCAAAACTCCTGAGACAACCCATGTAATAGCTGCGCCTCTCGCGTGGTTTCGATCAAATCGGAGCAGCTACAAAACGCAGTGATTTCGGCCCAGCTTTGAGAGGTTAATTCTCCGCTCTGCATGTAAGTAAATGGCCCCATTTGTTGAAGCGCTTCGATCAAAAACTCACCGCCGTCGATATTTGGATAGCGCAGCGAAATATTGCGTTTGTTTAAGATTTCAGTACGGCTTTCTGTCCAATCTTTCGGCTTACCTGAATAAAACCCCATTTGCCGCGCATAGAGCCTTAATGCAAACTCGAAGACCTGTTCGGCAAAGCTGGGCAGGTCAGCCTGTTTTGAACACTTTATTCAGATGTGGCAAACAGCGCGCTTATGCGCGCCGCCGCCCGCCGCGTCTGCCGCCACGCCCGCCGGCCTCGCCGCCGCTGCCAGCGGGTTTATTAAACTGGATCCATGCGCCGCCATGCGGATCATTATTGGTTAATAAATTGGCGGCCCGTATGGCCTCCATCTCTTTGCCGGGGCGCGCTTGGGTGGATCCAAGGCCGAACAGGGTGACAAAGGTTTCGTCATCCATTTCGGGGGGTAGAATGATGCCAGCAGCTTCGACCGCGGCCTTCTTCTCGGCAATTTTGGCTTGGGTCACAGGCAAAGCAACCGGGTTCATGATCGCAGAGGTCATCCCCGCGCCCATCGCCATGGGCAAAAAGGCGTTGTTGATCCCATGGCGGTTTGGCAGGCCAAACGATACGTTTGAAGCACCGCAGGTTGTATTTACGCCCAATTCCTCGCGCAGGCGACGCACCAATGTAAAGACTTGCTGGCCCGCTGTGGCCATTGCTCCAATCGGCATAACCAACGGGTCAACAACAATATCATAGGCGGGAATGTTGAAATCAGCGGCCCGTTCAACAATTTTTTTGGCGACGGCAAAGCGCACATCCGGATCTTCCGAGATGCCGGTATCATCGTTTGAAATCGCGACCACGGGCACATTGTATTTCTGCACCAAAGGCAGAACGAATTCTAAGCGATCCTCTTCGCCGGTCACCGAGTTTAAAAGCGGGCGGCCTTCTGCCATTTGAAGGCCCATTTCAAGCGCTTCAGGAACCGAGCTGTCGATGCAAAGCGGCACGTCGGTTAGGCCTTGCACCAGTTCGATCATTTGCTTCATCAAAGGGGGTTCGGTTTCATTCGGGTTTGGGTTGGAGTTATAGACCACCCCCGCATTGATATCCAAAATATTGGCGCCCGCGGCGACTTGCGCCAACGCATCTTTTTCAACGGTTGAAAAATCACCCGCCTCTAATTCTGCGGCAAGCTTTTTGCGGCCCGTCGGGTTGATGCGCTCCCCAATCACACAAAACGGTTCATCAAACCCCAGTGTTGCTGTTTTTGTCTTTGATTCAACGACTGTGCGCGTCATGGTTTATCCTTCCACGATTTGGGCTGGTATGCCCGATTTTCCGCCATGTTCGGTTACCCAAGTGGCGCTTGTTTTTATTCCACCCAGCGGGAAGATATGAACGTTGGTAATGTTAAAATCTGGATTTTTTGCTTTGTGCTGCGCAAGCTGCGTTAACACTTCGGTGGGTTCATAGGGCAGCAAAAGCTTGGTCACATCCATTGCGCGCTTTTGAAGAACCTTCAACGAGGGCCCAACGCCGCATGCGATCGCAAATTTTATCATGGTTTGTAATTTCGCCGGCCCTGCAATCCCGATATGTATCGGAATATCAATGCCAGCGTCTTTGATGGCGTTTGCCCATTCGATAATCGGGCCCGCCTCAAAGGCAAATTGGGTGGCCAAAGCCATCTGCGCGCCCGTTCTTTGTGAAAAGGCCTGCTTCCAGTGCAACGCGGCTTCGACATTTTTCATGCTGCCATCGGGATCTATGTCTTTATTGCCTTCAGGATGCCCGGCCACGTGCAGGTGTTTAAACCCCGCTTTGTCGAATAGCTCGGTTTCAAGCAGCTGCATTGAGCTGTCATAATCGCCATGAGGCGTGGTGACGCCGCCGGCCAGCAGCAGGGCCTGATCTACGCCCGCTTCGCCTTGATATTGTGCGATCCAATTTTCCAGCGTGGCTTTATCCTTGATGATCCGCGCTGGAAAATGCGGCATCACCGCAAATCCTTCTTTTGCCAATCGCGCTGCGGTGGCCACCATGTCTTCGATTGGCGTACCTTCGATATGCGCGATATAGACCCGCGTCTCTTGCGGCAGGATCGCCCGGAAATCTTCAACCTTTTGGGCGGTTCTGGGCATCACCTCGATCGAATAATCTGCGAGAAAGCTTTCCAGATCTTGATTAAGCACGCCGGTCTGGTTTGGTTTTTTTGTAAAGTTGAATAAAGCCATTTTACCCTCGGGTTTTGCGCGTGTTACGCCCAGCCATCATTATCGATTAACGCTTTTAATCGCGTTTTGTCATATTGTTCTTCGAGCGCTTGCGCTTCGGCCAAAACAATCTCTTCGGCGTTGCCGTCGCGCGCTTCGGGGGCGCTTTTGCGCCATTCGGCCAGATAGTCATCCGTGCCCGCCAATCCGCCTTTCATTGCTGCGCGGTCGATCGCCTGTTCAAAGCGTTCGCTGAGCTGTTGTTTGCAGCCCCGGCGGCCTTTGCCCACGATAACTTGCGCTGGGATATCGCGCCAATACACTATGGTGACGTCGGGCATGGATGATTCCTCCTTTTCGGTGCGCTGTGTTTATGACACTAGGCTTGGGTTCTTAAGTCGGTTTTCGACTTTTACACAGCTGTCAGCGACCTCTGTGCTTTTACTTTTAAAACGCCCTCTAGACCAGTTTCTCTGGCCCTCAAAATTTACAAGATAGATATGAATTTATCGGTTCTTTTCAGCCGGCGTGCTGCGGGATATCGGCGCCTTGATCCGAAAAACTTTAACTGCTCTCTTGCGGGGGCACAGGATGCAGCCTATCGTGGGGCTAACTTAAAAATTTAGGAGGGCGCAGATATGGCGCCTAAGCGTCTCAAAGGTGCAGGCGCGTTCCCGAAACCGGTAGAAAGCCCTGCGCCGATACCGCCCAGCCCAACCGAGCTTTACGCCGCTTTGGATCTGGGTACGAACAGTTGTCGGATGCTGATTGCCCAACCCAAGGGCAGCCAGTTTCACGTGGTTGATAGCTTTTCCAAATCTGTTCAATTGGGAACGGGCTTGGAAAAAACGGGCCGGCTTAGCCGCAGCTCAATGCAGCGCACGATTCACGCGCTTCGGGTGTGCCAGCTGAAGTTGAAACAGCATGGCGTGATGCGGATGCGACTGGTCGCCACCGAAGCATGTCGGCGCGCGGCCAATGCGCGTGAGTTTATCCG
The DNA here is from genome assembly GCA_001642945.1 of Rhodobacteraceae bacterium SB2. Lineage (GTDB taxonomy): Bacteria > Pseudomonadota > Alphaproteobacteria > Rhodobacterales > Rhodobacteraceae > Thalassovivens > Thalassovivens spotae. The sequence goes on along the minus strand of LGRT01000037.1, from coordinate 88,667 downwards.
CCAGGTGAAGCGCGAGGCGGGCTTGCAGCTGGAAATCATCGAGCCGGAAGAAGAAGCGCGGTTGGCGGTGATTTCCTGTGCACCCTTGGTGAGCACTAAAACCGAGCAGCTTTTGGTGGTAGATATTGGCGGCGGCTCCACCGAATTGGTTTGGATTGACTTATCTTCTGTGCCACAGCGCGAGCGGCCGCGGGCCATCATGCGGCTGCACGCCGGTTTTCACCCGGCCGAAAGCCCCTTTGCCGCCGCGAAAGTTGTCGATTGGATAAGCGTGCCGCTGGGCGTTGCCACATTGCGCGATCAATTCAATGATGTTGAAGACGATTCAGCCCGCTATGCATTGATGAGCTGGTTTTTCGAAGAAAACTTGGCAGAGTTTGCCCCTTATCGCGATGAGCAACCCCGTGATGGATTTCAAATCATTGGCACATCGGGCACGGTCACGACGGTTGCAGCCAGTCATCTTGGGTTGAAGCGCTATGATCGAACCAAAGTGGATGGGTTGCGCATGACCTCGGATCAGATTGACCGTGTGATCAATTCTTACTTAGCGCTGGGCCCGGCCGGGCGGCAGTTGGATCCGCGTATCGGCAGCGACCGGCAGGCTTTAATCATGTCGGGATCGGCCATCCTGCAAGCTTTGTTGCGCTGTTGGCCAACCGAGCGTCTTTCAGTTGCGGATCGCGGTTTGCGCGAGGGTTTATTATACGCCCAAATGAGCCGCGATGGCGTATTAGAGGATGCACCGCTGTAATGGATCAGGACAAGAAAAATACATCTGGGCGCGGTCAGCGCGATTTAAAGGTGAAGGTAAAATCGGCGCGCGGCCGCTCGGTATCTCAGGTGCGCTGGTTGCAGCGGCAATTGAACGATCCTTACGTAAAAAGAGCCCAATCCGAAGGATATCGGGGGCGCGCCGCGTTTAAAATTTTAGAACTTGATGACAAATACGGATTTTTGAAACCTGGGGTGCGGGTTGTTGATTTGGGATGTGCGCCAGGGGGCTGGTGCCAAGTGGCGGCGCGGCGGGTCAATGCGTTGGGCGATAAAAAGAACAAACCCACAGGTTATGTGTTGGGCATAGATTTACAAGAAGTCGAGCCTGTTGCGGGGGCTGAGATATATCAGCTGGATTTCTTGGAAGAAGAGGCTGATCTAAAGGTCAAAGACTGGCTTGGGGGCACGGCGGATGTTGTGATGTCGGATATGGCGGCGGCCAGTTCCGGCCATAAGCAGACGGATCATTTGCGGATTATTTCATTATGCGAGGCCGCTGCTTATTTTGCCTTTGACGTTTTGGAAGAAGGGGGAACCTTCGTGGCAAAGGTGCTGGCTGGCGGAGCGGAAGGTGAGTTGCAAAAGCTTCTTAAGCAAAGGTTTACCAAAGTGGCCAATGTCAAACCACCGGCCAGCCGAGCCGATAGTTCAGAAAAATTTGTCGTGGCTTTGGGCTATCGCGGCGCGCCCTAACTGGGCAATTTGGCTTGGGCTGGCACTAAAACGCCGTTTAAAAGCCCGGCTCAGGGCCGATTGGCTTTCATAGCCGCAGCGCAAGGCAATTTCAGCCATCGTTAACGAGGTGCTTTCCACCAATTGGCGGGCAACGCTCAAACGTATATGCCGGTAAGCCTGGCCTGGGCTTGCCCCCAATTGAGCTTTGAATTGGCGCTCAAGGGTTTTGGGCGGACAAGCGATCTTCTGGGTGATTTGAGAAAGCGTTAAGGGCCGTTCGATATTGTTTTGCATCACAGCGAGCGCCCGCTGCAGGGGTGTGCCCGCGCGTTGGCTTTGGGTGTTTTGTAAGGCGGGAAACGGATCATCGCGTAGCATCAGGGCATCGATATCCAGAACCATAGAATTGCCAAGATGGCTTTGAATGATCTGACGCGTTAAGTCAAAGCTGGCCATCGCGCCTGCGCAGGTGATGCGGTTGCCATCCTTCACAACGCGGTGGCGCACACTGTCTACGCTCAGGAATTTTTCGGCAAAGCTTTCCAAAACATCCCAATGAATCGTGGCCCGCCGGCCCTCTAAAAGCTCTGCGGCGGCCATCAGCCAGGGGGCTGTGTCCAAACCAATCATTACTTTGCATTGGCCTGCGGCATTGCGCAGCGCTTTACGGGTTTTTGCGTCGTCATGCAGGTGATGCTGATAGCTTGACAGCACAAATAAATAATCGACGAATTCAAGATCTTTCAACTGTCCTTGGGGCAGAATCGGCAATCCGCTTGAGGTGTGCACTGCCGCGCCATCCAGCGTCAGAAAGCTCCAGTCGAACACACGCTGATGCGCAAGCGTATTGGCTGCGCGCATGGGCTCAAGACAGTTTGCCAAACACATATTGGAAAACTGGTCGAATAAAACGAAGGCCACTTTGATCGCAGCAGCAGGATGTTTTGACCATTTCTGCATAATATTTGTCGTTTAAGGCAAATATAAACGGGCTGCCAGCGCGTATTGTTGGACTTGGATCAAGCGATAAGGGATTTGATATGCCGCTTACAATGAATCGTGACGTGTTTATCACATGCGCCGTTACTGGATCAGGCGCCACGCAAGATCGCAGCCGCCATGTGCCGCGCAGCCCGCAGGAAATCGCCGATAGCGCCATTGCAGCTGCCCGCGCAGGGGCGGCAGTGGTGCATTGTCATGTCCGCGATCCTGAAACCGGTGCGCCAAGCCGCAACCTGGCCTTTTATCGCGAGGTGACCGAGCGCATCCGCGCCTCGGAGGTTGATATGGTGTTGAACCTGACCGCGGGGATGGGCGGGGATATCGTGTTCGGGGATGCTTCGGCGCCTTTGCCGTTGCAACAGGGCACCGATATTGTGTCGGCCGAAGAACGCATTGCGCATATTGCTGAATGCCTGCCCGAAATATGCACCTTAGATTGCGGCACAATGAATTTTGCCGAAGCCGATTACGTGATGACCAATACCCCGGGGATGTTGCAGGCAATGGCGCGCCGGATGAGCGAACTGGGCGTAAAGCCCGAAATAGAGGCCTTCGATACGGGGCATTTATGGTATGCCAAACAGCTGGTACAGGATGGCGCGCTGGCCCCACAAGCTTTGGTTCAATTATGTATGGGGGTGCCGTGGGGCGCGCCTGATGATCTTAATACGTTTATGGCTATGGTGAATAATGTTCCCGATGATTGGACGTTCAGCGCGTTTTCCTTAGGCCGCAACCAAATGGCTTATGTGGCAGCGGCGGTGCTGGCCGGGGGCAATGTACGCGTTGGGCTGGAAGATAATTTATGGCTGGAAAAAGGCGTTTTGGCTGAGAATTATCAATTGGTCGAGCGCGCAAAGACCATAATTGAAAATATGGGTGCCCGCGTGATGGGACCTGCAGCTTTGCGTGAAAAGCTTGGGCTGATCAAACGCGCCCCGCGGGGCTAGCGTAGATGGCACGGCGGGTTGTGCTGACCGGGGCAGCTTCTGGCATTGGCTTGGTGATGGCCAAACGATTTTCTGATCTGGGCGATCAGGTGGCGCTGTGCGACAGCTCGCCCGCGCATCTGGCCGCAGCGCAAGAGGCGCTTCCAAATGCTATAACGGCATTGGCTGATGTGACCGACGAAGATCAAATGCAGCACTTTTTTGCACAGGTAACGGAACGTTTCGCGGGGGTTGATATTTTTATCAGCAATGCGGGCACGGGCGGGCCTGCAGGGCCGCTTGACGAATTGCAATATGACGCGTGGCAAGCCTGTCTGTCGGTAAATTTAAACGGTGCTTTTCTGGGTGCGCGTTGGGCCTCAGAGATGATGCGCGCGCAGGGCGCGGGCGTGATCTTGTTTATGTCGTCAAGTTCTGGGCTGCATGGCGTCCCCATGCGCAGCCCCTATGTGGCGGCAAAATGGGGCTTGATTGGCCTAACCAAAACATTGGCGATGGAGCTTGGCCCCAGCGGCGTGCGGGTAAATGCGATCTGCCCCGGCGCGGTGGAGGGCGATCGCATGCAGCATGTGCTTGAGATCGAGGCAAACGCAACCGCGCGCAGTCTAGAAGAGATACGCCAGCAATATAGCCAGGGCGTGTCGTTGCGGCGTTTCGTCAGCCCAGAAGATATTGCCGATATGGCGGTATTCCTAAGCTCAGAGGCAGCCCGACAGGTGACTGGTCAGGCCTTGGCGGTGGATGGGCATACCGAAAGTATGGTTTAGCGCAAAGGCGCGCAGGCAAGGGAAATATGTGAAATGGTTCAGAAAACGGCAGCAATAATCGGCGGTGGAGTGATTGGCGGCGGTTGGCTTGCGCGCTTTTTACTGAATGGCTGGAACGTCAATTTATTTGATCCCGATCCGCAGGCTGAGCGCAAAATTGCCGCCGTTTTGGAAAATGCCCGCCACGCATTGCCAATGCTTTATGAGCGGGATTTACCCAAAGAAGGTGAATTGACGATCTGCAAAACCGTCGAGCAGGCGGTCAGTGCTGCGGATTGGATCCAAGAAAGCGTTCCTGAGCGGCTCGAGATTAAGCATAATGTGATTTCAGATATTCAAAAATACTGTTTGCAAAACGCTATCATAGGTTCTTCAACATCGGGGTATAAGCCGTCTGAATTGCAAGAAAAATCAGATTTTCCAGATCAAATAGTTGTCGCCCATCCGTTTAACCCTGTCTATTTGCTGCCTTTGATTGAACTTGTTCCCAGCCCCCGCAGTGGCACAACGCATATTGCCCAGGCGCAGGCGCATCTAACCGCGCTGGGCATGTTTCCTTTGCTGGTGCGCAAGGAAATTGATGCGCATATTGCCGATCGTTTTTTAGAGGCTGTTTGGCGCGAGGGCTTGTGGTTGATCAAAGATGGGATCGCCACGACAGAAGAAATTGACAATGCTATTCGCTATGGGTTTGGATTGCGCTGGGCGCAGATGGGGCTTTTTGAGACGTATCGGATTGCGGGCGGTGAAGAGGGCATGGCGCATTTTATCGCCCAGTTTGGGCCATGCCTCGATTGGCCTTGGACCAAATTGATGGATGTGCCCGAATTGACAGATGAGTTGGTTCAACAAATTGCCGATCAATCTGACGCCCAATCGGGGAATTTGTCGATCCGCGCTTTAGAGCGCAAACGCGATAACAATTTGGTGGCGATTTTGCGCAGCCTTAAGCAGCAGGGCAATGCCGCTGGGGCTTTGATTGGCGAACATGATCGTAATCTACAGCCCAAGTTTAAGCCCGCGACGAAACTGCGCAGCGTATCGCGGGTGATCCCCGTTGATTGGACGGATTACAATGGCCATATGAATGAGGGGCGCTACGGGCAAGTGTTTTCCGATGCTGCGGATAGTTTTATGATTTCGATCGGGGCCGATGCTGCATATATCGCCGCTGGGCATAGCTATTTTACCGCCGAAACCACTGTGAAATATCTGCAAGAAGCCCATGCCGGGCAGCATATCTACGTTGAAAGCGAGGTTTTGCTTGCCGAGGGCAAAAAATTGAAGCTGCGCCATTTTATGCGCGCCGATGATGGTACGACCTTAGCAAGCTGCGAGCAATTCATGCTGCATGTCAGCCTGAGCACCCGAAAATCATGCGCGCCTTTGCCCGAGGTGGCGGATCGTTTGAATGCGTTGAAATTGGCGCTTAAGGAGCAAAGCTTATGAATTTTGGATTGAGCGAAGAGCAGGCGATGATCGTCAACACGGTGCGCAGCTTTGTTGAAAAAGAGATTTACCCGCATGAAGATCTGGTCGAGCAAAGCGCAGAGGTACCCCGCGAAATCTCCCAGGACATCAAACAAAAAACCATTGATATGGGTTTTTACGCGTGCAACTTTCCCGAATCTGTGGGCGCAGCTGGTCTTTCCCATGTTGATTTTGCCTTGGTCGAGCGCGAGTTGGGCCGAGGCTCGATGGCGCTAACGCATTTCTTTGGCCGCCCTCAAAATATCCTAATGGCTTGTCAGGGCACGCAGGTGGAACGTTATCTGCGACCCGCCATACGTGGCGAAAAAATGGATGCGCTGGCGATGACTGAACCGGGCGCAGGATCCGATGTGCGCGGCATGGCCTGCAGCGCCCAGCGCGCGGGAGGTGATTGGGTTTTAAATGGTAATAAGCACTTTATATCAGGCGCGGAACATGCTGATTTTGTTATTGTATTTGTTGCCACAGGGGTGGATGAAACGCCGCGGGGCCCAAAGAAACGCATCACCACATTCTTAGTGGATCGGGGCACTCCCGGTTTCACCATTCGCGAGGGCTATAAATCGGTCAGCCATCGCGGATATAAAAATATGATTTTGGAGTTTGACAATTGCCGATTGCCAGATGCGCAAGTGTTGGGTGAAGTCGATGGCGGATTTTCGGTTATGAATGAATGGCTTTATGCAACGCGAATCACGGTGGCCACGATGGCGGTTGGGCGCGCCCGCCGGTGCTTTGAATATGCATTAAACTATGCTGCTGAACGCAAACAATTCGGGCAACAGATTGGGAAATTTCAGGGCGTAAGTTTTCAAATTTCTGATATGATCACCGAGATCGATGCGGCCGATTGGCTGACCTTGGCCTCTGCATGGCGGCTGGATCAAGGGCTGCCCGCAAACCGCGAAATTGCCAGCGCGAAGCTTTATGCCAGCGAAATGCTGGCGCGCGTCACCGATACCACGCTGCAAATATTTGGCGGTATGGGCTTGATGAGCGATTTCCCAATCGAACGGTTTTGGCGCGATGCCCGCGTTGAGCGGATTTGGGATGGCACGTCGGAAATTCAGCGCCATATCATCAGCCGCGATTTGTTGCGCCCATTAAATGCTTAGGTTGCTTTGAGATAAGGCAAGGGGGATAAATTGCAGGATCTCAATCGATTGTTAAACCCGAAATCCATCGCTGTGATTGGCGGCGGCGTCTGGGGGCGATCGGTCATTGCGCAATGCCAGAAAATAGGCTTTGAGGGACCGATTTTTCCGGTACATCCCTCTGCTCAAACGCTTGCAGGTTTATCAGCATTTCAGGATATTTCAGATTTGCCGATGGCGCCTGATGCCGTGTTTATCGGGGTAAACCGCCATGCAACCATCGACTGTCTTGGCAAATTGTCTGCATTGGGGGCAGGGGGCGCGGTTTGCTTTGCCTCCGGGTTCTTAGAGGCGCAAAACGAAACCGAAGATGGAGAGGCCTTGCAAGAGGCTTTGCTTCAGGCCGCGGGCGAGATGCCCTTCATCGGGCCCAATTGTTATGGGTTTGTAAATTATCTTGAGGGGGCTGCGCTCTGGCCTGATCAGCATGGTGGGGTGCGTGTGAATTCGGGTGTGGCCATCCTCACGCAAAGCTCAAATATTGCGATTAATATCACCATGCAGCAGCGTGGCCTGCCAATTGCCTATGCGGTGACGGTTGGCAATCAGGCGCAGATCGGGATGTCAGAAATTGGTCTGGCCTTGCTGCGCGATGCGCGTGTCACCGCCTTGGGGTTGCATATTGAAGGCGTGGGAGATTTGCGGGCGTTTGAAGCTTTGGCGGTAGAGGCGCGGCGCCTTGGAAAAGGCATTGTTGCGTTAAAAGTTGGCCGCTCGCTGCAAGCGCAGGCGGCCACTTTATCGCATACCGCCTCGCTTGCGGGCGATGCTGCGGCGGGCGATGCGTTGCTTGCGCGGCTGGGCATTGGGCAAGTGCGCTCGTTGCCCGAATTGGTCGAAACTTTGGTGCTGCTAAACCAGATTGGGCCACTTACGAGCCATCATATCGCTTCGCTTTCCTGTTCGGGGGGCGAGGCCAGCCTGATTGCCGATACTGCTTTGGACTATGATGTGGTATTTCCACCTCTTGATGGGCAGCAGCTTAGCGGGTTGCGCGCTGCTTTGGGGCCCATGGTGTCTCTGGCCAACCCTCTGGATTACCACACTTATATTTGGGGCGATGAGGCGCGCATGACGGCGGCGTTTGCGGCAATCCTCAGCGGTGATGTGGCGCTGGCTTGCGTGATCGTTGATTTCCCCCGCTCTGATCTATGCGACCCCTCGGCTTGGCGCTGCGTGATTGCTGCTGCGCGCGCGGCCGCTAAAACGAGCGGCAAGCCAGTGGTCCTTCTGGGCAGCTTTCCAGAAAATATCCCTGAAGCGTTGGCCTTAGACCTATCCGGCGGCGCTGTTGTTGCGTTGCGCGGCTTGCCCGAGGCGCTCTGCGCAATCGCGGTGGCGGCCTTTATCGGCCGCCGGCACCTACCGCATCTGCCGCCGCCCCTTGTTTTAGGCGCACCGCCGCGCCGCATCCAGCTGATCTCTGAGGCGCAGGCCAAGCAAGATCTTGCCAAATTCGGGGTTTTAATCCCGACAGGTGCGCTGGTGGCTTCCGCGGCCACGGTCGAGCGGGAAGCGGAAGGGCTTGGCTTTCCCGTCGTTTTGAAAACCATGGGCTTGGCGCATAAATCGGAAGCAAATGCAGTGCATTTGAACCTTGGCAATCTGAAAGAGGTTCAGCGCGCCTTGTCTGAGATGCCACAGGGCAGTTTTCTGATCGAAAATATGGTGCAGGGGGCGGTGGTAGAGCTATTGCTCGGGGTTGTGCGCGATCCGGCGCATGGGTTTTTGTTAACGCTGGCAGCTGGCGGTGTGCTGACTGAGCTGCTGGAAGACAGTGCGTCCTTATTGTTGCCGGTGACCGCACAGGATGTTGAGCATGCGCTGGACAGCTTGAAAGTTAACAAAATTCTTCGGGGCTTTCGGGGCAGGCCAAGTGGCAACCGGGCCGCGGTGATTGCTGCTGTTTTGGCGCTTCAGGACTATGTGCTTGCGCATAAAGATCAGATCGAAGAAGTTGAAATCAACCCGCTTATTGTGACGCCAAACGCGGCGATTGCGGCGGATGCATTGATCAGAATAGGACAGTTAGATGACACAGACTCCGATTAAAACCTCGCGGCGTGGCCATGTGTTAGAGGTGACTATTGACCGCCCAAAAGCTAACGCGATTGATCTGGCCACCAGCCGGATTATGGGAGAGGTGTTTAAAAGCTTTCGCGATGACCCTGACTTGCGCGTGGCGGTTTTAACATCAGCGCATGATAAGTTTTTTTGCCCGGGCTGGGATTTAAAAGCGGCGGCAGAGGGCGATGCGGTTGATGGCGATTATGGCGTGGGGGGCTTTGGCGGCCTGCAAGAATTGCGCGGGTTGAACAAACCGGTGATCTGCGCGGTGAACGGTATTTGTTGCGGGGGCGGATTGGAAATTGCCCTGTCTTGCGATCTGATATTGGCCGCAGATCATGCCCGCTTTGCGCTGCCCGAAATTCGCAGCGGTACCATCGCCGATGCGGCCAGTATCAAGCTGCCCAAACGCATCCCCTATCATATCGCGATGGAAATGTTGTTGACCGGACGGTGGTTAGAGGCCGAAGAGGCCGCGCGATGGGGCTTGATCAACCATCTTTATCCCAAAGAAGATCTGATGCAAAAGGCGCGTGATCTCGCCGATCTTTTGGCCTCGGGTCCGCCCTTGGTTTACGCCGCGATCAAAGAGGTGGTGCGCGAGGCGGAAGATATGAAATTTCAAGATTGTCTGAATAAAATCACGCAGTCACAATTTGAAACGGTTGAGAGGCTGTATACATCCGAAGATCAATTGGAGGGGGCGCGCGCGTTTGCAGAAAAGCGCGATCCCATATGGAAAGGCAAATAAAGGCAAACCCGCGTTAGGCGTCAAACCATTCTTAGGCTGATCAGGCGGGATCCGGGGCTGTTGCGTTTGCGGCAGTTTGGGTCAGATATCCAGCGTATTCTCTTTTTCCCAGGTTGAAAAATGCGCGGCGAATGCATCCCATTCCTGATGCTTTAACTTCAAATAAGCGGCTGAAAACTCATCTCCCAACATCGATTTTAAGCCTTTATTCTTGTTAAATTCACGCAATGCGTCCAACAGGTTCAAAGGCAGGCGCGGGGCACCGCGCACCTTATGCCCTTCGGCATACATATCAATGTCATAGCGTTTGCCTGGATCGGCATTGGTGCTCACCCCATCCAGACCAGCGGCAATAATCACGGCTTGCAATAAATAGGGGTTGGCGGCTCCATCCGGTAGACGCAGCTCAAACCGGCCAGGCCCGGGCACGCGCACCATATGGGTGCGGTTATTGCTGGTCCATGTTACGGTATTGGGTGCCCAAGTGGCCCCCGACATCGTCCGCGGCGCATTGATGCGCTTGTAGCTGTTGACCGTGGGGTTGGTAATTGCGGCCAATGCGCTGGCATGTTTCATAATGCCACCCAAAAAGTGCCGCCCAGATTGCGACAGGCCCAGATCCATCTCATCATCGGCAAAAACATTTGCTTTTGCCGCATTGCCGGCACCATCCCAAACCGAAATATGGGCATGGCAGCCATTGCCGGTGAGCCCTTCAATGGGTTTTGGCATGAAGGTGGCGCGCAGACCGTGCTTTTCTGCCACGGATTTGGCCATGAATTTGAAAAAGCTGTGCTTATCGGCGGTTTTTAACGCGTCATCGAATTCCCAATTCATTTCGAATTGGCCATTGGCGTCTTCATGATCGTTTTGATAGGGGCCCCAGCCCAATTCCAACATATAATCGCAAATTTCGCGGATCACCTCATAGCGGCGCATCACAGCTTGTTGATCATAGCAGGGTTTTGCGGCGGTATCGAACGGATCGCTGATTTGATCGCCCTGTGGCGTGAGTAAAAAGAATTCAGCCTCAATGCCGGTTTTCACATGCAACCCCTGATCTGCAGCCCGATCAATAAGCTTGCGCAGCACGTTGCGCGGGGCCTGCGCGACATCTTCGCCCTCCATCACGCAATTCGCGGCCACCCAAGCCACCTCTGGCTTCCACGGCAATTGAATAACCGAAGACGCATCGGGCACCGCCAGCATATCAGGATGGGCGGGGGTCATATCAAGATAGGTTGCAAATCCGGCAAATCCGGCGCCATCCTCTTGCATTTCGGCGATGGCCTGCGCGGGTACCAGCTTGGCGCGCTGACCGCCAAAAAGATCGGTAAATGACACCATAAAATATTTGACACCTGTTGCTTTTGCAAATGCGGCGAGATCAGTGGTCATCTTTTTTATCCTTTCGACTGTGACAGGGGGCTTGGCAGTTTAAGAGTTTAAAATGGAGCCTCCGCGCCGGGTATCCAGCTGGTCCCGGCAAGCGGCACGCCAGCCATGGCGGCAGCTTCAATCGTGAGGGCGCAGAGATCTTCGGGTTCCAAATTGCGCAAATTGTTTTTTCCGCAGGCGCGGGCGATGGTTTGTGCCTCGAGCGTCAAAACCTTAAGATAGTTCTTTAACCGTCGGCCAGCTTCGATCGGGTCCAGCCGGGCCATCAGTTCGGGATCTTGGGTTGTGATGCCAGCAGGGTCATTGCCCTCATGCCAATCATCATAGGCGCCCGCTGTGGTGCCCAATGCCTGATACTCGGCCTCCCATTTGGGATCATTATCGCCCAGCGCAATCAAAGCGGCGGTTCCGATGGAAACAGCATCTGCTCCCAGCGCCATGGCTTTGGCGACATCCGCGCCATTGCGAATTCCGCCCGAGACGACCAATTGAACTTTTCGGTGCATCCCCAGATCTTGCAGCGCTTTTACCGCCGGGCGAATGCAGGCCAAAGTGGGCAGGCCGACATGTTCGATGAACACATCCTGCGTGGCCGCTGTGCCGCCTTGCATCCCGTCAATCACCACAACATCTGCCCCTGCTTTCACGGCAAGCGTTGTATCAAAATACGGGCGGGTTGCGCCTATCTTTACATAAATCGGTATTTTCCATTGGGTGATTTCGCGCAATTCGGTCAGCTTGATTTCAAGATCATCGGGGCCGGTCCAATCGGGGTGCCGGCAGGCTGAGCGCTGATCAATACCCTTTGGCAGATTGCGCATATCGGCCACGCGGTCCGATATTTTTTGGCCCAAAAGCATTCCGCCACCGCCGGGTTTCGCCCCTTGCCCGACCACCATTTCAATTGCATCGGCTTTGCGCAGATCATCGGGGTTCATTCCATAGCGCGAAGGCAAATATTGATAGACCAGCTTATCAGAATGCCCCCGCTCTTCTGCTGTCATGCCGCCATCGCCGGTGGTGGTTGAAGTTCCCGCTGCTGTGGCGCCGCGCCCCAGCGCTTCTTTTGCAGGCCCAGATAGGGCGCCAAAGCTCATCCCCGCGATGGTGATCGGAATATCCAGTTTAATCGGATTTTGCGCGTAGCGCGTGCCCAATGTAACCGAGGTATCGCAGGTTTCACGGTAGCCCTCTAAAGGGTAGCGAGAGACCGAAGCACCCAAGAATAAAAGATCGTCAAAATGGGGAACCGCGCGTTTTGCGCCGCCGCCGCGTATGTCATAAATACCGGTCGCCGCAGCGCGGCGGATTTCGGCGTTTACCGCCGGCGTAAATGTGGCGGATTGTATCGGTTCGGTGCGCGGCGTTGCCGCGGTTTCAGGGGGTTTGTTCATTCTTCACCTTAATAATCGCCGGCATGATCAACGTCAAAATTATAGAGTTTGCGCGCCGATCCATAGCGCTTGAACTCGCTGGGTTTGGCCGTGCTTTCGGCGCGCTCAAGCAAAGCCTGCACTTCCGCCAAATCTTCGGGCCGCATCTCTTTTTCTATACAATCCGCACCTAAGGATTTAACTGCCCCGCGCACGAACAGCTTTGCCTCATATAGGCTATCGCCAAGCGCTTCGCCCGCGTCACCGCAGACAACCATTGTGCCGGATTGCCCCATAAAGGCCGACATATGTCCGATATTGCCATGCACCACGATATCAATCCCCTTCATAGAGATCCCGCAGCGAGAGGAGGCATTGCCTTTGATCACCAAAAGCCCCCCATGGCCCGTTGCCCCTGCATACTGGCTAGCATCGCCCTCAATAATCACCGTGCCGGACATCATATTTTCCGCAACGCCCGGGCCTACAGAGCCATTGATGCGCAGACGCGCCTGTTTGTTCATTCCTGCGCAATAATAGCCGGTTGAGCCCTCAACCGTGACGTCAATTTGTGCGTCTAATCCAACCGCAATCGCGTGGGCGCCTTTGGGGTTTAAGATCTGCCACGCTGTGAGCTTGGTGGCGGTGTTTTGATTTTGCAACTGCGCATTGGCCTGTCGCAGGTCTGTTTGGTCTAGATCGATTATCTGCATTTAATGGGTCCAAAAATAGACAGTTGCGGGCTCCGGCTCCCAAATATGGGCGTCGGCTATTCCGGGTAAATTCACCAAAGCCCGATATTCCGAGCCGAAGGCAACATATTGATCGGTTTCGGCCATCACCGCCGGTTTGCAGGCAATCGGATCGCGCAGCACGCCAAACCCATCCTTGGTGCCAACGACAAAGGTGAAAAACCCGTCCAGATCATCAAGGCTGCTTTGCAGCGCTTCGCCCAACGAGCTGCCGTTTTGCATTTTCCAAGTTAAATAGGCCGCGCCTACTTCGGTGTCATTTTCGGTTTCGATCACCACGCCTTCGCGCTGCAATTGACGGCGCAGCGAATTGTGGTTGGACAAGGATCCATTATGCACCAAGCATTGATCCGGGCCGGTGTTAAAGGGGTGGGCGCCCATCGTGGTCACTGCGCTTTCGGTGGCCATTCTTGTATGGCCAATGCCGTGGGTGCCTTTCATCAGCGGGATATCAAACCGCTCTGCAACGCTTTTCGGGAGGCCAATATCTTTGTAAATCTCGATATTATCGCCCGTGCTCATAACTCTGATGCCGGGATGAGCCCGGCGAATTCGGGCGCGGAGCTCACCGACCTGGTTTTGCGCAATTTCAAAAACCGCATGGCTGTTTTTGCGCTGCAAAGCTAGCGGCTGCTGGAAGGTTGATTTGAAATCTGCCTCTAGGGCGGCAAAATCTTGATCCGGGTGTGCAGATTGGATGGTGATTTTGGCGCGATCCTCCACAGCCTCGCTATAGATGGCGATCCCTGCGCTGTCGGGCCCGCGATCCGACATAGTGACGAGCATATCCGTGAGCATGCGCCCCAACGCAGCTTCCAGCGAGGGGTCTTTTAAGAAAAGCCCAACAATTCCGCACATTATATAATCCTATGAGTCTGTCGTAAGTTACTGCGTTGCAATTTTTGGCTGCAACAGGGCCCCTGCAAAATACTTTAGTAAGAAAATTATATGTTTCCAGTCTTGATTAGAGCTTGTTTCAAAAAACAGAGAATTTGCATAAAATTTCTGCACAAAAAAGGGCAGGCTTGCATAAGCCTGCCCAATTCTTTTATGTCGGCCTCTATTTTTCGGCGTTTTTGTATTTTTGCGCTTCAGAGCTGTTGCCCATCACCAAAACCACAATGCAAATGATGACCGCAATCAATGTATACCAGCCTGGCGCACTGCCGCCCCATCCGGTAAACATCACGCCGCTTGCACCTTCGGCAAAGATCCCCGACCAATCGCCGGTGTCATATGGAAAACCCATTGTTTTTCTCCCTTTTCTAGATCAATTGGATGCGGGCGCAGAGGCAGGAATGCCCTCTGGATAGCCCTGAGCAGGCACTTTAACAGGATCAAGCCCGGCCAGTTCTGCCGCTTCCGGAGTGCGCAGCATACCCAACCCTTTGAGGATCAAGGACACCACATAACCCGGGACAAAGCCCAGCAAGAAGAACACAACCGCACCCACGATTTGCCCCATCAGCGAAATGGTAGGCCGTACGGCATCGCCCATAAAGGCATCTAAAGCGGGATATCCACTGGCAAAGACCCCCAGCATAATCAAACCAAAGAGGCCGATCGTGCCATGCACGGTGACAGCGCCAACCGCATCATCTATCCCCATCCGCTCAAGAATATTCGCGCAAGGCTGCAGAATAACACCTGCGGCAAAGGCGATGATAAAGGCCAGACCCGGGAAATAGATATCCAAGCCCGAGGCCACCGAAATAATACCGGCCAGCGCGCCAGACATCATCCAGAACGGATCTTTGGTGTAAATCCAAGCACCAATAATCCCGCCGGCAATGCCCATTAGGATGTTGAAGGCCAAAGCTGAAAGCGTGATCGGCGTGCCATAAATCGTTGCCGGTGCGTTTTCATACCACGACCAACCTTCGCCGGGCACAATCACGCAGGCCATCAAAAAGCCCCAGAAGCCAACGATAATCAACATCAAGCCCGTCACCGTCATCGGCATGTTATGTCCAGCGATGTGATTGGCGCTGCCATCGGCGTTGAATTTGCCAATTCTGGGTCCAAGATTCACCAAAACGCCAAGCGCGAAGAAGCCTGCCACCGCGTGTACAAGGCCCGCCGCGCCAAAATCATGTAGCCCCCATTGCGTGACCAGCCAGCCATCCGCGTGCCAGCCCCAGGCCGCCGCAACCACCCAAGCAAAAGAACCGAGAACGATCGCCAGAATGGTGAAACCCACCGTTTGAATACGCTCGATCACCGCGCCGGACATGATAGAGGCCGTGGTGCAGGCAAACAGCGCGAAGGCGCCAAAGAAAACGCCTGAGGATTGATCGGTAATATTTGGCCCCATAGCTTCCGCGCCATCCCCCCAACCCAAAGCGATTGAGCTTGCATATTTGGCGCCGGAAATTTCCATGGCGCCCATAGATAGGCTGAGACCGGTTGGAAACGCCCAATAAATCCACCAACCAAAGAAGTAGAAAGTGGGGATCATAAAGGCAAAAGCCAGAATGTTTTTAACGCCTGAAGAGAGCACATTTTTCATTCTAGAGGCGCCCATTTCATAGGCGAGAAATCCCGCGTGAATGATGATCATTAGCGGAATCGTTAAATAATAATAGGCTTCTGCAAACATCGTGTTTGTCACGCTGCTGCTGGCTTGAAGAGCGGCAACTTGCGCAGCCAATTCTGCAATTTGTTCTTCCACGATCTGTTCCCTTCGTTTTTTAATTTTGCTCCCGTGCCGCTCCGCGGGCATTCTGATGTGCCATTGCGGTTTGGCCGCTTAAGCAGAGCCTAAGCGTGGCTGATGATTGCAAATTTTCAGGTTATTTTAACGAATAGTTTTTGGGGCCTAAGCCCTTATTAATTAGAGGCTGAAGAGTGAATGAGAAAATTAATAGCAATTATTTTCAGTGCTTTAGAAGGTTTCTATGGAAGGGGGCGGGCTATTGAAAGATTTGTTTTTATTATTTTTTGAGATTTAAAACCGCAGGTGGCGCTCTGTCCGCTTTGACGATCTTGAAATTGCAGTTGGTTTTGCGTTTCCTGGGCTGTGAGGAAAATATCGCGGCGCCAATGAATAAGATTGAGATGGCAGAACCTGTGATCGGCGAGGGCTCTCTGCCTGGAAAAGTGAGGAATGCATGCAAAAACGTATCGCAGTGATCGGAGCCGGGCCATCGGGGCTTGCACAATTGCGTGCATTTCAATCCGCCGCCACCACAGGCGCTGAAATTCCAGAGGTGGTCTGCTTTGAAAAACAGGCCACGTGGGGTGGTTTATGGGCTTATGATTGGCGCACTGGTCTGGACGCAAATGGCGAGCCCTGCCATAGCTCAATGTATCGCTATCTTTGGTCAAATGGGCCCAAAGAGGGCCTTGAATTCTCGGATTATAGTTTTGATGCACATTTTGGTCGATCCATTGCTTCTTACCCTCCGCGTGCCGTTTTGTTTGATTATATCGAGGGTCGCGTAAACGCCGCTGGGGTCAAAGATTGGATCCGCTTTAACACGGTGATCCGTTGGGTGTCTTACGATCCTGCCAGCGAAAAATTTCACGTCACTGCCCATGATCATGAAAAGGACAGCAGCTATACTGAGCTCTTCGATCACGTGGTGGTGGCTTCGGGTCATTTTTCAACACCAAATATGCCGTATTATGAGGGGTTTGAAAGCTATAACGGGCGGATTTTGCACGCGCATGATTTCAGAGATGCGCGCGAATTCACCGATCAGGATATCTTAATTTTGGGCACTTCTTATTCTGTAGAGGATATTGGATCGCAATGTTGGAAATATGGCTACCGCTCGGTGACTGTGGCGCATCGAACCGCGCCGATCGGGTTTGATTGGCCCAAAAATTGGCAAGAAGTGCCCGCGCTAAAGCGCGTAGAGGGCAAAACTGCATATTTCATTGATGGCAGCAGTCGCGAGGTTGATGCAATCATTCTATGCACGGGTTACAAGCATTTCTTTAATTTCCTGCCGGATGATTTGCGTTTGGTCACGGCCAACCGGCTGGCTGCAGCTGATCTTTATAAAGGGGTGGCTTGGGTCCATAACCCGAAATTATTTTACCTTGGCATGCAGGATCAATGGTTCACTTTTAATATGTTTGACGCTCAAGCATGGTGGGTAAGGGATGCGATTATGGGGCGGCTTGTGATACCTCAGGATAAAGCCCGTTTGCTGGCAGATGTGGCCGATCGGGAGGCGCGCGAAGAGCGCAGCGATGATGCAAAATATGCAATCGCCTATCAGGGGGATTACGTGAAAGAGTTGATTGGCGAAACCGATTACCCAGATTTCGATGTTGATGGCGCCTGCGAGGCGTTTTTCCAATGGAAGGCGCATAAGGGTCAGGATATTATGGGTTTCTGTGATAATGGCTACAAGTCGGTGATCACTGGGGAAATGGCACCGGTTCATCACACGCCCTGGAAAGAGGCTCTGGATGATTCATTGGAAAGCTATCTTCAAAGCTGAAAGGTTTTAGCCAGGCAAGGCGTCTTTGCTTCTTCGAAAGAGCCTTGTTCTTCTGCCTCCGCAGCGCTTTGTGCACTTGCGTTTTGCCTCATTGAACGTTGTGGATCGATGTTTCGAGCGCATGTAAAAACGATTTTGCCGATGAACTGGCCGAAAACAGCCAATAGGTTTCGTGATCCACGCATAAAATTATTGTGCCCAGATGCTCCATCTGCGTGCGCGCAACCGCGTCAATCGCGAACCGCTCGGGGTGCAAATCAATTGGACAAATGCGTTCAAGCGCGCTGCGGCACCCAGGTCCGGATATTTCCAAACCAACCCAATTATGGCTTTGATCTGTTGTATAAACGGCGCTTTTCATCAGGGTTTTAATCTGTTGCTCCGCGCGCCCGATATTCTGCGCTCGCGGGAAAAGCACAAACATCTGATCCAATCCCATGCGTAGCACCCGCGAGTCCAGTGGTGCCGCGCATTGGCTCTGCCCAATATCGGGCATATCGATACCAAAGCCTGCTTTCAAAGCCTTTTGCACGGCTTGCTCCTCTGCCAAGGGAACCGCCATCGAGACCATGCATATATCGCTGATCTCGCGCAGGCTGATTGGTCCAAATTGTGCTTGATAGCCGTTAAGAAATTCTTCCGAGGTTAATCTATACTCAGCCACGTTGCCGTCCTCCATCCGGATCATAGAAATGCGGCGATACGATCTTTACTTGCACCTCTTTCTTCTGGGCCGGGTTGACCGCGCGCACCACTTCTCCCATGCGTTCATGTCCCGCCTTTATAAAGCCCAAGCCGATCGAATGCCCCAAAACCGGTGAGTAGGCCACCGACGACATCCAGCCTTGATCATTGGCCATTGTTGCTGCGTCACTCAGCGCAATGAAATGCGCCCCTGCAGACAGCGCTTGGCTTTGATCTACGGGTTTAAACCCGACAAGGCGGATCGCATCCTCGCGGTTCATTTCCGGGCGTTGAGACAGGGTTTTGCCGATGCAATCCTTCTTGGCGCTGACAAATCCGCCCAGCCCCAAATTCAACGCTGATGTTTGCCCGTTTAATTCATTGCCCGCGGCATGGCCTTTTTCGATCCGCATCACCCCAAGCGCTTCGGTGCCATAAGGCACGGCGTCAAATTCCTGCCCCGCTTGCATCAAGCAGTCCATCATTGCAGTGCCAAAGCGCGCGGGCACGGCGATTTCAAAGGCCAATTCACCCGAAAAAGAAATTCTGAACAAACGGGCTGGCGTGCCGCCGCAGACGGTTGTTTCCGCGCAAGCCATGAAGCCGAAGCCTTCATTTGATAAATCGAACGGTTTATCGACGAGCTTTTGCAACAGCGCGCGCGAATTCGGCCCGGCTACCGCAAATTGCGCCCAAGCATCCGTGCTGGAAATCATATGAACATCAAGCTCAGGCCACAGGCATTGCCGCGCAAATTCTAAGCGCCGAAAGACCAAGACGGCATTGGCCGTCGTGGTGGTCATCACAAAATGGTTTTCGCCCAACCGAGCTGTTGTGCCATCATCATAAGCGATGCCGTCTTCGCGCAGCATCAGCCCATAACGCACTTTGCCCACGGGCAGTTTCAGAAAGGCATTGGTGTAAACCTGGTTTAAAAACAGGGCAGCGTCTTTGCCTTGGATATCAATTTTTCCTAAAGTTGTGACATCGCAAATGCCCACCGACGCTCGGGTCATTTCTACTTCGCGATCAACGCTGTCGCGCCAGCCTTTTTCCCCGGGGCGAGCATACCATTGGGCGCGTAACCAATTCCCTGTTTCCACGAAGGTCGCGCCATTTTCTGCGGCCCAGCGATGGCTGGGGGTCAGCCGATAGGGGCGGAAATCCTTGCCGCGCGCGCGCCCAGCCAAAGCGCCCATGGGCACCGGCGTGTAGGGGGGGCGGAAAATCGTGGTGCCGGTTTCTGGGATCGTTTTGCCCGTACATTCCGCCATAATCGCCAAAGCCGGTATGTTGGAGGTTTTGCCCTGATCGGTGGCCATACCCAGCGTGGTATAGCGTTTGAGATGTTCAACCGAGCGAAACCCTTCCTGATAGGATTGGCGAATATCTTTGACCGTCACATCGTTTTGTAAATCTATCCAAGCGCGGGCTTTGCTAGCGCCGACATGCCAGAACGCGGCCCCCATGCTGGTTTCATCGCTGGCTTTGGGTGCGGCTTTTCGCGTGGCTGTGAAGCCCAGATCTTTGACCATCTCTTTGGCCTTTTGATGCGCGCCGCTCATCGCTTGCGACAGTGTTAGATCGCCTTGTGCGGCCCCCACAACCTGCATTCCTGGGGGAAGATGTTTGCCGGGTACAAACGCGTTTATGTTTTCTGCCCAGCTTGGTCGGCCACGTTGATGGCAGGTTAAATGGACATTCGGGTTCCAGCCACCAGAAACGGCTAAGCAATCTGTCGTAATCCTCTGGCCGGTTGTTAGGGTGATCTCTTTCAAAGCCTTGCGCCCGGATGTGTCCATCACGCCGGCGCCCATGACAATCTTAGCATGTGGAATGTCGGTCAATGGCGCAATATCCCGGCTGTCAATAACCGCCGCCACCGACACGCCCTGAGCGCTGAGATCGCGCGCTGTGCGCCACCCATCGTCATTATTTGTAAAGATGCTGATCCGCTTTCCCGGTGTGGCAGCAAACCGGTTTACATAGCTGCGCACCGCGCCCGCAAGCATAATACCGGGGCGATCATTATTGCCAAAGGCAATCGGGCGTTCCGTTGCACCCGCGGCCAAAACGGCGCGCTTTGAATAGATGCGCCACAGGATTTGCCGGGGTTTTCCCCCAGAATGGGGCAAGTGGTCGGTGCGGCGCTCAAGCGCGCCATAAATGCCGTGATCATAGGCCCCATAGATTGTGGTGCGTGACATCAGCCTTACATTGGGCAGGCTTGCCAGCTCTTGCCAGAGCGCCTGCGCCCAATCCGCCCCCTTTTTTCCATCAACCTCGAAGGTTTCGCTGTTGAGCCGCCCCCCCCCTCGGAAATCTTCATCTGCCAGAATAACCTGTGCCCCGCTGAACGCGGCGGCGCGCGCAGCGGCCAAACCACTAGGACCCGCGCCGATAACCAAAAGATCACAATGCAAAAACCCTTTGTCATAAATGTCTGGATCGTCTTCTAAAGACAGACTGCCCAAGCCAGCCGCCGCGCGAATGGCTGGTTCATACAGTTTTTCCCATGCAAATTTGGGCCACATGAAGGTTTTATAATAAAACCCGGCGCTTAAAAATGGCGATAGATAATCGGTAAAGGCCATCAGATCGAACTCTAAAGAGCCACGATGATTTTGGCTTTTCGCGCTGAGCTGGTCGAATAACTCGACAGTGGTGGCCCTGGTATTCGGCTCTTGAAAGGCACCTTTGCGCAGTTCAACCAAAGCGTTTGGTTCCTCAGAGCCGGCGCTAAAGATACCGCGCGGGCGGTGGTATTTAAAACTGCGCCCCACCAGCGTTTGGCCATTCGCGATCAATGCTGAGGCCAGCGTGTCACCCTGATAGCCTTCAAAGCGCCGGCCATTAAACTCAAAACTTAAGGGTGTTTTGCGATCGATAAGACCACCCGCGATACGACGAATTTGTTTCATTTGCTGCGGCCTCTTTCTTTTGCGACAACGCGGGCCAATCGAACCGCTGTGATGTCATGGGTCAGCGTGTCGCGGGTGACCACCAGCCAAGACCGGTCGCCTTGTTCATGATACCAAAGCTCCTCATGCATCCCGGCCGGATTATCGCGCAGATAGCCATATTCAAAAAACCGATCGGCGGCATCTGCTGCATTTGGATCAGGCCGGTCGATCAGGCTTGCATCGCCCAAATAGACAAATTCGGCTGCGTCGCGCGGGCCCAGCAGTGGGTGGTTGATAATCATGAAAAATCTCCTGCGCGCGCTCTGCTGCTAAGCTCGAGCGCGGGTAAGAAAGGAAAGCGGTATTGCGGGTATATAATCATTTCAAGTTCAACGCTTCGGTGCTGGGGTTAGTGTAAATTCGGTTGTGAGCCTTGGCCCTTTTCATCGATCAAATGGCCGCGTTTGAACCGATCAAGGCGCAGCTCTGTTGCGACAGGGTGGGGGGCATCAGTCGCGAGCAAATGGGCATAGCATAAGCCACTGGCCGGGGTGGCTTTAAACCCGCCATAGCACCAGCCGCCATTGAAATAGAGCCCGTCAATATGGGTTTTGTCGATAAAGGGCGAGCCATCCATAGACATGTCCATAATGCCGCCCCAGCTGCGCAACAAACGCGCCCGCCCGATCATCGGCATGATCGCCATTCCGCCCTCAGCCACATCTTCTACCACCGGTAAATTGCCGCGCTGGGCATAGGTGTTATAGCCGTCAATATCACCACCAAAGACCAACCCGCCCTTGTCAGATTGGCTCACGTAAAAATGGCCGGCACCAAAGGTGATCACGCCGGGCAGGGTGGGTTTCAGACCTTCGGTGACAAACGCTTGCAACACGTGGCTTTCGATTGGCAGGCGCATGCCGGCTTGGGCCATCACGCGGCTGGATGATCCGGCCACGCAAACGGCCACCTTGCGCGCTTTGATGGGCCCTTGAGATGTTTCCACCCCGCTGCATTGGCCGTTTTCAATGTGAAACCCGGTGACTTCGCAATTCTGAATGATATCTACGCCTCGGCTATCAGCGCCGCGCGCGTAGCCCCAGGCCACGGCGTCATGGCGCACGGTGCCGCCACGTCTTTGGTACAGCCCACCCTTGATGGGAAACCGCGCATTGTCAAAATCCAAAAAGGGAAGTTCGCGCCGCAATTGCTGCTGATCGGCCAATTCCGCATCTGCTCCGGCCAACATCATCGCATTGGCGCGGCGCACAAACGCGTCGCGTTGTGGATCAGAGTGAAACAGATTGAGGATCGAGCGTTGGCTGACCATCGCATTATAATTAAAATCTTGTTCAAGGCCCTCCCAGAGCTTCAATGACAATTCGTAAAAGGGTTCGTTGCCCGGCAGCATGTAATTTGAGCGGATAATTGTTGTGTTGCGCCCTATATTGCCCGAGCCAAGCCAGCCTTTTTCTAACACTGCAACATTGGTGATCCCGTAGGTCTTGGCCAGATAATGCGCCGTCGATAGCCCGTGGCCGCCACCGCCCACGATCACAACGTCATAGCTGTCTTTCGGCTTTGGATCCCGCCAAGCAGGTTTCCAACCTTTATTTCCAGTCAATCCCTGCGTTAGAATTTTGAATGCGGAATAATTCATGCTGACAACACCTTTGTTCCAATACTAGCTTACCGGATCACTTTGCATATACTTTTCTAAAAAAGACGCTTATTATAAATAAATGGAAAAAATTGGTACAATGCCTGACCAAAGAGATCAGACGGATATCATCCGAATTGGCGTTTTGCCGATCGATGGCTTTGCCTTGATGTCTTATGCATCCACGGTTGAGCCGTTTCGCGCCGCCAATATGTTGAGCCGGCGTATGCTTTATGAGGTTGTGAATATTGGCCCATCGCTTGAGCTAATATCGAGCTCTGGCGCTGCCAGTGTTGCGCCGCAGGCGACGCTTTTGACCGCACCCCGCCTTGACTATCTGTTTGTTGTTGCCGGTGGCAACCCCGCCACCTTTGCGGATATGGCTGTCTGGAATTGGCTGGCGAAGATCGCCCGATTTGGCGTGCGCCTCGGTGGGGTGTCGGGTGGGCCAGTCATTTTGGCCAATGCCGGCTTGATGGCAGAGCGGCGCATGACCGTGCATTGGGAACATGCCGCAGCGCTTGAAGAAAGCGCGCCGCATCTGCTGCTTGAACGCAGCCTCTACGTTATCGACCGGGATCGTTTGACATGCGCGGGTGGAACGGCTGCGCTGGATTTGATGCTGGCCTTGATAACGCAGCATCAGGGATCAGTTTTTGCCAGTTTGGTCAGCGATTGGTTTTTACATACGGAAATTCGCCCCGCGATCGGACCTCAGCGCAGCGGGTTGATCGCGCGGATCGGATCAACCAACGCACAGGTGTTAGAAACGGTGAAAGCGATGGAGGCGCATGTTGCGGATCCGCTGACGCTTGAACAATTGGCACAGGTGTCAAAGATTTCACCGCGCCAGCTAAACCGGTTGTTTTCGCTTAAGTTGGGGCGGTCAACGATGGGCTATTATCGCGATTTAAGGCTTGATAAGGCGCGCAATTTATTAACCAACTCACCGCTGTCACTTACCGAAATTGGGCTGGCAACCGGCTTCTCAAGCGCCTCGCATTTTTCGCGCGTATTTCGGGAATATTTCGGCCGCGCACCGTCGGAATTTCGCTAGATACTTGTCTAAGGGGCTGAGAAATGCCTATGTAAACGCAGCTAGGAGGGCACATGCATTTACTTGTTTTACAACATGCTCGGGCAGAACACCCCGGTATTTTCCGCCAATTTTTGCAAGAAGATGGTCACAGTTGGGATGCGGTGCATCTTGACGAGGGAGAGGCTTTGCCGGCCCTAGAAGGCTATGATGGGCTTTGGGTTATGGGCGGACCGATGGATGTTTGGCAAGAAGAGGCGTATCCTTGGCTCATCGCTGAAAAAGCCTTTATTCAAAAGGCCGTTGAAGAAAAAGGCCTGCCGTTTCTTGGGCTTTGCCTTGGCCATCAATTGCTGGCGGAAGCACTGGGTGGCAGCGTTGGCAAATCGGAAATTCCGGAAATTGGGGTTTGTGAGGTTCAATTAACCGAAGCCGGTGCCTCCGGAATTTTATGCGATGGATTGCCCGAGCGCATGCATTGCCTGCAATGGCATGGGGCGGAAATTAAAACGCTGCCGGCAGGGGCAAAAGTTTTGGCAACATCGCCCGATTGCGCCGTGCAAGCGATGAGCTGGGGCCCTCGAGCTTATTCGCTGCAATTTCATATTGAAATAGAACAGAGCACGGTGCAGGACTGGGGCAAAATTCCAGAATATGAAGCCAGCTTGACCGCGGCGCTGGGCGCCAATGGCCAAAAGACGCTTGAAGCGGATTGCGCTGCCCAAATGCAGGCGTTTAACGCCATGGCCGAGCGTCTATATCTGAATTGGTTGCAAACTGCGGCCCGCGCGTAACGCCGCGCTCCTATGCCGCGGCAGCCCGCGTTAGGGATAGGCGCGCCGTTTCAAGATGTTCTTTCATATTGCTTGCGGCAGCTTCAGGCTCACGGCTGTAAAGCGCGTTTAAGATGCGCCTGTGTTGCGCGTTATATTGCTGTATAATGGCAGTGTTCAACGTCAAACTGCGCATTCTTGTCCAATCGCTTTGACCGCGCACTGATGTGATCTGATCCATGATCCAGATTAAAAGAACGTTGCCAGTGCATTCGACTAAGGCGCGGTGAAACTCTGTATCGGCTTCTGCGAAGGCGGCGGCGTTGTCAACGCTGGCCTCCATTTTTGTGCATAATTGCCCCAAACGATCAAAGTCAGCACGGCGACCATGCAGAACAGCCAAGCGGCAAATATGCGGTTCTAGGGCAAAGCGGGCATCAATCAGTTCAAGCGGATTCGCCGTTTGGATGACGCTGGGCTGGGGAGGCGGCGCCTCAAATGTTACATAAGTGCCGCTGCCTCTTTTGATATCAACCAGATCTGTGTCCATCAATTTGATCAGAGCTTCGCGCACGGTGCCGCGCGACACGCCATAAGTTTCGGCCATCTCGCGCTCGGCGGGAAGTTTTTCATGCTGGGCAATAACGCCTTGAATGATTTCCCCACGCAATATGCTGGCCAGATCAGCCGCATTCATTTTTTTCTTCTTCACCTGCATTAGATCCCTTTTTTGGTCCAATTTTGTACCAATAATAGGTAATGTCAAGTAACTTTCAGCAAGTGGTACGAAATAGGTTGACTTTTGGTTTGCTTTTATCAAGCTCGACTTACGTCTGGGCGGAAAAGCTGCCGCATAACGAAGGCAAAGCAGTTGGAACACTTTTAGGGAGATGGGTGAATGGCGTTCCCCACACATGTAGACTACCTCATCATTGGCGCGGGCATTCATGGGTTATCCACAGCCTGGCGCTTGGCGGACCGTTTGATCGCTCAGGGTCAAGATGTTGAGGGCCGCGTTGTTGTTTTGGACAAATCGGGGATTGCGTCCGGAGCGTCGGGAATTGCCTGCGGCGTGGTACGCAATAATTATTTTCAACCTGCGATGCGGGAACTTATGGCGCATTCCGTGGATGTTTGGGAAAGCGATCCGGCCGGCCTCAGCTATCATCCTGTGGGCTATATGCAGATTTCTTGCGAATCGATGCGTGAAGACGTGACCTCGATTTATGAGCAACAGCGAGCAATCGGTTATGAAAGCGAGTTTATCGAGGGTGCGGATGCTTGCGATTCTTACATGAAATCCATGTTTAGCGATTGGCAGGCGCAAGGTATTACCTCGGTCCTGCATGAGAAGCGGGGGGGGTATTCGAACAACACCAAATCGATGTACGGGCTGGCCAAGAAGGTCGAAGAGCGCGGGGTTCGGATTATCTCTGGTGTCGAGGTGAAGGGTCTGACAAGCGAAAGCGCCAGTTCTAGCATCAAATCTGTTGAGACATCCCATGGCACGCTATCTTGCGCGCATGTGGTTGTGGCGCCCGGTCCCTGGGCCCGAGATTTCTGGGATATGCTGGGCATGCCCAAAAAGATCAGCCTAAAAGATTTAACGGGAAAGATGCATCACGACATCGATATGTGGCGATTCTGGCAACTTGAAGAAGGCGTTTTGCAATTGCCGCCTGAGGTGCTGCAAACCAATGATGGCAAAATACCACCGGTGATACATGTCGATACCGATGCCCCGCTGCACTCTTGCGTGGATGGCAGCGTAATTACCGAAGATCTGTGGGGCATTTATTACAAACCTGATTGGCATTTTAACGGTATTCAAGGGGGCGCCTCGCCCTATAAAGTGGATACGCCGGTTGAGCGGGTTGCAATTGACCCTTACGGCCCCTCGTCTCCTGAATTTGTGGCCTCTGACGGTTTTGCTCATATGTGGGTCTCGGCCTTGGCGCATTGCCATCAGCGCTTTGAAGGCATGATGGGTAAATATCACCGTGAAGCATCCGGTGGCATCGGCTGTTTCACCGCCGATAGCTTTCCGGTTTTTGACCATTTTCATGAGAATGCCACGCTGATTGCGGATAGTAATCATGGGTGGAAAATGCTGGGCGTCGGACATTTGATCGCCGATGAAGTGCTTGGCGAAAAGCAGAGCTTGTTAGAGCCTTTCCGCTTTGACCGTTTCGAAAAAGGAAATCTGCACCCAGTATCAAACAGCCCATATCCTTGGAGTTAGTGGCTAGTGAAATTAAAAATATAAAAAAAGGCAAAAAAATAAAGATATAAAAGGGGAGAATTAAAGTGGCCGAAATGGACCTTGAACGTTTTGTGGAAGCGCCTGGGCGCGATGCGAAGATCAAAGAAGTGCGTAAGATGATCGATTCCCTCGGCATCGAATATCTGTATCTTCAGTTTGTCTCTGTAACCGGAAAAATTATGGGCAAAGGCATTCCCTCAGATCATTGGGAAACCGTTGCTAAAAAAGGCTTTCAGCTGGTTTATGGCGCAACCGTCAACTTGTTCACGGATCGCGCGGGAAATTATATGGGATATGGCCCCGAGGCTGCGGAATTGGTTGGTATTCCCGAGCCTGAGACGTTTATGCAATTGCCTTGGGCACCGGAAATTGGACGGTTTTATTGCACTTTGTTTCGCAACCGCGAAGAGAAAGTGGATCCTGGCGCTTATTTGACCGCAGACTCTCGGGGCAATCTGCGCCGCATGCATGAAGAATTTAAGGCCAAGCATGGGCGCCAGCTGCGCATCGGCACCGAGCCCGAAATGATGTGGCTGAAATTTGACGAGAATGGCAAGCCAAAAGACGGATTTTCAAAACCTTATTGCTATCACATTGATCAATTTGAAAGCCTGCGCCCCGTGACCATGAAGGTTATGGAATACACTCGTAAAATGGGTTTGGATATGATTCAGGGCGATCATGAAGATGCGCCTGGTCAGCTTGAATTAAACTGGATGTTTGATGATGTGCTGCGCAATGCCGACCGTCTGACAACTTACCGTCAGATCTGCGCGCAAGTGGCGCGCGAGCATGGTATTTTTGCATGCTTCATGACGAAACCGTTCATGGGCGTGTCAGCCTCTGGGTGCCACCATAACATGTCGCTCTGGCGGGGCGGCGAAGATCAGTTTGTCAAATGCGGAAATGATCCGGATAACCTGCCGGGCATGCGTGATAATTACATGTATGTAAAGGGCGGCAGCAACACGTTTATGCCCGATGATGATGATCCGCAAATGCCGGGCGCCGAAGGGCTGGTTGCGATTGGCGGCGTGGTGAAAAACCTGCAAGCGTTGACCGCGATTGGCTGTTCGACGGTGAATTCTTACCGCCGCTTGTGGGATACGGGCTTTTGGGCGCCGGTATTTGCCGATTGGGGCTTCCAAAACCGGACCACGGGCTTGCGCGTCTCGGCGCCGGGCCGGTTCGAATATCGCTCGGTGGATTCAATGGTCAACCCGTATTTGATGGGCACAACATTACTGGCCGCAATGGATGATGGGATTGATAACAGCATCAGCCCGGGCGAGCCTGAAGAGCGCAATATTTATGAGGCGATCAAAGAGGGCAAAGAAGTCAAGAAATTGCCAATGTCTTTGGGTGAGGCGCTTAGCTATCTCGAGCAAAGCGAAGTGGTGCGCCGCGGCATGCCGGGCGAAATGTATCGTTTGTACCATGAATATAAATATGACGAATGGGCCCGCTTCATGTCCACGTCAACCGATTGGGACAATGAGATGTATATGGAGTGCTTGCCATAAGGCATTTCCAAAATTGTAATGCGGCGGGCTAACCCCGCCAAACTTCTGACGCAACCCGATGGAGGTGGGATGTAATATGTGTGGTATCGCAGGATTAATTCATAAGGGCAAAAGCTCGAATGTGGGGGGGGAGATGACAGCAATGTTGCAGGCCCTCAAGCATCGCGGGCCGGATTCGACGGGCTACGCTGTCTATGGCGAGCCAACCGAAGGCGATTATGTGCTTCGTTTGAAAGTGGCGGAAGCCGAAGATATGGCCAAAGGCCGTGGCATTCATCAGGTTTTGGCGGATCGCATCACGGAGGTGGAAGCGATCATGCAAGAGCATGGCGTGACGGTGAAAACGAAAGAGCACGCAACCGAATATGCTCTGCGCTATCTGATTTCCCATGAGGGGGATACCACCGCACTGGCCGAGCATATTGAAGAAACCGATGGCGTTGAAATTTTATCGCTTGGAAATGGCCTAGAGCTGATCAAAGATTTGGGCGATGCGTCAGATGTGGCCGGGCTTTATGGTCTGAATGAATTTAACGGAACGCATGGCATTGGCCATACGCGGATGGCAACCGAGTCGGATGTGGATATTCGCTCCGCGCACCCCTATTGGGCCTTTCCCTATAATGACGTGAGCGTTGTACATAACGGACAAATCACAAATTATTGGATTATGCGCCGCCAGATGGAGCGCAAAGGCCATCGCTTTATGTCAAATTGTGACAGCGAACTTTTGGCTGTTTACACTGCGAACAATTTAGCAAATGGCGTAACGCTTGAGCAATCATTGCGCAATTCAATCGAAGAAATTGACGGCGTCTTTACCTATTTGGTCGCTACCAAAGATCAACTGGGCATGGCCAAAGATACGATGGCTGCAAAGCCATTGGTGCTTTACGAAAGCGATGATTTGATCGCTATGGCATCAGAAGAGGTCGCTATTCGGGCCATTCTTCCCCAAGAAATTGACACTTACGATCCCTATGATGAGGAGGTACGCGTATGGCAAGCCTAAGCGATACTGAACTAAAGCAAATGAGTCAGGAAGAGCGGGTGACCGCGCTTGGAATGCGCACCGAGGCACTGACGGGAAAATCGCTTTACATTGAGTTTGATCCGGATGCGGAAGAGCGCTTCACATACCCTTGGGCGCCCGAAGTCGATTACAATAAGCGCACCGAACTTGATACAGATGAAATGACCACCACCGAGGTGAATTCCAAAATTCGGGCCCTCATGGCCGAAGGCTATGGCACGATTGTGCTGAAAAATCCGCGTGGAAAGCATTCGCTGGGCGTGGGGATCCTAAGCCGGTTGAATTTAATTATTGAGGGCTCGTTGGGCTATTTTGGTGTTGGGTTGATCGATGGTCCGAATGTGCGCATCAACGGGCGCGTGGGCTGGTCTTGCGGCGAAAATATGATGGCTGGAACGATTGTCATTGAAAAAAACGCCGGTTCGACCTTTGGCGCTGCGATCCGCGGCGGGGATCTGGTCTGTCGGGGGTCGGTTGGCTCTCGGACAGGTATTGACCAAAAAGGCGGTACGATACTTGTCGGTGGTGACACGGGGGCTTTATCGGGCTTTATGATGCAACGCGGTCGGATGGTTGTGTGTGGAAATGCGGGTAAAAACCTTGGCGATTCAATGTATGACGGCACCATTTTTGTGGGCGGTAAGATTCAATCGCTTGGAGTGGATGCAATCGAGGCGGAATTGACTGACCTTGATCGCGACTGGCTCACTGCAAAGCTGACCCAATATGGCATGATGCCCGATAAGGGTGTTGACCATTTTACAAAGATTGTCGCTGGGAAACAGCTTTGGAACTACGACAATCTTGAACCCAATGAAAAGAAAATAATTCTGTAAGTCTAAGGAAAGGATAATACCTATGGCTGACGGTGATATGCCAAGAAAGAAAGCGCTGGATCGTGATGTAAACCGCATCGGTGACAGCTTTGTATTCCCACCCCGTGTGATGGATGACATCCATATCAAATCCGAGCTTGGACGCTATCGGATGCGCGGCTTCTCTTTGTTCAAGAAAATTCCCCACTGGGATGATCTAACCTTCTTGCCGGGCACGTTGACGCGGTTCGTGATCGAAGGGTATCGCGAAAAATGTGAAACCAAAACGGTGATTGGTCCCCGCGCAAAGCGTCCGCTTGAGCTGGATATTCCAATCTATATCACAGGGATGAGCTTTGGGGCGCTGAGCTATGAGGCGAAAACCGCGCTGGCGCGGGGCGCCACAATGGCGGGTACCGCAACTTGCTCGGGTGAAGGGGGGATGATCCCGGATGAGCGCCGCTATAGCTCAAAATGGTTTTATCAGTGCATTCAATCGCGCTACGGGTTCAACCCAAACCACTTGGTCTTGGCGGATGGCTGCGAGTTTTTTATCGGACAGGGCTGTAAAGTGGGCCTTGGTGGGCATTTGATGGGGCAAAAAGTGACCGATCAGGTGGCTGAAATGCGCTCATTGCCCGCAGGCATTGACCAACGTTCACCCGCGCGCCACCCTGATTGGCTAGGCCCTGATGATCTGGCGCTTAAGATTCAAGAGATCCGCGAAGCCACAGATTGGCAAATTCCAATCCAGTTAAAACTGGGTGCGGCGCGGGTTTATGATGATGTTCGTATGGCGGTGAAATGCGATCCAGACTCGATTTACATCGATGGGATGGAAGGCGGCACAGGCGCCGGGCCGCATTTGGCGACCGAAGACACAGGGGTGCCCGGAATGGCCGCGATCCGTCAGGCGCGCAAAGCCATCGATGATCTTGGCAAACGCGGCGAAATCAGCTTGATTTATGCAGGCGGCATCAGAAACGGTGCCGATGTTGCGAAAGCCATTGCGCTGGGCGCAGATGCGATCGCCATCGGGCATTCCGCGATGATGGCCTTGAATTGCAACAAGGATATCCCGGAAGCCAATTATCCCGAAGAAATCGGTGCAGAGCCCGGATATTGCTACCACTGCCATACCGGGCGCTGCCCTGTTGGCGTGGCGACGCAAGATCCCGCGCTGCGCACCCGTCTTGATCCGGATGAAGCTGCCGAGCGCGTGTATAACTTTTTGCACACGCTGACGATCGAAGCGCAGCTTTTTGCCCGCGCCTGCGGCAAAACCAATCTGCATAGCCTTGAGCCTGAGGATCTGGCCGCGTTGACGATGGAAGCCTCTGCCATGGCAGGCGTTCCTTTAGCTGGCACGAACCACACTGTGGGCGTCGAAGATTACCACCATCTCTAAGGAGGAGTTACAATGGCTGGAACACAATATCGCGGATCTGAAATCAAAGACGTCAATCAGTTTTTGAATGATGCTGATGGTTTGGAAAGCGAACGCGAAAAAGAAATTGGTCAGCATATTGGCTATCGGTATGATGTGAACTTGGTGCCCGATAAAAGCCGGATCACGCCCTATTTAGCCAAATATATGGAAATTATGGGCTGGGATGATCTGAACTGGCTGGAAGATATTCATATGGGCTATGAAGAGGGCGCGCCGGCGGTGTTTGACCGCAACAATAATGGCTGGGTGCGTATCCCCAGCAGTATTGATCTGCCGGATAATCAACAGGATCGGGATATGATTGCACGCGAATTGCTCTTGAAGTTTCAGATGTCTGATCGCCATCCTTTGGCCAATCTGCGCAAAGCCTATATGAAGTTTTAAGGTCTTGCTGCGCCCGCTGAATATTGCATGTCTGCAAACGCATCCCAAAGCCTCGATATCTGAGGCGATTGCGGAGGCGATGCCACTGGCAGAGGCAGCTGCAAAAGCGGGCGCAGAATTTATTTTTTTGCCCGAATATTGCGGTGGATTGGCCAGCGAAGGCGCCGCGCTGCGGCCCCCCGTTGCACAAGAAAAAGACCACCCGATGCTGCGGGTGTTTCAAGCTTTTGCACAAAACTATCAGGTTTGGGTTATGTTGGGCTCGATCGCTGTAACCGCGCCTGATGCAAAAATACTAAACCGTGGCTACATCATTGACTCCGCAGGTAATGTTCAAAGCCATTATGATAAAATACATCTGTTCGACGTAGAAATTTCGGAACAAGAAGTATATCGGGAAAGCGCGCATGTCACGCCCGGCGCTGCGGTTCAAGTGACGCCCGCCTGTGGTATGCAGTTGGGCCATACGATCTGTTATGATCTGCGGTTTCCAAAACTGTTCCGCGATTTGGCGCAAGCAGGGGCAGAGGCGATTGCGGTGCCGGCCGCGTTTGTAAAGAAAACAGGGCAGGCGCATTGGCATGTTCTCAACCGCGCGCGGGCGATTGAAAATGGATGCTTTATCATCGCCCCGTGTGCGGTAGGGCCTATTCCGGGGGGGAGTGAAAGTTACGGTCACAGCTTGATTATAGACCCTTGGGGGCGGGTTTTGGCTGATGGCGGTGAAGATCAGGGCTTTATTCAAGCCACGATTGACCTCTCTCAGGCGCGGCGGGTGCGCTCAAAAATTCCAAGCTTAACGCATGACCGGGCGTATAGCCTGCAGTCGGCAGAAATGACAGAAAGATACCAGGATCTATGAGTTCAGTTGCATCCCTTTTGGGCGATAGCTACGCCAACCACCCTTTGAAAGACCGGTTTTTAAAATGGCAATGCCATTGTCGGCAAATGATGATGCGTGATAATATGGGCCGCCCGGATGCCACAATCATGCCCGAAGTTTATTTGAAAGACGACGCGCAAGCGATGGGAACCATTATCACCATTATGAACAAACTGCCGGCCTATTCTGAAACACCCGAGATGCTGCATATGGCGCGTAAAACCAACGATCCTGCGCAGCGCCGCAACCAAGCGATCCAATATTTTTCCGCAACCTTTTACCAAAAGCACAAACAGTTTTCGGATATCTTAACCTCGACATTTCCGCCCCATTCCCCAGGGGCGGCCAAAATTAGGAGCGCGGAAACCTGTCGTCTGGTTTTTGCAGCCTATGCGCAAAGCTTTGAAATTCGGTGTAAAGTCTGGAAACTCACCCCCAAAAACCTTTTGAATCAATCGACAATCGCGCATAATCGCTTGTTCAACCCAGAGCTGCCGGGCAATACGATTGTTTTGGGCTTTGAACCGGATTGGTCAAGCTCGCAAGAATTGAAGGTTTGAAAAAAGCTATGGCCTACGGATATGTGATTGCGCAAATCAACATTCATGACCCAGAAGCCTACGCCACCTATGTGAAAATGGTTCAACCCACTTTGGATCTTTTTGGTGGTCAGTTTTTGGTACGGGGCGGAAAAGCCCGCAGCTTTGAAGGCGCGCCGCCGGGAGATCGGCATGTTATCATTCAATTCCCCAGCTATGACAAAGCGATGAATTGGTATGCCTCGGATGCCTATGCGCCAGCCAAGAGGCAAAGGCTCTCTGCCTCATCCAGCGTTCAAACCATCGTTGAAGGTGTTCTGTAAGCCCCTTTATTGGAATCTGCACATCGGGTTTTACGCGGTTTTTAAAGCGTTGAGGCGTTTGGTTGCTGATATCTTTGCCGGCTCGCAGATACTTCCAAAAGCCAATTTTCAACCCGATCGCGTTCTGGAAAACTAGGGCCATCGCTTGCTTTCAGCAAATAATAGCCATGATCTGTTCTGGCCGAAATGTTACCCAATGGTCGGATAAGTTTGTTATCTTCAAGCAGATGATCTACCAAATGGGCCCATCCAAGCGCAATTCCCAATCCGTTTACGGCAGCTTCAATCGCAAGAGGATAGGTGTTCAAGCTGACTGTTTCTTCAAATTCAGCCACCGCGTGATGCATCAAATCAAACCAAGCGCGCCAGGTCATCCACTCGGTATGCATGGTGTGAATGCCGATTAAGGAGCTTTGCGACATTGCGGCCAATGTGGTGATGCCGGGGTTTTTCCGCAAAAATTCCGGCGAACAGACCGGGAATATTGTTTCGCCAAATAATAACTCTGCCGAATAGCCTGACCAATGCCCATTGCCCCGTAAAATTGTTAAATCGACATCTTCCGCCAGACACTCATCATCGTCATCTGAGGACAGTAAGTTGATGTTAACTGGTTCGTAAAGCGCGTTGAAGCGCGGTAATTTGGGCATCAAATAAAGCCCCGCCACCGAGTTGGTTGCCGCGATTGTCACAGCATTGTTTAACGTGGCTTCCAGCAGGTTTTGTGAGAGGGCTCGCAACTGATCAAGCAAGGGTAAAATATCATCAAAAAACCTTTGCCCACGCGGGGTTAGGTGAATCGAGCGGTGCCCGCGATTGAATAAATTTATTTTATAATGCAGCTCTAAAAGCCGAACTTTCCTGCTGATGGCCGTTTCGCTGATGTTCAGCGCTTTAGAAGCACCTGCAAAACTGTTGTTAACCGCCGCAGATTCAAATGCAAGTAGATAATCTAGGCGTGGTAATACATTGTTTTTATTCATTTGTTTTGACCAATCATAGTTTAATTTAGTGAAAACGAGAATGGCGTTATCGTAACCTTGTCTGAGATATATTGCCACTAATTTTTAGACCCTAAGCCCATAAAATCTATGTGCGGAAAACGTGACCAAATTTGCGAAGCTATGGGCATGCCCGAATTCGGGTAGAGCCAACCAAAAAAATATATCAGGGGGAAAAAATGAATAAATTTACTCGGAAGGTTGCAGCTGGAGCCATGTCGTTAGCGGTCGGTTTTTCAGCTGGCCAAGTATATGCGGCGGATTCAAGTAAGCCCATCGTTATACCCACTCACAATTGGTCTAGTCAGGTTGTGATGGCCTATGTAATCGGCGGTATTTTTGAAAGTATGGGGAATAACGTCGATTATGTTCCCGCCGATACGCAAGCTGTTTATGAAGCCATTCGTAATGGTGATGTGACGATTTCGCACGAGGTCTGGCAATCCACGTTTGGAGCTTCTTTTTACAATGCAATGGCAAAAGGAGGTATAATCGACGCCGGGACTCACGCGGCCATGACGTTAGAGGAAATGGGAGTTCCACAATATGTAATCGATGATAATCTTTGCCCAGGTCTTCCAAATTGGGAGGCTTTGAAAGATTGTCATGAGGTTTTTGCAACTCCGGACTCTGGCGGAAAAGGCCGCTGGCTTGAGGGTCCGCAGAGTTGGCATGGTAACCAAATGCCAGAACGTCTTGCAGGGCTTGGTTTGGACGACAAATATATGGTCAAATTTGCCGGATCTGCTGACGCAATCTGGGCAGAGCTGGCATCAGCAAAAAAAGAGGGAAGAGGCGTAATTACTTTTAATTGGACGCCTAATTTCACCGATGCTGATGGTTTTGTTTTTATTGAATTCCCGCCATATTTTGATGGATGTCGCGTAGGGGATGGAGGTGACGGTGCTTGTGGTTCTCCAAAAGGTTGGCTGAAGAAAGCGGCGAATTATAAGTTTCCTAAGACACATCCGGCTGCATATACGGCATTTACAAAAATCTCCTTCACATCAAACCAAATTGGTCAAATGGCCGCTTTAGTTGATATTGATAAGATGAGCCACCAAGATGCGGCTAAAGCATGGCTTGCCGCTAATGAAGAAGTTTGGAAGCCATTTACGCAATAGTTTAGTTTGGCTTCGCGTTTCAACTAGCTTTAAAACAAAGAAGGTTGTGCGCTTTCAGCGGATTTGTCTGCAAGCGCACAATTTTCGAGTTGAAGAGAGCAAGTGTGGGTCAGAGCTGTCGCACAGTATATCTTGAATTTATGTGGTTGAATGCGGAAATTGGATCCTCTGCCGGCGACCTAACAGGAAATAAAAATGAATCATCCCAACGTCCAGGCTACTGACAACCGTCCAATAATTAAATGTGAGTCAGTTTATAAAATATTCGGTGAAAATTCTAAGAGGATGCTTCAACAAGTAAATGGACAGGTCGATACAAAGCAGTTTCAAGCTGCCGGCTTAGTTGTAGGGGTTAACAATGCCAGCTTCGAAGTTTCAAAAGGAGAAATGCTTGTAATAATGGGGCTATCGGGCTCTGGAAAATCAACGTTATTGCGCTGTATTTCACGACTTTCAGAGCCAACTTCGGGCCAAATATTTAT
The DNA here is from genome assembly GCA_001642945.1 of Rhodobacteraceae bacterium SB2. Classification (GTDB taxonomy): domain Bacteria; phylum Pseudomonadota; class Alphaproteobacteria; order Rhodobacterales; family Rhodobacteraceae; genus Thalassovivens; species Thalassovivens spotae. Next base: position 52,180 of record LGRT01000037.1, on the reverse strand, counting down.
AGATGGCGAAGACCTAGTGGGAATGAGCCCGCGAAAGCTGATCGAATTACGCCGAAATAAAATGGGGATGGTTTTTCAAAACTTTGCTCTGTTGCCACATAAAACCGTGCTTGAGAATATCGCGTTTCCATTGCAAGTGAAGGGTCAGACCACGGCTGATAGTATAAAACGTGCTTTGGAAATGGTAGAGCTTGTTGGCCTGGCAGGTCGAGAAAATTACTTTCCAAGAGAGCTTTCTGGCGGTCAACAACAAAGGGTGGGTATCGCTCGCTCGCTCGCGGTTGAACCAGATATTTGGTTTCTTGATGAACCATTTTCAGCGCTTGACCCCCTTATCAGAAAAGAAATGCAAGATGAGTTCATGCGTTTGCAGGGCGTGCTGAAAAAAACAATTCTCTTTGTTACGCATGATTTTAACGAGGCGTTACGTCTCGCGGATCGGATCGCAATTATGAAAGATGGGATAATTGAACAGCTTGATACCCCTGCTAATATCGTTCTGAACCCAGCCACCAGCTACGTGCAAAAATTTACTGAAGAAGTACCGCGAGAAAAAGTACTGAAGATAGAGGCGGTAATGGACCCACCGTCTGAACATGCCACTGATGCAACGTTCCAAATCTCAAAAGACGCGATTATTGAAACTGTTGCTGAAGCCGTACTTTCTGCAAAGAACCCAGTGGATGTCGTGGATGCGCAGGGAACCATTGTTGGCTCGGTACAAGCATCAAAGGTAATCCGTGTGCTATTCGGCAAAACTGTTACCAATCGGGTTATGGAGTAAGCTGAGAAGATGGTAATGATAATCCGCAATTCCAAGCTTGTTCAGTTTGTAATTCTCTTGATAATATTTTTCAGTCTTTATTTTGGAATAGAGGCCGCTGATGACAATATATTGTGGCGCTTTCCTGCCCTGATTGCTGGGCTTCCAGGTGCAATAAATGTGTTTGTCGAGCATTTGATGTATGATTGGATGCCGATACAAATTTATGATCCTGAACTCGACGATTACGAGGACTCAGCTTTAATTAAAGAAATCACAAGAAGCTTTTCTCGTGCAGTTCTCTTTTTTATAGAACTAATCCGTGAGCTACTTCTCGGGGGTGTAAAAACTATCGTAGCGTTCACGAGCTGGGATTTTGTGGGAGAGAATGACTGGGCGGTTTGGCCCGCTTTACCCTGGACATTCGTTGCAGGAGGCGTTGCATTTTTAGGCTACACATTGAAAGGCAAAGGTTTAGCTTTTTTGGCGGGTAGCTCTGCCGCCTACATAGCTATTTTTGGTCAATGGGAGCCCGCGATGGAGACTTTATCCTTTGTCTTAGTCGCAGCGCCAGTTTCATGTTTTTTAGGTTTGGTATTTGGGGTCCTCTGCTTCAAAAGCCGGTCAATAGAAATTGTCATGATGCCGTTATTAAACATTGCTCAGACAATGCCTCATTTTTCCTATTTGGTGCCCGTCATGGTCTTTTTTGGCGTGGGAGATCATGCTGGGGCCATCGCGACTATTATCTTTGCCACGCCTCCTATGATACGTCTCACCTTGCTGGGGCTTAAAAGCGTACCGCCGGAGGTTTTTGAAGCAGGTATGATGAGCGGCTGCAATGATTATCAGATCTTGATGCAAGTTCTCATTCCCACTGCGAGAAGAGATATTTTGATCGGTATCAACCAGGTTATAATGCAATGTCTGGCGATGGCCGTTATTGCGTCATTTATCGGTGCGAAAGGCTTGGGTTTCAATCTTCTTCTTGCGCTGAACCAATTACGTGTTGGTCAAGCATTAGAGCTTGGGATTTGCATTGTATTGATAGCGGTGGTTTTGGACAAATTATCGCTGGCATGGGCCAATAAGCCGGTGGATTATTTTGCGGATCGAGGGATCTTAATCCGCCATAAAAATATTCTGACATTGCTCGGAATATTTTTGATCAGCGTTCTGTTTTGTGTTTTTGGTCGTTATGCATTCGGTGAAGAGGTAAACTACCTCTACCTGATCCCCCATAATCAGGGAATTACTACAGAAAATTTCTGGCAAGCCGGTGTCGATTGGATGGTTGAGCATTGGTATCAAGGTCTTCAGGGATTTAATACAGCACTTATAAAAGGCGTTTTGATGCCTATGAAGGCGGCTTATCTCGGCATGCCGGTGATTGCGACCTTCGTGCTAATAATGGGTGTGGGATATATTATTGGGGGACTAAAATCAGCTTTAGTGGTGTGTGGGTTTTTGATGTTTATCGCACTGACTGAGTGGTGGGATCGAGCCTTAATCACTGCTTATATGGCATCATTTGCGGTAATCGTATCTGTGAGCTTAGGAGTGTTAGCAGGCACGTTGGCCGCACAACATCAAAAAGCGAGTAAGATGATCTTACTGGTTTGCGATACGTTTCAAACATTTCCATCGTTTATTTACCTGATACCTGTAATAATGCTTTTTGGTGTTACTGACACATCCGTTCTAATCGCGGTTATCGTTTACGCGACAATACCAGCAACTCGCTATACGGTTGAGGGGCTCAAAAGCGTACCTCAATCGTTGCATGATGCAGGCTCAATGTCAGGCGTGAATAAAATGCAAAGATGGTTAAAAATAGAATTGCCAATGGCATTTCCTCATATAATGCTTGGGGTCAACCAGACTGTCATTTTTGCTTTATTTATGATAATTATCGGAGCGATGATTGGAACGGATGATTTAGGACAATACATCCTAAAAGCTCTTTCTGATAAAAATGGAACCGGAAATGGCCTCATGCTAGGCCTGTGCGTCGCGTTTATCGGTTTATCCATTGATCACTTAATTCTGACATGGGCAAACAAGCGCAAAGCGTTGCTTGGTTTAGTATAGGGGGCTGGAATGAATACACCCGTTTTATTTTCAACACCCGAAACAAAAGCAGGGGTTCGCAAGCCCGGTATGATGGTTTTGCCGCAAGGGGTTGAAAGGCATCCCGTGCCCGGAGGGGGCAGCCGTGCCGTACCAATTTTTGCGGGTGATCAGATTACGCTGCAAGATGTGGAAGGTTTGCAACCCATTGAAATGGTATTTTTTGGGCCCGACAAACGATCAGATGCCGCGATGTTGGGGGCCAAAGGCGGGCGCAGTCCAGAGGGGTTGATTGCCGCGCTTACCGGGCACCCATCTGGTGAAAAAGTAATCGCTGCGCTTGAGAAAACAGGGTTTTCAATCGCCGATGCCGATGCCAGTCTCGTGTTTGAAGGCGGCTCGCGCGCGGGAGAGACGGCAAGTTTTCAGGCCGTATCGGATGGATTATTGATCATATGCGCCGCGGGTGGCGCGATGGATGCGCATCAGCAATGGGCCCCAAGCGATGTGGTGTTGTTTATCACGCGGATTAATAAGCGGCCCTTGAAAGACATGTCATTGGTGCATGACCCACTGGCCGACCCTTTGGTGAGTTTGCATATTCAACCAGGCGAGGCAAAACCTTATGAGGTGAAGGCGGGGGAATATATTCAAGTTTTAGACGTGCAGGGCAGAGAATGCAGCGATTTTCAAGCCTTTTCGCGCCGCGCTTTGGACGCTGGATTGGAGCGCGATATCGATCCCACAACCACGCGGTCTTTGATGGGGGCGCTTTACCCCAAGCCAGGGCTCTTGGCAAAATACTTTAGCGTTGATCAGGAACCTTTGGTCGAGATTATCCAAGACACGGTGGGCCGCCATGATACATTTGGATTGGCCTGTACCGCGCGGTATTACGAAGATCTTGGCTATCCGGGCCATGTCAACTGTTCGGATAATATCAACCTTGAAATGCAGGCCTATGATGTGCGTCCGCGGGGCGGCTGGCCAGCGATAAACTTCTTTTTCAATACGATTTTAGACGAGACCAATGCGATTTCGATGGATGAGCCTTATTCACGGCCCGGAGATTATGTTTTGATGCGGGCGCTCACAGATTTAGTTTGTGTTTCAACGGGTTGTCCTTGTGATGTTGATCCAGCAAATGGCTGGCAGCCAAGCGATATTCAAGTCTGGACCTATCGCGAAAATGAAGATTTCAAGCGCTCGATTGGCTGGCGCAAAACTCCGGGGGCTGATGTGGAAGAAACGAAAAAAACTGGGTTTCACGATTGTTTTGCCCGCCATACGCGCAATTTTGTGGAATATGCCGGATATTGGCTGGCACAGGACATGATGCATCATGGCAGCATAGCTGAATATTGGGCCGCGCGCGAAAAAGCGGTTATTATGGATCTATCGCCGCTTCGAAAATATGAAGTGACGGGCCCTGATGCCGAAGCGCTGATGCAGCTATCTATCACGCGGGATGTGAAAAAAATTCCGGTCGGCGGCATCGTCTATACCGCGATGTGCTATGAACATGGTGGTATGATTGACGATGGCACGTTGTTTCGCTTGGGGGATACCAATTTTCGGTGGATCGGCGGCAATGATCAATCCGGGCTTTGGCTGCGCAAACAAGCCGAGGAGCGTGGCCTAAACGCATGGGTGCGTTCTTCCACGGACCATCATTGCAATGTGGCGGTGCAAGGGCCGTTGTCGCGCGAAATTCTGAAAGATGTGATTTGGACGCCCCCCGCGCAGCCCACTGTTGAAGAGCTGCAATGGTTTCGCTTTTCGATTGGCCGGATTGGCGGCTTTCATGGCCCCTCCGTGGTGCTCAGTCGGACCGGATATTCTGGAGAGCTGGGCTATGAGGTGTTTTGCCATCCGAAAGACGCAGAACAGGTTTTTGACGCGATTTGGGCCGCAGGTGCGCCGCATGGGCTTACGCCTTTTGGGCTTGCTGCGCTTGATATGGTGCGGATTGAGGCTGGGTTGATCTTTGCTGGCTCGGAATTTGATGATCAAACCGATCCAATGGAGGCAGGCATTGGTTTTACGGTGCCTTTGAAAAGTAAAACTGATGAATTTATCGGCCGCGCAGCGCTCGAGCGGCGCAAAGCCCATCCGCAAAAGAAACTTGTCGGGCTTGAATTGGAGGGCGGTGTTGTGCCAACGCCGGGCGATTGTATCCATATCGGGAAGCCACAAGTGGGCGTTGTGACCTCGGCGATGCGCTCGCCTGTTTTGGGCAAAGTGATTGCTTTGGCACGGGTAGATTTGGCCCATGCCGAGATTGGCACTGAGTTGGAAGTTGGGCGGCTGGATGGGGACCAACTGCGCTTACCAGCTAAAATTGTTGCATTCCCGCATTTCGATCCGAAGAAAGAGCGGGTGAAGGGCAATTATGAGAGCGTGCGAGGCGGGTGATCAACGCCAAAGCGCCTTCGGGCGGCCTATCCTGCCGCAAGCGCGCTGCGGCCTGTGAGATGCGCGCTGGTATGTGGCTGGTACAGTTCTTTGGCCATACGTGCGCAGGGGTGAATGGCTCTGATCTGCCATTTGAGCCGTCGATATGAGTTGCACGCAAGACCGCCAAAGCCTGCGCAGCATTTCTTGGTTGTGTTTTTTAAATCTATGATAGTAGCGCTGCGCGCTGGCGGCTTTGTATCTAGGTTTCCCCAGTAAAACGCACCTTTCCGATATAGGCAAGGTTGCGGTTCCGCTGAGCATAGTCAATGCCGTAGCCGACCACAAATTCATCTTGAATGCTGAACCCGATCCAATCGGCTTGAATATCTACTTCGCGCCGCGACGGTTTGTCGAGCAATGCGATGGTTTTCATCCGCGCAGGGTTTCGCGAAGCCAGCAGGCCGGTCACATGATGCAGCGTAAAACCGGTATCCACGATATCTTCCACAACCAAAACGTCTCGATCCTCAATTGCCCCGCGTAAATCTTTTAGGATCCGAACTTCGCGCGAGCTTTCCATTCCGTCGCCATAAGAAGAGGCTTCCAAGAAATCCACCTCCACGGGCAAATCAAGCTCGCGGACCAGATCTGCGATAAACACGAAAGAACCGCGCAGCAAACCAACCACCACCAGTTTATTGGTGCCCGAAAATTCATCTCGGATTTCCCGGCTTAAACTCTCAATTCGGGCCGCGATTGACTTTGCCGAGATCATTTCATCGATGACATATGGACGCTGCACGGCAAAACCCTCTTGATTTTCGTGTCCTACATTACTTAAAGAATGCCGACTGTCACGTCAAAAAGAAGCGAAATGCCAACTCATCAAGAAACAAAAATTTTACCCTACAGCGCCGAACAGATGTATTCACTGGTGGGGGATGTTGCTGCTTATCCAGAGTTTTTGCCTTGGTGTTCGGCGGCGCGTCTGCGCTCGACTGTGCTCGAAGGTTCCAGCGAAATTCTGGAAGCTGATTTGGTAATTAGTTTTAAAGTGTTTCGCGAACGCTTTGGCTCGCGCGTCACTTTATGGCCGGCCGATCTTAAAATAGATACGGAATATCTTGATGGCCCTTTTAAATACATGGTGTCAAATTGGGAATTTCGCAACGTGGAGGGCGGCTGCGAAGTGACTTTCTTTGTTGATTTCGAATTCAAAAATGCGATCTTGCAAGGCATTATTGGCGTTGTGTTCAACGAAGCGATGCAGCGCGTTGTGCGGGCGTTTGAGCGGCGCGCCGCTGATTTGTTCAAGGCATGAAAAAAGGCGCTTATCCTAAAAAGCGCCTTTAAACTTGGTATCGCTATAATAAGCTGTTTAGCTGTTTAGCTGTTTAGCTGTTTAGCTGTTTAGCTCATAGGCGCGTTCGCCGTGCACCGACAGGTCAAGCCCATTGCTTTCGGTTTCGGCATCGACGCGCAGCGGGAAGATCAGGCCAACCAGTTTGATCAGGATAAACGTTACAACAAGCGTAAACACACCCACAATGAGCAACCCGCCCAGCTGCGCGGTCCAGCTGCCTTGTCCGAACAGAGCGATCATCACCGTGCCAAAAATTCCTCCGACGCCGTGTACGGCAAAAACATCCAGCGTATCATCGATATTGAAAATATTGCGCACAAAATTGACCGCTTCTTGGCATAATATGCCTGCCACGGCGCCGATGATTAAAGCCTCTACAGGGCCCACAAAACCCGAGGCAGGCGTTATCGAGGCAAGCCCGGCAATGGTGCCGGTGACCAATCCCACCAGCGATGCGCGGCCATATTTTATTTTTTCCCAAAGAGCCCAGGTTAAAGAGGCGGTGGCTGCGGAAATATGGGTCACGGTTAAGGCCATTGCGGCGCCGCCATCAGCGGCCAGTTGCGAGCCTCCGTTAAAGCCAAACCAGCCAACCCACAGCATTGCCGCGCCGATCATCACCATCCCAGGATTGTGGGGTGGTTTACTTTTATCGCGCCGCGGACCCAACATCGCAGCTATCAATAAGGCAGCAAGGCCGGCGGTTTCATGCACGACGATACCGCCTGCAAAATCGCGGACGCCCGTCTCGCCGAAGATGCCGCCATCGGCCATCATACCACCGCCCCAAATCCAATGCACAACCGGCGCGTAACAAATCAGCATCCAAAGGCCTGAAAAAGTAAGAACAAAGGCAAATCCGATCCGCTCTACAAAGGCCCCAACGATCAAGGCCGGAGTGATGATTGCGAAAGTCATTTGAAAGGCGAAGAACAGCACTTCGGGCAGCGTGCCAGATAGGCTTTCGGCATCGACACCAGCTAGAAAGGCTTTGTCCAAGCCGCCCCAAAATCCGCTGTCTGCAGGCCCGAAGGCGATTGAATAGCCCGCAGCCAGCCAGAGCAAGCTCATCAGGCACGCGATTGCGTAGCATTGCATAAACACGCTTAATACATTGCGCGCGCGCACGAGCCCGCCGTAAAATAAGGCAAGGCCGGGTAGCGTCATAAACAGCACCAACGCTGTGGCGACGATGATCCAGGCGGTATCTGCTGGGTTCATTTGATCTTCTCCCTTTGAAGTTTCGGGAGGCATGGCGCAAAAAGCAGCCAAAAAGAAATATAAAGCTTAAAAATAATGCAAAATGCACAGCTATATTTTTTAAGCGTCTATATATGTGGCGTAAATTTTAATGGGTGCCTATTTTTTAAGCGAAATCTGAAAGCCTTCAAGCGCCGCGCAAAAGAGGCGTAGCGCATGATCGCGCGCTGCCTGTCGCACAGCGTCGCGCCCGATACTGCCAAACTCTTTGGTTTCGACGCTAAGAAGTTTCGTTTTATGCGCCACGCCAAAGCACACACGCCCCTCTGGCTTGAAATCAGACCCGCCGGGCCCCGCGATCCCCGTGATCGAGACGGCTAGCTGCGCTGCGCACCCGTTCAGCGCGCCAAGCGCCATTTCACCCGCGACCTGTTCGGATACAGCGCCATGCTGTTCTAAGCTGCGCTCTGAAACGCCCAAAAGCTGAGTTTTTGAGAGATTAGAATAGGTCACAAGGCCGCATTCAAAAATTTCGGAGGAACCTGGTTGTTCGGTCAATTTGGCAGCAACAAGGCCACCAGTGCAGCTTTCAGCCGTGGCAAGTTTGATCCGTTGGTCGCGGGCGAGGTGGATGATCGCGTTTACACTCATGAAAGCAGACCATGGAACAGCCCCGCCAAGGCAATCACACCAAGCGCTGCGAATAGGCCGGCGAAACAATCATCCAACATCACCCCGATTGCATCGCTGCGCCGATCTGCCCAGCCGATAATGCTGGGTTTCCAAATGTCAAAAAGGCGAAAAAGCAAGAAGGCAGCAACCCAGCCCGGCCATAAGGCAAAAAGCGAGGCGCCAGCATGGGTTGCTCCAACGGCTAAGGGCAAAAGTGCAATCCATTGCCCGGCCACTTCGTCAATGATCACTTCAGAAGGATCATGGTTTTTATGCAATTGCGTATAGCTCTGCGTGGCCCACCATCCAAGAGAAAGGATGAGGGGCAGGGCAATCAGCGTGCCTAACAGCCCTGCCGCATGAAACATCACTGCGAAAAGCGGCAATGTTGCAAGTGAGCCCCAGGTGCCGGGCGCGAAGCCAATGAAGCCAAGCCCCATCAGCGTAGCGATATTGCGGCTTAGGCTTTGCATAATAAGGCGCTGGCAAGACTGGCGATACCTTCTTGGCGCCCGGTAAAGCCAAGCTTTTCGCTGGTTGTGGCTTTCACGCTGATCCGATCAGCCTTTATGCCCAGCAGATCAGCCAGGTGAGATTGCATGCGCGCAGCATGCGGTCCAATTTTTGGCATTTCGCAAATGATCGTGCAGTCGATATTGCTGATGTAAAAGTCATGTTTTGCCACCAGAGCTGCAGCATGCTTCAAAAAAACTGCGCTGGCTGCGCCTTTCCATTGCGGGTCAGAGGGTGGAAAGTGGCGTCCAATATCCCCTAAGGCCAGCGCGCCATAAAGCGCGTCGGTGATGGCATGCATCGCGACATCGGCATCTGAATGGCCTTTAAGCTGCGCGTTATGGGGAATGGCAATGCCGCAAAGAATGACCTGATTGCCTGGTTCAAACGCGTGTACATCATAGCCGTTGCCCAACCGGATGTCTTTCATCTTCGATCCCTCATTATTTTGCTGGCCCGCTCGAAATCTTCGGGGATTGTTATCTTTATGTTTTCTTCATGCCCGGAAATGATTTTTACGCTCAACCCGGCCTGCATGGCGACTTCTACATCATCGGCGGCGGCTCCGCAGGCTTGCGCATGTGCTTGCAAGATGCTTTCAAAGTCAAACCCTTGGGGTGTTTGGGCGCGAAATAAATTCTCTCTTGCAACCGTTTCATCCACCAAGCCATCCTGCCCCCGCCAAAGCGCATCGGTGATCGGCAGAGCGGGCGCTGCGCCTGAATGTGTTTGCAGCGCCTCGATCACATCAGTGATACATTTTTCGCTGATCAAAGGGCGCGCCACATCATGGATTAAAACCTGTTTTGGCGCAGCGGCGCGCAAAGCGCGCAAGCCATTGTAAACAGATTGATTGCGGGTTGCGCCGCCTAGCGCGGTTTTAATCGTCGGATCGGTGAGCCTATTTTGATCTTCGGGATGCAGCACCACGAGGATTGTATCGATATTGCGATGCTGTTTAAAGGCGTTCAGTGTATGGTCGATCACCCGCTTTCCCGCGAGCATTTGCCATTGCTTTGGGTCATTGCCGCCTGCGCGGGTGCCACGCCCTGCGGCCACGATAAGAGCTGCTATCGACATTTTTTTTCCATCCTGCACCATCGTGTTTACGGTTTTCTGATTTCACTGGCAATCAGAGATAGTTGATTAAATTTTAGGCATTTTTTTAAAATTGGTTATAAATTTGGCGTGTGGTGCTTGTTTCGCGCTGAGAGAGGCTCTACCCATGCCTCGAACATGATTGGAATGGCAATGATCGATCTGGGAGCAATGAAGATAGAGACACCTGTTTTTCTGGCGCCATTGGCCGGGATCACAGATCTGCCCTTTCGAAATCTAGTCACAGGGTTTGGGGCGGGTTTGGTTGTGAGTGAAATGATTGCCTCGCAGGATATGGTGATTGCCCGCGCGGGATCTCGTGAGAAAGCTGAATTGGGGCTGGGGTTCGAAAAAACAGCGGTTCAATTGGCGGGGCGCGAGGCGTTTTGGATGCGCGAGGCTGCGCGGATGGTTGAAGATCAGGGGGCGCGGATGATCGATATCAATATGGGGTGCCCTGCGAAAAAAGTGGTGTCCGGCTATTCTGGTTCGGCCTTATTGAAAGATCTAGATCACGCTTTGCGTTTGATCGAGGCGGTGGTTCAGGCGGTGTATCTTCCGGTCAGCTTAAAAACCCGCTTGGGTTGGGACGATAATTTGTTGAATGCACCGGAATTGGCGCGTCGCGCCGAAGCTGCGGGGATTTCAATGATCACGATACACGGGCGCACGCGGTGTCAGTTTTACAAAGGGTCGGCGGACTGGTCGGCGATCGCAAAGGTGAAAGAGGCGGTTTCAATTCCGGTTATCGCCAATGGTGACATCACAGATTTAGAGGCTGGCCGCGCGGCTTTAAAGGCATCGGGGGCCGATGGTGTTATGGTTGGACGCGGCGCGCAAGGTCGGCCTTGGTTTTTATCGCAGCTTGCTGCCGGGCTCTATGGGAAAAAAAATGCCGTATCGCTCAAAACCAAAGATTTGATCGAATTGGTTCAGAAACATTATCAGGATATGCTTTCTTTTTACGGAGAGGCTTTGGGAATCCGCGTGGCGCGCAAACATTTGGGATGGTATATGGACGAGGCCAATGCGCCGGCTGCTCTGCGCCGTGAAATTTTAACCTCACAGAACCCAAAGCATGTGCTTTGCAATTTGCCCGAAGCGCTGGCCCAGCGTGAGGGGGTATGAGCGAGATGTCGATGGGAGCAATCTGGTCTTCTTTGCCAGTGCCGGTTTTGGTGATCGGTGAAAAGGATATTATAAGCGAGATTAACCCTGCTGCAGAGGGTTTTTTGAATATGTCTGAGCGGGCTTTGGTGGGGACCTCGCTGTGGCGCTGTATTTCGATAAACACGCAGGTTTCTGAAAGCTTTGAGCGCGCCCGAGAAAATTTAACGCCTTTATTTGTGAATGATGTTTCGGTTGAGATGGGCCCTAAATCGACGGTTTTGTGCAATTTGAAGTTCACGCCTTTGCTGGGCATGGCGGGTTTTATGCTGTTGCTGATCGAGCCGCGGAATTTGGCCGGCCGGTTGACGCAAACGCAAAGCGGTAAATCGGCGGCAAAATCTGCTATTGGAATGGCTGAAATGCTGGCGCATGAGATTAAAAACCCTTTGGCTGGTATCATGGGCGCGGCCCAATTGCTGTCGATGAGCTTGCCGCCGAAAGATTTAGAGTTGACCGATTTAGTGGTGGCTGAAACACGGCGTATTTTGAAGTTACTTGAGCAGGTTGAACAATTCGGAAACCTGAAGCTCGTCCAGAAATCTGCAGTTAATATCCATGATATATTGGATCGGGTGCGCCGATCTTCGCAATTGGGGTTTGGCGCGCATATGACCTATATTGAAGAATATGACCCGTCATTGCCAGCGGCCTATGGGGATGCCGATCAATTGCTGCAAGTGGTTTTGAATCTGGTAAAAAACGCCTCTGAAGCCGCCTCGCCATCGGGGGGGAAAATTCGCCTCAAAACCTATTACGAGCATTCTTTTCGGATGCGCCGTTCGGATGGCTCAGGGCAAAATCTACCGCTGCAAATTGAAATCTGTGACGATGGGCCAGGCTTGCCCAGCGATATCAGGTCGGATGTTTTTGATCCTTTTGTGTCGGGGCGCGAGAATGGCACAGGGCTTGGCTTGGCCTTGGCCAGCAAAATAATTTCAGATCATGATGGATGGTTATCGGTGGATTCTGTGCCGGGCAAAACGGTGTTTCGCATCTCTTTGCCCTTGGTGCCACGCGAAGAGAAAGTGAAAGGATAAATTATGGACGGAACAGTACTGGTCGCAGATGATGACAGAACCATTCGCACCGTTCTCACCCAAGCGCTGACGCGGGCAGGCTGCCGTGTCCATGCGACGTCCAGCCTAACCACGCTGATGCGCTGGGTCAGTGAGGGCAAAGGGGATGCGGTGATAACCGATGTAATGATGCCCGATGGCAATGGTCTTGAGATGCTGCCAAAGATTTCTTTAGATCGCCCCGAGCTGCCGGTGATCGTAATCTCAGCGCAAAACACCATTATGACGGCGATCCAAGCCGCAGAAGCAGAAGCTTTTGATTATCTTCCAAAACCGTTTGACCTGCCCGACTTGATGAAACGTTGTGCCCGCGCGCTTGAACAGAAACAGCCCGTGGCCTCCAAGCCGCAGCTCGAGGTCACGCCGGATGTGGAAGAGGATGGGTTGCCCCTCGTGGGCAAAACGCCGGCGATGCAAGGCCTTTACCGCTTAGTTGCACGGGTAATGAATTCTGATCTGCCGGTGCTCATCTCCGGAGAATCTGGAACCGGAAAAACGCTTATCGCAAAAGTTCTGCACGATTATTCAGATCGGAGAAATCTGCCTTTCGTGGTGGTGAGTGAAACAGATTTGGTTGCTTTAGACGGGCCGGCGAAAATTCTTGCCCGGGCCAAGGGCGGCACAATTCTATTTGAGGAAATCACCGATATAAATGAAGAAGGTCAGGGCCGGATTGTGAGAATGATTGACAATCCGGGCGAGTTTTCACCGCGGTTTATCGCCACCATGCAAGGGGAGGTGAGCGGTGAGGTTGATCCAAAAATGGTGCGCAGCGATCTTTATTATCGCTTGGGGGGCGCCACGATCCATGCGCCTGCCTTGCGTGAGCGCGTGGATGACATCCAGCTTCTAAGCGCCTTTTTTCTGGCCCGCGCAGAACGCGATGGTGGCCTTCAACGCGTTGTTACCAAAGAAGCAGAACAATTGTTTCGAAATTATAGCTGGCCGGGAAATGTTCGACAGCTTGAGAATGTTGTAAAGCGGCTTTCGCTAACCGCGCGCGCTTCGGAAATCACGCTGACCGAGGTGGAACAAGTTTTGGGAAGCCAACCGGCCATGAACTCGGCGCTGCAAAAAGGCTCATCAGATCGGTTATCTGCGGATGTTGAGCGCCATCTCAGGCGGTATTTTGATTTGCATGGCAGCGTTTTACCGCCGCCGGGCCTGCATGCGCGCATTTTGAAAGAGCTTGAACATCCATTGATTTCTATTGCCTTAGAGGCGACAGGGGGCAACCAAGCCAAATGCGCTGATCTTTTGGGGATAAACCGCAACACTTTGCGCAAGAAGATCAATGAGCTTGACATTAAGGTCACACGTCGACGAAAACTGATGTAAAGAAGTCACAGTGATCGGCTGATATGCGGCAGCGCAAAATGTTTAAACATCGGAATCGAGACTAGCATGAGCGTGCGCGCGATGCGGCTTCGATGGGTTGATCTTGTCAGTCTTAGGCGTTGGCGTCGGCTGGTAAGTTTTATAAATCTGGCTCTTGTCTGTTTGGGGCCAGCGCTTGCCGCGTTAACCTATGTCACCTTAGGCCCTTTGGATGCTGGCTCGGGCTCAACGCTTTTGCGTTTGGTTTTATTTTCCGATTTTATATATGTGATGTTGATCGTTGCACTGGTGTTGCAGCGCGTTTTGCGCATCATTGCGCAAAGGCGGCAAAAATCCTCGGGCTCGCGCTTGCATTTGAGGCTGACAGGGGTGTTCAGCATTATGGCGCTTTTGCCGACGATTACGGTTGCAGCCTTCGCGCTTTTATCAATTAACATGGGATTCGAGGCGTGGTTTTCAGATCGTGTTCAGCGCGTCATCGGCGCATCATTATCGGCTGCAGATTCCTATCAGCAAGACCAAAGACGTGCGCTTGCAGAAGATGCAGACGCGCTTGCCGAAGCTTTGGAAAGTTACCGACGCGCCCGCGGTGTGGTTGACTTGCAAAACTTTCGAGTCTTTTTGAGCGATGAACAAGTTAAAATACAACGGGGTTTGCGAGAAGCCTTTGTGATCAATGGAATGGGTGATTTGATTCTGCGCGGAAACCGGTCTTATTTGTTTGATTATGAACCCCCGTCTGCCCAAGATTTTACAGCTGCCTTAACCGAGATTTTGCTGATTGAAGATCTTCCAAATAACGAATTACGGGCTTTGATATACCTGTCAGGTTTTGCGGATTATTACCTGTTGGTATCGCGCGATATTGACGGAAATTTATACGGTTTGCTTGACGAAACCCGCGAAACCGCCAAGCTGTATCAGCAGTTGGAAAGCGAACGTGGCTACGAATTGTTTCAATTCGGTTTGATTTATTTGGCGTTTGCAGTGCTGTTAATCGTTTCATCAATTCTATTGGCCCTGCTCTTTGCCGAGCGGCTGTCAAGGCCGATCGGCCGTCTTGCCGGGGCCGCTCAGGCGGTTGGTGAGGGTAATCTTGACACCCAAGTCATCGAGGAAGAGGGCGATGATGAGCTGTCATCGCTGTCGCGTTATTTCAACCAGATGACGCGGCAGTTGAAACAGCAACGCGACCGTTTGCTTGAGAATACGCAACAAATAGAACGACGCGGACGCGTGTTTGACAGCGTTTTATCTTCGGTTACATCGGGTGTGTTTGGGCTTGATCCCAAAGGAATGATCACATTTGCAAACCCTTCTGCCGAAAGGCTTTTGGGGAAAAATAAAACCGATAACGCATCTCAGTTGAGCCTAGCAGTGCCAGAATTCGCGCCTTTGCTTGAGCGTCTGCAAAACAGCCGGTCAGATAATTTACAAGAAGAGGTTAAAATTCTTCGACTTGGGCGTTTGGAAAGCTTTTTGGTACGCCTTGCACCGCGCCGGCGCGAAGATGGACGGCTTGAAGGCTATGTGGTGGCCTTTGATGATGTAACAGATCTGGTGTCGGCCCAAAGATCTGCGGCATGGGGGGATGTGGCGCGGCGCATTGCCCATGAAATCAAAAACCCTTTGACGCCCATTCAGCTCTCTGCAGAGCGCATTCAACGAAAATTTGCGCCACAACTCGGCGCTGAGAGTGGCCAACTGGAGCAAATGACGGGTGTGATTATCCGACAAACCAATGATTTACGGCGTATTGTGGATGAGTTTTCTAAATTTGCCAGAATGCCGGAATTGGTCAAGAAATCTGAAAATTTAAATGAAGTTTTGGCTGCCGCCGTCACGTTGCAGGAATCTGGACAGCCGGGTGTAACGTTTGAATTAAAGATGCCCGATGAAGAAATTTGGGCAGAAATTGATGCAACGATGTTGTCGCAAGCGCTCACCAATGTACTCAAAAATGCTGGAGAAGCAATTGAGGCTGGCTGGCGGTCGGGCCTAGGCACTGACAGGCAGGGTGAGATCCGGGTTGAAATGCAAGCCGCGCAATCGGGCTTTACCATCGCAATCTCTGATAATGGGATCGGATTGCCTCAAGATCGGAGTAAACTGTTCGAGCCCTATGTGACAACGCGTGAAAACGGAACAGGTTTGGGGTTGGCAATCGTAAAGAAAATCATCCAAGAACATGGTGGAACTTTAAGTTTGTTGGATGCCGCGCCCTTTTCAAACGGCAGTCATCCAGGGGCAAAGGTTTTGATCGACTTAACCCATAGTGATCAAACGTTAATGGATTCAAAGCAAAAGGAACCAAATTAGCATGGGCGATATTTTAATCGTTGATGATGAGCGCGATATTCGCGAGCTGATTTCAGATATTTTACAAGATGAAGGATTTGAAACCCGCATCGCAGGAACAGCTGAAGAGTGTATGAAAGAAGTAGACGCCGCGCCGCCCGGCTTGTTGATCTTAGATCTCTGGTTGAAAGACCGTGATCTTGACGGGATTGATATCTTAAAAAAGGTGAAGAAGAATTATCCCCATGTGCCCGTTGTGATTATATCTGGGCATGGCAATATCGAAATCGCAGTCGCCGCGATCAAACAGGGCGCGTATGATTTTATCGAGAAACCCTTCAATATTAACCAGCTTTTGGTTGTTATTCGGCGCGCGATGGAAGCATCCCAACTGCGGCGTGAAAATTTGGAATTGCGCTCTAAAGAGGAACCAGCCAGCGATATGATTGGACAAAGCTCAGGGTTCAAGACGCTTTTGTCAAACTTGGATAAGGTCACCAAATCAAATGCGCGGGTGCTGTTAACGGGGGCTTCTGGCTCAGGCAAAGAGGTTGCGGCGCGCTATATCCATGCCCATTCTGATCGCGCGCATGGCCCCTTCATTATTGTGAATTCTGCGTCCATTGCGCCCGACCAGATGGAAAATCTACTGTTTGGAAGCGAATCCACGAAACCTCAAGAAGGCGAGGGTTTATTTGCTCAAGCAAATGGCGGATCGATTTATTTTGATGAAATCGCAGACATGCATCTAGAGACGCAATCCAAAATTTTAAGGGTCTTGGTGGACCAACAATTTCAACGGCCAGGCTCGCATGATCTGGTTAAGCTAGAAATGCGCGTGATTTCTTCAACCAGCCGGGATTTGCCTGCTGCAATTGAACAAAAAAGGTTTCGCGAAGAGCTGTATCATCGGTTGAATGTGGTACCTATCTCTGTGCCCGCGCTTAGCGAAAGGCGCGAAGACATTCCGCTTTTGGCAAAATTTTTTCTTGAGCAATTTCATCAAATTCAAGCTTATCCGCAAAGAACATTAAGCGATCAGGCAGCCGCGATGTTACAAGCGATGGAGTGGCCTGGTAATATTCGTGAATTGAAAAACTTGCTAGAACGCATTTTGATTTTAAGCGAGGGCCAAGGTGAAATCACTTCTGATGATTTGCCAACCGACAGGGCGTCACAGGCGGCTGGGGCCAATGGGCCGGTCTTGCAGGGTTTGGCATCTTTGCCTTTGCGCGACGCGCGCGAGGCTTTTGAACGCGAATATTTGATGGTTCAAATCGAACGTTTTGGAGGCAATATCAGCAAGACAGCCCAGTTTGTTGGGATGGAGCGAAGCGCGTTGCATCGCAAATTAAAGTCGCTCTCGATCGTCTCTGGCGTAAAACAGCTGGATTGAACCGGTTAGGGGTTCGAGATATGGTGTAGATCGAAACCGTTTCGGTGGCGGGTTTGCGCACTCAAATACTGTTCCCAATAGAAGGGAAAAGAAATGAAGATTATTATTTGTGGTGCTGGCCAAGTTGGCTGGCAAATCGCGCGACACTTATCGGGCGAGCGTAATGATGTAACGGTCGTTGACAGCAATCCTGATTTGGTCAGGCGCGCTATGGATACGCTTGACGTGCAGGGCGTATCAGGCTTTGCTTCTTATCCCGATGTTTTGGAAAAAGCCGGTGCCAAAGATGCTGAAATGATCATTGCGGCGACCCATTCGGATGAGGTGAACATGGTCACCTGTCAAGTGGCACATTCGGTGTTTGATATTCCCCGAAAAATAGCCCGGTTGCGCAGCAAATCTTATTTAGATGCCATTTATTCGGATCTTTATCGCCGTGATCATATGCCGATTGATGTGGTGATCAGCCCGGAACGCGAAGTTGCGGATGCGGCGCTGAAACGGCTTTCGGCCCTTGCTGCGTTTGATACCGAATTGTTTCTGGATGAGCAGGCTCAATTGCTGGGCCTGCGGCTTGACGAAAATTGTCCGGTGCTGAACACGCCCTTGCGGCAGCTTAATGATCTTTTTTCAACGCTCAGGGTGATCGTAATCGGGGTTCGCCGCCAAACCGCTTTATTCGCCCCCGAGGCGGGAGATCAATTATTCGCTGGTGATGAAATTTACGTAATGTGCCACGCTGAAGATACGGTGCGCACGATGGAAGTGTTTGGAAAATCGCAAGGCAAGCAAGATCGGGTTGTACTTGTAGGGGGCGGCAATGTCGGGCTGTCAATTGCCAAATCCTTAGAATCTCGGACCCAACGCGTGCGCAGCAAGATCATTGAAAAAGATAGAAATATCGCTGAACATGCCGCCAATGAGCTTGAAAAAACCATTGTCTTGAATGGTGATGGGCTCAATTCCGCGTTGCTTGCAGAGGCCAATATTGGCAAAAGCGATGTCATCTTGGCGGTGACAGATGATGATAAAACCAATATGTTGGCGGCAGTTCGGGCAAAAATGTCGGGGTGCCCCCGATCGATTGTTTTAATCAATGACCCGTCCTTGGTACCGCTTATGGCGCCTTTGGGGATTGATGCGTTTATCAATCCGCGCGCAACCACCGTAAGTTCGATTTTGCGACATATCCGTCATGGGCGGGTGCGCGGTGTTTATTCAATTGGTGATGCAGAAGCTGAAATTATTGAAGCCAAGGTGTTGTCAACATCGCCGATTGCGGGGCAGAAGATTTCCGATATCGACTTTCCCGAAGGTGTTTTGGTTGGAGGGGTGCTAAAATCGGGCATAATGATGAAGCCCGTAGGGACAACCCGTATTGAAGAGGGTGATGTCATCGCTTTGTTTTCTTTGGCTAAGGATATCACCGAAGTGGAGCGTCTGTTGCAAGTTTCCATAGATTTTTTCTAACCTATGCAGCGTCACCTTTTATATTTGCCCTTCGCGCTGCAAATATTTGGCGTGATGGCGATTTCGATGATTGTGCCAAGCCTATATGCTTTGGTAACAGAGCAGTTTTTCG
This sequence comes from Rhodobacteraceae bacterium SB2, assembly GCA_001642945.1. GTDB lineage: Bacteria > Pseudomonadota > Alphaproteobacteria > Rhodobacterales > Rhodobacteraceae > Thalassovivens > Thalassovivens spotae. The sequence goes on along the minus strand of LGRT01000037.1, from coordinate 33,244 downwards.
AGGCCCGCATGTTTTTCTACACGGGGCTTTTGGGCGTTACGTTTCTAGCGCTTATCGGGCTTGCGCGTTCAAATCAAACTTCGCGTGAAACGGCGCTTGATCAAATGTTATCATTGGCGTTGATCTTCGTTTTTTTGCCCGTGTTTTTAGCCATTCCAGAGTATTCAGTTATTCGAACAACGTCGTTTTTAAATGCCTATCTCGATATGGTAAGCGCCTTAACCACAACTGGGTTTGAGGTGTTTCCTGCAGGGCGCTTGTCCGATGCTTTACATTTATGGCGTGCGCTCGTGGGCTGGATGGGGGGGGCTTTAATTTGGGTGGCTGCGGTGGCAATTTTAGCACCGCTGAACCTGGGTGGGTTTGAGCTTACCGGGCAACACGCGAACGCACGGCGTCAAGCGAATTTTATATCTACTTCTGAACGAAAATTATTTTTAATGCGCAGCGTGCAAACTTTGATGCCACTTTATATTGGCCTGACTGCGGTATTATGGCTGGGCTTCATTCTGTCTGGTGCATCTGGATATAACGGCTTTATCTTTGCGCTATCCGTTCTGTCGACAAGCGGAATAACGGCCTATCAGGGGGTTGCAGGCCTGTCTTCGGGGATTTGGGCAGAGGTTTTGATCGTTTTGTTCTTTACGCTGGCGCTGAGCAGGGTTCTTTGGGCCCCCGAAAAAACAACGGGCTTTGCCAAGGGGCTCTTGAGAGATGTCGAATTGCGCCTGGCCATTTGGATCACCATTTTGCTCAGCTGCGTTCTCTTCATTAAGCAAGTTTCTTCATCGTCCGCGCCTCTGGCAGAATATGGGCCAGAGGGTTTGCTGGCTTTGATATGGGGCAATCTATTCACTATTTTATCTTTTTTAAGCACGACGGGCTGGTCGAGCCAATATTGGGAACCCATTGCGCCTTTGAGCAACGCGGGAATCCCAGGGTTTTTATTTTTGGGCTTAGGCCTGATTGGTGGCGGTATCGCAACCACTGCCGGCGGCGTAAAGCTGCTTCGGTTTTATATTCTGTATTTAAACGCTTTACGCGAGGTCGGTCGTTTGGTGCATCCTTCCTCGGTCGGAAAAACAAAAAGCCAAAACCAGTATGATCTCGGGCAGGGGGCTTTTGCAGCCTGGATTTTCTTTATGCTATTCGGTCTTAGTTTGGCTGGGATCACGCTGTCTCTTGCGGCTTCTGGGCTTAGTTTTGAGACGGCTCTGGCTTTATGCGTCAGCGCCATCAGCACCACTGGGCCCGCTTTGATGATGGTCATAGAAGGCCCTTTTGATATGATTGCATTACCCGGTCTGGCGAAGGCGATATTATGCCTTGCGATGGTTTTGGGGCGGCTTGAAATACTGGTCATTTTGGCGCTTTTGCGCCCTGAAATTTGGTTGCGCCAATAAGTTGCATCGCCTAGCTCTTTGAATTATGATTCGAGTATAAAGAAAAAGCTGTCGGCGCGGCTTTTACACCCTGCATATCCAAGGCGCTGCAAAAATAAAAAGGTAATACAATGGCCTCTGACCGTCAAAATCTTCAAGATGCATTCTTAAATCACGTTCGCAAAACGAAAATTCCGGTGACCGTGTTTTTAATCAATGGGGTGAAGCTTCAAGGTGTGATCACTTGGTTCGATAATTTTTGTATCTTGCTTCGCCGAGACGGGCAGTCACAGCTTGTGTATAAGCACGCAATTTCCACGATCATGCCGTCTCAATCGATTTCGCTTTATGAAGGTGAAGATCAAAATTGATAGAGCATGAGGGCAGGGTTACGCGCGCCTGGGTGCTGCATCCTGAACTTAAAACCGTGTCCGGCCGCCGCGATCCCGTGGCTGCCTTGGCTGAGGCCACGTCCTTGGCGCGGGCTTTGCCCGAGCTGGATGTTGTTGGGGCAACAGTTATTGGCTTGAAAAAGCTGCTTCCGGGCACGCTTTTTGGTTCTGGAAAATTGACAGAATTAAAAGAGATTTTTGAAGAGCACAATGTCGAACTGGTGCTACTGGACGGCCATGTCACCCCCGTTCAACAGCGCAATTTGGAAAAAAAATGGGGCGTAAAGCTTCTGGATCGCACGGCGCTTATTCTGGAAATCTTTTCAGACCGGGCTTCAACGCGCGAAGGCGTGTTGCAAGTGGAAATGGCAGCATTAGGGTATCAACGCACCCGTTTGGTGCGCGCCTGGACGCATTTGGAGCGGCAGCGCGGTGGTCTGGGTTTCGTGGGTGGCCCAGGTGAGACGCAGATTGAGGCGGATAGGCGCGCGATTGATGATCAATTGCTGCGACTGCGCCGGCAATTGGATAAGGTTGTAAAGACCCGTGCGCTACATCGGGCCGCGCGGGCCAAGGTGCCGTTTCCGATTGTGGCTTTGATCGGATATACAAATGCGGGTAAATCAACTCTGTTCAACCGCCTGACGGGCGCGCAGGTGATGGCGAAAGATATGTTGTTTGCAACGCTTGACCCCACGATGCGTAATTTAACGCTGGCAACTGGGCATCGCGTCATTCTATCCGATACGGTTGGGTTTATCTCAGACTTGCCCACGGAATTGGTGGCGGCGTTTCGCGCAACATTGGAAGAGGTATTAAGCGCTGATATCATTATCCACGTTCGTGACATTGCGCATGCCTCAAGCGAGGAGCAAGCGACAGATGTAGAGCGTACGCTTGAAAAGCTGGGTGTGTCTTCACAGGTTCCGCTTCTAGAAGTTTGGAATAAAATTGACGAGTTAGAGGAAGAGGCCCGCGCGTCGGTGTTGCTAAGGGCTGAGCGGCAGGAAAATGTGATTGCGATTTCGGCGCTGACTGGTGCAGGATTAGAGGGTTTGCAAACGCGTATTTCAACCCAGCTTAACGTGTCTCGCTATGTGATGGATGTGAAGTTATCGCATGCCGAGGGGCGGCGTAGGGCATGGCTGTATCAAGAAGGCGTAATCTTAAAAGAAGAAACCACCGAGACCGGTTCGATATTTGAAGTGGAATGGGATGATGCGCAGCGCCAGCAATTCGACGCTCTGTAAGCCTGATATCATTTTAGGCGTGGATTAATTTGGACGAATATGGGTTATGCCTATGGCACCAGCGCGCGCCAACTCCAAATCAAGTGACATTGGAATATAGTCTTGATTGCGCCACAAGGCGCTGAAATTATCATAATATTGCGATAGAAAATGTCCCGATTGGCCGGTGGTTGTGATGAAAACGGAACTGTTCGGGTCGGCTAAATCATAAACGCCCCGATAGGTGGCCGCGTGTATGTTGTGAAAAGGATGGGGCGGGTGCCCCGATGTTTTGCCACGTTGCAACGTGTGGTCGCCGCCACTGGTAGGTTGAATAATGTTCAAAAAATACCCAATCAAAGGGATATGTCCTAAAGTGGGATGCAGATGCTGCGCGCGATGCGCCATGCCCCACTCTAGCCTGCTTGGGTCACGCCCGTAATGCTCTTGCAGCCAGATTAACGCGTCTTCCAATGCCATTTTGGCCATGACTGCGCAGGTTTCGATCGGTTGTGTTTGTACGATGTCGCACCAATGGCTGGCACCATCAATATCGCGAAACACCCGTTCGATGAAAAGCGGTTCTAGCGCTGGAAACGCCTGACTCAGATCTCCCAATTCATCTTGAATAAGGCGGCGTTGAAGCGCGCGCATCCAGGCTGCGTAGATCAAGGGTTGCGGATCATGTTGGTTCATATCGCCGTTCCAAGAGGCCAATAAATCCAATGCGTCTTTTTTGCGTTGTTCCAAGCTGCCATTTGGAGCTGATTGCCCAGTATACCACAAATCACTGGCAATGAGGGGAAGCAGGGTTTGCGCCGCAAAGCTGACACTGTCGGATTGGGCTTCGATAAAGCTGTCTTTGGTGTGAATTTCGCGCGCTTGCATCAGACGGTTCCAGCGTTGGATGCGTTGGCTGTCACCCCAGCTAAAGGAGATATGGTTGGGGAAGGCCGCTGCTGTCACTTTGTTATTTGTATTTCCCAAAATACCTTCTTCAGGAGTTTTGTTTTCGGGGTTTTGTGCATAGCTTAACATCCCGCGCCATTGATTTTCGGATAAATGTCCCAAGCTGGGCATACGGCCCTGCGTTTGATGCGCTGTATTGCGCCGCGGCAAAGCTCCAACCGTTTTTTGGACGATACGCGTTTGATCAACCATAATTATGTTTTCTGAAGGTGTGATTTGCGGTTCCAAGGCGGCCAACGCTTGGTCGATATTTTGGGCCTGCATCAGCTCAAATTTTGCACTGAAGGTTTTGTCTTTCGCGTTAAAACCGGTCCAAGCCAGCGCGGGTACAAATCCTTTTGGCGTGACCGAAGCAAGATTAAGCTGGGTTTGACTGAAAACAGGCCCATGGGTTGTTGCGCGTAACGTCATGGTGACGGGTTTTTGATCTTTAATGTTTATGATTGATGCGCGCGTGGAAAAACGCCGAAAGCCCGTTGGGGTTTTGTAATAATCGGAACGCGCCGGATCGAGCTGCTCCATGTAAATATCCTGATCATCCGCAAATGAGGCGGTTATCGCCCATCCCAAGCGGTCACTGCGCCCGGTTAAAATCAGCGGTATACCGGGTATGCTACCTCCAATAACACCGCCGCTTTGCAGTTCTAAATGGGCCAAATACCACTGCCCGGGAACGGATAATGCGCCATGTGGGTCATTCGCCAGCAATGTGCCTTGGTTTGCAGAGCGGCTTGGAGCGGCTGCAAACGCGTTGGAGGCTCCTGCAAAGCCGCGTTTTGGCAGCACCCAATCCGAAATTGCCGCCCAGTCTTGCGCGCTGTCTGTGGGGCGCTGCCCTGTTGGCGATAAAGGAGGGGTAAAAAGAGAAGAATAACTGCGCGGCTTTGCGCCGATATGAAAGGGCGCATCTGGCAGGATTTCCTCAACATGGTCACTGTCTTCCAAGATTAAGGAAACCTGTGCTCTGAGAATTTCTTCTTTCAAATGACCGCTCTGCTGAAAGCCGATAAGCTTTAGAAGGGCCAAGCTGTCTATTGGTTGCCAAGCGGCAAACGGGCTATCAAACAGGAACATCTCAGGCGCACCGCGGCCAAGCGCCGCGCGGTTAATATGCTCGATTCGCGCATTTACGCCTGCGGCATAGGCTGAAAGAGCAGCTTGCGCTTGCGCTGTTTGATATTGCAGCGAGTCGGCGGCATAGCTGTAAAGGTCTAACCGGCGCATCAACTTATCCGTTTCAAGGGACCGAGCACCAAAAACCTCCGACAGGCGCCCTTGGGCGGTGCGCCTTAGCATCGCCATGTGCCAAAGCCTGTCTTGGGCATGCACAAACCCCAATGCGAAGAAGATGTCATGATCGTTTTCGGCCTTAATATGGGGCACATTCGCGGTGTCTCGGATGATTTCAATAGATCCTTGGGCCTGAGAAAATTGCAAATTTTGAGCGTAGTTGGGCAGGGATTGCGCAGCCAAATAGTAAATCAAGGTACCGGCGCACAGGATCGCGATCAGGACAAGCACCGTAAGCCGAACCATCCAACGAAATACCATTGCCATCCAAAATGCCTTTTTAACTGATCTGACCTCTTGCATCGCCTAGCACGAGCAGACACAAGTAGAAAACAAACTTTTGGGAAAATATTATGGCTAAAATTGCATTTTTAGGTCTTGGCGTGATGGGATACCCAATGGCGGGGCATTTACAGGCTAAGGGCCATAGCGTGACGGTTTATAACAGGACACGAGAAAAATCGTCTGCTTGGGTGGCAGAGTATGGTGGGACGCAACAAAATACGCCGCGCGCGGCCGCTGAGGGCGCAGAATTTGTCATGGCCTGCGTGGGCAATGACCACGATTTGCGCTCGGTGGTTTTGGGAGATGACGGGGCCTTGGAGGGCATGTCCGACGGCAGTGTTTTCGTAGATCATACGACGGTTTCGGCTCTGGTCACGGATGAGTTATTCTTAGCGGCGAAATCCAATGGAATTGATTTTGTAGATGCTCCGATTTCTGGGGGTCAAGCCGGCGCGGAAAATGGTGTTTTGTCAATCATGTGCGGGGGCGCGCAGCCGGCTTATGATCGCGCCGAGCCGGTTATGGCGGCCTATTCGCGCATTTGCCGGCGCATCGGCGAAAGTGGTGCTGGACAAAAAACCAAAATGTGCAACCAAATTGCGATTGCAGGCTTGGTGCAAGGCCTTTCAGAGGCACTGCATTTTGCAGAAAAGTCAGGCTTGGACGGGCGGGCCGTTGTCGAAGTCATCAGCCAAGGCGCAGCGGGAAGTTGGCAAATGTCAAATCGATACGAAACGATGGTGGATGATCACTTTGAGCACGGGTTTGCGGTGGATTGGATGCGCAAGGATTTAAAGATTTGCCTTGAGGCAGCGGACGAAAATGGTGCCTCGTTACCGGTGACGGCCTTGGTTGATCAGTTTTACAATGATGTCCAGAAGCTGGGTGGGGGGCGTTGGGATACCTCAAGTCTCATTAAACGATTGCGCAGTTTTGATTGAAAAGATCCCCATATTTCAATGTTTTTTAATTTGGCCATTGTGTTTACAGGGTCAACCACCATATGGTGTAGATGGTAGGAGCGATTTAAATTAGGCTCCACCAAACAGTTTCACTGACCTTCGACCAGGCCTTTATATAGCCTTGAAGAGCAGATTGATTAGACCACGTTCGGTCGACATATCAGCCTGAACCGCAATCGCGGAAGGGGCTTAAATTGGCAAGTTTTGATACCCAACAAGGTCAAAGCTGCTGGAGATGAAAAGCGATGCAACGCGCGCGGAAAACAACAGTTCAAATCGGGGGCCACAGCTCTCTTCTGTTGAGGTGTGCCGAGCTTGCCCGTAAAAGACGCGCCCCAAAGGCTTTCGGTGTGACGCACCGAGCCAGCGGTCAGCCGCGCAATTGGAAAACATGCCTAAGAAAATGCTTATCGATGCCACCCACGCCGAGGAAACGCGCGTGGTTGTGGTTGACGGAAATAAAGTTGAAGAATTTGATTTCGAATCCGAAAACAAACGCCAGCTTGCTGGAAATATATACCTAGCCAAAGTTACCCGTGTAGAGCCGTCTTTGCAGGCGGCCTTCGTCGATTACGGCGGAAATCGCCACGGATTTTTGGCGTTTTCTGAAATCCATCCCGATTATTATCAAATCCCGATTGCCGACAGGCAGGCTTTGATGGAAGAAGAACAGGCTTATGCCGAAGCGCAGCAAAGGCAGGAAGAGGAAGAAGACGCGCCCAAAAAACGCGGACGAGGGCGGCGCGGGCGTTCAAAAGCGCAGACCATTGCCACTGAAGACGCGGTTCAGCAGTCTGAGGTTGATGAAGATCAAGTTTCCGGAATGGAAACGATCGATTTAACGGATGAATCGGAAATATCAGGCGTGGGTGCAAAATCGACGTCGCCGGAAACGGCTGATGGCGATGACGCAGCCGTTGTGGGCGCTGATCTTGTGGGCGCGCAAGACGACAGTTCAGAGGGTGGTGAGACTATTGCTGCGCAAGAGATTGCTGATGAGAAAGAGCAAGAGACCATCGCTGAAGCGGCGCAAGTGCCAGGCGATCAGGGTGCAGCAGGCAGTTCTTTGGAAACCAGTGATGTGCAGGATGTCAAAGACGCAGATGACGCCGGCGAGGAGCGCAAACCAAGCTCGGCAGAGCGTGATGAAACAATCGAATCTATATCCGATGATGATGACACATTCGATTTACGCCCAGCGCGCAAGCCGCGTCCGCGCCGCTACAAAATCCAAGAAGTCGTTAAAGTGCGGCAGATCATGCTGGTGCAGGTTGTCAAAGAAGAGCGTGGTAATAAAGGCGCCGCACTCACAACTTATTTGTCATTGGCTGGGCGCTATTGCGTTCTAATGCCAAACACCGCCCGTGGCGGCGGCATCAGCCGTAAAATTACCAATGTGGTTGATCGGAAGAAACTGAAAGAAATCGCCCATGAATTAGAGGTGCCGAAAGGCGCAGGCCTGATCATCCGGACCGCCGGAGCGAAGCGCACCAAAACAGAGATTAAGCGTGATTGTGAATATCTTCAGCGGATGTGGGAGCAGATCCGTGAATTGACGCTGCAATCTATGGCACCAGCGAAGATCTATGAAGAAGGCGATTTGATCAAAAGATCCATTCGCGATCTATATAATCGGGAAATCGATGAGGTTCTTATCGAGGGTGATCGTGGATATCGCATCGCCAAAGATTTCATGAAAATGATCATGCCGTCGCATGCCAAAAACGTGAAAAGCTATCAGGATGCGATGCCCCTATTCGCACGTTATCAAGTGGAAAGTTATCTTTCTTCGATGTTCAACCCTACGGTGCAGTTGAAATCGGGTGGTTATATTGTGATCGGCGTGACGGAAGCCTTGGTCGCGGTAGATGTGAACTCGGGCCGCGCCACGAAAGAAGGCTCGATCGAAGATACGGCGCTTAAAACCAATTTAGAAGCTGCTGAAGAAGTTGCGCGCCAATTGCGATTGCGTGATCTTGCAGGTTTAATCGTGATCGATTTCATCGATATGGATGAGCGAAAAAACAATCTGGCGGTTGAGAAACGCATTAAGGATAAATTGAAAAGCGACCGTGCCCGCATTCAGGTGGGCCGCATTTCAGGTTTTGGGTTGCTCGAGATGAGCCGACAGCGTTTGCGCCCCGGCATGATCGAGGCCACCACGCAACCATGCCCGCATTGTCATGGAACGGGCTTAATCCGCTCTGAAGACAATCTGTCTCTGTCTATTTTGCGGCAAATTGAGGAAGAAGGTGTGCGCCGACGTTCGCGTGAGGTCTTAGTGAAGTGTCCGGTTGTGATCGCGAACTTCCTGATCAATCAAAAACGGGATCATATTGCACAAATTGAAGCCCGCTATGGTTTGTCTGTAAGGATCGAAGCGCATCCGCATCTTATTAGCCCCGATTTTGAAATTGAGAAATTCAAAACGGCCACGCGGGTTGTGCCAGAGGCATCAATGCCTGTGATCTCTGCAGAGGTTGTGCATATGGAGCAGGTGGAGGAAGACGTTGCCGAGCAGGAGGCGCAAGCTGATCTTGACGCGGACGCTGGCGATAGTGACGCCAAGCCGAAGAAACGGCGGCGGCGGCGGCGGCGGCGTAAATCGTCAAACGGAGAGGCTGACAACGCTTCAGACGCGACCACTTCCCTGCAAGTAGAAGACAATGAAGAGGCCTCTTCCCCTGCGGAAGAAACACCCCAAGGCGCGTCTTCGGAAGAAGATACGTCTGCAAAAACCAGTGAACCAACGCTAAAAGAGGGCGAAAGTGCTTCGGTTGACAGTGAAGCAGGCGCAGACTTGAACAGTGCACCTACCGCGACAGAAGAGAAACCAAAGCCGGCCCGCAAGCGTACCCGTAAACCGCGGGCTGCCAAGAGTGTTGAGGCCGAGCCTGAGGCAGATCCAGCCAATTTAGTGGCCAGTACCGCCCCTACCGCTGATCCGTCGGATTCTCCAGAAGAAGCTGAGGTGAAGCCAAAGCCAAAGCGGGCGCCACGAAAAACCAAAAAGCAAAAAGAGGCAGAGCTTCAGGCCGCTGAAGCGCAAGCTGCTTCTGCTGCAGAGGACGCCGCTGAGGCACCCCAGCCCGCTCAACAAAGTGACGCCGTTGAGGCCAGCGTGGAAACACCGAGCGCGCCGAATGAAACCGTGTCAGAGCTGAAAGCTTCTAGCGCGGCATCAGATGAAACCAGCGTCGAACCCAAGCCCAAAAAGCGGGGTTGGTGGTCGCGAGGAAGCTGAGACAAGCGCCTGCCTCACGTAAAATGGGGCAGGCGGGCTCAGTTTTTTTCGATTTTATACAGGGTAACCCCGTCACTTTGCTCTTCGATATCCAACAAAATATGGCCTGATTCTGCGCAATAATGCGGCATGTCAACAATCGCGGCTGGATCCGTCGCATAGACATGAAGGATATCGCCCTGCGCAAGCTTAGAAAGCGTTTTGCGGGCTTTTAACACGGGCAGAGGGCATAAAAGACCCTTCGTATCGAGTTTTGTAATCATGGGGCCGAGATATTATTTTACTCTAAAGAAGTCCACTGACTTGTGATTAGCCCTATGCTGGCCTAGATGGAAAGTAAGAAGCGGGGGTTTGATGTTTGGAATTGACATAATTGATGCGGGGTTGCTGCCTGGAATGTTGGTTGCATTTCTGGCAGGCATTCTATCCTTTTTGAGTCCTTGTGTGTTGCCAGTCGTTCCGCCCTATTTGGCATATATGAGTGGAATTTCAGCGATTGAATTGACAGATAAATCTGCCTCTAAATCGGCTGTATTGCCGGCTTTGTTTTTTGTCCTTGGATTGTCGACGGTGTTTTTACTTTTGGGCTTTACGGCATCAGCCTTTGGCCTTTTGTTTTTAAGTTACCAAAGCAGTTTCAATACGCTGGCCGGGCTTTTGGTCATGCTTTTTGGGCTGCATTTTTTAAGCGTCATTCGAATTGGGTTCTTGGATCGTGAGGCGCGCTTTGATGCAGGAGATCGCGGCGGATCTTCGTTTGGTGCATATATATTGGGGCTGGCCTTTGCCTTTGGCTGGACGCCCTGTATCGGGCCACAACTGGGCGCGATATTATCTTTGGCAGCCAGCGAGGCGTCGATTGCCCGCGGCACCATTTTATTGGCAGTTTACGCCTTGGGCTTGGGGCTGCCATTTTTGCTTGTTGCCGCTTTTTTGTCAAAATTGACTGTTACGCTGGGTTGGATGAAACGGCATATGCAGCAGATCGAGCGGATCATGGGGCTGCTGTTATGGACCATCGGGTTATTGATGTTGACAGGTGGGTTTTCCGATCTGTCTTATTGGTTGCTTGAGCGGTTTCCTGCGCTTGGCGCGCTTGGATAGGCTTTTCATCGTTGCAATGCGCTTTGCGCGTTGGGAGGGATGGGGCAATGCAGGCACAAGACGTTACACGGCGATTGATTTTTTACGTACCGGGGTTTGATCCTTTTCCCCTGCGCCGCTATCGTGAATTGTATAGCAAGGAAGCAAAGCGACAAGCTGCCTTGGCTGGGTATCAGATTTCTCAATTGCCACCCGATCCCGCTTTGGGCGCAGATTGGGGCGTGGACTCTGTGTTTGAGGGTCAGAGGACCTTCGCTGCTTTTATCGTTTTAGGCTGGTCTGATCTTGTCAAACACGCCATGTCTGCCGGCATCTTGCGCACCTATGTGGCGTTGTTTCAAACGCTCTGGATCTATCTTTATAGCCGCGCCTTTTTTGATTTGATTCAAATGCGCAAAGGGCCGGTTATTGCCGCGCTTTATCCTGTAGTGATGCTGCTGAGCCAGCTTTTTATTGCACTTTTTACGGCTTGGCTTGTGAGCTTGAATTTTAGCAGATTTTGGTTGAGCGTGCCTTTCGCCAGCGTCATTTTTATTGCTATTTTAGGCGGTTTTAAGGCTTTGGACCGGATCTTTTTTGCCTATTATTTAATGCAGGATTTTGCCTTTTCCGCCCAGTTAAGAGGTGCTTATCCTGCGCCTTTGCAACAGCGCATCAATGCCTTTAGCGCCCGCATCGAAAAAGCACTCAAAGAAAATTGGGATGAAATATTGGTGGTGGGGCATTCATCTGGCGCGCATATCGCGATCAGTGCTTTGGCGCAGATTGAGCGCTCAGCCGCCTTCGATCAGGCCCCCGCTACGGTTGGGTTTCTATCGCTTGGTCAAGTGATCCCCATGGTGGCTTTTCTTCCCAATGTGGGCCAATTGCGGCGTGATTTGTACGATATTTCGCGCAGTACTGCTATCTACTGGGTGGATATTACGGCTCCGGGTGATGGATGCTCTTTTTCCCTTTGCGATCCGGTTGCGGTTTCTGCGCTACCATTGGCTGGTCAAACTGGCCCGTTGGTTTTATCCGCGGCCTTTTCGCAGGCGCTGTCCCCCACGCGTTGGCGGCGCTTGCGATGGCGGTTTTTCAAGCTGCATTTTCAATATCTATGCGCCTTTGATGAGACCCATCATTATGATTACTTTGCAATTACGGCCGGCCCGATCACCTTGCGCAAACGCTTCTGCAATCGTAAGCCGTCAAAACAAGTGCAAAAGATTGCCTATAACCGCTACCGAGAAATCGCGTGATCGACCTGCCACCAAAGCCCCATTCAAGACCTGAAAAATATTCTTTTTTGAAATATTTAAAGGCCTTTCGCCAAGATATATTATCTGCGCAACCCAATCATTTGTATCGCGCTTGGATGGCCGAATTTCGAACACTTTTTTTGATTCTTTTTTGATCAACCAGCCGGCCTTAATCCAACTTGTTTTGCAGCAGCACCCGGATTATTTTCCGAAATCTTCGCGGATTGCGACGGGCTTATATTCTTTGTTGGGTGACAGTGTTTTTTTAATCACGGGCAGTACTTGGCAACGGCAGCGGCGCATTGTGAACCCTGCCTTTGAGGGCGGGCGGCTCAAGCAGGCTTTTCCGGCCATTCAAGCCGCTGGTGATGCGTTCTTAGCCGAGCTTTCGCCCGGAACGGTCGATGTAGAGCCATTGGCCACTAAATTGGCTGCAGATGTGATTTTTCGCACGCTTTTTTCTGTTCCAATCGAAGATAAAACCACGAGCAAAGTATTTGACGCTTTTCGAACCTATCAGCGTCAACAACCGGTTGCTAATCTGCCTGCGCTGGTGCCCGCGCTGCGCTGGCTGCCATTTTGGCAAAATCGCCGGGTGAAAAGGTCGGCGCTTGAAATCAGAGGCTTGATCACGCATCTGACCCATATACGACAAGACCAGATTGCCGCAGGCCGCGCACCGCAAGACTTGGCAACGCGGCTGTTGAGCACGCAAGATCCCGAAACAGGCACGCGGCTTTCCCTATCTGAAATGGTCGATCAGGTTATGATTTTCTTTCTTGCGGGCCATGAAACCAGCGCTGCTGCGCTCAGTTGGGCGTTATATTTGCTGGCACGCTATCCCCAGTTTCAAGATCAAGTGGCGCAAGAAGCCGCCCATCTGACGGGTTTAGAAGACTTTGCCGCAATGCGAAACCTGCCATTCACCCTTGATGTATTTCGCGAGACGCTGCGCCTTTATCCTCCCGTGCCGATGATGGTGCGCGAGGTCAAGCAAAGGGGCGAAGTGTTTCGGGGCCGCCGCGTGCCTAAAAATAGCTTGATCATAATTAGCCCTTGGTATGTGCAGCGGCAGAATAGGATCTGGGAACGTCCGGATGAATTTGACCCCATGCGTTGGCAAGAAATGCCGATTGCTGACTGCCAACGTCAGGCCTTTTTGCCATTTTTGTCTGGGCCACGCATCTGCCCTGGTGCAGGGTTTGCGATGATTGAAGGGCCTTATCTATTGGCGCGCATCGTTCAGAAATATCGGTTAAGCTGCCGCGATTTGCCGGTTCCGCAGCCCTTGGCGCATCTCACTTTAAGGGCAAGGTCAGGAATTTATCTGCGTTTTGATCCCCGCTAAGGCTGTTGCAGAACCGCAGGTTTTATCGCAGGAACGAGTGTTAATTATCGTTATGGCGGCTCAATCGCATATAATATTGTAAAACATAATCGCGAATTGCGCTTGCCAAACCTTCTTCAAAGGGGCGCTCTTCATCTACTTTGGCTGCCAATGCGTTGATGGCAAGGTTTTCATCGGCGGCAATTTGGCGAAAAGCAGTCCAAAACCGATCTTCAAGCGAAACGCTTGTGCGATGTCCGCGCAAGGTTAATGAGCGTTTTTTGGGCTTGAGGCTCATCGATCGCTTTTATGCCCCTCAAGATGCGCGTCTAGGCCACTTTGCGCGTTTTGTTCTGCCTTTTTCCGGGCTTTTGTCCGCCCGAATTTCACCGCGTTTTCAGCGGCTTTGGTTTTTTTCTGAGCGGCTTGTTTTGCTTTTCGGAATTGGTTGAGATTGATCGATTGGCTCATGCTTTGGGCCCGACCATGTTTTCCGGGCGCACCACCCGTTCAAAAGTTTCTGCATCGACAAAGCCAAGCGCGATAGCTTCTTGTTTCAGCGTGGTGCCGTTTTTATGCGCTGTTTTGGCAACTTTTGTGGCGTTATCATAGCCAATCTCAGGCGCTAGCGCGGTGACCAGCATCAAGCTTTCACGCATCAGTTTGTCAATACGGGTTTCATCGGCTTCCAACCCATCGATCAAATTATCGGTAAACGCATCGCATGCATCACCGAGCAGCTGCATAGATTGCAACACGTTATAGGCCATCATGGGTTTATAAACGTTCAGTTCGAAATGCCCTTGGCTGCCAGCAAACCCGACCGCGGCATCATTGCCAAACACTTGCGCGCAGACCTGCGTGAGGGCTTCGCATTGCGTGGGGTTTACTTTACCCGGCATGATCGAACTGCCAGGTTCATTTTCGGGCAAGACCAATTCGCCAAGACCGCAGCGGGGGCCTGAGCCGAGCAAACGAATGTCATTGGCAATTTTAAACAGGCTGGCTGCCGTTGTTTTTAAGCTGCCCGATATTTCTACCATAGCATCATGCGCGGCCAATGCCTCGAATTTATTTGGCGCTGTCACAAAGGGCAAACCCGTGATTTTCGCCATATTACGCGCGACAAGAACATCCCAACCTTGTTTTGTATTCAGGCCCGTACCCACCGCGGTGCCGCCTTGGGCCAATTCATAAATATCCGTGAGGCTGGTGTTGATCCGCTTGATCGCCATCGCAACTTGATGCGCATAGCCAGAAAATTCTTGTGATAACGTCAGCGGCGTTGCATCTTGGGTATGCGTGCGTCCAATTTTGATGATGCCCTCAAACGCCTCAATTTTCGTCAAAAGGGCCTTATGCAGTTTCTGCAAACCAGGCAGCAAAACCTTTTCGGCAGTCATCGCTGTGGCAATATGCATGGCGGTTGGGAATGTATCATTTGAGGATTGGCCCATATTGCAGTGATCATTGGGATGCACTGGCTCTTTTGAGCCGATGGTGCCCCCCATTAGCTCGATTGCTCTATTGGCGATCACTTCATTTGCATTCATGTTTGATTGCGTGCCCGAGCCGGTCTGCCAAACCACCAAGGGAAAATTATCGTCAAACTTGCCGTCGATCACTTCGGAAGCCGCCTCGATAATAGCGGTTGCGCGCGGGCTATCCAAACTGCCCAACTCTAGATTGGCCTCTGCACAGGCGCGTTTAATTACCCCTAAAGCGCGAATAATTGCAATAGGCTGGCGCTCCCATCCGATCGGGAAGTTTAAGATCGAGCGCTGCGTTTGAGCGCCCCAATATTTTGTATGCTCAACCTCTAACTGACCAAAGCTGTCGGTTTCTGTTCTGGTCTCTGTCATGGGGGATCTCCGGTTCGGGTTATTTCTATCGCTTTTAAAGCCGAGTTGCCGCCTGAGCAATATCCCGGCTTGTATAAATTGAAGGGTATAGTTCGCTTGCTTTAAGCGGCGAATTTATTTCCGAAAGCTGTCCAAGCTGACCACATCTGCTTTCTGTGTGTCGCTGTTGGGCTTCTTAAGCTCGGGCTCATTTAACCCAAGAACCTCAAGCGGTCTTTCTGGCGTTTCCTGGGGGTCTAAATCCTCATCAACATGCTCCTCATTGGTTTTTTCAAACCGAACCCCAAATTCAACTGAGGGATCCACGAAGGTTATGATCGAGGCATAGGGGATATAAATCGCTTCGGGTTCATCGCCAAAGCTGAGTGTTACGGAAAACCCATCCTCTTGGACCACGAGATTTTCAAACCAATGCTGCATGACGATGGTGATTTCTTCGGGATAACGCGTTACCAGCCAATCGGCGATTTCAACATCAGGATGCATGGTTTCCAAGGTAATGAAGAAATGATGCTCCCCTGGAAGCCCGTTATCGGCCACGCGTTGTAAAACTTCCTTTATAAAGCCGCGCATCGCCCGGTTCATAATGTTTCCGTAGTCTAAATCGCCGCTCATCTCGAACCCCTGCTTATTTGCAACCACAATAAAAGGTTTTGCGCATTGTGAAAGGGTGCTCAGCGACAAATCCCAAAGATTTTCGATTTAAGCTGATAATCGCGGGTTAAGGGCCGATCTAAACGGCATGCAGGGCAGTGTTTAAGAACATATGTGACGATTTTACAAAATACCCTCTGTCCTTCTGCAGCCTTAAATCCCGAAGGTCGGCGCAAAACGCGAGAAGATCCTTTTTAGGTGTCATGATGGGCACGGCTGTCCGCAGGCGCTTCAGCCCGCTTGTTCATGCCATAATCCCGCAAAACCTGCGTAACCTTAAGCCGGTAATCTGAAAATATCCCTTCTCGCCCCAATCTTTGCGCCGCTCGATGCTCGGCAAGCGCGCGCCATCGGTCCACGGCAGCTTGATCTTCAAAAAAGGAAATAGACAAGAGCTTGTCGGGGTTGCTCATGCTTTGAAAGCGCTCAACGCTGATAAAGCCTTTAATCTCCTCTACCATCGGGCGCATAGCCGCGGCTATATCTAGATAATCTTGCTTGCGCCCAACCGCTGGTATAACTTCGAAAATTATAACGATCATTTGCGCCTCCTCTCACGTGTCCACCACATCTTGCCTCAGTCTTGCAGACAGTTTTGGTTTTGAACAGGTTTCTTGAGGGGCTGTAACAAAGTGCGAACGGCAGAAACGGGCCTGTATCTTGATAGAATGCCCCGTTGTTTTTGCATAGCGGGTATGTGCCGGCAGATCTAACCAGCCGGCAGGCTTTGCACTATCTCTTTATCGGATAAAGGAGATTGATATGTCTAAATTTGTATCGCAGCTTAGCCGAAAATTCTTGGCCTCATTCGATAAATCAGCCGCATGCCACACCGAAAAAGCACGCGGTTTATATTTGTGACGATGTTCCAGTAGGGCAGGGTGCAGTGGGCTGTGTTTTGTGAAAACATGTTGCTTGCGCCCTGCCTTTGGTTCATCCATTCGGTTTCCTGATAGGTTTTTGGCGGGTGTGCAGCCGGGCAGTTGTATTTTTTGATCAACCTAGCTTTTGAAAAGACTATAAGATTTGTTCTAACGGGGCTATCTCAGGTTTGATTTCAGTGAGTTTTGCAAACCGCCACTTATTTCTTGGGTAAAGTAGCTTTTCAGAAGTAAATAAGAATGCTGATGGGGTTGAGGACACATCTTACGCGGGCGTGTATTTCAGTGGGTTTGGTCTTGGCCCCTTGCACTTAAAATCTCTGCGGCTTTGTGATGATGGCACGAGATCACGATCAATCTGGTATTTCTCATACCCGATTGTCACCAAAGTTTTTGGCAATGGAAAGAGCCAAAAATATTTAGAATTTAATGGACCTAAATTATTTCTTATTGGCGAATGGTGCAAAGCCTGTATGCATTTAAAGCGCGAGGGGAATGTTGGTTTTTTATGAAGAGCGGATTTAACACCAACAGCGCCTAAACGTATCTGGTCCAGACGGTGTTTCTTCATCTCACCACATATCCGCACTTATTTTTGGCAATCGGAAGAGGCTTTTTAACAGATTTTGACCTGATGATTGCCAAAAAAGGGCGATTGTCTTCCTTTGGCGTATTCGGTGTTCAGCGCACGCCAGAAATTCCTACGGGGCAAACATGGTGCAGCATCTTTGAAAAGATATAGAAATTAAAGGCTGTTTTCAAACCGCTGCTTAGCCGGATAAGGTTCGACAGCCAGCTTGGCCCTGACAAAATTGGGAAAAGTGAAGGCTTCTGTTGCCAGGTGCCTTCGAACCCCGCCTAAAGCTGCAAAGCGTTAGGGCTTAAGTTTTCAATAGTTCCGGTCGCTTACGCGGCCATCGCCATTGGAGCACGATTGTCATTTGCAATTGTACATTTTGAACCGATACGGTGGTATCTCGCCGAAACAAAGCTAACCCTTTTACACGTTCGTCGATCCTATTTCGACCCCTCAGCCGCCAAATGAACGGATTTTGGTGGAGTCGCCGGGTACCGCCCCCGGGTCCGATCCGATTATTATGAGCGCGTTTATGTCCATAGTTCCAAAGAACATATGTAGAATATGTTAGGCTTGGGCTGATTTCAATAGGCAATGCCGCGATCGCCTAGATCAAAGATTTTTTTCAAGCTTAGATCTTTCAGTCAGGATTGAGCTTTTTGGTTATCAATGTCGGTTTTGATTTTTTGCTTGGCTGCAAAAACATTATCCGCAAGGTTTTTGGTATAATCGCTCAGGGCCAATAGCGCATGCTCTATCTGCTGTTGATTACGTTGTTCAAGCGCATCTGCGATATCTGTGTGCAAGCTGATAATTTTTTCTCGGTTGCGCGCGGTAAAGGTGATCATGTTCATCAGCGGCTGCATCGCTTCAACAGCTCCGGCTAATTGATAAGATAGGATCACGTTATGCGCCGATTCTACCAAGGCCCGATGAAAGGTTACATCAGACGCACACCAGCCTTCATCGCTTAATCCCGGTTGGGTTTGACGGTGTATTTCAGCGCGCATGGTTGCCAACTGGTCTGCGGTGCGGCGCTGGGCGGCGAAAGGCGCGCAAGAACGTTCAAGCGCAAAGCGCGCCTCGCAGGCCACGTCAAAGCTGACATCATTCATTGATAACAGCAGCGTTGAGGTGGTGATTTGTTGGCTATGGGCCTCTTCATAGCTGATCTGGTTGATAAACGCTCCTCCAAATGCGCCGCGCTGCGTGCGGATCAAAGATTGAGCGGCCAGCCGTTTTAAAGCCTCGCGCACGGTGGGGCGCGAGACTTCGAATTGCTCTGCCAACTCTGCTTCTGAGGGCAAGCGGTCATTCACGTTTAACTGACCGCCTATAATCGCGTCGCGAATGGCCTTTGCGATCTGAGCTGAATAATCAGCATTTTTTGTGGGATCAATTTTCATTTGTCAGACAATTAAAAGTCTGACATTAGAAAAGCAAGCTCTATATGTGAGTCGATATTTGGCCGATCCTCTCTGTGATCTTATTAAAAAGGTCTATTTTATGAACGAAAAACAGATCCCTTTTAGAAATGTGTTTTGGCTTGGTTTCTTTTCCTGCGTTCTACTTGCGTGGTGGGTTATGTTTGATATGAGCCTGTCCATGGGGCTGGATCTGATTGGTCGGCCGGGTATGATGGCCGAAAAAATGCGCGGCATGGACCCTAGTATGGGAATGCCAATGCCGATGGCGCGGTTCACCCCCGTATTTGGAATGTGGGCGATCATGATGGCGGCGATGATGCTGCCCACTATGGTGCCAACTTTGCGCAGTTATGAGGATTTGATGATCAGTGCGGATGGAACGCGGGCCGGTTGGCTGGGCGTGGTGTTGGGCTATATGGTTATCTGGCTGGTTTTTGCTGCGGCGATTGCCTCAGTGCAATTGTTGCTGCTCTATCAAGGCATCGTCGACATGTTGGGGATAGCCAAATCAAAAGCAGTCTCCGTTGCGTTATTGGTTGCGGTTGGCGCGTTTCAATTCACGCGCATGAAAGAGTTGTGTCATGGGGTTTGCCACAGCCCAAGCTTGTATTTCTTGGGGAAGTGGAAGCCGGGCTTTATGGGCGGTGTTCGTATGGGGCTTGGTCTTGGTGCCTTTTGCGTGGGCTGCTGTTGGGGCTTTATGGCTTTGGGGTTTGTCGGGGGCGTGATGAGCTTGCTGTGGATGGGGGCTGCGACTTTATTCATGGTCCTGGAAAAATTGCCGCAAATAGGACAGCGGGTTACAAAGCCGATGGGTATTTTGTTGATCTTGGGCGGCGGTGTTCTCGCCGTTGCAGGGTAAATTTGTAAATGGGAGTGATGAAAAATGGCGGTTAAAAAACGTCCAGATGCGGATAGGTTGCCGATCAGTCAAAGAATTGATCAGCGAATGGACAACCCTAAACGCCGGAAGATGAACCCCACTGATTGGGCGATAAAGGGCGAGCTGTTCATGAATTGCTCTTGCACCGTCTTTTGCCCCTGCGTGGTATCTTTGGGTGCGCATCCTCCAACAGAAGGGCATTGCCATGCTTGGATGGCGGTTGTGATTGATGAGGGCCATTATCAGGGCGAAAGCCTGTCGGGTTTGAATATTGGTCTGCTTGTCGACATCCCTGGGCGGATGGGCGAGGGCCAATGGAAAGTGGCGGCCTATATTGATGAGCGCGCCAACCAAACCGCGTATAATGGCTTGCTGAAAATTTTCAGCGGTGCGGCTGGTGGAACGACGGGATTATTCACCATGCTGGTGTCTGAGATCATTGGCGCCGAGCGTGAAAAAGTGGAAATCATGCGCGAAGGCAATCGCCGCGGGTTGTATATAGGCCGTAAAATCGCCGGCGAGATTGAAGCTTTAGAAGGCAAAGATGCAGACAGCCCGGTTATGATCCAGAATTCCAAATATTGGATGGGTCCCAATATTGTTGCGGCGCGTGGTTTAAAATCAAAAGTACGCGACTTTGGTCGTATTTGGGATTTTGGCGGCAAGTCAGCTGAAATTTGTCAGATTGATTGGCATGGGCCGAAATAGCGGCTCTTTTCGAAAATTTTTGGGTATTCCCATATTTGTCAAAGGTTGAATAGCGATGGCTTTGATTTCTCCTTCGCGCCGTTTGCGGCGCACTCCGTTCTCTGATGGCGTGGAAGCCGCAGGGGTAAAAGCATATACGGTTTATAACCATATGCTGCTGGCAACGATGTTTCGTTCGATCGAAGAAGATTACCATCACCTTAAATCTGCGGTGCAGATCTGGGATGTGGCCTGCGAGCGCCAGATTGAACTGCGCGGCCCTGATGCGGGGCGGTTAATGCAGATGCTGACCCCTCGAGATTTGCGCTCAATGCTGGCTGGTCAGTGTTTTTACGTGCCAATCGTGGATGAAACCGGTGGGATGCTGAATGATCCGGTTGCCGTCAAGATTTCGGATGAGCGTTGGTGGATTTCCATTGCGGATAGTGATCTGCTGCATTGGGTTAAAGCGATCGCGCATTCTTTGCGTCTCGATGTTTTGGTGGATGAGCCTGATATCTCGCCCTTGGCCATTCAGGGCCCAAAGGCGGATGATTTGATGGCGAACGTTTTTGGCGATGCCATTCGCGATATTAAGTTTTTTCGTTATGGGATGTTTGATTTTCAGGGCCGCACCTTGGTTATTGCGCGGTCGGGATATTCAAAACAAGGCGGATTTGAAATTTATGTTGAAGGTT
Source organism: Rhodobacteraceae bacterium SB2 (assembly GCA_001642945.1). Lineage (GTDB taxonomy): Bacteria > Pseudomonadota > Alphaproteobacteria > Rhodobacterales > Rhodobacteraceae > Thalassovivens > Thalassovivens spotae. Next base: position 12,150 of record LGRT01000037.1, on the reverse strand, counting down.
CGGATATTGGGATGGATCTTTGGAACGCGCTGATGGAGGCTGGAAAGCCCTATGATGTATGGGCGGGTTGCCCGAATTTGATTGAGCGGATTGAGGGTGGATTGCTAAGTTTTGGCAATGATATGACAATGCAAAACACGCCGCATGAATGTGGTTTGGGAAAGTTTTGCAACACGCAAACGGCGATTGGCTGCATCGGGCGCGACGCGTTGCTGCGGGTTGCCAAAGAAGGCCCTGTGAAACAAATTCGCGCGCTGGAAATTGAGGGATTGCCCGTGGGCCCCTGCGATCAGCTCTGGCCGGTGATGGCCAAAGGCAAACAAGTCGGCGCGGTCAGCTCAGCCGCTTGGTCTCCTGACTTTAAAACCAATGTTGCGATTGGTATGGTGCGTATGACGCATTGGGATGCTGGCACCGATGTTGATGTGGTGACAAAGGATGGCGTGCGCGCAGCGCGCGTGCATGAGAAATTTTGGATTTAAAGGAAAACTTATGTTCAATGCAGTTTTGATTGAAAAAGACGAAGATGGAACGGTAACAGCTGGGATAAAAGCGCTGACGGAAGAGCAATTGCCTGATGGGGATGTGACCGTTGCGGTTGATTATTCTACGGTCAATTATAAAGATGGTTTATGCTTTACCGCCAATGGCGGTGGTTTGGTGCGTAATTATCCGCATGTGCCGGGGATCGATTTTGCCGGAACGGTTGAGAGCTCGCAGGATCCCCGTTATTCCGCAGGTGATAAGGTGGTTCTGACCGGTTGGCGCGTTGGCGAAGCACATTGGGGGGGCTTCTCTCAAAAAGTTCGGGTGAAGGCGGATTGGCTTGTGCCGCTACCCGATGGCGTGACACCGCGGCAAGCAATGGGGGTTGGCACCGCAGGAATCGCTGCGATGTTTGGTATTCTTGCGCTTGAAGATCACGGCCTTACACCCGAAAAAGGTACGGTTTTGGTGACAGGGGCCGCGGGCGGCGTGGGTTCAATTGCGGTCGCGATATTGTCGAATTTGGGTTATAAAGTTGCCGGCGTCACGGGGCGGCCTGAAAGCGAAGCCTATTTAAAATCATTGGGGGTTAGCGAAATTATACCGCGCGATGAGGTGAATGAGGCGATCAAACGGCCGATGGAATCGGCGCGTTGGGCGGGGATCGTAGATGCGGTTGGCGGCGAAATGCTGGCGCGTGTTTTAGGCCAATTGGTTTATGGCGGTTCGGCCGTGGCGATTGGCAATGCGGGCGGTGCGAAACTGCCCGCCAACGTTATCCCATTTTTATTGCGAGGCGTTAACCTCTTGGGCATCGACTCGGTTATGCAGCCTTATGAAAACCGCCTTCGCGCCTGGCAGCGGATCGGCAAAGATTTACCGATGGACAAGCTTGAGGCGATGATTAGCCCGGCCGTATTGGCTGATATGCCCGAATTGGGGGCGCAAATCCTGAAAGGTCAAGTGCAAGGGCGCGTGGTTGTGGATGTGAATGCGTAGCCCCATTTAAAACGCTCCGCCGCTGGGTTTTGAAACCTTGTTCGGGCGGAGCTTTTTTTTTGAAACAGGTGCGGGCTGTATTAATCCCGCACCTTTTTTTTGGTCAAACCGCGTCTGGCGTTTCAGCTTTGGTGTTTACATCCGCGCTTGGGTCATAAATAATCTCGACGCCGGCTTTCTCGCGTATGCTGTCTTTATAAATAGCCTTTATCCGCGCGATCCCCATCAATGCCATCACCATACTGAAGGGCAGGGCGCCAATCACCATAGCCGTTTGAATTGCTCCTAAGCCCCCGATAATCAACAGCGCGCCAACCACCAATCCCAAAGCCGAGCCCCAAAAGATAATATGTGGGCGCCCTTTGGGCCCTTCATCGCCACCGGAATTGATGGTGTTAATGATCAAGACTGCGGAATCGGCTGAGGTGACCAAATAGGTCAGCAAGAGGATCACCACGACAACCGCCATCATCCAGGCCTGCGAGCTGCTAAGAATAACGTCGAGCATCACAAAAAGCTGTGCTTGTGAACCCGCCGTGATGATGCTGTCGCCAGCGGTGCCATCCAGCGTTAAATCAACGGCGGTTCCCCCAACGATGGCAAACCAAATAAAACACATGGTGGCGGGAATAAGCATTGCGCCCAAGACATATTCGCGAATGTTGCGGTCTTTTGAAATTCGGGCAAGGAAAACACCGACAAAAGGTGCAAAAGCGATCCACCAAGCCCAGTAAAACACCGACCAGGCGCCTTGCCACGCGCTTAACGCATCGCCGGTTTCACTGCCGTCGGCCTTCCAGACGGTGAATAAGGTTTTCGGAAGCGTGACAAAATAATCAAACATGCCAACGATCAGCGCCTGCAGGCCAAAGAATGTACTGCCGAAGACAAGGAAAAAGAACAATATGAAAAAGCTTAGACCCATATTGATGTTTGAAAGCCATTTGATCCCTTTGCCCACGCCCGAAAGCGCCGATAGGGTTGAGGCGCCCATTATCACCAAAAGCGCAAGGATGATGCCGGCGGTCGGGGCCGTGCCTTCCGCGTTTAACACCCAGTCTCCGATACCCACACGGTGCAAGCCTGCAACAAATTGCTGAACGCCAAAGCCCAAGGTTTGGGCCACGCCAAGCACCGTGGCCAAAACGGCTACGATGTCAATAATGCTGCCGACCGGTCCCGAAAGGCTTTTGCCGAATAAAGGCGCAAGACCGGATCGAATGGTGAGGGGCAGGTTACGCCGATAAGAGAAATACGCCAGCGCTAGGCCGACCAACGCATAGCAGGCCCAAGCAGAGACGCCCCAATGCAAGAATGACCAGCGGTAAGCTGCGCGCACATTATCGGCCTCATATCCCGTGGACAATCCGCGAATGACGTCGGAATTATTACCAAAATGATAAATTGGTTCGGCGGTTGCAAAGGTGAGCATTCCGATCCCGATCCCAGCGCCGAACATCATCGAAAACCAAGAAAAATTCGAAAATTCGGGTGTGTCGCCAGGCCTTCCAAGCAAGAGCTTGCCCGAGCTTGGAACCAGGGCAAATAACAAACAAACCACAACATAGAAGGCGATGACGAAGATATACCAACTGGCAAAATTGGTTAACAGAAACGAATTTAAGGCGCTTAGGACATTGCTGGCGTTTTCTGGAAAAACAACCGCCCAAATAATCAGCGCGCTTACCAATATTTTCGCACTGATGGTGACGTCCTTGCTGAATCCGGAATAAAACCCCGTATCAGATGTTTCTATTGGAAGGTTCATTAATGCTGGCTTTGTGGCCATTTTGTTATCCTTTTTACTGGTAAACGATCTTGTCTAACAAAATTTTTTAGCTTTGCGTTTAGATGAGTTTGCCGCTTAACCCTTAAATCTTATCAGTTTTTTTACGTTTATTTCGCTGCACTCATGGTTGGCCACTGGCTGCTGCATGGGCGTATTTAAAAATATTCTTTAATAAATAGTCTTTAGTATTGGATTTATATTCAAAAGTATAAATTTGGTCAATCTGTGAAAATTGGGGGGTGGCTTGGTCGAATAGGCTTGTAACTGGGGCTAAAATTGGGTCCTGTCTTCCTCTCATTACACCGGGGTTGCCATGCTTGATTGTGCGTTTGTAAGATCTCAATTTCCCGCTTTCAGCGAAGCTGCTTTGCAGGGGCAGGCATTTTTTGAGAATGCGGGCGGCTCTTACACCTGTCAGCAGGTGATCGATCGTTTGTTCCGATTTTACACACAGCGTAAAGTTCAACCCTATGGGGCTTATGCAGCCTCTGGGTTGGGTGGCGCCGAGATGGATGAAGCGGGTGCGCGTTTATCTGCCATGATGGGTGTTGCGGCGGAAGAGCTTAGTTTTGGGCCATCAACGACCCAAAATACCTATGTGCTTGCGCAGGCTTTCAGGGCTTTCTTGGCAACAGGCGATGCGATTATTGTAACCAACCAGGACCATGAAGCCAATTCAGGGGCGTGGCGGCAGCTTGAAGATGCGGGCATTATTGTCAAAGAATGGGGTTTAAACGCTTTAACTGGCCAATTGGATATTGCCGACTTAGAGAATCTATTGGACCAAGACGTAAAATTGGTGTGTTTTCCGCATTGCTCAAACGTGGTGGGGCAAGTGAACCCTGTTGCGCAGATTGTTGCTTTGATACATGCAAATGGATCTTTTGCCTGCGTAGATGGGGTGAGCTATGCGCCGCATGGCCTGCCAAACCTTGCCGAATTGGGGGCAGATATCTATCTGTTTTCTTCCTATAAAACCTATGGTCCGCATCAGGGTATTATGGTGGTGCGCGAAGCGTTGGCGCGGCAATTGCCCAATCAGGGGCATTTTTTCAATTCGGACTACCTAAGCAAACGGTTCACGCCGGCAGGGCCTGATCATGCGCAAATAGCCGCCTGTGCGGGTATGGCAGATTATATTGATGCACTATATGAGGCGCATTTCACGGCGGCTGCAGTACCAGTAAAGCGCGCCGAGGCGGTTCATGATTTGATGCGGGCGCATGAGCAAAGCTTACTACAGCCTGTGCTTGATCTTTTGCGCGCGAAAAACGCGGTGCGGCTGCTCGGGTCTGACAAAGCCGAAAATCGCGCGCCAACCGTTGCGATTGATCTGGGAACTTCGGCGCGGCCCATGGCCAAAGCCCTCGCTGCGCGCGGCATCATGGCAGGTGATGGGGATTTTTACGCCAATCGGGCGTTGCGCGCGATGGGTGTTGATCCTAATCAAGGCGTGTTGCGGCTGAGTTTTGTTCATTATACGAACCAAGCCGAAATTGATAAATTGCTGAATGCACTAGATGATTTACTTTGATCCAGATCAGGTTGCGGCATCGTAAAAGCTAAAAATATGCGAGGGAATGTGCAGCAAAACGCTCCGATTATTTACTGGGTTCGCCGCGATTTACGTCTGAGTGACAATCCAGCGCTTCGTGCTGCGGCTGAGCAGGGCAGGCCGGTGCTGCCGGTGTTTATTCGAGACGCGGTTGTGGATCGTTTAGGTGCGGCGCCGAAATGGCGGCTTGGGCTGGGTCTGGAACAGTTTGATCAGGCGTTGCAGGGGGTTGGAAGCCGGCTGACGTTTCGATCTGGCGCAGCGCTGGAAACCTTGCATGCGCTGATCAAAGAAAGCGGTGCCGATGCCGTGTTTTGGGCGCGTGAGTATGACCCTAAATCGGTACAGCGCGATAGCGATATAAAAGGAAAGCTGAAAGATCTTGGGATTAATGCGCGCAGTTTCGGCGGTAAATTGCTACATGAGCCGTGGAGCGTAGAAACCAAGACAGGCGGCTATTATAAGGTGTACACGCCTTTTTGGAATGCGGTTAAAAGTCGAGACATTCCTGCGCCGCTACCCGGCGTGGTAAAACTTCAAGCACCGGCTAATTTTCCACCTTCAGAAAACCTGTCTGGCTGGTCACTTGGATCTGGGATGCAACGGGGGGCGGCGGTAGTGCGCCCGTATGTAAGGCTGGGTGAAGAGGCAGCGCAAACGCGTTTGGCCGATTTTTGTCAGTCCGACATTGCCTCATATAATCGGTTGAGAGACGTTCCGGCCGTTTTGGGCACCTCTGGTCTTTCGGAAAACCTGGCTGTTGGGGAAATCAGCCCCTATCAATGCTGGCATGCCGGCCTGCGGGCCTTGCAGGATGGCAAAGAGGGAGCTGAGACGTTTTTGAAAGAGATTGTTTGGCGCGAGTTCGCCTATCACCTGATGCATCATACGCCGCATATTTTGGATCAAAATTGGAAACCTGTTTGGGATAGGTTTCCTTGGAACAAAGATGAACAGAATCCGGCGGTACTGGCATGGAAACAAGGCCGCACAGGCATGCCTTTTGTTGATGCTGCGATGCGCGAAATGTATGTAACCGGGCGCATGCACAACCGAGGCCGAATGATCGTGGCCTCCTTCCTTACAAAACATCTGATGACTGATTGGCGTATCGGATTGCGATGGTTCGAATCGTGTTTGATCGATTGGGACGCTGCCAGCAACGCGATGGGTTGGCAATGGTCGGCAGGGTCGGGGCCGGATGCCACTCCGTATTTTCGGGTTTTTAACCCAGAGACGCAATTGGCCAAATTTGATCCCAAAACCCTGTATCAACGCCAATGGCTGGCCGAGGGATCTTCTGCGCCCAGCCGTACCGCTTCACTTTATTTTGAGGCTATACCAAAAAGCTGGAATTTATCTGCTGATTTGGCTTATCCTAACCCCGTTATTTCGCTGGCCGAAGGACGTCAGCGTGCGTTAGATAACTATAAGAACCGTGACTTTTAAGAGGTAATGATGCTGTTTACGTCGACCCAAAATCAAAAGAACTTGCCACGCTATTTTTCAAGAGTGTTTGATATGGCGTGCAATATGAATTTTGGCCAGTTGGACTTTGCTCTAAGTGATGGCCGCGTGTTTCGGGCGATTGGCAGAAACCAGGGCCCGATCGCGCAGTTGAATATTCACAATCCTGATATTTTTGCGCGCCTGATTCGAGAGGGGGATTTGGGGTTTTGTGATGCCTATCTGGATCAGTGGTGGAGCACGCCAGATTTGCAGGCGTTTATGGATTTGATACACGCAGATAATGACGATTTGTATGATGGATTTCCGGGATTGGCGTTGGTGCGTTTCTATGAAAAATTTCGATTTTGGCTGCAGCGCAACTCAAAAAAACAAGCGTTGAAAAATATCAGTTACCACTATGATTTGGGCAATGATTTTTATCAGTTATGGCTTGACGAAACGATGACCTATTCCTCTGCTTTGTTCAAAACCGGACAAGAAAGCTTAGAAAATGCGCAATTGGCTAAATACGCCTCGATGGTCGAACAGATGGATGTGCAATCGGGTGATCATATTTTAGAAATTGGCTGCGGGTGGGGTGGGTTTGCAGAATATGCTGCAAAAGAGCATGGATTAAGGGTAACCGGCCTTACCCTGAGCAACGAGCAGCTTGTATTTGCCCGCGAACGCATTGAAGCATTGGGCCTGTCCGATTTGGTAGAGTTCAAGCTGCAAGATTATCGGGATGAAACCGGGCAATATGACGGGATTGCAAGCATCGAAATGTTTGAAGCTGTGGGTCAAAAATATTGGCCTTCATATTTTAAAGTTTTGCGCGATTGTTTGAAACCCGGGCGGCATGCGACGCTTCAGATTATAACGGTGCAAGATGCGCGCTGGGACGTCTATCAAAGAGGCGTGGATTTCATTCAGAAATATATTTTTCCGGGTGGAATGCTGCCAAGTCCGAGCGCTTTGAGAACCGAGATTGAAACCGCCGGTCTGAATGTGGTCCGATCCTTAGAATTTGGCGAAAGCTATTCGCAAACCTTGCGCCGCTGGCATGATGTGTTCAATGGAAAATGGGATCAAGTCGCGGCTTTGGGATTTGATGAGCGCTTTCGCCGCATGTGGAATTTTTACCTTACATCTTGCGCTGCAACGTTTTCGACCAGCAATTGTGACGTCACGCAGATTACCGTGACCAACCGGTAGCCGGCTTTTGGGCGCGTTATGGGCTGTGATCTTTACCTATGCCTTGCACCCGCTGCGTCTGATCTATGGTCTTTAAAAACAGACCCACAGTTCACAAAACTGCAATAGCGTAGCGGGGCTTTCGCTTGAGTTATGTGCCCAGAGCCACTAAGGGGTTGGCACACACGGTCGAATTGAAAGGGGTTTCATGCATTATGCGCCTGCCTTAGAGCATTTGGTTGGCAATACGCCATTGATCAAGCTGCAAAATGCCAGCAAGGAAACCGGATGTACGATTTTAGGAAAGGCTGAATTTCGCAATCCAGGCCAATCTGTCAAGGACCGCGCAGCTTTGTTCATCATCAAAGATGCAATCGCAAAAGGCATGCTTCGTCCCGGTGGCGTAATCGTTGAAGGGACCGCAGGGAATACGGGGATTGGATTGGCCGTGGTTGGCGCCTCAATGGGTTTTAAAACGGTGATTGTAATTCCCGACACCCAAAGCCAGGAAAAAAAAGACGCGTTGCGTCTGCTTGGGACGCGGTTGGTCGAAGTGCCCGCCGTGCCTTATAAAAACCCAAATAATTATGTGCGCTATTCCGGCCGCTTGGCAGCTGAAATTGCTAAAACCAGCCCAAATGGCGCGATTTGGGCCAATCAATTCGATAATATTGCCAATCGGCAGGCGCATATTGAAACCACGGGTCCTGAAATCTGGGAGCAAACCGAGGGCAAGGTAGATGGCTTCATCTGTGCTGTTGGTTCTGGGGGAACCCTGTCTGGCGTTGCGGCAGCCTTGCAGCCGAAAGGCGTTAAAATAGGATTGGCTGATCCGATGGGGGCTGCGCTTTATTCCTACTACACCGAGGGCGTTTTCAAATCTGAAGGCGGATCTATTTCTGAAGGTATCGGGCAGGGGCGTGTGACTGCAAACTTAGAGGGGTTTCAGCCGGATTTTGCCTATCAGATCAGTGATCACGACGCGTTGCCGATCGTTTTTGATCTGATGCAGTATGAAGGCTTATGTGTGGGGGGGTCGTCAGGGATCAACGTGGCAGGCGCGATGCGCATGGCCCGCGAATTGGGACCCGGACATACGATTGTAACCATTCTTTGCGATTCTGGCGCGCGTTATCAGTCAAAGCTGTTTAATCGCACGTTTTTGCGTGAGAAGGGCCTGCCTGTCCCTGATTGGCTGGAAGAGACGACGAGCGTTGTGCCCGAAGTGTACGAAACCCCGTGAAGGCGGTCGCTAAATTATGGGCTTGGGGCCTGCTGTGGTTTATTTGGATGGGTCTCAGCCTAGCCGCTTTTGCCCAATCGAGCCTTCCGGATTATACGCGATGGAGCTCTGAGTCTGCTTATGTAGAGCGGCAAATCTTGCAACAGAACGTTTCGGAAAGCCTGCGCGGTTTGGTTGCAGACTGGCGGGATCAATTTATCCGGGCAAGCGATGCGAATTCGGGGCGTATTGCGACGTTACAGGAACAAATATTAGCGCTTGGTGATCCCCCAGCGGAGGGGCAGAACGATCCTTTGGCGCAGCGCCGAAGGGCGTTGAACGCGGATTTGGCAAAGCTGCAAGTGCCCGTCGCGCAAGCGCAAGAAGCCCTGAGTAAGGCGCAGGGGCTGGTCAAGGAAATCGATCAGCTGATCAGAGCTGAACAAAAATCAGCATTGTTCGAATTGTCAAAAAGCCCGCTTTCGATAGTGGCTTGGCCTAAAGCTTTGCTAGAGCTCAGCGATATTATGGGCGGCTTACTAGGGGAAACGTTTGAAACCATACCGCTTGCGCTGACGCTGCTGGCGTGGAAGCAGCTTCTTGCTTCTTTTGTGTTAAGCCTTCTTATCGCGCTGCTATTACTGCTTGCCGCGCCACGCATCGTGCAGCGGCTTAGCAGAGATCTGACTTATCAACGCCAGGGTCTGGTCTCGAGCACTGGTTTTTTAAGCACGCTGGTGATCGCTGTGGTGAAAGCGTCGGGGCTGCATTTTCTTTTATTGACGCTGTTGGAAAACGGTTTTTTGGGATTTCAAGGCACGTTGTTGATCGAGCGGGCGCTAGATCATTATTGGGCGGCTTGGATTTTTGGGGCGTTCTGGCTAGGGCAACGCTTATTCGTAGGAGAAACAGCGGTTTTAACCGCGGATGGCAACCAAAGTGACGAGCGCAATGCCCGATTGGTTGGTGCCTTGGCAATTGTGTTTATTGTTCATGCGGTGCTCGAACTGGTCGCGCATCATGAAGCCAGCTCACAGCATGTTCTGGTGATTTGGACGTTTCCCCTTTTGGTTTTAACAACGTTGATTTTGATGCGCTTGGCGAAACAACCCATTGAAAACGCTGAGGAGTCGGTCGCGCTTGGCGCGTCTGCAGAGAAAACAGCGCCGCTTTACCAAACGATGATGTGGTTGCTCAGACGCGTTTCTCGCTTTGTTGCGATTATTGCCACTTTGGCTGGTGCGCTGGGCTATATGAACGCCGCCAATGCTTTGCTGTACCCGTTTGTGCTCACGCTTGGCTTGTTGGCGTCAATTTTAGTTTTGCAGCGTTTGGTGAGCGATACATATGAAGTTTTCCTTGGCAAGGCCGGCGCAGGCAAGGATGCGTTGCTGCCGATTTTAATCGGCTTTTCGTTCCTTATATTGGCGCTGCCGGTTTTTGCGCTTATTTGGGGCGCGCGGGCGGTGGATCTGATAGAGCTTTGGAGCCAGGTGTTGAGCGGTGTTCAAATTGGTGAAACGCGCCTGTCACCCGGTGAGTTTTTAACGTTTGTCATCATTTTTACCGCGGGCTATATGGCCACCCGGTTTGTTCAATCGGCGTTAAAAGGCTCTGTACTGCCCAAAACATCGATTGATCCGGGCGCTCAAACAGCGCTTGTATCGGGAATTGGATATATCGGCATCTTCCTGTCCGCGCTGGTTGCGATTTCTTCGATTGGGATCGATCTGTCATCTCTGGCCATCGTTGCGGGTGCGTTATCGGTTGGCATCGGCTTTGGATTACAAAATATCGTGTCAAATTTTGTATCTGGCATTATATTATTGATCGAGCGCCCAGTGAGTGAGGGCGACTGGATCGAGGTGGGCGGAAAAATGGGCTATGTGCGCAATATTTCTGTTCGCTCCACGCGGATCGAAACGTTTGATCGCAGCGATATTATTGTTCCAAATGCGGATCTTGTTGCCGGGGTGGTCACAAATTACACCCGCGGCAACACTTTGGGCCGGGTTATTGTTCCCGTTGGCGTGGCCTATGGAACGGATACCAAACATGTGGAAAGGCTATTATTAGAGATCGCAGAAAACCACCCGCTGGTGATGGGTGATCCTGCCCCATATGTGGTTTTTAGCGCCTTTGGTGATAGCAGTTTGAATTTTGAAATCAGAGCTATTTTGCGCGATGTGAATGCGATGTTGCGCGTGAAAACAGATTTAAACCATGAGATTGCGGCCGTGTTCCAAGCCGAAGGGATTGAGATGCCCTTTGTTCAACGCGATATTTGGCTCCGAAACCCAGAAGCGCTTACCGATGGCGCAAAAAGCTCAAAAAGTGGCTAACTATTCACGGTTAACGGTTCCGAGCCTCGTAACGGATACGGGGTTTCGAAAATCAGATCGCAGCTTGAGCGCAGAAGAGCTATGCGCCGCCTCTGATAAGTGATGTTCCTGTTTACGAGCAATTGCGTATCGATCGGTGTTGTGGCTCCGTGTTAAGTAAGGGGCATTTCCTGCGGAAAGAAAGGTTTGCAAGCTGAGTGCAATAGGCAGACGCGTTATCCCTCTGAACAATTTATAGGGTCTTGAAGTCTTGCGTTCTGTCGCTTTTCTGGTGGAGGCATAAGGCCTCTTGCAAATCACCCAGTGGTCGGGCTAAACCCCGCGTATGGACAGGTGGCCGAGTGGTCGAAGGCGCACGCCTGGAAAGTGTGTAGGCGGGAGACCGTCTCCAGGGTTCGAATCCCTGTCTGTCCGCCACTTAATGTTGTTTTTGTTGATTAAATTTGGATTTTAATTGTTTAACCCACGATACAACCCACGATAATGTTTGGCATAAAATAAACCAAAATGGTGCAGTAGGCTTCTCAAACTTTTATTTTATCAAGATATGAGCATTTTAATCCTGACAATGTGCTGTTTTTCAAATTTCATTCTTTAAGCGCCTTTGCCGCCAATTCTATTTCTACTTGCACCTCAGGGTCTCCCGCTGCTTTGCGGGCGGCCAATTCATCCAGATAGCATATAATGGCTTTGAACGCTGCCTCTGCTTCTTGATTGGGCTTCTCAGGCACTTTAGCAGCTATACGTGAGAGACGCTTATTAAGCTGTTGCGAGGTCATGTTCTAGCGCCTTTAAGCGGTTCTCAATATCGGTTAGCTCAAGAGTGCGCCTGAAGCTGTCAATAAGGCCCATAACGCGGGTTGCCTCTATTAGTGTGTAAGTTCGCCGCTACTTACAGCGCTGAGAACGCTTCCTGCGGCCTCTGATGCATCACTGGCAGTTACCATAGAGGGCAAAGAGAATTGAACCGTGTTATCTTTTGGGGCGGGCGCGATCCTATCCAAACAGAGCTTAAGAGCAACACTATCGCCATCTAATGCTTTGGATATAGCGGTTTGTGTTAAAGCCTCTGCTTGACCCTCTAGCAAGCTCTCAACGGCAAGTGTTTTTTTGT
>LGRT01000036.1 GCA_001642945.1 Rhodobacteraceae bacterium SB2 | reverse complement strand
ATGATATATGGTTTTTTATTTCCTCTCTCATGGCTTCCATCTTCTTTTTATGGGCAAAGATTTCTATCGCGTTGGCAGAATTATCGCTCATCATCTTATAAAACGGAGGGTTCTTTGTCTTATCTTCTGCATACTGGAAATCAGAAAAAGCACTTCCCCACTTTGCCAGAGTTCCAGACATTTCTTGGATGTCTTTGCCAGCAGATATTCCCTGCTTGAGAATATTAAAAGCACTAGTGGCTAAACCGACCGCTGTAACAGGATCAATCATACGTCCATATACCTCGCAATGCGTTTTACCGCTCTATGAGGCGGTCCATTTTCTCTTCAAGACGGTCAAATTTATTCATTATCTGGGAGAGAACTTCAGAACTATCCGATTTGGTTACATACTCCTTTGCCATCTCTTCACGAGTCCTGTTAAGCAAAATGGTGACGCGCTTTATCTCATCGTGCTGGGATTTAATCCACCACCCTAAACCGCTAATTACTGCGGCAAATACTATGTTCAAAAGCGCGTCCATTTCCATTATTCAGCAGCTTCCGCTTCTTCTGGCTCAGATGCCAATGATACGGTCAGCGCGTTCATAAACGCCATGCGTCCCATTTTTAGCTGGTCGATGTTAAAATTAGCAGAGCCAATCTTTCGATCTAAGTCAGCAACGTGGTTCACCATTACCTTCTGGGTGTCATTTAGTTGGTCTTCAGTGTAGTCAGTTCCGTTGATCGTAATGGTGTTTGTTTTTTTCTCAGCCATTGTGATCTCCTTTCGGGGTTGGGGTTAAAATTATTCAGCAGCCCACGGCATACCCGTAGAGTTTGCTTGAGCCGCTACCTTGTTGATGATGTTAGACGTTATAAGATGTTCGTTCTTTGCACCTACACCGTCAGCTTTACACCAAGCCAATACATCCGCTTCAGTTAAGTCTGCGTATGGTGTGAAACCTGATGCCGTGTGGTCAGGTGTAGCTTGTTTTCCATTAGGGCCTGTGTGCAAGTATGACCCTGACCGACTGTGGCTTACCTCAGTGTCTTCATCAACGCCAGAGCAAGACCAATCAACTTTATATACAGCACCTGTGTCAGCTACTCTGTGCATGTCCTTGACGGACCATGTGAATGTAATTGCCATGTCTTATCCTTCCAATACTGCTATACGAGCCAAGGCTGCGTCTAATGCTGTTGATAGTTCCTGAACCGCCTTGACTAGCACTGGGTAAGTTTTCATTGGATCAGCTTCTAAACATTCTTGCATTGTTCCGCTGACATCTAAAACCGGATTATCATCCGCATCTAATGTACCCTCGTTAGCATTTTCAGCATCAGGAACAAGAACAGTACTTTCGTGAACCAAACGCATGTGATCTGCATATTCTGTTGCAGCTTGTGCTGTTTTTAATTCTTGAGCGATAAAACCAAAGTCTTTTAGTCCTTGTTTAGTACCGTCTCGTCTATCCCAATCAAATGCAACAGGACGAAGTGTTTTAATAAAATCTAATCCTAAAGGAACATCAACAATATTTGTTTTGTCTCTTTCATCTGATAAAGACGATATAGAGGTATCATTACAACGAAGGTTGGCCACACTACCATTACCTAATGTAAACTCATTATCTGCCGTTGCGCTTGAAGGATAAGCTGCAAAACCAATAGCAGTATTATTACTCCCTGTTGTAATGCCATTTGCTGTTGAGGTAGAGCCGTTATAGTATCCCGCATATGTTCCAAGAAATGTATTTTCGTGACCTGATGTCGATAGATTGTTACCTGACTCATGTCCAATAGCGGTATTAAAGGAACCTGTTAAAGCCTGACCATCAACTCCACGACCTGCCGCATACCCTACAAAAGTCGAAGCTGGGGCTGTTGTGACATAATTTCCTGCAAGCCCACCAATGAAAGTTCCAGTTGTTCCAGTTGTGAGTGAGGTAGCGGCTAACGCTCCTACCGCTGTATTATAAGAATTACTGTTAGTATTAATATTTTGAACCTTTAAAGCAGCTCTACCGATTGCAGTATTTCTTGAGGTTTGGACTTCTGAACTTAGTGCTTCATATCCAAGTGCAACATTGTCACCACCATTTGCAGCAAGTGCATTACCTGAAAATGCGCCAACGAAGGTGTTTTGCAAAGCAGCACCTTGGAGTTTTTTCCCTGATGCTGAACCTATAGCTACATTGTAGTCTCCCGTGAGTGGAGTACCGTCAACGCCCTCTCCTGCGTTGTAGCCCACAAAAACACTGTGCTGAGAGGTGGTAGCATAGTAACCTGTCCGACCACCAATAAAAGTATTGGCAGACGCACTCGTAATAGATATTCCCGCTGAGTGACCTAGAGCCGTGTTGTAAGTATCATTATTTTTATTCTTGTTAGCTAAAGCACTGTGACCAATGGCAGTGTCTGTACCGCCAGTATCTTCAGAGGCTAAGGCGTTATAGCCCACGGCTGTATTACCATCTCCTGTATTGATAGCCGTTCCCGCATAGTCTCCGATTGTAACATTTTGATTTCCACCAGATTGTATTGAGTCACCTGCGTTTACACCGAATCGGACGTTAGATGTACCAAGCGTAGGAGTGGATATAGTACCGTCTGGGTCAACATAAAACTTGGTAGTAAAGGTAGCCGCATTGCCATCTGTTCCAGCGGGGGCTGATTGAACGGCAAAACCTCCATTAGTCATTGATAACATAGAAACTGGAAGACTGCTTACAGCATATTGGAAAGTGCTTGCACCATCTTGGAACGCACCGCTAAAAATTCTAAAGTCTACATTACCCCTAGAGGTAATGTTATTTCCTCCGAATCCAATAGCAAGTGACGGTGCATAGGATGCTGCTGGGACTACATTAATGCCTGTGGATTTTCCACCACCATCAACAAACAACGCATTAGCGTTGCCGTCAGACTCAACACGGAAGTTTATGTCTCTGCTTGTATTGTTAAATACTAGCTCAGGATCAGCGCCAGTAGCGGGAGTTCCGTGTGTAAACTCTATAAGGCTAGAATCAGCGCCAGCAACTAAACCACCAAATAAAAAACGAACGTCCTCAGACCCGTTGGCAACGTCTGCCATTTCTGTAAAAAGATATAAATATTGAGATTTTTCAGAGGCATCATTTAAGCCATAAAAATTTAACTGTGCAAGGTTATCGCCATCTGCACCCGCTTCACCGGGGTTGCGATATAAGTCCAATCTTGGCCCAGACGCTGCATCAGTATCTGTGCAGATTAGTTCGAGTGTAGCATTGTTGTCAGCATTAGAAACCGTAGAGCCAGCATTACTAGCAAACCCACCGTTAAACACAGTCGCAGCCGTGGTGGTCAGGACGCCTGTTACTAGGGCAGCACTGTTAACAGAAAGCCCAGCCGCACCGCCAAGAATTAAATCATCTTCCGAAGCGTCCCAAAGCATAAATGCTGACGCAGTATCGCCAAAGAACTTAACATCGTAGCCAGTATCATCAACACCCACCGTTAATGTGCTGTCTAATTGTACAGCACCATCAATATCAACAGCGTCGAGGTTGGCTGTTCCGTTAACATCGATACTGCCTTCAAGATCAATGTCGCCGCCTACAATCAGATCATCCGTAACCGTCAGATCGTCTTGAACCTTGAGATCAACAACAGACAAAGAGGCAAAGGCGTCGACCATTGCCGCGCCAGAGCCTGCGCCGTCAGAATAGATAGCTTTAGTGTCGCCCGGTGGGATTGTAATGTTAGCCCCAGACCCTTGGGATATAATAATGTTCTGCGAACCAGAGGTTCCGTTCTCAATAAACCACAACTTGCTAACCGTGTTTGGCTCTATCGTGATCGTACAAGCAGAATCTAAAGTTCCGGTGTATTTCAAGAACATTGAACGTCCGGGGTCCGTTGCCCCATCCGCAATCGTAGTGGTATGCGTATCAGCGTTTGTTGTGATACCTTCTGTGCCGAAAGAAAACGCTTCCGCAATCAGTTCAAGGTTTGTGTTGGTTACTGTACCCCATGAGCCTGACTGATCGCCAGTTGCCATCTCATTGAGGCGAAGGTCATTTACATAGGTACTAGCCATTTTAGTCGATCCTTATAATTGCGGTGTCTTTGGTTTGAGCAGGGAATACAATTTTGAACGTACCGCCAGCAACTGTGAAATTCCCACCGAATGCTAAAACTGCGATTGCGCCTCTTGAGTTTGATGAGGCATCACCCAGCGTCTTGTTATATATTAATGCGCCATTTGCAGTAAATGTCGCTGATGTCCATTCTGGGTTAGCCGAAGTAAAACATCCGCTAGTGCTGTTTTCAATGACTGATTTGGTTCCCAATGCAACCCCGCCAGTGGTATATCCATTGCCGTTGGCCACTTGGCCTGCTGTTATGTAGCCGTCTGTTGTTGCATTAAGTGTCGCTGCATCGGTGTACAGTGCAATCATTATTACATCGCTGTCGAGGTGGTGATCACCCAGCAACACATCTTTTTTGAACAATGTACACATTGCTTGTGTTATAGACATTATAGACCTCCGTTATATTCTGCCGCGTAATCGCGTTGCATCTCTTGTATAAATAATTGCAGTGCTTCGTCAAACTGAGTTTTGTAAAGCGCCAATGTCTCGCCAGCTTTGAGAAACGCTGATGCCTCGTATAAACATGCGGATAGTAACACGTTTTCTGCGTTATCGCCAACCCATGTGTTTGCGTTGCTAGAACTTAGCCCCGCCTCTGGTGCGATGTAGTCCACTTGGTAGGTGTCAGTCGAGTTTGGCGTTGGAGCCAATGTAATGACCGTCCCAGCCGTTCCTGCGGTCTTTGTGCTGTAGAACTCTGGGACACCCTGCGTGGCTGAGTTAGGCCAGTAGTCACGCAGATATGAATCAATCCTATGGTCTAGGTATGACACGTTGCTTGAGATTGTCACTGACACCTGACGTATCATCCGCGCTGATGCGACTGTATAATCAAATGTACCTGCAACCATGTTGGCTGATGTGGTCAACCTAAAGCACGGCAGGTTTGGCAGGCGCTGGAAGATCATGTCTTCGGCCTGCGCTATGATTTGATCGATTGACGCCGTTAGTTCTGTTGAGTCGTCTTCCAAGAAGTTTTGGATGTTTGCGACTAAAGTTGTGTAGTTCATTATTCACCCCACCCATGTATTCCCCAACCTTCTTGGCCCCAGCCAAGAACTTGGGCATCTTCATTTCCTACACCGCCTGTGCCACCGACACCAGTTTCATCAATGGATAAGCTGAGAGCCTCGACGCCGACATCACCTGCACCACCACTACCGCTCACGCCTGTAACAAATGCTGCTGGAATTTCTACGCCTACGCCGCCCGTGCCAGCCGTGCCAGCCGCATCAACATATGAAGCCTCAATCGCTTCATTGCCAACTGCGCCCGTGCCACCAACTCCTGTTTGGGTAGTATGCGTCACTTCTAAAGACACATATCCAATGTCTCCACGCCCAGAAGTCCCGACACCGGGACGCAACCTTGGGTCTATTGTCCAGTCTTGGGTGTAGCCAATATAGACAACAACATTCT
>LGRT01000035.1 GCA_001642945.1 Rhodobacteraceae bacterium SB2 | reverse complement strand
ATCAGTCATCAAGATGATGACTTTACGTTCTAAACCTAAAAAGCCTTACCATCCACGTGGTAGGCTTGAGGGCCATCACGTTCAAACTCAAAACTGAGAGAGAAAAGCTGTCATTCGCTTCTGAAAACGTAGAAGTCTTCTATGCGGGTCTTTGCCGTAGTAAACTGAGTTTTGCACCAGTGTCCGAAGGCTACTCCTGTCTTAGCCCCCAGAACTGTACCATTATTTTTCGACTGTCGACTCGGCCATTTGTGTTAGGCCCCTCCATTTTAGACTTGTAGTAATGTCGATCTCTCGTAATTATTCAAATGTATAATTACTGACTGGAAAGAAAAAGAATGCCCGGAAGCACCCAGAAATTCAGGCGCGAGCCCGCTGAACAGCGCAAGGACGACCTGATTCAAGCGACGCTTTCGCTGATCGCCGAACAGGGCGTTCGGGCGGCAACTGTGCGAGCCATCGCGAAACGGGCAGACGTCACTCAGGGTCTAATTCGGCACTATTTTTCGACCAAGCATGATCTGATTTTAGCGGCCTACAGGACTCACATGGGCCGCATGACCCAGCTGACCTCGGCTTCGACCGACCGTGCCGATTCGACTGCCAAAGAGCACCTCGCGGCCTTTGTGGTAGCTTCCCTGAAGCCACCGGTGGTCGATCCAAGCTCTGTCACCATATGGGCGAGTTTTCTGAACAAGATTCGTGAAGACGAGCAGATGCGCAAAATGCACGAACAGACATATTACGAGTTTCGCGACCAGCTTGAGAGCCTGATCCAGGAGACCCTGGGCGAAGCGGGTATTTCGGTTGAGCCCTGGACACTCCGACGCATGTCGATCGCCAGCAACGCGGTGATCGATGGTTTGTGGTTGGAGGGTGGCGCTTTGCCCACTGCGTTTGCACCCGGTGAACTGCCGGCGATTGGCCTGAATTCCGTGGGTGCGATCATCGGATTGGAATTGAAAAACACAGCAGGTTCTTCATGAAAAACACAGCAATAACCAAGCGCCTATCCGGTCTGGGTGGCGCCAAGTGGGAAGTCTATCTAAAGGCCAAGGACCTTATTGCCCAGGGCCGGGACATCATCGAGATGACGATTGGCGAGCCGGATGTGCCAACGCCCGAGGTTCTGGTGGACGCGGCGACGTGCGCCATGCGTCAGGGTCGCACGACCTATGCCAGCGGCCGAGGGGAGCCAGGGCTGTTAGCCGCGTTGGCTGAACGCTACACGCGCAGTTCGGGACGTGACATCACCTCGGATCAGATCCTGTGCTTTCCGGGTACGCAAACGGCGTTGTTTACCGTTCTCATGGGTGTGGCAGAGACTGGTGATGAGGTTCTTGTCGGGGATCCGATGTACGCGACCTATGAAGGCGTGATCCGAGCAACCGGCGCAGATATCGTGCCGGTTCCGCTGAAACCCGAGAACGGATTCCACATCAGAGCGCAGGATATCGCAGAACGGATCACACCGAAAACGACCGCGATTCTGCTGACCAGCCCGCACAACCCGACCGGGGCGATTCTGACGGCTTCCGATATAGATACAATTGGACAACTGGCCCGCGAGCACGATCTTTGGATCATTTCCGACGAAGTCTATGAAGAGCTGTTATTCAACGCCTCGGACTTCACCTCTCCCCTGTCGCGCTCAGACCTTGCAGACCGGGTGATCGTGGTTTCCTCGATTTCCAAGTCCCATGCTGCGCCGGGCTTTCGCAGCGGCTGGTGCGTCGGGCCATCAGCTTTTGTCGAAGAGCTGCTGCCGCTGTCGGAGACAATACTGTTCGGCAACCAGCCTTTCATTGCCGACATGACCGAAAAGGCGCTGCGCGATGGTTCCACGGTGGCGGAGGGAATGCGTCAACGCTTTTCCGTGCGCGCGGTGCTGCTGCACCAGCGCCTGTCCAGCGAGACGCGCCTTGTCGTGCATCAGCCCAAAGCCGGCATGTTCGCAATGGTCAACGTGTCTTCAACCGGCATGGATGGCAACGCCTATGCCATGAGCCTGCTTGAACATGGTGGTGTTGCTGTCATGCCCGGCGTCTCGTTCGGCACCACGATTGATGATTGGGTCCGCATCGCGCTGACGGTCGATGACAGCCAATTCCAGGCGGCCTGCGACCGCATCATCCAACATTCCAAACAATTGATGAGGGAGAGCACATGAGCAGCATTGGAGAGGAGCTTGTCTTCCAACTCGCCAAGCGGGGCGTCGACACTGTCTTTGGCATTCCCGGCGTTCACACTATCGAGCTTTATCGTGGACTTGCGGCATCTGGCATCCGTCACGTCAACCCCCGTCACGAACAGGGGGCGGGCTTCATGGCGGATGGCTATGCCCGCGCCTCGGGCCGCCCCGGTGTCGCTTTTGTCATTACCGGCCCGGGCCTGACCAATACCTTGACCGCCATGGGGCAGGCGCGCGCCGATTCCGTGCCGATGCTGGTTGTCTCGGGCGTAAACACCTTGCCCAGCCTCGGCAAAGGCTTGGGGCACCTGCATGAATTGCCCGACCAGCAAGCCCTGGTCGGTTTGGTAGCGCTGCGTTCGGACCGCGTGGAAACGTCGGCTGACCTGCTGCCGGCGCTTGATCGGGCTTTTCAGGCCTGTTCGTCGGGACGCCCGGGCCCGGCCCATATCGAGGTCCCCCTGGACGTCGCCGGCAACACATTCGATCAACCGGACAAAACAGACGCATCTCCGCCCCGGCCGCAACCGGACGAACGCAAGATCGCCCGCGCGGTTGAAATGCTGCAAACGTCGCAAAGGCCTGTCATCCTTGCCGGTGGTGGCATCCGCCGGTCGCCCGAACAGGTTCGCGACCTTGCCGAAAAGCTGGACGCCCCCGTCGTTCAAACCGTCAACGCGCGTGGGCTGATGCATGGTCACCCTCTTGGAGTTCCGGCAAGCCCCAGCCTTCAGGCTGTCCGCGACCTGATCGGCGCGGCCGATGTGGTGCTGGCCGTGGGGACTGAATTCGGCCCGACCGATTATGACATGTACGCAACCGGTACGATGCCGCGAATGCGCAATCTCATCCGCATCGACATCAGCGAAGACCAGCTTTCCCGCCATCCGAGCGAACTGGCGATCCAAGGTGACGCGGACGGTGTGCTGAACCAGTTGAATGCGGCAATCCAACCGAGCCTGAACGATGGCACCGGCACCGACTGCGCGGATCAAGCCCGGCAACAGGCGTTCGATGAAATCGGCCCGCAGATGCAGGCACAAACGCTTCTGCTGAATGCGCTGCGTGACGTCGTTCCGGAGGCGATCATGGTCGGGGATTCCGCACAACCCATTTATGCCGGGAACCTCTATTATGATCACGACCGCCCCGGCGGTTGGTTCAATGCCGCAACCGGTTTCGGTGCCTTGGGCTATGGCATTCCCGCAGCCATCGGAGCCGCCCTGGCCGAACCTGATGCTCCGGTGATCTGCATTACCGGCGATGGCGGCGCGCAGTTCAGCCTTCCCGAATTGATGGTGGCAAAAGACGAGGAACTTCCCATCGTTTTCCTCGTCTGGAACAACCACGGCTATCAGGAGATCGAAACATCCATGCAAGCTGCCGGTGTGACCGTGCTCGGATGCGACCCCACACCGCCGGATTTCAAGGCTATCGCGGCTTCCTGCGCCATCCCTTTTTGCGCCTGCGTGTCAGAAGCGGATGCTCTCGTGGCCGCTCTGAAAACCGTCACTGACACCCCCGGCCCGGTGATGATTGAAATCCAAGCCCCCAATTATGCCCAATCCGGTTGACAGGACCCTCCGCATGACCAACAACTCCTCTTTCGAATTCTTCCGCGCCATCACGCGCTGCCCTGCCGCCAGTATCGTGGACGGTTTGCGGGCTAAGGATACGGGCGCACCGGATCTGAAGCAGATGCTTGCCGACCACGCCCATTATGTCGCCACGCTGAAGCGGACAGGGGCCGAGGTTATCGAATTGCCGCCACTGGAGGAATACCCTGACGGCGTGTTTGTCGAGGACACAGCGCTTTGCCTGCCGCAGGGCGCGGTACTGATGCGCCCGAGCGCAGCTTCGCGCCTGGGCGAAGTGGATGAAATGGCGCCGACCCTGCATCAGGTCTATGATGATGTCCGCCGCATCGAAGGCCCCGGCCATATCGAGGGCGGCGATATCCTAGTGACCGGCCGCGAGATCCTGGTGGGCCGGTCGGCACGTACCGATGCGGAAGGGGTTTCGGAATTGGACGCCATCGTCTCGGAGTGGGGCCACAGCCTGCGCGAGGTTTTCACGCCTTCAGGGGTATTGCACTTCAAAACCGACTGCTCGCTCCTGGACGGTGAAACCATCCTGGCCACCAAACGGCTCGAAACATCCGGCTGCTTCGAAGGCTATCGCGTCCTCAATACCGCCGACGGCGAGGAAGCGGCGGCCAACGCCATTCGCTTCAACCAGCTCGTTCTTATGCCCGCTGGCTTCCCCCGAACCGCGGACATGCTCGACCAGAACGGATTTGCGGTGGTCGAGATCAGCAACACCGAGTGTGCCAAACTGGACGGTGGCATGTCCTGCCTGTCACTGCGCTTTTAAGTTCCCCGATGGCTGTTTTCGACGCCTTTAGAGCAGCCATTCATAAAGAGTGCAGCATTGGGTTACTGTGGGCTCTTTCCTGCCGATCGCTGCACTTTGCATCAATGTCCGCATTAGCTTGTTATGCCTAAAACAAAAAATTAATCGCCATCCCCCCGCCTGACCACCCGCGAAGGGCAGCCGGACGGGGGATATATAGGGGTTATAACGCTAGCTCTGTTGGCAACTTCACCCCATCTACAATCTCTCTTTTCTGGGCGTCAGATATCCCCGCTGAGTACAGCCCATAAGTCAGCTTATTAGCTGAACGTGCTGAGTGATGTCCTACGAGGGAGGCAGTGAAGTGCTCAGGAGTGCCTGTGCGCTCACACTGGGTGATGAACCACTTGCGGGTGGAGTGGAATACGCTGCCTTGGAGGTCAGGGTAGAGCCTCCTAAGCTTGGCATAGCGCTTCACGACAGCATCAACGGTCAGGTAGGGAAATAGCCTTCCCTGTTTTGGCAGGGATGTATCTAACAGCTGCTCTAGGGTTTGATGAAGCGGTACTTCCCGTTCAGCTGCTTTTGACTTGAGCTGCCGAATAGCGTTGGGCTTGATGTGGATAAACCGTCCAAGGTTTCCCTTGGCTGTGATGTCCTCTGCCATAAGCCCGCAGATTTCCCCTGAGCGCATGCCTGCAAGAAGGCCAAAGAGAAGGGCGCTGTGAAGCACCCTATCCTTTGCTTTGAGTAGGATCGAGACTTGTCTAACGTCAGCGCCTTTGGGACAGATTTGACGATTTGATTGAGGAGGATTT
>LGRT01000034.1 GCA_001642945.1 Rhodobacteraceae bacterium SB2 | reverse complement strand
CAGAGCCTCCGTAGCTCAAGCCGACCTTATGTCCCAATTTATATGACGACGGACACTCAGAAATTCAATGGCAGGTAAAAAAGTATCCGAAATGACCGCACAAGAACGTGAGCTTTTTGATCAAGAGTTTCAGTATGGATTGAACGATACGCCTAAAATAAAGCGCGCCGCTTTAAAATCTAAACCACCCTCAAAGCCTAAAGATCTAACGATGGGCTTTCTAAGCCGCATGAATTTAATCGTCAGAAAGTAATGAGATCAACCTCTACCGCAGAAAATAACCCGCCGATGCGCAGGCGCGACGTTGGTGTCACATACGCCAATTGTAGGCAATCAGGATGAGGTGTTTTGTAAGTCGGTTTTACTAAATGCGTCTTACTGTTTTGCTGTTTAACCAAACAGAATGGAAAATTGGGATGCCGCTAAAACGATTGCCAGGCTAAAATTCATAAGTCGCAAAAATCCATAGGGCTGAGCAGAAATATCTGCATGTGCATATGTTTCTGCAGTTTCAGCGGATGCATCTTTGATATTGGCTAATTGGGATTTGAGGCACGCATCGCCCCAGACAATTGTAAAAAGCGCTGTAGCGATGATCGGGATGCTCAAGGCTGCCTCATGACCGTTTGTATCAGCGAATAAGAGGAAAACATAATTCACGCTATTCGCCATAAAAGCGATTGCGATCCCCGCAATCTGAAAACCGATTGCGTGAAATAGGCCAGCCAGGCTTGGATCGTTTGCTTGCCGTTTTAAATCAGCCATTTCAATTCTCCTCGACACCTAAAACGGTACCTCTAGCATAGCAGCTTGGAAATCGGTCAAATACTGACGTTTCCACTAAAGTGGGCGCCGGTCTCAAGGATGTTGGCGTTGAGGGGCCGATCGCTCAGCCCGCTCATTAGTTTTACGCATTAGGTGCTTCGACGCATCCACCAGCATTTTCGTCCCAAGTGTACCCTGCTTGGCACGACATTGCTTCTAAGTTCGCTTTGTTATGTTCTGAACAATTCCCCGCGAATGCGGAAGATGTTGATAAAATCAGAGCAAATGCGGTTGCTGTTAACGCTTTCATGTCACTTCCCTTTTAAAGCCTACCGTTTAAAAATAGGGATCAGAAAGCAAAAATAAAGTTTTTAGTTTGAGGTTGAGGCGAAATGACACGCGGTCACAAGATATGCGCAATCCTTGAGGCTTCTTGGTCGAACCAAGCAGAAACGCATATTGGGTTGTTAGGCTCACGAAGACGAGCCGTGGGTCGTACTTAAAGATGTTGATTTTGAGGGGCTGATTGCTCAGGCCCCTCATTAAATTACATACTTACGAATGCAGAACCTTTGACATCAGAGACCATCCTGATGGGCATCGTTGACGCTGCTTGCCCTCGAATTTCAGCAATCTTTGCAAGAGCGGCCGTTCCAGTAGCTTCATCTTTATATTTGGTTACAACGCACATTGTTTTGTCCCCGGTTTGGACAAAATCGACTGAACTAGCACCAACAGCCATAATCATGGGGCCAAATTTATCTTTAGCAATTGCTTCCATTTCATCTGTCCACTCATCGGCTTCCCAGTGCGAAATTGTATAATATGACATTGTGTTCTCCTCTCATTATGACAGTATGCAACATTAAAGTGCCGCTGCGTGTCAATAATTACGCTACGAAAAGAAACGTCTTATTGATATGCGGTCAAAAGATATCGGCTTTCACTGACGCTTACGCCTTCATCATAAAAGGCGCTCAGGTTGGGCAGTCGATTAAGCGCTTGAAGCTTCGGCGAAAGCTTATTCTTCTATATGTTCGATAACCAGCTTGGCAGCGGCGGGACCGGTTGTGCAAAGCGATCCTGCGCGCAACCCGCAAGCTGCACAAACTCAAAGCTATTCAAAGATCAATGGCCTGGTGGCGCTGGCAATGGCTCTTGGGCAATGAGCGCAGAAGATATAAGAATTTGACCAAGCCCGTGGGATGGCCCTCAGTTAAAGATGGCGGTTTAATCAACAATTGGCCTTGCGTGGACGTACCACTCTGTAATCTTGCCACCCGTTTTTTTGGCAAAAAAGAAACACTTGCTTCTCCAGTCGCCATCTTCGCTAGTACCCCATGCACTGTGCGTTCCCGCGATGCAATCATTGGTATCTTGAATTATTGTGTAATCTGCACAACCAGCGCAAAAATCAGTTTCCGACCACTCTAGACACTCCTGTCGTGTCATCGTTTCATCAAGACCCGTAAAATGAATCATACAGTTATCTGCCATTATCGCATCAATGAATGATTTATCTTTGTTTACGAAAGAGTTGTTAAAAGCATCTAAATATTCTGTTGCAGTTGTCATCTCATAACTCCTTTTGCGGCCTCTCAGCATAGAAAATCATACAATGAAACTTTTTGATAGGGTTAAACATTAAGAAGTACATTCACTTTCGCGTGGCTCAATGAGCGCAGAAGAGAGAACAATGCCAACAAGCCCGTGGGATCATCCAGAGCTTTAGATGGCGGGTTAATTTAAGTCCGCTTTAAATTCAAAACCGGCTTCTTTTAAAAAGCTAATGTAGTCCCGCACATTCTCATGACCGTGTATGCTTTTGACCGCAAAAAACTCTAAATTGGGTATATATTGTTCGCGATATTTGCATGGAAAGTAACTAGGTATGGCAGAAGAAACTTCATCCAGAGACTTTTTGTAGTCTGTCTCCAAGGTGATGCTAACCATGTTATTGGGTACAACTTCAAAACTCATAGTAATCGTATACCCATATTTTTGGCGTGTTGGCTTGTTTTTCATTAAAAAAAGTTGATCGTTTTTAGAACAAAAGGATAATGTGTCCACATGCGCTCTATCGCCAATTTTTAGGTCGCCTATTAAGTGCCCATATTCAACTCTTAACATATCATCCTGCGTAACATTCATGTCGAACGCCTTAAGCTGGGTTGAACAAAGGATGACGCTTAAAAAAAACTCCAACGCATTTACTATCTCCATAACACGGCAAAAAATTATGGGCATGTTTGACAGATTTACAAAGACTGAAAAGCGGTCATTTGCGAATTCAATTGTGTCTGTGTCTGCCAATAACGTTCTGTACCTGACGGGGAGGGGGCATTTTAACTCCAATACAGCCGTTCTGCTAAATGCGGCACATGCGTTGAGCTGGCCTGTTATCGCTTTGAGCCGCCGGAAGGGTCAACATATGCCGATGTTTTGGCCAAGGCGCACCGCCTGCAGGTGGGACATGGTGATCGGGTGATCGCGGCGATTTACCCCTGCCGATACTATTGAAAATATCACTTCGTGAAAACAGCTGCGGATGCTGGCTTCAAACGGAGCAATGGCTTTACCTGCGACTGTCCATGGACCGATTAGCGGTGCCTTTGCGGTTTGGCTGGAGCATGAGAAATAATCACAAAACTTTCTACTTAATCCGGCACAATTTCGTGGCAGTGGTGTACGGCCATCTTGCCGTCGCGCAACGACATATAAACCATTTTAGTCCGCTTTACGAGCTTTTCTGGGCTGATCACACTATGAAAACCACAAAGCGAATGCTCGTCTTCATGGATGATTTTGTAGTCGCCTAAAACAGAAGAGCAATTTGTGGCCCATTCCAAAACTTGCGCCAAAGTCTCATTGCCTTCTGTGGGTCGGCATATAAGATCATCTGTGACAATATTTGAAAGATGACTTGGATCACCAGTGATGAACGTATTGTTCCAACCATCTATGGCTTCTTTAAATGTTAAAGACAAAGTCATTTTTCCTTTTCAGTTTTTTATCAGTGTTCCCTAAAGTATAGATCGCACAATTAACCCATACCTTTAAAATTACTAAGTTAATTGAGCTTTAGAAAAGGCTGCGCCTTGATCTTGTCGCATCCTAAATTGCCGCATTAATTCAACATGATATTTTTTTTGCTCAGAAGACTGATCAGAGAACAGGCGTTTTTCTGGCAAAAAGTTTTTGAAATCATCCTTGCCTCGAACAAGCAATGCATGGGCCGGCGTTTTTCCGACGTCTTTAACACTGGTTGGAATGTAACTTATCCCAAAGCCGATACGTCTCTCTTCTCGCGCATTATTAAAAGAAGCGTGGAAAAGCTTTGTATGATGGAGTGACATTTGACCTGCAGTTAAGGGCATGCTTACAGCTTTGCTTTCATCTACGCTTTCAGAAAGGCCTTGTCCGCGCGGGATCATATTATCTGGGTTAGTATCGTCGTTATGGGCAACAAAGTCATTTTTGTGCGATCCAGGAATAACTTGCATGCAACCCGCTTTTTCATCTGCTAATGTCAAGGCGACCCATGCTGTGACATGTAAGGCTGGTTCAAGGAAAAAATACGTCCCGTCTTGGTGCCACCTAACAAAAGCTTTTGACTGGGGAGGCTTTACCCAAAGAGTTGCATGGTAACATAAAATGTCAGGCCCAATTAAGTCTTCCACTGCGTCCAGTATTTTTGGGTGATGTATTATTCGATCAGCCCAAGAAAAAACCTGATGGCAACGCGATCTATAGGGAAAGTCGATTGCTTCGCCAGTTTTTCTTTCAAACGCTTCAATCTCAGACAGGCAGTTTGCGACCTCGATTTTATCCAAAACATTTATCGGGCTAAGAAATCCATCATTTTCATATTTTGATATTTGCCCGGCACTTAGAATTTTGTTCAAGCTATCATTCCTGAATTTCAAAATGTGTTATTGGTATAGACTATGCTGTTTGTAAAACAAACAACATTGTTTCGGGGCCCTCGCGAAAAAGCCTTATAACTTATCATTTTGAATTTTTTGCACCTTAAAGAGTCCGTGCTATGATACGCTAAAAAATGAAGGAAAGTTCCATGAGGTTTTTTTTAGGTATTACGCTCGTTGCGCAAATATTAATTTCAGCCGCCATGCCTGCACGTGCAGAAGATACGGTTTCAAAAGTGCAAAGATACCTGAACATATTGGGATATGATGCCGGCGTAGTCGATGGGCTTTATGGTAAAAAAACGGAACATGCATTAGAAGTTTTTTACTCAGAGCGCGATCAAATTGACAATAATGAGTTAAACCAACAAGACGTGGATGCGCTTCTAAAATTAGGCTTTTCGAGTCCTGCAGCAGTTCGCTCGCCATCTTACAATATTTTAAAAACTCTTCCTGAGCGCCCAGAGGGATTTGATGCGCGACCATGTCATTATAAGGAGAATTTTTCCTTCTTAGACATTGAACAAATTCTTCTCAAAATGATTCTCAGGCTATTGATGCTTTTTCTAGGAACGAAGATGGATTTTTGACTATCAACGAAAGAGTAAAGCAATTTTTGTCAGAACTTTGGGCTACCCCGACAGAAAAAAATGCAGATGCAGTAAAAAAATTATTTATGGCTCTTTTTAAAAAAAATTATGCGTTGTCTCCTAAAGATAATAGCCATGCTGATTCATTGCCGGTTAAGGATTTTTTGATGACGCTGATTTATAGTTTTTCAGTACTCGATCACAATAATTTAATTGCCCCTGACGAAAAGCTTATCTTTTTGAGTGAAATTCAAAAGCGGTTTGAAGGCATTCAAAATGCAACGAACTGGGGGTTTGATATGAGTAGTTGTGAGCTCGGAGTAGATTTATTTGGATGCCAAAATCATACCTATTCTCATCAACATGTCAGAGCCTTATATGGATCGATTTTCAATTCGTCTGAAGATTTTCAGATGGGAAAAAAACTTTATGAATTTGTAATTGATGATCTTTCTTCTGATGGGGCGCTTTGGCGCGAGGCATCTAGAAGTAAATGGTCTTGGCGCTATTATGCTCACGCTCTAGGCCACCTCTTATCAATCGCTGAAATTTATAGATTGAACGGTGAAGATCTTTATTCGTACCGTTCAGAGATCAGTGGCTTTACTATTCATGATGCGATCGCATTTTATTTTAGCGCTATCCAAGATCCAAAGTTGATGTGGCAATACTCTTCCAAGCTTGAGGGAGTGAAAGGGCGCGACGACTATCAAAATTACAAATCTACAGAATATCTTAATCAGTTGGTTGCCGAGACAGAATTAGCTGGAACCAAAAATTGGTACTACATCTACCGCAATCAATTTCCAGACCATCCAAATACTCTGTTAGGTGATAATTTGGTGCCAGTATTTAAAAATCAGATTTACAGCGGCAATAACATGGGGTTCTTAGCGAAATGTGTCTACAAACGTGCGCATCAAAAAACCGAGTTTAGTTTGAACAGTCCGAGTAATGCACCAAAATTAAAGGCAAACAAATTATACGCATCGAATGATTTATTCTATTTTGTTAAAGATTTTAAGCGCGATGTGAACATTCAAGAAAATGAAATAGTGATCTCTTCTGATGACTCTTTCTCTGCATTCATCGGAGGAGACATACGGTTCACGGTTGATACGATAAAGTTTTCAACATGGTTAGATGTGGAATTTGGTCGTTCAAATCAAAATGATGGTGATATAAAATTTTAGTGGGTGATAGAGAAAAATGGAGGAGGTTTCTTCTCTAGGTTACATGAAGGTTTTGTCGCGTCGAAAAATGTATGTGGCAAGTTTGAAGATGCTCCTGATGAAAGCTTAGCCATATATTTTCGCACGGCAAATAATGATCTCTTAGAAAAGCAAGAATGTTATTTAAGAACTTTAGAGGCCAACATATCGCGATACGATTTTGATGTTTTGAATAGCCTTATTGAAAGTTCTTCTCAGTTGTTGAACCTCATTGTTGCAACTAAACCGGCACTAAAAAAGTTTTCAGATATTGTGCCAGAATATGATTATGAAAATGCTGAACTGACGGAGAAG
This sequence comes from Rhodobacteraceae bacterium SB2, assembly GCA_001642945.1. Classification (GTDB taxonomy): domain Bacteria; phylum Pseudomonadota; class Alphaproteobacteria; order Rhodobacterales; family Rhodobacteraceae; genus Thalassovivens; species Thalassovivens spotae. The sequence goes on along the minus strand of LGRT01000034.1, from coordinate 367,639 downwards.
GTCACCAAATTTGATAGATCAGAAAAGTCTATGCGATCCAAGCTAACGTGCTTACAATCTGAGTTTCAAAAAAGAGGAATGCAAAACCTTCTTTCGGAAAGTGATGTTTTGGTGTTGGCAAAACATTTTGAGGGCGATAGCAAGCGAAAAAATAAACATAGTTTGATAAAAGCTGGTCTTTCAGATGAGACTGTCGCTCAAAACAAAAAGTACCTTTTAAGGTTGTTAAATTTTACTGGAAGCTCAGCTGAATTTTGTCAAAAACCAATACGTTGAACTTTTGGTCTTTGCAGAACTTTAAGTTAACGAAATGTGGCGAAGATGTTCAGCTTTCAATTAAGCAGGCGATCTGTAGGGCTCTCTTTGCTTTAAATAATCCTCCATCCGTTCACACCCTTCACCAATGGAACGTAGACGTGAATAAGTAAAAGACTTTCAAAGTTAATTTTGCTATTTCCTGAAATCCAAACTGGCTACCTCTATCATTTGGGCATTTAGTGTTTTTGTATTCTTACCGCCAAAGACCACAACAGTCATACGATTATTTCCTTTTTCAGCGATCATCGCTCCGCTGAACAGATGTTGTTGTGCAGCCTGGTTTAACTGCACCAGCTTGTTCGTACTCATTCAACAACCGTCGGCCTGAATGTGTAATTTAGTCCTGTCAGAATAAACTGTTTTGCCCGCAATGGGTTCTATAATTAGTAATTTGGCTATGCCTAACCGAATTTCATCCCGCTATTTCAAAACCAGCCCAGAGATTATTGAATTTGCATTTATGCCGTATGTGAGATTTCCACTTTCACTGCGGCTACCACTCAAAAGCGCTCTCGGTTTTTTCTTTCGTACCCCTAAGTAGATCATTACCTAGACTGGAAAGTATAAGAACAAGGTGCATGTAAGCTAGCCTACATACATTACTTAGACGTTTTCGATGAAGCCTTATAAATCAGCAAAAAATATTGGTTAATAAACCTACATCTCACCTGACTGGCGAAACCCAAATATATATAAAGGTCACAGAGGGTGTGGCCAAGCAGGACAAAAGACTGTTCACTGAACCTTGTGTAACCGGTGTAAAGTATTTGGGCGTTTACTCTTAACGTAATTAACTCAGTGTAATGTATTGAATTATGAGAAAGAGGCCATAAAAATTTAGAGCGCGTTTAGGAACACTTTTTACAAAGAAAGAAAAATTGTGTTACGGTGCGACGTTCTATTCGTGTAATAGATCTCGACCGCTTTGAGAGAGAATAAAAAATGTCGGACATGTATGCTCCTCTTCTTACGGGAGTTTTCATTTCTTTGCTCGTACTATTGGGGGTTTTCATGATCTCCATATATAATAGTCTGATCACAAGAAATGAAGCTATCAAAGCAAATTGGACAGTACTAGACGGGCATTTGAAGCGACGCTTAAATTTAATCACAGCATTAACGACAATACTTAAACGCTATCCGCTGGAAGAACTTGACGCGCTGACAAAACTTACAAACCTTGATAACATCGAACCGTCAGCTGCCATCGGGCAGAGATCGATACAGGAAAGTAAGGTTTCTTTAGCGCTTCGAAACGTCATTGCCGAAGCGACAAATAATGACGAAGTAAATCACGATGAGAAATTCAGTAGACTTAAACAAGAGATATCTCAAATTGAATATGGGCTCCAACGAGCTCGAAGAGCGTATAACAGCCTCGTTGTGGATCATAATACGTCTATAAAGTGTTTTCCCCAAATAATCATTGCCAGTTGGTACGATCTAAGCGAAGCCAGCCTTTTTGAAGGTGACGATGAATTTATAGAGCAAACGAATGCCGTTTAATTTGAACGTAATTTCATCCATCGAGTTTCGCAGGCCTGCTACCGATACGGCTAAAAAGACATCAAAGAAATTTAACTAGCGTTCAGGCCTCATATATTTGTTCAATAAAGCGGTTTGTAAAATAAATTTTATATATTCCATCACATTCATCTTTCGGATTTCAGTAGAAAATTTTGAAGCTAATTATTTACTTATTAGAAATTTGTGCCCACTGTGTCATTATGTTCAGTCAGGAATTGGGTTTTCAATTTTTTCATGTCTCAAAAAATGCTACTTTGTGCAGTATAAAGCAACTTTTAAGGTAATTTTATGCGTCTTTGTTGGTTGTTTTTGTTATTGATACCTTGCGGCGTTTTAGCCCATGATAAGGACCTGAAGTGCTTTTGTAGGTGGAGCTATTCTGACGAAGAAGTCGTGATAAATTGCACAGGTTCTGGTCCCACAATCCTCGGTTCAACTCCGATTGCGAAAGTAACGATAAGCTCTGATAGGCGTAAAGATCAAACGTTTGAAACTTATCTTCCGCTGCTCGGTTTTGTAACAGATGAACCGAGTAGAAATTATGGAGCCACCTTAAAAACGGGTCACAAACAAAGAAATTGGATTAAGTATTTTAATTTATTTTCGAAAACTTCATGCGAAATAGTTAACTAAAACCAATATCAGACATACCTAAAAACCTAATCACCAAACCCTCAGCTCACCCTACTGGCCTAGCGGAAGTATATAAAATTGGTACAGAGGGTGTGTGCGAGGCGTGAACGTTGGAATACGGTATCGTGCGCTGAGACAACTGCAACATTGTAATGAATGCCTTCCGACACTATTGGCTACCCATAGTGCGCTCTATAAAGGATTGAATTAAGTTCATCGCCATTCTTAGGCCCCATTTCGTGACCCCAAATTTCACCCTTTTGATTCAGTGCAATTCCTAGCAAATTTCTGTGACTGACCGATCCAAATGATTTTGCCAATTCGCCTTTGTCTTTGAAAGGATTAGCGTCTGGTATGAAGCCATCATCACTAAGCCGAATAATCTTTTCTTAAGCCTTATTCCAATGTTGCGCCAGCGTTTGCTCTGTTCTATCGCCGGAAGTTTTAAATATCTTCTCGAATTGTTCGCTGCCTTGCTGTCACAAGGTGATTTTGTGTGAGAAGTGACCTTTGCCAACTCTTTCGAGGTTTTGGTCCAAGCAGTTATAATATTTTCCAACTTTGGTGTATTGTTTATATCAAACGGAGCCCTCGCACGGATGGGGTATCGTGTTTCGCGGGCATCATCTGAAGTGATATTAAAGATATGACGTCCCATTTTATATGACGACGGACAAGGAGTTTTATTGGTTCATCAATCAGAAGAACAAGGCTTAGACTATTCCATTGTTTGGACGCTTGTTGCCTTGGTGGCTTTTTGTTTGAGGGACCTCCTCACTTGACTAACGCCACTGGGTATTACTACAGCAAGCCCTGCTACCATTACTATAGTATTTGCGCGTCCGCTTGCCTTAATTCGGGTTCTTATAATTTTTGCACTAATATACATGAGGAGGTGTATCTTCCTGCTGATTTCAATTGGTTGGTGGTTGCATGCATGGTTGGTTTCGGGTCAGTTGGTTATTTGTTGCTTATTACCTTCCTATGAATAGGGGAGATTTAAGCCATTATGCCATTAAGATATTCTCGCATTGTTATTCTTCTGATTTCAGGCATTCTGGTGACCGAAGAGCGCCCAAGCTAATCAATGTTATTCGGTTCTGCTTTGGTCACATTTTCTGGCCTTTACATAATTTGGCGCGAACAATTATTAGCTAAGCGTCCAGACCGGAAGTAATGTCAGCCTATGGGAAAAGATAACCTCACTAATGGCCCAATGGCCCGGCACTTTCGCGCTCTTGCATTGCCAGCAGCCTTTGGAATGCTTTTTGCAACGCTGTATAATATCGTAGACGTTTACTATGCGGGGCTTCTTTCAACAGATGCCCAAGCCGGGCTTGCCATCGGATATCAAGCAATTTTCATTCTGATGGCGTTGGGATTTGGGCTAAGTTCAGCCCTGAGTGCGCTGGTCAGTAACGCCAAAGGCAGTGGGGATAAGCAACAAACGCAGCGCTTCATTGCGCAGGGGCTTACATTCAGCGTTATAATCACGGTTACTTCCATGGTTCTCGGCTGGATTTTGGGCCCAAAGCTTATCGAATTGGTATCCGAACCGGGGTCTTACCGAAACGCCGCTTTGGGGTATTTCGAATGTCTAATTTTTGCACTGCCCGGATTTTTAATCGCGTATGGTGGCAATGGTATTTTACAAGCACACGGGGATAGCCGCAGCATGCAACGCGCGCTTATGGTGGCTTTTGTCGCCAATATAGGGCTCAATCCGCTGTTCATGTTTGGTCTACCCACCATCTGGTCAGGAATGGGCTTTAATGGCATCGCAGCTGCAACAATTGTCAGCCAAACCGGCGTCATGGTCTATATCGCACTGCGCATTTTTCAATTGAAAATCATGCAATCTGTTCAACATTCAGCCTTTAGACCGATAAAGGATAGTTTTAAACAAATCTTAGCTCTGCTTTTACCAGCAAGTTCTGCGCTGATGATCATGTTCGTGTCAGGCTTCGTTGTCCAATTTGCGTTGAAGGCATTTGGGGGGCACGCAGTCGCGGCCTATGGCATTGCGTTGCGTATAGAACAGATTTTATTACTTCCCGTGCTCGGAATGACCGGAGCTTTGCTGCCGATTGCTGGGCAGAACTTTGGGGCCCTTAAATTTGATCGCGTACGCGCTGCTTTGAGGTATTGCTGGACTGCCGGTTTTGTAATGACGGCGGTGGCTGCCCCTCTTTTGATATTTGGTGGCCCTTTTGCGATTTCGCTCTTTAGCAGTGATCCAGACGTAATCGAGGCTGCAAGTAGCTATCTGCGCGTCGACGCCTTTTTATTCCCATTCTATATGATGCTTTTTGCAATAAACTCGTTATTGCAGGCGCTTAAACAGGCCATCTGGACATTGTGGATTAGCATTTATCGACAGGGATTTGGTGTGGCTTTTTTTATCTGAGTTTTTATTTCATACCTAGGTTACGACGTGCAGGGTGTTTGGTTTGGGATTGCATGTGCCGTTCTAACCGGTTGGATATTATCTTTAACTATAGTCACAAGGGTTGCCCGAAAAGAGATCGGTGGCTTGTTGTAAGAAGCACCATCCAGCCGATTTTATTAAAAACTTAATTCAATTACATGTCCAAGAATTATAAATCGCGAGGTTTAAGCCGACTACTTAAAAAGTGTTCGCCGTTACCTTCAGAGTTACTTTGCTGGTAGATATCAAACAACAGTTGAGCCATTTTTCCATAATCTTGCTCGGCTTCAAAAATATCGCGAATGTAAGAAAGATCTTTCAATGTGTTTGCTATGCTAAAAACATAGCTATCGTACTCGCCGTTTATCGCTTTGGGAGCAATACGATCAAGGCTCATTGAATGGCCTGACCCCTGAGAGGCTAATTTGTAGAATTTTTCCCAATCCACCTCACAATCGCGGGCTGCTTTCATAGCCTCGACAACAAGTGTGGCAGTTCCAAGAGCTAAAAAATTAGATATTAATTTTGCTTTTGCGCCTGACCCAATATCACCAAAACGTTCAATCGTTTGACAGCAGGGGCCCAGAACCGTTTTGATTTCCTCAAAATCTTCGCGCGCACAGCCCACGATTGCGCCCAGCGCGGCGGTTTCTGCTTGGAGCTGCCCGCCGGTTAAGGGTGCTTCTGCATATCTAATCCTACCTGAAACTGCGCGGGCCTGAAACTGGTTTACCGCCTCTACGCTGTTCGTGGTGCAATCAATCAGCAAAGTATCATTTTCTAGGTCTGAAATGATTTTTGTCAGAACCACCTTGACGGTCTCTGAATTGGGTAAGCACAAAATTACGATATCCGACTGGCGTGCAATATCCTTTAGGGAATATAGTTCTTTTGCGCCGCTTGAGACCAACCGGTCAATTGGTGCTCTATTTTTATGGGCTAAAATGTTTACGTCATACTCATTTAAAAGAAGATTGTGTACCATGCCCGTTCCCATGATACCCGTTCCAATAAATCCTATTATTTGCCGTTTTTTCAATATAAAGGCCCTTATTTATTAAAAAGAATTTGAATTTCGCACGAAGATTTTTGAATTTCATCATCCATATAAAACATCAACTTTTCAAGATCACTTGCAATAATGCTCTTGTAACCCTTAACATTTTAGCCGTGTCCGCGTGGGTTAAATACCTTGAGTAAATTAGTTTTTTTCAGCGCTCCTCAGCGCAGAAATTCCCTCAAGCAAAGCTCGTTGGTAGATGGATGTATCGGTTCCATAGCAAATGAAATCATATTCTTTGGCTAAAACCGTTTTCCCTTCTGGGATGGAATTGATGAGTTGTCCCAAAGAGCGATTGTATTTCTTCGTCGCTTCACAAATATGCATAACGGCCTCAAGGTAAGTAGGATGCTCAAACTGGCCTGGAATACCGAGAGAAGCTGACAAATCAAAGTGCCCAATCCAAAGACAATCAACACCTGGTGTGGCAGCAATTTCTTCAACGTTGTTTAAACCTTCTGATGTCTCAATCATTGCAAAGAAAGTTGTACGATCGTTAGCTTCGTTCAATCTCTTTTCAACTGAGACAGTGCCTAAATTGAAATTATCATGCGCAGCGCCCAAGGCTACACCTCTTTTTCCAAATGGTGGATATTTCATATAGCTTACGATCTTAGCAGCTTCATCAGCACTGCTGATCATTGGCGCCATAATCCCTTCTGCCCCTGCATCACATAGGCGTGCGATACCGTCATAGTCTTTTGTGGGGGTGCGAGCGATGAGGGGTATCTTGGCTGCCTCAAAATAGCGTATCACTTGTTTGCACGTTTCAAATCCAAATCCAGAATGTTCCATATCAAAAAAGACGAAGTCGCAACCTGCAGAAGCCAGCAGATGCCCTATGCCAGGCGTCGCAAATTCACCCACATAATGGCCAAACTTTGGTTTTTTCGTACATATAAATTCTGCAAGTACATTGTTCATCTTTTCCATGCCGCCTTCCCTATTGTTAAATTAACAAAAACTTCCAAGGGCGTTTGATCTTTTGTCGTAATCGAAGCTTTTAGAAATGATATAACCAGTAAAATTAAAATCAATAATATCTAGTCATACGGTTATTTAGGCACCCGCCAGCCGGCTGCTCTGGCTTTTGGCGCTGAACAAAAGCAGCGTTCGCCCGTACCTTTATTAATCTTTGCCTTAGGGTAGCAGTTTGATCCTGCGATGTGGTATTTTTTTGCTGCCGCTGATGTTTCATTTTATCAAACATCGTCCGCTCACTTCCGGTTACTTGTTTCTAGCCCTTCATCAATGAACGGACTTCTGCAAGCTCTTCAGCCTTGACATTTAATCTCACCCCAAGTTCGCCGCTGTCCCGCAGGACCGGACGTTTGCTCAGGTAGATTTCAACGGCTTCGATCACTTCATACGCCGCGCAGGCTGCAGTAATCCTTGTCATCAGCCTCTCTTGCGTATGATAATGCCCGTCGCTCGCGAGACGATCGATTTCGGCGATCAGTGGATCGTAATCGAAGACATGGTCCATGCAATCGGTATCGATAAAAACGAACTTTGGATCAATTGTAAGCTTGAGATGTAGGAGGTGAACATCAGGAACGACATCATCTGGACCGTATGTTCCCAGAGATAGTTTAAGTTCCAAATTCTTGAGTTCGATTATACTTTTCATTTTTTCACTCTTACTAATGCAAAATTAATCGTTGGGTTCGTACTCGCCGTCATAAGCCAGGCGCACGAGCTTATCCGTCATTCGTTTTTATATATCGACATTGCCGGCGGTGTGCCTTTGCCGCCGCGGCACGCCACCCCCCACGCTTGTTCTGAACCATGTCGTCGAGATCGTCTGCAGTCTCAACTCGCTTTGTATCCTGTAGCGATGTTCGTTTTGGCATTCAAACACCTTCTTAAAAGGCTGCTCAAGTTCGCACGCGGCTTTTGCCGCGCCAAATCAGCGACTGGTTATTCAGCTGTTGAAGGTCTGCGCGACCCTCGGCGATCTCACGGCACAGATCGACCGCGCGTCGCGCTTGTTCATGCGTTAGGTTTTTGTAAGCAGGACGGTTTAGATATGCGTACCACACACCGCCACAAATAGTGTCCAAAACGATGCGCTGGAAACAGTGATCCTGGCGAACGGGCCAATCCTGCCCACCACTCTTAGCTAATGAGGGAAGAACTTCTTTCGTTAGTTGCAGGTATGCGTCTACCAAATTGCGCCTGTCTGTCGTTTCTGATTTCAAGCTCAATCGCGCTCCGTCATTCGTTTGGTTCATTCTTAGACCCTTATCTAGGGCAACGTATTGGAAGCTCAATCTTTCGAAAAGGTGATTGTTGGCCCAGATTTACTCTGAACAGCTTAAGTAAAAAACCAGCGCACGGCACCGCTGGCACTCTGATCGCAAATAAATTTTTCTAGGCAGATTCTGCAATCTTCAAAACCGCGCTTTCGACCAGATCTGCCAGTTCGGTGATATTGCTATCGTCCATAATAAAGGGGGGGGCAAGCAGGAGGTGATCGCCAAATTCTCCGTCTCTGGTGCCGCGCATTGGATAACAAATTAGTCCATTTTGAAACGCATCTGCCTTCAGCTGCGCCGCAATATTGCGTTTCGGATGAAAGGGCTTTTTCAGGCCTTTATCTTCCACGATTTCAAGACCAATAAACAAGCCGCGGCCTCTGATATCGCCAATAAAAGGGTGCTGCGCGAAACGCGCGCGTAAGTCTGAAAATAAAAGCTCAGAGCTTCGTTGCACATTGACCAGCAGGTGGCGGTCTAAAATCGCGTTCAGCACGGCCAAGCCAGCCGCGCAGGCCATAGGATGCGCGTTATACGTATGCCCATGTTGAAACAATTTTGAACCCTGTTCCAGAACCGCATAGATGTTCTTGTGGCACAACATTGCTCCGATTGGCTGATAACCGGCCCCAAGGCCCTTCGCTATGCATAATATATCTGGGGTAACCCCATCTGCTTCGCAAGCAAACAGGTGGCCCGTGCGCCCCATTCCACACATTACCTCGTCAAAAATCAGCAAAACACCATAGCGATCGCAGATTTCGCGTATAAGTTTGAAATACCCTTCAACGGCTGGCACAGCGCCCATGGTTGCCCCCACAACCGGTTCGGCTATGAAGGCCATCACTGTGTCAGGGCCTAGGCGCAAGATCTCATCTTCCAATTCTTGTGCGGTGCGCTGGGCATATTGTATAGGCGTTTCAGACGGCCGCTTTTCAGCATATTCATAACAGGGTGCAATATGCGAGGCCGGCGCTAAGATTGGTTCGAATTGCGCGCGCCGCCATTGATTGCCCCCAGCAGCCAATGCACCCAAAGTATTGCCGTGATAACTTTGTCGTCTGGCTATTAAGTGGCGCCGCTGCGACTGCCCATGTTCAACATGAAATTGCCGCGCCAGTTTGATCGCGGCTTCCACTGCCTCAGAGCCGCCCGAGACGAAATAGACTTTCTCAAGGCCGGCGGGAGCATGCGTGCTGAGCAGGCTGGCAAGTTGTTCTGCGGTTGCACTGGTGAAAAACCCCGTATGCGCGAAGGCCAATGTTTCTGCTTGTGTTTTTAGCGCGTCAATAATTTCAGGATCGCTATGCCCAAGGCAGGATACCGCCGCGCCGCCAGATCCATCAAAATATTTTTTTCCGTGTGCATCATATAAATAACAGCCCTGCCCAGCAACAGCAATGGGAGGCGGACTGGCGATATTTCGCGGAAAGACATTACTCATATCGGCTCCAAGCGCACAGATGGGGTGAGATAAGCGTGTCATGCGACGCTCTTTCTCGAACAGATGCAAATTAATTGGGGCCAGAAAAGGCTAGAATAACATAAGAGGTCAAGACTTATATAAAATACCAAAAGTTATTTATTAAAGGGGTGACGAATTTGTTTTGTATCCGTCAATTTGTTTGCTCTTAGATATACAGGATAGGCAGATAACTCATCGCATCGCATCGCTCCGCGCTTTGAGGCGTAATTTTTTCGTAGCGGGCGCGTCCGAGCCGGTTGAGGGTCACCTATAGACCATTCTCATTTTCATATGTTGTGAATAAGATCCCAAAGGTCCACCGCCAAGCGATAGATTGCCGAGCACCTCGCATGTCGGCGAATTGGGTAGTGCGTTGGCAGTTGGAATTATCTTAAGGCATCAAGGTACTGCGCGGCGTTGGCGATTGTCTGATGCTGGTAGAGCCGCTCGGAGGCTGATGTTAAAGCTGGCGTCTGTTATCGCGCTTACCAACCAAATGGCGATTTGAGTATTGCCGCTGACTGTGAAGAGATCGTCTTCAATCGCCAAATCCCGTTAAAGCGTTTCACCGCAAATATCTAGCCGCCGGTGGATTGTGTTGCATGCCGACGGCATATTTTGCGCAGTAGGAACAGAGAGCCAGTTGATATCAGAGGGTGATCGGGGTTGAGCTTTTCAGATCCAACATAAGCGGTTTTTATGTTTTAGCTTATCCAGCCATGTATATCATCATTCGAATATTATCACGGGCCTCGCTCGGGGCGATGCTCGGATTAGCAACCAGATGGGCACTGCTAAATCCGTCGACCTTACGCGAAATCATGGCGCCGCGTTCATTTTAGGGTACGCAAAATAATCAAGCTATAAAATCGAGGTGGTAACCTTAAGGCCACCTTCTTTTAAGCGTTTGTTTGCAAGGGTAAAATTTAAATTGGAGCGGACAATGAGATCGGCCCTCTGTGAAATTAGGGGGCCCTTTTTAGTTAAGAATGCATAATAACCGAGTTACAGAACAGTGCGCCAATACACTCTAAGTCATTTATTTTATTGATTTAAAGAAGATTGGAGCGGGCGATGAGATTCGAACTCACGACATTTACCTTGGCAAGGTAACGCTCTACCCCTGAGCTACGCCCGCATCCTATGGGTAGGCGCGTGATATAAACAACTTGATCCGCCCGCAAGGGGTAAAATGCACTCTGTCGTGATTTTTTCTTCCAGATACGGGGCAAGCCGAGATGTCCGACCGCCCACTTGTAAACTGGATGTTTTGGCGTGCGGCCAGGGCCACGGGTCTAAGACGCCTCATCCGGTTGAAATTCTATCAGTAAATCTTTGGCATCGATTTGCCCGCCAGCCTGCACATGTACTGCGCTAATCACGGCGTCACGTTCGGCATGTATGCCTGTTTCCATTTTCATCGCTTCCAAAGTCAAAAGCAGATCACCGGTTTTGACGTGTTGCCCTGTGCTGACCGCGAGCGAAGCTACGACGCCCGGCATTGGGGCTCCAATATGGTTTGCGTTGCCTTGCTCTGCTTTTGGACGAGACATCGCTTGTGATGTGATCAAGCGATTGGGAACGCGGATCACACGCGGCTGGCCATTCAATTCAAAGAAAACCTTTACTTCGCCTTTTTCATCGGTTTCTCCGATGGCCTGTAATCGAATTTCTAGAATTTTTCCGGGATCAATTTCCGCTGTTATTTCTTCGCCAGGTTGCATGCCATAGAAGAATGTATTGGTGGGCAAAGCGCGCACGGGGCCGTAGGTTTTATGGCGCGCCATATAATCAAGGAACACTTTTGGGTACATCAAATACCCATTTAAATCTTCGTTATCAACCTCGCGCCCGTCCAGCGCCGCGCTCAGTGCAAGGCGTTCTGCGACCAGATCCACGGGGGGCAAAACGGCCCCGGGGCGCGTGGTCATCGGGGCCTCGCCTTTTAACACTTTGTTAACAAGCGCTTCGGGAAAACCACCCGGAGGCTGGCCTAAATTGCCGCGTAGCATGTCGACAACGCTGTCTGGAAAGGCCAGATCAAGATTGGGATCTTCCACATTACTACGGGTTAAGCCTTGGCTTACCATCATCAAGGCCATATCGCCCACGACTTTAGATGACGGGGTGACTTTAACAATATCTCCGAACATTTGGTTCACATCGGCATATGTGTTGGCCACGGCGGGCCATTTTTCTTCAAGCCCGAGCGAGCGTGCCTGCGCTTTCAAATTGGTAAATTGCCCTCCGGGCATTTCATGCAGATATACCTCGGATGCAGGCGCTGCCAGCCCGCTTTCAAACGCTGTATATTGGGCACGCACATGGTCCCAATAATCACTTAACGAGCGGATCGCATCGATATCTAAATGAGTGTCCCGTTCGGTATGGCGCAGTGCTTCGACAATTGATCCAAGGCAGGGTTGTGATGTGCCCCCAGAAAACGCATCCATCGCCGCGTCAACCGCGTCAACACCCGCCTCTGCCGCAGCTAATAAAGTGGCGCCTGCCAAACCTGATGTATCATGCGTGTGGAAATGAATGGGCAAGCCAACTTCGGTTTTTAAAGCGGTGATCAGCTGGCGTGCAGCTGCCGGTTTGAGCAATCCGGCCATATCTTTCAGGCCCAGTATATGAGCGCCCGCATCGCGCAGCTCTTTGCCCATGGCAACGTAATACTTTATGTCATATTTTGCTCTGTCCGGATTCAAAATATCACCCGTGTAACAAATGCTTGCTTCGCATATTTTTCCAGAGTCTATCACGCCATCCATCGCAACGCGCATATTTTCAACCCAGTTCAGACTGTCAAAAATACGAAAAACATCAATGCCATTGGCAGCTTCCGTGATGAAGCTTTGCACCACATTATCGGGATAATTCGTATAGCCCACACCGTTGCTGGCCCGCAGCAACATTTGGGTCATCAGGTTTGGCATCGCGGCCCGGAGGTCGCGCAACCTTTGCCAAGGGCATTCTTGTAAAAACCGATAGGCGACATCGAATGTGGCGCCCCCCCAGCATTCGACGCTCAACAAATTAGGCAGCGTGCTGGCATAGGCCGGGGCGGCTTTGATCATATCGATCGAACGCATTCTGGTCGCCAGAAGCGATTGATGCCCATCGCGCATCGTTGTGTCAGTTAGCAGCAAAGCTTTTTGATCCAACATCCAATCCGCAACGGCTTTTGGACCTTTTTCTTCCAGCAGGTTGCGGGTACCGGGCTGCGCAATACCCTCAGTTTTAGGAGACTTTGGCGGCTTTATGTCGGCTGCAGGGCGCGGTCTGTCGGTTGTTTCGGGATGCCCGTTGACGCTGATATCGGCGATGTAAGTGAGCACGCGCGTGCCTCTGTCACGACGGCTTTTAAAATCGAACAGGTCTGTCGTGTCATCGATAAATTTTGTGGTATATTCATTGCTCAAAAATATTGGGTGTTTGAGCAGGTTTTCGACAAAGGCAATATTTGTGCTGACACCACGAATTCTAAATTCGCGCAGCGCTCTATCCATACGCGCAATCGCCTTTTGGGGCGTGGGTGCCCAGGCTGTGACTTTCACCAAAAGCGAGTCATAATAGCGCGTGATGACGCCGCCCGCATAGGCGGTGCCGCCGTCAAGGCGAATGCCCATGCCGGTGGCGCTGCGAAAGGCGGTTAAACGCCCATAATCGGGAATAAAGTTATTTTGCGGGTCTTCAGTGGTGATCCGCGTCTGAAGCGCGTGACCGTTCAATCTAATCTCAGCTTGCGATGGCTTTCCCGTCGCCTCGGCCAGCGTTTTGCCTTCGGCAATCAAAATTTGTGCTTGAACGATATCAATACCGGTGACCTCTTCGGTTACAGTATGCTCAACCTGTACCCGGGGATTTACCTCGATAAAGTAAAACTTACCGCTGTCCATATCCATCAAAAATTCAACTGTACCTGCGCATTCATAATTCACATGCGCGCAAATGCGCCGCCCCAATTCGCAGAGCTCTGCGCGCTGGGCCTCGTTTAGATAGGGGGCCGGTGCCCGCTCAACGACTTTTTGGTTGCGTCGCTGGACAGAGCAATCACGCTCCCAGAGGTGATAGATCGCACCCTGCTTATCGCCCAGAATTTGCACCTCAACATGCCGGGCGCGTAGAATCATCTTCTCTAAATAGCCCTCACCATTGCCAAAGGCGGCTTCTGCTTCGCGGCGCCCCTCTAGCACTTTTTCTTCCAGCTCGCCTGGATGGGTGATGGGGCGCATGCCACGCCCGCCGCCGCCCCAAGAGGCTTTTAACATCAATGGATAGCCAACATCTTCAGCTTGCCGCGCGATATCGGCAACATCATCCCCAAGCACTTCGGTTGCGGGAATAACCGGGACACCAGCTTCAACCGCCACGCGGCGCGCCGATGCTTTATCGCCAAGCGCGCGCATGGTTTCCGCGCGAGGGCCGATAAAAGCAATATCATTCTTCACGCAAGCATCAACGAAATCAGGGTTTTCAGACAGCAACCCGTATCCTGGATGGATGGCATCTGCGCCCGATGCCAGCGCAACCCGGATAATTTCATCAATTGATAGATAGGCGGCAACGGGACCTAAGCCTTCCCCAATGCGGTAAGCTTCATCGGCCTTAAAGCGGTGCAGACCCAGTTTATCTTCCTCGGCAAAAACGGCGACTGTTTTCTTTCCCATTTCATTCGCAGCGCGCATGATGCGGATGGCAATTTCGCCGCGGTTTGCAATAAGAATTTTTTTGAAATCAGTCATTTGATCGTCCTTGGTTGAAGTCTACGCGTGAAAATCTGAAACGATGGGGGTATCCTACGTCATGCTGCACTGCAGAATTACTACTGTCGGCTTTCATTGTCAAAATTTATGTAAGGCGTGGTGTGTATCGGTGTTCCGCCGCCGTTTAAAGCATGCGCCGCGCTAAAGCTTAACCAGGCTGTTTTGCGATTATTTTGCCGGCGCAGTCTTTTAGATTTTCGAGCCCTAATTGGCCCATATTGGCGATAAGATCTTTGCGTAAAATATCTGTTAAATGTGCCGGACCCAGCGGCCCTAGCGCGCCCAAAGCATAATGCCATGCTTTCCCAAGCATCACAAAATCTGCACCCAGCGCAAGCGCGCGCAGGATATCCAAACCGCTTTCAATACCGCTGTCAAAAATCAGCGGAAGTGTTGTGGCACGGCGAATGCTGGGTAGCATGCTGATACTTTCGGGCGCGCCGTCAAATTGCCGGCCGGCATGGTTTGACACCCATAACGCGTCGACCCCAATGCGTTCCAACCGCTTGGTATCATCGGGGTTCAAAATACCTTTGACAATCAACGAGCCCTGCCAATTTTCTCGAAGCCAGCGTAGATAGGCCTCATCGGGCGAGGCCCGCAGCAAATAGCCGATATGGGCGGTGGGGGGCATGCCAGGTTTAACCTTTGCATATTTGTTCAAAAACGGCATGGCGGGCCGCCCAAAGGCGGCCGTTGCCAGCGCCCAATGTGGTTTTTGAGCGATTTGGGCCAGAAGGCGCGGCGTAAGCCTTGGAGGCTGAGTGATGCCGCTTCGTGTTTGGCGTTCGCGCCGGCTGGCTACGGGCAGATCAACCGTTAAGACTAAAGTATCAAAGCCCGCATTTTTAACGCGGCTCAGCATATCTGTGCGGATCTCAGGGTCGCGCGGCGGGTAAAGCTGAAACCAGCCATTTCCGTTTGCCACAGGACCAATGGTTTCCGGGGTTTGGCACGCAACCGTTGACAGGGTATAGGGTAGATTGTTGTCCTTAGCATTGCGCGCCAGCAGCGTTTCGGCATTGGGCCAGATCAGTCCCGACAGTCCCACTGGTGCAACGCCAAAAGGCAGATCGAAGGTTTTTCCTAAAAAATTGCAATTAAGATCAACCGCGAGCGGCCCATGTAAAACTGATGGCATCATGCGCAACTGATCAAAGGCGATGCGATTATTGACAAGAGTGCTTTCTGTTCCGGTGGCGCTATCAAGATACTCCCAGACAAAATGCGGTAATTTGCGCTTTGCGGCCAGTTTCAGGTCGAAGATGCCGGGATATCGTGTGTCTAAATCCATATCCGTATATGGCGAAACCAAGATGTTCTTGTCTAGAGCCGCGACGGCAATTGGATGAATAAACTTCGTTCTTTTTGGCTTTTTGATCTTTTTGCATAGACATCTGATCGAAAGAAAATAATAGAACATTTGCTGAACATTCTCTTTTCAATCAGCTTTATTGGCGCTACTTTGCTGCCATGAGCAGCTATGATAACACCCATAAACCCGCAGAGCTTTCTCTTTCTGCACAAGCGATCGCGGCGCGGCCAAGCCCTTATCTTGATCAACTGAATCCGGCGCAGCGCGCTGCTGTTGAAGCGCTTGACGGGCCGGTTTTGATGTTGGCGGGGGCAGGGACGGGAAAAACCAAAGCCTTAACCTGCCGGATTGCGCATTTGTTAACGACGGGGCGGGCGCGTCCTCATGAGATATTGTCGGTAACATTTACCAATAAAGCCGCCCGCGAGATGAAAAGCCGCGTTGCAGAATTGCTAGGGCAATCTGTTGAAGGGATGCCTTGGATGGGTACGTTTCATTCGATTTGCGTCAAGCTTCTGCGGCGCCATGCAGAATTGGTTGGGCTGAAAAGCAGCTTCACGATTTTGGATACGGATGATCAGATACGGCTATTAAAGCAATTGCTCGTGGCCTCTGATGTCGATGATAAGCGGTGGCCGGCGCGGCAATTGGCTGGCATTATCGATCAGTGGAAAAACCGAGCTTGGGGGCCTGAAAATGTACCCGCGGCTGAAGCGGGTGCTTTCAATCACCGCGCCACCGAATTCTATGCGGCCTATCAAGAGCGCCTCAAGGCATTAAATGCGGTGGATTTTGGCGATCTGTTACTGCATGTCGTTAAGATTTTTCAAACGCAGCCGGATGTTCTTCAGCAATATCAGCAGTGGTTCAAATACATCCTGGTGGACGAATATCAAGATACCAATGTTGCGCAGTATTTGTGGCTTAGATTATTGGCTGGTGGTCACAAAAATATCTGCTGTGTTGGTGATGATGATCAGTCAATCTATGGCTGGCGGGGCGCCGAAGTGGGCAATATTTTGAAATTTGAAAAGGATTTTGCGGGAGCGAAAACCGTAAGGTTGGAGCAAAATTACAGATCAACGCCGCATATTCTTGCCGCCGCAAGCGCCGTTATTTCAGGCAATACAGGGCGGTTGGGCAAAGAGCTTTGGACCGATCTTGACGAAGGTGAAAAGCTGCGTTTGATCGGGCATTGGGATGCCGAAGAAGAGGCCCGCTGGATTGGCGATGAGATCGAAGCGCTTCAACAAGGCAGCCGTGGTCTTGATAAGTTTAGTCCAGATCAAATGGCGATTTTGGTCCGGGCCAGTCATCAAATGCGCGCCTTTGAAGATCGGTTTTTGACCATTGGTTTACCCTATCGCGTGATTGGGGGGGCACGGTTTTACGAGCGGATGGAAATTCGCGATGCGATGGCTTATTTTCGACTGGTTTGTAGCCCCAGTGATGATTTAGCCTTTGAACGGATCGTGAATACGCCCAAACGCGGGCTGGGAGATAAAGCCCAGCAGAAAATTCAATCTATGGCGCGCCAAGAAGGCATTGCCTTAACGGAAGGGGCGAGGCTGCTTTTGGAGGCCAAAGGCCTGTCGGGCAAAGGGGCGCTTGAGCTGGGCCGTTTGGTCGATGGGCTGGGGCGGTGGCGCAAAGCGATGCAAGATCAATCAATATCCCATCAAGAATTGGCTGAGGTGATATTGGATGAATCGGGCTATACTGAGATGTGGCAGAATGACAAAACACCCGAAGCGGCGGGGCGGTTGGAAAACTTGAAAGAATTGGTAAAAGCGCTCGATCAATTTGAGAATTTACAAGGGTTTTTAGAGCATGTGTCGCTGGTGATGGATAATGAGCGCGATGAGGCTGGTGAGAAAGTCAGCATTATGACGCTGCATTCCGCCAAAGGTCTCGAGTTTCCAGCCGTTTTCCTACCAGGGTGGGAAGATGGTTTATTCCCCTCGCAGCGCAGCATGGATGAAACTGGTCAGCGTGGTTTGGAAGAAGAGCGCCGTCTTGCCTATGTGGGGATTACGCGCGCAGAGCGTCTGTGTACGATTTGTTTTGCGGGCAACCGGCGCATTTTTGGACAATGGCAATCTTCAATGCCTTCTCGGTTCATTGATGAGCTGCCTGCTGATCACGTCGATGTTCTGACCCCCCCGGGTCTTTATGGCGGTGCCTATGGAATGCAGAGTGAGGCGTCAAATTTGGCTGTTGATATGGAAAATATCGGCGGGGGCTACGCCTCACCGGGGTGGAAGCGCTTGCAATCCCAAAGCGCTGAGCGCCCGATAAGCCAACCGCGCGAAAGCGCGCATATGACGATTGATGCGGTTGCGGTTTCAAGTTTTACAATCGGTGTGCGGGTGTTTCATCAAAAGTTTGGCTATGGTTGCGTGTCTGAGATTGAAGGCGATAAATTGACAATCGCCTTTGAAAAGGCCGGAATTAAAAAAGTGGTCTCGCGTTTTGTGGTATTGGCGGATGACGTGCCATTTTAATGTGATGTATCTGGAAGCGGCGTTTTAAAAGGGTTTTTGAGATGAATAACTATGATTTAAATGGCCGTTTGGCGGTGATCACTGGCGGCGCGCAGGGCATCGGATTTGCTGTTGCGCAACGCTTCATCGCCAGCGGCGCGGGAGTGATGATTTGGGATCAAGATGATGCGCAGGGGCAGGCCGCAGTCGCACGATTGGGGCAGGGTGCCGCCGCGATGCCTGTGGATGTGGCTGATGCGAATGCGGTGAAAGACGCAGCGGAAAAAACCAAAGCTGACTATGGGTCTATTTCAATTTTGATCACATGCGCTGGTGTTGCGGGATCAAACGCAAAGCTTGTGGCTTATGACCCAGATGAATGGAAATCGATTATCGACATTAATCTCAACGGCACCTTCAATTGTTGCCGCGCGGTGGTGCCATCCATGATGGAGCAAGGCTATGGGCGCATTGTAACCGTTGCCTCGGTGGCGGGAAAAGAAGGAAACCCGAATGCTGCGGCCTATTCTGCCTCTAAAGCTGGGGTGATCGCCTTAACCAAATCCTTGGGCAAAGAACATGCTGATATGGATATTGCGGTGAATTGTGTGACCCCGGCAGCGGCGAAAACCCGAATTTTCGATCAAATGAGCCAGAAACATATCGACTATATGTTGTCTAAGATTCCCCGTGGGCGCTTTTTGCAGGTTGAAGAAGCCGCCCAAATGATCACTTGGCTGAGCACTTCGGAAAATTCATTCACCACGGGATCTGTCTTTGACCTAAGCGGCGGTCGCGCAACTTATTAGATCGGACTGTTCAAGGCGCTTGTGTTTGATTTCCTCTGCGCATGCCGCGCAAATGTGGTCTTTCTTTTGCGTTAAAAGCTTATAAAATATCATATAAACATTTCATAGGCTGGGGTTGCGGCCGCTTTGCCTGTTAGAGGAGTTTGATATGTCCGAGGCGAAGATAGTCTGAAAAATAGCAGTTATTTCATAAAAGATATTGTGGGTTTCACCAGAATGATTGCCCATAGCGAAGCTATAACGCTGCCTACGTTTAGATCTTGCCGTGAAATTATGGACAATCTGTTTCAAGAACATGGAGGGCGGATATTCAATACGGGTGGCGATCCTGTGCTGGTCGAGTTTCAACCAGTTCAACAGGTTTAGGGATGAGCGCAATATGCAGGTGATTGAGCTGTGCGATGAAGCAATTGAAAAAGATCCAGAATTGTTTGATGCCTATGTTTAAATGCGTAAATGCCTTTTTCTGTGCGCTTAGAAGCCAAGTATAAATCACGCCGAAACGTGATGGAGGCAAGCTTTCATGAACTGTCTGAGCTTGCTTGTCGGCTTGATCCTAAAGCCCAGATGCGGCTTCAAATCATAAAAATTCCTTCTATATGAAAAGAGGTTACGATCAGCGGATGAAATATGCCAAAGAAGCCTTGGAGCTCAACCCCAGCCATCCAAGATCAAACTCTCAATATGGCGGCGATTTGTAACGAGGGGCGCTTTGCCGAGGCGAAAGGTTTTTTCTAAGGGCCATCGAGTTGGATCCTGTTCAACGCAAATCTTATGAAGGCTTTTTCGGTTTCTCTATATGGCAATGAACCAGTCGGAGCAGGCGCTGAAATTGTTATACACGCTTTATGACAGGTCGCAGCATAGCCGCTATGATGGGTTTAGGGCTGCGATTAACGTGCATTTGAATAACAAAGATGCGGCAAAAGCAGATTTGAAAACGTATAAAGCGGCGCGGCCCGAATTAAAGATGCTTTAGAATTATGAAGAAGTTGCCCCTGCCATCATCAAAGATTACTTGCTGGCTGAGCTGAAAGAGATTTGGGATCTGGTTTGATAGAAAACTTTGAAGAACCTTACCGAAATCAAGCCTTAATAAAAGATAGAGAGGCCGCCGTTCAGAGCATGTGATACTCCATCGGGAATTGATCTAATATTTCATAATAATGATTTATAAACAATACTTTAGACCAGTTTTTTTATGTTAATCTTTGCCGCAAATGGTTCTCAACGTTGTCAAACAAAAGATTAAGGTCCTTTCTACAAAAGGCCAGGCCTGTGTTTTTTAATCAATTTAAAATTTTCTTCTGCATGCTAAGCCCATCTGATCAATCAAAATCTATCTACCAAAAATTTTAGGAAATTCTATGGCAAGAGCGGCGTATAATAAGTGTTTTCGCGCTCTTCTCGGTGCTGATTATCAATCGCTAAGACTTACAATTTTACTCAGCTGCGTGAAAACTTTCACCAAAGGCTCAACTTAGATGGGCGGCGCCAATGAGGGTTGGCTTTATCGCGCATTGGTTTTGTCGTTTTGCAGCTGAGTGATTAATTTTATTTGTGTAGTTTGCCTTTGAGCAAGTGAGCTAAGTTGCTTTTACCACAGACCAAACGGTCCGTTGCCTTCTTCGCGCCGCACGCGTTCTTGAAACGCATCCGTTGCATTCGCTCGAAACATTGCTTGTAGATAGTATCGTTCTGCATTTGCCCCGTCGATTGTCAATCCGCCGATTGGTCGCCAGTCTGCATTGATTAAATCATTGATCGAGTTTTGTAGATCTTCAAGGCTGGTTTTGCGTATGATCTGATATTGCATCGGCCAATCCCCAAGCGTTTTTTCAGGTTCAAGATTATCCAATTATACCAAGTAAGCCAAAAGGTTTCTTTGCTATTGGCGTTTCCTCACGCTCGTTTGATAGGTTGATCATTGTGAAATAAAACAGGCGCGGGGGATTTGAAAATCGCCCGCGCCATAAAATATTAGGCATCAAACTGAAGCCTGCTTTAGTTGCTTTCCCAACGCGTCAATTCAAATTGCCCGCGATCGGCTTATACATTCCTTCGATATGTTTACGTCGCAATTAAAACCACGTCGCATTCATATTCAGGTCTCTGTCTGAATTATAGCTTGCTGCTTGAAGGCTCAGGGGTAACCATTACGGATTCTGGTGCTGCTGTGTCACAGCCTGCAAGAAAAACGGTTCCGATGAGCGCAAATACGATAACAAAAATCTTTTTCATTAGGTTTCTCCTTCTGCCCCCTATAAAAGCGATTACCGCGCGTTATTCAAGGGAAAACTGATGTCATACAGGTAATTTTCGCGTGAGTATTATGTTACGCATAGCACGTGGGGGACGTCACCTTTGAAACCGATCTGACCGTTTTGATGATTGCCGTATAAAAGTGACACTTAAGCGCTGGTTCGAAACGTCATGGCAACGTTTTTGGTGTATTCTCAGTTTTACTAAAAAATGTTTGAAGGCGCCGCGTCGAAAGCATGCCAATGATCATTGCGCTTGCAAATACCACGCCGCTGCTTCCACCAAAGCTTAAGGATGCGATTGCCGGGCCTGGGCATAGGCCTGCCAACCCCCATCCGATCCCGAAAAACACCGAGCCAATAATAAGGTCGCGATCTATTCCGGCCGTGTTCGCAGCTGGAAATTTATCCGCCGTCAGGGGCGTGCGCACCCGCGTGGCCTTCCAGGCGATCACCATTGGTAGCATTGCTCCGCCCATTACAAAAGCTAAGGTGGGGTCCCATTCGCCGAATATGTCCAACCAGCCCTGCACTTTTTTGGTATCCGTCATGCCCGATATGATCAAGCCAAGGCCGAACAAAGCGCCTGACACTAAACTAATCAATATGCGCATCAAATGGCTCCTAACAAATGTTTAAACACAACCACGCTTACCGCCCCGGCTAAAATATACGCCATCGTTGCAGCTATACCCCGCAGGGAAAACCTTGAAATGCCGCAGACGCCATGGCCTGATGTGCAACCATTTGCCAGCCTTGTTCCAAAACCCACTGCCAAACCCGCAATCGCCACGACGATTACATTTTCGCTAGCATGTGTCGGACCTATGTTTAACGGTCGCACGAACAGCATTGGAGCAATGAATAACGCAGAAACGAACGCTAGGTTTTCAATCCAAATTCGCCGATCTGTGGTTTTGAACATGCCAAAAACCTATCCGCTTGCGCCCATAACGCGGCCATTTCCTAATAAAAGAAAAGCGCCAGCGCAGCCAATCAAAACACCGCCTACCAATCCATAAATCCAATCCATTGGCATATCTAGCTCTCCGACTGCGCGCGTTTGGTTTTACGTTATTTTTCTAAATTTAAAGTTTATTGATGGGCAGTTTTAAAAACACATCCCCATGCTCATCAGGCGGTGGCATATTGCCTGCCCGCATATTGATTTGCAATGAGGGCACTATCAATTTTGGCATCGCAAGTTTTGCATCTCGTTCGTCTCGAAGCTTTACAAACGCTTCAGCTTTGACATCGCCCCCAATGTGAACATTCTTTTTACGCTGTTCACCAACGGTGGTTTCCCAACTATATTCATCTCTGCCCGGCGCTTTGTAATCATGGCCTACAAAAATTTTTGTTTCATCGGGCAGCGCGAGTATCTTTTGAATCGATTCATATAGGGTTTGTGAGGACCCGCCCGGAAAATCGCAGCGTGCGGTGCCAAAATCGGGCATGAACAACGTATCTCCAACGAAAGCGGCGTCTTCGATGACATAGGTGAGGCAGGCCGGGGTATGCCCTGGTGTATGTAAAACATCAACGCGCATTTGACCAATATGAAAAACATCCCCGTGATCGAATAATTGATCAAATTGGCTACCGTCGCGCTGAAACTCTGTGCCCTCGTTGAATACTTTTCCAAATGTATCTTGAACAAGGGTGATGTTGTTTCCGATCCCAATTCTGCCACCTAGTTGGTCTTGGATATATGGAGCCGCGGAGAGGTGATCGGCATGCACATGGCTTTCAAGCAGCCATTGAATATCCAAAGCCTGCTCCTTGACATAAGCGATGATTTTATCTGCTGAGCTGGTCTGAGTGGTTCCAGAGGCATGATCAAAATCAAGCACGCTGTCGATGATGGCAGCCGCATGTCCGTTCGGGTCGCGCACGACATAAGAAATTGTGTTGGTTTGCGGATCAAAAAAAGCTTTTACTTTCGGTCCCATTCGGCGCTCCTAAAAACAATTGGAGGCAGAATAACAATATCCCTCTTATTGACAAGTATATCGAATAGATTGTTTTTAAGCGTTTGATCGGTGGAATTTTGTTTTTTTAACTGCGCAAACCAAAGGCTTTTGTTCTGCGCCTCTTATTTTGTGCTCCGGGCAACTTACCCAACCGCTATACCAATTGCGACTGTCATCAATCCCACGGCCGATAAAAACAAAGATCCTAAATTTATGGGCATAACGGCGGCTAATTCAGCGCGCATCTCCTCATCCGAGAGCGATCGCTTCTTTGCCTTTACAACTTTCGCGATGCAGAGCATCAAACCAATAATGCCAAGCAAAGACAGGGCGGCCCCAGTTAAAACTATTCCCGACATGACGGCATTCCTAGCTATCCAGATTGAGCCCGCCCTATAGGTTTTCTTTATGCCAAGCAACCAAAAGGCGTCTCTTGCGCAGCCAAAGCAAGCTGGTTTAAGGAGGGCAGGAATTCCAAGGAGATTGAAATGCAAGATACGCCCGAAGACACCCACCGTGTGGCTGCCGCAGAGCTTCGTCAGTTTATTGAAAGATATGAACGTTTGGAGGCTGAAAAAAAAGATATTGCGGATCAACAGAAAGAGGTGATGGCAGAAGCCAAAGGGCGGGGCTACGACACGCGCGTGATGCGTAAATTGATCGTTTTGCGCAAGCGCGATCAAAACGAGATTGCCGAAGAAGAAGCCATCTTAGATCTGTATAAAGAAGTTCTGGGGATGTAGTGCTTGGGGCAAGTTGACCAAGGTAAATTCTGCCTAAGGCATTGATTATGAGCGCTCTATAGCCTCTATTGGCCCGCGCAAGCGTGACTTTGGCTTTGCAAGTTGTTGCACCAGTTGTGCAAAGGGCGCGCATCGGGCAAGTATAAGCTGAGCATTACGCAGAAAAACCGGCAAAGGACCACCATGTGACAAGCCGTGCCATTCATAAGACGTTGGGGGCAGCCTTTCCCCAAGCGGTCAATATATGGTCGCTCGCGGCCCTGCTGATTGCAGCGGGCGTTTTATTGCCGATTATTGCGATTTTGGTTTTGGCGTTTTTCCCCTCAGATGATATTTGGAGCCATTTACTGGCAACCACCTTGCCTCGCTATCTTTCAACCACGCTCGCGCTTATGGTATGCGTGGGTTTTGGTGCTGCGTGCATAGGCGCTGGCACCGCGTGGTTGATCACGCGGTATCGGTTTTGGGGCGTGCGCTCTTTTGAATGGTTACTGCTTATGCCATTGGCGATACCCGCTTATGTGGGGGCCTATGCGTTGGTTGATTTGCTCGAATATGCGGGCCCTGTCCAGAGCGCGCTGAGGGGGGTGATGGGATGGACAAACGCGCAAGATTATTGGTTTTTTGAAATTAGGTCATTCGGCGCGGCTAGTTTTGTACTGACCATGGCGCTGTATCCTTATGTTTATTTACTCAGTCGGGCAGCGTTTCGCGAACAATCTGGGGCCGTCGAAGAGGTGGCTCAATCGCTTGGGTCGCATGCATTTTTGCGGTTTTGGAAAATTGGTTTGCCTTTGGCGCGCCCGGCAATCGCTGCTGGAACGGCGATTGTGATGATGGAAACGATCAATGATTTTGGCGCGGTTGATTATTTTGCGGTTCAAACCCTAACAACTGGAATTTTCAGCGTTTGGCTGGAAGGCAGCAACGCAGGCGGGGCGGCGCAATTGGCGACTTTGGGATTGTGTTTGATTATCGTTTTGGTGCTGCTTGAAAAAAATGGGCGCCACAAAATGCGGTTTTTCAGTTTATCCACTCATCACAGGCCAATTTTAAGGCAAAAATTGCGTGGTCGCCACGCTGTTTTCGCTTCGGTATTTTGCTTTTTGCCAGTTTTATTCGGATTTATAATTCCTACTTTGGTTCTGGCACTGCACGCGGTGCGCAAGCTTGATTACTGGAAAGATGCGGATCTATACGCGGCGTTGTGGAACACTGTGTTTGTCGGCGCGATTGCAGCCTTTTTCACAGTGGCTGCTGGACTCGTCATGGTATATGGCGTTCGTCTTAGCCAACAAAAATTGCCGCGTCTTTTATTGCCCCTCACCACGATCGGTTACGCTGCCCCTGGTGCGGTCTTGGCTGTTGGTATTTTAATTCCTTTGGCGGCTTTTGATAACGCCTTGGCTGATTTTATTCTGGCCTTCACAGGGCGCGAGATCGGGTTGATTTTAACGGGCACGTCTTTTGCGGTCATTTTGGCGTATTTTGTGCGCTTTTTTGCGATTGCCCAAGGCGCCGCGGATACCGCGATGGAGCGCGTCTCTCCCAATTTATCGCAGGCGGCCCGCTCTTTAGGCCGCTCAAAGCGTGAAATATTGGTGCAGATTTTTTTACCCTTGATTAAAGGCAGCTTGGGGTCGGCCTTGGTGCTGGTTTTTGTCGATTGCGTGAAAGAGCTGCCTGCAACGATGCTTTTAAGGCCGTTCAATTTTAGCACGCTCGCCACTCGTACGCATGATCAGGCGAGTTTGGAAAACTTACCGCAGGCTGCGCCGGCGGCCTTATTGATAATATTGGTCGGCTTGCTCGCTGTCGGGCTCTTGGCACGCGCCAGCCGATAAATTTTGCAGCACAGGGTTGTTTCAGTCTCTTTTTATTACAGGAACTCAATCAGCTTCCAGTCGAACCCGTTACGACGCGAAAGAAGCGCGCTATGATTTTTTCCTATTAAGAGTGCTACCTATCCGGATATGAGGTTTTTTTCCAAAGAAAAACGACACGCAATATTCCGCGGGCATTTACTACTGTTTCGATCACGACCATCACATCGACTGGTCGTGCAAGGACCGCCTTCAGAGTTTAAAAGGCGGCATCTGGCTTCATTTTAGAACATTTTCGGTAAAATTTGCCCAAAAAAGGGCATTTACAATGAACGTGATGCGCTGTCTGCACAGCATGTTCATATTTTTGTGTGAGTGCCATAGACGCAGACGAAAAACGATTTGGTACAGCTGGTTAAAAGCTGATCATTCCAGAACCCTTCCAATAGAAGACAGAAGTCAACGGCCGTAGATGAAGAGGCTAGACCAGGATGAAAAGTGTCTTCCGCGGCAGTGCTTACATTTTTAGAGGGGTGAACTGGCATATTAAGCCTGCAACGCCCAACCGGGTTGTGAACAGGCAGTCGGAGATATTGGAACGCTTATGCAATCTCAGGGTCACGTGTTTCAGTTACCAAAAGAAAAGCGTTATTCGCTCTATTTGCCACTTGCGAGATTACAATTCCTACGGGTAGAAAGCTGATTGCGTTAAATAGGCGAGGCAAGCTTTGATCATTTGATCGCCTTTTCAGATCAGTCATCTCAAATTCTTTTGTCTTTAATATCGCAGAACCGGCTCGTAAATAGAGCAATAGAGGTTATGTTGACGTTGCCACTTTGGCATAATCAAAGCAGAAAAGGCGATGGGTAGAAGGCAATTATCAATGTGTAAGGGTGGCCTGTTTATGAAAAAACCGTGCGCCTCCTTAATCAATCAAGCTCGACAGCAAGGGGCCCAGTCATACCCCCTGTCACGGACATGCCAACTGCAGAACCAGCTGCGGCTCTAATTTCAGGGATACTTGCTTCCAACATTTGGGATCACTCCAAAGCGTCATGGTTCCAATTGTATTTTTTCCGGTGACTGTGGCGCGCATGTTCACTGCGCCATACTTTTTCATCTCAGGCCAGAAACCTTTGGCTGCTGCAACTGCATCGCCGACGTTCCCGTCAAATTCTTAATCGGTGAAAGATACACCCATTTTTCTCTCCATTTTTGCAAAATGATATAACATTGTTTAATCATTTACCGATTTGTCAAAGATTACGTTGCGAAACCTAAAATCTAAATGCCGTCTGATGACAGAACATGCGCTTTCATTAAGGCTTTCTGCTTTATCCTAGATACCACTTCGGTTGAGCCGCCGATCAAGCTGATGGGCTTCTAGCCCACATGTATTGCGGATATGGTTGAAAGACCGCACGGCAGCAGCGGCTAGGGTGCGTTTAACGTGATGCTACCGCCAAATGAAAGCCACATAAATCAAACAGTTGCTCAAAGATCGCCGGGCGGATGGTAATACCATGGCTCTTAGGTGAATAAAGGCAGACGATATGATCGCACCACAAAGCCTATGGTGCGATCCTAAATTTTGGATTGCACTGCAATACTTTAATCTAAGTCTAAAACTTTCGGATAATTAATAAAGGCGTCGTCTGTGATCGGTGTAAACGTTCCAGTTTCGACTATCGCGCCTGCTTCTGCTCTTAGCCTGGTCAGCTCTTCATCGGCACCAAAACGCTTCAAATGTTCTTCTGATTCAAAATGTATGACAGTGTGCAGCATGGTGTCATCCTCTTTTTGTGTTCCTGCAAAAACAAATGTCATGCCATGTTCTTGCATCTTGTCGTCAACAGAGTGGACCATATCTTTCCATGCCTGGAAACCTTTAGATAACCTTATTGTCGTCACCACTAGCACAACGCTCTCCTCGTTTTATAGTATCAAAGTTAAATCCAGCCAATCACAGCATGGGCCTTTTTGACAGCCTGAAAATATCTGACGTGAGGTCACTCGAGCCCTTCCCCCCTCCCCAGGGCCTGCCTCTGCCGATACCTTCTTGAACGCGATGGAGGGGTATAGTTTTAACGCGAGCCACGGTTGTGACGTAAATGTTGAAAGCGCAATGGGCGTTCTGGCCATCTGGAAAAGGGTAGAGGTTAGTCGCGGTGCTGTTACGCGTTGGCGTTTTTAGGTTATACCGCAGAAAAAGAATTGCGCGCGAGGGGGTGATAGATTGCAGTGACCAACTGCCATGATTTATAAGATGGAAGTTGTGCGATCAATCGAGGTATTTTTCCCTCACTGCATTTGCATCCTATTTTCATAAGCTTAACGTCGCTTGTTAAATCTGATAAATCAGCAAACAGGTGATTTTGTCTTAGCTTTAGAAAATTAATTTTGCCTTCCCTGTGTCTAGAAAAAATATGTTTTCTGCTCTCACGCCGTTTCGCACGCATCTTCAAGCTACGCTGTGTCGTTTCTTCATCAGGATACGCTAAGCTGGTCAACGCTGATGTTGAGCTTGTTCTAGTGGTGATAAGTGAAACCCATTCTGAAAACTGTTTTCTTGCAGTTTTTATGTTCTTTTGCATGGGTGTCGGCGACCGTTTTATTATCAAGCTCGATCATATTCATAAAAAAGCCTGGCGTCTCGTTCCCTTTGAATTATTCAAATTCGTGATCTGCGAAAACCGTCTTGAATGACAGGTGTGAGCTCAGTCTCAAATCTTCTTTTAATATCCTAAACCTCAAACAGCAGCGGCATACCGCTCGCTTGAAATTTTGCGATTGGTTATCGAAACAGGACATGTTTGGCTTTGCTCGAATGCGCTGGAATAGAGAAATGCTTAGGCTGGTAAAATTTCTCAATCATTGATTGAGGGGATGTGCGTCCCATTGCTCTTTTGTCAGTGATGTGCAGCCATTTTGCGATCGCCAAATTAACCCGTCTTTTAGCTTGTGAGACCATAGAACCGCTTCGCAGCTGCCATCTGTGGCAACTGTATAAAAATGCTCAACTAAAATTTCTTCATTTTCATAAATACAAGTTGGATGTAGCTGATCGGATTCCGTCATGAAATTTAAAATCCGATCAACATCATAATTTGCAATGGTGATTTTTCGGCCATTTGAATGCAGATGAAATTCGTATTCTGTGTGCAAACAAGACATGTAAGTTTCGGCATCTCTATCTAACCAAGCACCTCTAAACTTATCGTAGACAATTCCCATCCTCGAAAACCCCTTAAATTAACTTTTCAAATTATGATGTATCAAAGTTTGAAAAGTTCCACACTTCTTTTTAAATTTCCGTTTTTTGGAGCTGCCAAAGCGATACAAGACTAAAAGTGAATTTCTGCCAGATAGATCCAGATATCAAAGGGCTTAAGATATAAGCTTTTACCCGGTTCATCCGCCGGAAGCAGATTATGGTGACCATATAATTATCTGATGTAAACAGATAAGCCAGTACCACCGTTTTTCCGGTTTTCGGGTCTGCCGTTGCTTTATCGGCTTTAAACCCGCTCATCTGATTTAAGGCGCCGCTCTAGCCACCGCACGCCCGCAGAAACGACCAAAATAAGCACCAAATATTCCAGTACTAAAATGGTATAAATTTCCAAAGGCCGATATTCTGTCACAACAAGCTCGTTGGCTTTTCGCGTCAGTTCTTGCATGCCAATTACAGAAACCAGTGACGACATTTTCAACATATAAACCAGTTGATTGCCTAACGCTGGAAGAATACGACGTATGGCTTGCGGTAAGATCACAAACCGCATCGTATCTTTGTAATTTAATGAAATGGAATGTGACGCTTCATATTGGCCTCTATCGATGGATTGTATTCCTGCGCGGAATATCTCCGCTTGGAAGGCACTATCGGACAATGCCAGGGCAATTACTCCAGCCCAGAAAACGTTTATTTCCAGACCTGTCATTGGAGGCAGGCCATAATACACCCATAAAATGAGAACCAGAATAGGAACCGATCTCACAATTTCGACATAGACGCGGTTAAAATTCCTAAGCCACGGATTTTTCGATAGACCGGGCAGCGCGACCAATAATCCAACGGCAATCGAAATGAAAATCGAGGTGAAGGATAGCAACAGCGTGAAATAATATCCCGACATAAGGAATTTTAAGTTTATCCAACCGGATTTGCTGTAGGGGTTGACCACATACCATCCCCAATTGTCAGAGCAACCCGACAGAAACAGAATTAAAAATAATAAAATTGCCAGCTTTTTCATCTAATTACTCTAGTGATGCAGAATTTGTTGAAGAAAGGTCTTACACCGATCGGTATCTGGAGAATCAAAAAATTTGGCTGGAGGCGCAGTTTCAACGATCCGACCTTGATCCATAAAAATCATTGTATCGGCCACCCGCCGTGCAAACCCCATTTCATGGGTGACGCAAATCATTGTCATTCCGGTATCGGCCAGTTCAATCATCACCTCAAGCACTTCGCTGATCATTTCTGGGTCCAAAGCCGATGTTGGCTCGTCAAATAATAGAATTTTTGGCTCCATACATAAAGACCGGGCAATCGCCACCCTTTGTTGTTGCCCGCCCGACAATTGGCCCGGATATTTATGCGCTTGTTCGGGGATTTTAACCCGTTCTAAATACCCCATGGCCCGGCTATCCGCCTCTTGACGGGTCACTTTTTTGGCACGAACCGGCCCAAGCGTGATATTTTCCAAAACAGTCAAATGGGGAAAAAGATTGAATTGTTGAAAAACCATGCCAACGCGCGATCTGATCTGTTCAAGAGATTTGGTTTTATGGTTTAATATGATGCCATCAACCGTAATTGATCCCGCATCATGGATCTCTAATCCGTTGATACATCTTATTAATGTAGACTTTCCAGATCCAGAGGGGCCACAGACAACAACGCGCTCTCCTTGCTTTACGCTTAGCGAAACATCCTTTAAGGCGGCGAATTTACCAAAATTTTTTGAGATATCTTTAATCTCAATATCATTATCTCGTGGGCTTTTAGGCATGAAATCTCCAAATATTCGCCCTAACAAACACCTCAAAACCGATAAAGGCAATGATACGATGCCTAAATCTCCAAATCTTGTTGCTTTTTCTGCAGCTTTGCGTTCCTTTTGTTGAGGAAATTACAAATTATGGAGATAATCATGAAGTTAGCTAAGGTAATTGCAGCAGCAATGGTAATGGCGGTGTCATCCGTTCAAGTCCACGCGGGCGCTTTACAGGATATTTTAAGCAGCGGAACGTTGAAAGTGGGCACGACGGGGGATTGGAACCCGATGACGATGAAGGATTCGGCAACTAATTCGTATACGGGGTTTGATATCGATGTGATGACCCAGCTTGCGGCAGACCTTGGCGTTGAATTAGAGCTGGTCCCGACAGAATGGAAAACGCTGGTCGCTGGCATTACGGCGGGCAAGTACCATATGACGGGATCTGCCTCGGTTTCGCCGGCGCGCGCAAAAGCAACAGGCTATTCTGACAGCTATTTCTCGCTTGCCACAGTTCCGCTGACGTTGAAGTCAAATGCTGATAAATATAAAGATTGGGAGGATCTCAACAAGGCGGATGTGCACGTTGCTGCAACCCTAGGTACAACGCAGGAAAAACAGGTCAAACAGTATTTCCCTGATGCGAAGCATGTGATCGTAGAAGCTCCCGCGCAGCCGTTCCAACAGGTGCTGAGCGGTCGCGCTGATGCACATATTACGTCAAACGTAGAGGCGAATAAATTGGTAGCGATTCATTCTGATTTGATGATTGTACCGGTTTCAGCGCCAAAATCACCCACGCCAATCGCGATGTTATTGCCGCAGGCAGATCAAGTTTGGATCAATTATGTCAACACTTGGATCAAACTCAAGCAAGAGCGCGGCTTTTTTAAAGAATTAGATGATAAGTGGAAGCTTAATTAAAACCCTCAAAAGGTGCCTTCGGGCACCTTTTTACGTCTAGGCCCGCGAGGCTGCACAGTCTCCATTTCGTGAAGTATAGTTTATTTTAAATGAGACTTATCCATTCAACTTGGCAGGAAATTGACGCATATTTGGCGATATCGGATGGTATTCTTATTCCAACCGGCTCGATCGAACAGCATGGTCCCATCGGTTTGATTGGCACTGATATGCTTTGCGCGGATGATATTGCGGTCGCGGCTGGCGAAGCGGCAAACTTTCTTGTTGCGCCGCCGCTGGGATACGCGCCTGCTGAGTTCAATATGGGCTTCGCAGGGACGATTTCGATTTCTCAAGAGACCTATCGAAATTTATGTGGCGAGATCTTTCACGCGCTAGAGCGGCATGGTTTTCGGCATATTTATATTTTAAATGGCCACGGCGCCAATTTAGAGCCTTTAGCCGAGGCTGCAGATGCAGTTTCAAAGGCAAAATTGCGGATCAAAAGCTGGTGGGAGTTTGAGGCTGTCAATCTGCTGCGTCAAACGCTCTACGGAGATTGGGAGGGTATGCATGCCACCCCATCCGAAATCGCTATTACGCAAGTTGCGCATCGCGGCGTGGATGCTGCTTTGGCCAGTGCGCCACCTGAAAAACTTACCCAAGATTTTGTTCGAACCCATGCGGGTGACAAACATGGGTCGGCACATGAACATCGTGCGCAATTTCCGGATGGTCGGGTCGGATCGCATTCGGCTTTGGCCACTCGGGCGCATGGTGCGCGGCTCAAAGCTGCGGCTGTGTCTGCTCTCATTAAAGACTACGAAAAATTCGTAGGGTGTTACGTTTGATCAAGGCATCAAAGCCGAGGGTTAAATTTTAATTGTTGCGTCACGCAGTTCAAATTCTGATAAGTTTGAAAACTGCGAGCAGGGGAGAACATATTATGGATTGGCAAAAGTTTCTGGATGAAACCATTCAAAGTACGGGTGTGTATCACAAAGAGGCGTCCGAACTTTTTACGGCTTTTGCTGCTATGGGCAAGGCGGCGAAAAAAAGTGATGCTTTAGACGAAAAAACAAAAGAATTGATTGCCCTTGGCATTGCGATTTCAACCCGCTGCGATCCCTGCATCGCGTATCATATGAAAGCGCTTGTGCGGCTGAAAACCTCTCGAGAAGAACTTTGTGAAGCGCTTGAAATGATTTCGTATATGGGAGGAGGGCCTTCTATCTCTTACAGCGCCAAAGCCCTGGAGGCATATGATCAGTTTTCTCAATAGTTGGAGCTACACGCCCAAGTGGTTTTAGAGGGCCGTGATGCATAATCCATATCACGGCTTGATCGTGGCCTTGCCAAAATCTGTGTTTTTGTCCTTATATGGCGGCGTAAATCTCTGGCGTGGGCGCGCGCCATCAGCGGTGAAGTGAACAGGAATGAGTGAGTTGATCAAAAACGTTGAGCAGGCTGCGAAGAACATTTTGTTTAATTGCGCAAAAGGCGAGGCTGGTGATACGCTTCTGATTGTGCACGAAGCTTGTGATGAGGGGTATTATGATCCAAAGCTTCATGGGCTCGTCGCCGAAGCGGCCAAGACGCTTGGTTTTGAGGTTACGTTGTTCGAAATCGCGTTTGAACCAGATATCAAAGACCCTAGCCCCGAATTGGCGGCAAAACTGGCGGCAGCAGATCACAGTTTGTTTCTGGCAAGATTGGGCGACCAGCTTCGATTTCAGAAGAATAAGATACCCGCGCGCTCGATCATCAGCTATGCGATTGATAGTGATATGTTTTTATCCAGCTTTGCTCGGGCAGACTATGCGGGTTTTGCAGAGCTGAAAGGGCTTATAGAGGCAGCGTTTGCGGCCGCAAAGCGCATTCAAGTCACCTGTCCTGCGGGCACCGATTTTTCAGGATCTCTGCAAAACGGCGAGTTTGAACATTCGGATATTTACTTAAAACGCTTCCCGCTTTCGATTTTTAACCCTGTTCCGATATTTGCATTCAGCGGGTGCATCGCTCAAAATGGATTTTTGACCGGAACCGGGTCGCAATATTATAAGCCTTATGCCTGCGAATTGCGCGATACGCTTTTGATTGATTTTAAAGGCGCGGACATCACCGGGTTTAGAGGCAGTCAACGCGATATTTTATCGGCCCAAACCCATTATGAAATGGTTGCTAAAAAATATAATATCGATCCCTATTTGATTCATTCTTGGCATGCAGGAATTCATCCGGCCTGCAGCTTTGATCATCCGGCGTCAGAAAATTTCGAGCGTTGGAGCGGCGCTGCATTCGGCAATCCTCGTTTGCTGCATTTTCATTCTTGCGGAAAAATTCCTCCGGGCGAAATTTCGATAAATGTTGTTGACCCAAGCATCAGGCTGGATGATGCTTTGGTGTGGGAAAAAGGTGTGTTGCATCCTGAGCGGTTGCGTGGAGGCGATGCGCTTTTGGCACGTTTTTCCGATTTGGCGCAGGCGTTTCAAAACCCTGCCAAGGAAATCGGGCTGGGGCCTGCAGAGCGGCTGTCATTTTCGTAAACAACCTTACTGTTAAACATGTAGCGGATTTAAAGCTCAATCTTTGATGCGCTGGGGTTTGGAGCCTTTCAAAAATCTGTCGCTCATGGTGTTGCAGGAGTTTCTGAGCCGTAAATTTGAAGGAAAATTTTGCGGCTCACATGGTTTTCACAGGCGGTGCCATCACTCGGGGAAGGGCCGCTTAATAAGCGCTTTTGGCGCTGTTGTTCCGGCTGTCGCAAAATGGGGATGTAACCGGTCTATTTCCAATGGACTAACCGCAGCGCGCATATTACGCTTTGCCAGATACGGGGTGCCGGCGCTGGCCGAAAAAAGCGTTGTGTGGATTGAGCACAAAGATCGAAGGGGCTAATACATGTTTTTGCAGAATTGCTGGTACGTTGCCGGTTGGAGTAAAGACTATAAGCAAGAGCTGCGCGCGCAGACTTTGTTGTCAGAAAATATCGTTTTTTACCGCCGCGCAGATGGCAGCCCTGTGGCCTTGGAAGATGCCTGTCCGCATCGCAAATTGCCGCTTTCGCATGGCCAATTAAGCGAAGATAGGGTGATTTGTGGGTATCACGGGCTGACTTTTGATTGCAGCGGATCCTGCGTTGAAGCGCCTACCCAGCGAGCCAATATTCCCCGCCGTGCCGCGGTGAAATCTTATCCGGTTGTTGATCGATATCGGTTGCTTTGGATTTGGATGGGCGATCCAAACAAAGCCAATCCAGATGATATTTTTGAAATCAAAAATTTTGACAATCCCGATTGGGGATATACCAAGGGCGGCGTTTTGCCGATTGCCTGCAATTATTTATGGGTTGTGGATAATCTACTCGATCCCAGCCATGTGGCTTGGGTGCATGTCACGTCTTTTGGCGGCAGCGGCACCGATGATCAACCGCTTGATCTTGAGAAAACAGAAGATGGTATCATTGTATCGCGATGGATTTATGATCAGCCACCATCGCCCTACTATAAGGATCTTCTGCGTTTTGGGGGAAATTGCGATCGTAAACAACATTATGAAATGTCTATTCCCGGCATAGCGTTAAATATGTCAATCTACACGCCGCCAGGAACGGGCGGGCCAAAATCCAGCCCGGTCGAGAAGACCTATGTCAATATTTCTTATAATTTCATGACCCCGGTTGATGAAAAAAACACGCAATATATCTGGTTTCAACATCGCAACACGGATCCGCAAAATGCCGAGATTTCCGAGAAAATGAATGCCGGTGCGCGCATGGCCTTTCTCGAGGATAAAGTTATCCTCGAAGAGGTTCAAAAAGGCATGGATAATATGATTACGCCGAATATCGATTTAGGGCTGGATGCGGGGGCCAAGCTTTTCCGGCTCAAGCTGCAGCGAATGATTGACCAAGAACAAAACCACATTGACAAAACGGCTTAACGGGCCAAAGGACTGCGCTGCATAGTTTGCGCTATTTTTAGCAAATAAGCGCCTCGTCAGCGCAGCGTACAAAGGAGAGAAATATGTCTGCTTGGATAAGGATGATTTCGGATGAAGAGGCGGATGCGCCTTTGAAAAAAGCGCTGGATTTTGCGCGAACCCCGCATGGCACCGTGGATAATGTTATGCGAGTGCATTCTCTGCGCCCCAGCACAATGAACGGACATGTGGCGCTGTATCGGGCCTGCCTGCATGATGATCAAAACACCATTCCCATGTGGTTTCAGGAGGTAATCAGCTCTTATGTTTCGACTTTAAACAATTGCCCTTATTCTTATGCCAACCATTGGGCGAATGCGCGCCATTTAATGGCGGATGATGAAAAAGCCGCAAAGGTAGAGGCCGCCTTGCGCGCCCATTCGCCGCGCGATGTCTTTGAAGGCGCTGAACTTGCGTTGTTGAATTATGCTGAGAAGTTAACTTTATCGCCTGGCAAGATCACCAAAGAAGATGTTGATTTGTTAAAATCTGCAGGGGTAGAGGATGGTGAAATTCTTGAGGCAAATCAAATTATTGGCTACTTCAATTATGTCAATAGGCTGTTAAATGGGTTGGGCGTTAGCACCGCTGGGGATGTTGTCGGGTATTATCAATCGGACTGAATGGTTGCGAAATAAAGAAAAGCTTCCTTTTTAAGTTCAGAGGGAACAGTGGGGCTGTGACGATAAAATTTGAAGCCGTCGTCACAGTTGCCGGCGTGATAGAACCCTTTTTAGCCTTTGCAATGATGAAGGCATGATTTTAAAACATCAGCTTTAAATACAGCTTTATCGGCGGAAGGGGCGAAATGTCTGGTCCTTGCACAGTCTTTACAGCTCTTTGTTAATTGCATAAGCTGCGCGCATAGTAATGAGAGGCGGGTTTAGCGAAATAATTGGAACGCCCGCATGCGGATCGGCCAAACTGGTGCACGTGTGCCGCCGCTGAGATGAAACAGAATTTCCACGTCTCCGCGTTAAAGAACTACAGGACTGTTTTGACCGTTTGGCCTTTTGATAAGCTGCCACTACGCATCTATGCTGAAACATGCGGCGCAAGACTTTGACGATTCTTAGTTCCCAAACATTCACGCTCTAGCATGCGCGAAATAAACGTTTCTGCATCGTTTTGAGGTTCTGTTAATGCAGAGGGTCTATCTTAAATAACATTGATTTCTCGCAAACATGGCACGCTTTATAAATTTAAGTCCAAACGTTTTTAAATTTAAATCAAGGCTATGTAGAGCCGTGTTTAACTTTTTTAGGTCAATTTACTTAAGGATCCAGATCTATCAACTGTTTTGGATGCCACGCATCGCAGATCATCTGAGCGGCGTCGGAAAATTTTTGGCAGACGCGATATTCGCCCGTGATATCGTTGGTTTCTGTCCAACTGCGGGCGCCTTGTTGATGATAGCCAATAAAGCCAACGAGGCCGAGGCAAATCATAAGAACGACACCTATTTTGCTTATGCTCATGGACGATCCCCTAGCGTATCTGCGGCACCCTAGTGAGGCTTGGCTCAGAGGTCAATTGCGCCGAAATTACGCAGAAGCCCTTCGGTTGTGGTGGGCACGCCGCCGTCTTTGCTACGGGGGAATGAGCTTTTAACTTAACAAATAAGATGGCTTAGTGGCAGGTCTTCAACATTTTTGCCAATCGCGATTATTTCTGCCTAAGCGCGTTAAAAAGGGTGTTTACGGCCAATCTGCCGAATTTAATTGCCGCTTTCGGCCTGGCGCCTGTGAGAAGCCTAGATCAAGATGGCAGCTTGCATCGGGCTTTGTGTTGATCAGTGACACCGCAAAAGCATTCAGCGTCTCTGAAAAATACCACGGCATGGGTCTGGGCAAATATCCAACCATTGGTGTTTGTTTGTTAGTTTCGCCGGATAAAACCGCAATTTGGTATTTTGTTTTAGATAAAGCAATTGCCCGCACCTGCGGCTAAAAGCGCGGCTGGCCCATGATAGATGGTCAATGTAAACAAAGTGCGATTATGCGCCTAATGAAACATTTTTTTCACATTTGGATTATCTGCTAGCCTGAGCATCGCGCCATGCCCGCCGGGAATGAATAGGGCAATAAAGGAACCACCTTGGATCATGGTTTGTCTGCAAAATGGGCAAGGCTTTTTGAGATTTTAAACGCCGTCTCAAACGTATGGAGCAACCCTGTGACATACGGGTCTTTATCAGGCATCGCCCACATTTCGATCGCGACGCGGCGCCAGTGGGAGTGATCACATCGATTTCAAATCCTGCGCTTAAAATTTGAAGTATTGGCAAAGTCATTTCAACCGGGTGATTGCCCGTTGAAAACTTTTTACCATTGGCCATCGCCATTTAGCGCTTTTTTAAGACCATAAAAAACGGCCCTTCGTTTCTTTCGCTGAATTGGCGTTTTCGCCACCGTCAAAATCAGGGTTGGGTGATGTTGCCAGTTTTAAAGCTAAAGGGGATGGTAAACAGGCCCCATCTTCCGTCGGGCTGCGCGCAAGACCAAGAATTTTAAAAAATGTAATAGATCTTCCAAGGTAAAAATGAGGGGGTTGCAAGTTGACTGTGTAAGAGCAGGATCTGTTTTATATC
This sequence comes from Rhodobacteraceae bacterium SB2, assembly GCA_001642945.1. Lineage (GTDB taxonomy): Bacteria > Pseudomonadota > Alphaproteobacteria > Rhodobacterales > Rhodobacteraceae > Thalassovivens > Thalassovivens spotae. The sequence goes on along the minus strand of LGRT01000034.1, from coordinate 329,290 downwards.
CAGCGCGCAGCTCTTTGGCTGATATGTAAAATATTTTTTAGAGAACGATATATCCTGAAAGGGGAGGGTCCAAATCAGATCAGCTGGGCAGGCGCGCTGGTTGAATGTTTTTACATGTATCCAACCTCGGACGAGCAGAGCCTCGAGCAAAATACTGATTTGTATCAGTTTTGATAAATGCACCCAGCGCGCATCTGCGCCGCGAAAGCCTCAGATCACCGGCACGTTCAAGTTTCTGGCGCAGTCGCTTTGCAGGCTTAATAAGCATTAAAAACCAAGGGATGATTTTTGCCAGCCATTCGCCTGAGATCCGTTTAATCAACGGGCAGGCCGCTGGGCACAAAGTCGGGGCTGCCCAACCGACTTTTAGTGGCGGTTTTCCCCGTAAGGCTATGCAAAAACTTCACAATATCAGCGATTTGATTATCCGTTAGTGGGCGGGGCTTGATATCAATTTTTGCAGCTTGTCGCGCCATTTCATAGCGATCTGATTGGATAACAAAATCAATATCCTCCAACCAAGGCACCGAGGGTAGGGCGGCCATATCGCGCGTCCAAGCCGCACGCATACCTTGCGGGTCTAAATGATGGCGCAGGATCCCTTCTAAGGTTGGGTAGGCGCCGTTATGACCATAAGGCGCCGTTAGGGCAACATTGCGTAAGCGCGGAGTTTTGAAGCGATAGGCATCGCGCAGGTCATCGCTTTCACCCATACGTCCAACATCGCGTGCGGTTGGATCCCAGCGCCGTGCGCGGCCGGGCCCAAAGGCGGGCAGACCAAGCGCGTAGAATTTCTGATCGCTCAGTAAAGGGCCATTATGGCAATTTGCGCAGCCTGCCTTGCCAAAAAACAATTGCCGGCCCCGTTCGCTGGCCGGGTCTAGTGGCCTGCCCGAGGTTAAGAATGCGTCATAGGGACTGTCAAAACTCTGCCACTCAAGATTGATGAAATCTCCCAGGGCTTTGGCGATTTCCACGATCGTGATTTGTTCTGGGCTGTCGATATCATCAAAGGCTTTGACGAACATATCACCATAGGCTGGGATTACGCGCACGCGTTTTGCCAAAATCGGCCAAGCCGCATCGATTCTGTCATGCACAGCGCCGGCAATTTCATTCTCTTTGGGGTTTCCAGCCATTTCAAATTGCGCCACAAGCGGAAAAATTGCTTGCGCTGAAATAACCGTGTTTAACCCATCTGGTAACCATTCCTGAGCCGGTGAGTTAAAGCCATTTTCATAAATATCGCTGATTTCAAGTCGTCCGTCTTGAAAGACTATATTGATAGATTTATGCCCCAAATTCCACAGCGCGGTGGCATTGCGTGGAATGCGCTTTTTGATTTTATCATCGCCCGTGCCAGCGCTGCGCTTAGGGCCTATCCCCACACCGCCTTCGCCAACGCCAAGGCTAAGCCCATCACCACCGCCATGGTCCGGGTGATGGCATGTGCTGCAACTAATGTTACGATTGCCAGAGAGAATTTTATCATAAAATAAAAGCCGGCCAATGCTTGCTTTTTGTAGGTCTAATGGATGAAACTGCGCCTCGTTAAGGGTCAGCGTTTCCGCCCATATGGCAGAGCTGCTCAACGCAGTAGCAAGGATAGAAATATGTATCGCACTAAACAGGTTTTTAAGAGGATGGGGCAGGTTTTGGCGTTGCAAACCGCGTTGATCAGCGCTGGGCCCGCTTTGGCCGAGCTTGAAATTGCCAGAGATCTGATGGAGGCGGGGAAATTTGAACAAGCGCGCCATGCGCTGTGGCCTGCAGCCCGTTCGGGCAATGCCGAGGCCGAAGAATTGATTGGCGTAATGTATGCGATGGGCTTGGGCGTAGAGCAGGATTTTGAGCGCGCGTTTGATTGGTATTTGCGCAGTGCAATGAAAGGCCATCCGGGCGCACAATCTGGTGTCGCGTGGTATTATGAACTGGGGCTTGGCATGCCCGCGCCTGATTTGACCCGTGCCTATATGTGGTATGTGCTCTCTGCGATTGGTAATGATCCGGATGCGATGATTAGCCAAGAGGAAGTGGTTAAAAAAATGACGAAGGAGCAGATTGAGAAGGCGCATGTTTTGATCGATGATTATCGGGTCTGGTTATATCCGTTCAGATAAGAACGGATGCAAACCAGCTTTGCAAATGTTTTCAACATTTTTGACAGAAAGATACGAAAGTGGGATCTGCGCAGCGACACATGCTGCGCAGACCCATTGTTTTTATTGAATATCCGCTGCGCGACCGGCGGAAATATCGGCCTCTGCGGCGGCAACCGCTGACGTCAGTGCATTAAACACTTCTTCGCCTCCATCTACATTGGCTTTGAACCAATCATAAACGGGCGCTGCAGCTGATTTGAACGCTGCTTTTTCTTCAGGTGTCGGCACGTAAAGGTCTCCGCCACCAGCTACAAAATCGGCATAGGCTTGAATTGATTTACGCTTTGGTGAAGCGAAGGTGGCCTGTTGCAATTGTGAGAAACCATCGGCAACGATCGTACGCATTTCTGCTGGCATTGACATGAATGTGTCATTTGACATCCACCACAAAGCGCCCATATAGGCATGGCCGTCCAAAGTCACATATTTCAGGCCTGCATCTGGGAATTTCATCCCCATGATATCGGTGATGCCGTTTTTAGACCCTTCCACCACACCGGTTTGAAACGATGTGAACAGTTCAGGCCATGGGATCGGCGTAGGAGAGGCGCCAAGCGCTTTTACGAGTTCTTGCGGAAGATCTGCAACAACGGTACGAATTTTCAAACCGGCCATGTCATCTGGGTTTTGAACGCGGCGTTTTGTATTCGCGAAGTTGCGCCATCCGCCGGTATTCCCGATTGTCATCAAACGGATTTTATCGCCAGAGTTTTCAAGCGCCATTTTGCGCACTGTGCGAGTAAAATCACCGGAAAGAACGTGCTCAGCAACGCGATCATCCGCCATCAAATAAGGCAGGTCCAGAACTTGCACATATGGGAAGATACCGGCCGCGCCACCTGATGTCGAAATATACACATCGATTGAACCATCGGCCACACCTTGCAAGCATTCCGCGCCTTTTGAACATAGCTGCGTGCCGATGAATAATTCAACTTCGATCGCGCCGTTTGAAGCGCTTTCAACATAGTTTTTGAACACAACAAGACCATCATAGTCTTCATCGTTCTCATTCGAGTTGGCTGTGGCTCGGATTGTGTAATCTGCGGCATTGGCAGCCACCGCCCCTGTGGTTAGCATCGCTGCAAGCGTCAGCGACTTGATAGTACCTTTTAGCATGTTTTCCTCCCTAGAGATATTGCAGTTAAGGTTAGTTTACGAACCCGGTAAGACGTGGGATCGTCATGGAAATGGCTGGAATATAGGTGATTAAGAAGATCACAAATATTTCAACCAAAAGAAATGGAATGATTGCGCGGGCGATACTATCGACTCTCTCTCCTGATACAGAGGAGGCCACAAACAGCACCAAGCCCATCGGTGGCGTTGCCAGCCCAACCGTTAAATTTACGCTCATTATGATTGCAAAATGAACTGGGTCAACGCCCATACTGATGAAAATTGGCCCCAAGATTGGCCCTAAAATAATGATTGCCGGCCCAGCGTCTAAGAACATTCCAACAATGAACAGCAAGATATTGATCAGAAAAAGTAAAATCAGCGGGTTTTCCGAAAGCGACAATATAAACGCTGCAAGGGTTTCTGGAGCATGGCTCAGGCTAACGACCGTTTTAAACGCCATTGCCGCGCCGACCAGCAATAATACAACCGAAGAAGTCATCGCCGCTTTTGTAAGAACTTGAGGTAAATCCTGCAGTTTCAGTGATTTTAAAACGAATAAGCCGATAAAAGTTGCATACCCTACCGCAACAGCCGCGGCTTCTGTCGGGGTAAATATCCCGCCGAGAATACCGCCAAGGATGATCACCGGCGTCATCAAAGGAAAAAATGCTTTTAGGCTGGCTTGGCCGCGGGCGCGCCAACTGTATTTAGCGCTGGCAACTGGAAAATCATAGCGGTCGGCCATGACCTTTACCATAAGCATCAGCCCTGCACCGACCATAACCCCCGGCACAATACCCGCTAAGAACAATGCGGCAACGCTCTCGCCCATTACATAGGCATAGATAATCATGATGCCAGAGGGGGGGATAATGGGCCCAATAACCGAACTCGCGGCGGTAATTGCGGCCGCAAAACGCCTTGTATAGCCTTGTTTTTCCATCGCGGGGATCAGCATAGAGCCAAGCGCAGAAGTGTCCGCGACGGCTGATCCGGACAGGCCGGCAAACAGCATTGAAGATAAAATATTCACATGCGCAAGGCCGCCGCGCAGATGCCCCATAATTGCCTGAGCGAATTCCACCAAACGGCTTGTGATTCCACCCCGGTTCATCAATTCGCCCGCCAGCATAAAAAATGGAATGGCCATCAGCGGAAAGCTGTCCATTCCATTGTAAACGTTGCGATATAAGAGGGCGATGTCACGTTCTTGACCGTTGAGCCATAACAAAAGCCCGGGCGCCGCCAAAAGCCCGAAAAACACCGGTAGACCAATCACCAAAAACACCAGAAACAGGGGTAGGAACCACATCAGCATTATTGCGCACTTTCGCTGTCAAGAATAGGAATATCTCGTAAATGGCGATGCTCTCCCCCGAGGGTGATAATTTGGCGGATAATTAACTCGACCGTAGCAAAAATCATTAAAACGGCCCCCACAAAAAGTGATAAATACATCCACGCCAATTTGAGTTTAACGGCTTTCAAACCGATCAGCTGCAGCGGCAGCTTTAAAGAGGCGCTGGCAAACAGCCATCCAGAATTAACGTGTTTCCACCCCAATTTTACGGCAACGCAAAGCACCATAAGAGACACTGTAAACAGAAACAGCGTTAATAAGGTAACGCCCCGGCGGGGCAAAAATTGCGTCAGCGTTTCAATCGCAACAAATCCACCCTGACGCAGCGCAATTGGCGCCATCAAGCCAGTGAGCCATAGCATAAGAAACCGTGCCGCTTCATCGGGCCAGGGCAGGGCATTGTTCAGCGCATAGCGGCAGAAAACCTGCAGTAAAATTATAAGGACCATAAGCGCCAAGGCGATGACTGAGATCCAACGCCCAAACCAGCCGCAGATATCATTGAAAATTTGCAATGGTTTGAGAAGGGTTAACAGCGCATGCATTACATTATTTTCCCGTCCACAGTCGACCGAGGCGCGCTTTGTGAGACTTCGCTTTTATGTCGTGACTCGGCTTTTGCCGAGATAGAACACGCGCGTTGTGCTGCATAAGCTGCGTTTAGCGCTCCGCAGTTATTGTTGCGCTTGGATGTTAAGATAATGTTGTCGTTCATTTTCTAGCCAAAATTTAAATTTGCAACCAAGCATTTATTTTTCACCATCAAAATCAACATGCCGAACACGGTGTTCAATTTTTATATGCTGCAATTTGGACAGGTGAATGTTCGCTCCGTCATCTTCTTTGCGCCTTGGCTAACATTCAAATGCGGGTAAATCAATAGTGTATCAATTATTGAAGACATGAATTTTTCATTTGGCGCCCAGCACGATCATTCCAGCGCGTTAGCAGTCCTGATTTAAAACTGGAAAGGAGCGCTCAAAAAAAGGGATGGCGTATCTAAGTAACGTTTTTACCTTTTGGAACTTCGGCAGAACGAGCTTGTATAATGTAACTATTATGGCCAGTTTTATTTATCTTCAGAAAAATTTTTTGGTTTGATGCGATTGGCGCGTGGGTCGCCACCTTTAACCCGGATTAGCGCGTCTGGCGCGGCAATACGGTTGATTTTTTTTAACGCTTTATTGTCGAAGCTTCTTGCTTGGAAAAGAAAAAACCCCAAAAACGCGGTGAAGGCGGTTCGATCAGTTTTTGAATGGCAGGCTTTACCACGCGGTTGTATTTTGACGTTGCGCTCTGCGCAGCCTCGTATGTTTTTAATGTCAGCTCATCCAGTGTTCTCTTTTACGCTCAAATTCAATGTGTTTATGACCGGTTTAAAAACACCTCTAGCGGTTTAGCTGTCACCGCGCCTTCCCTTGCTATTGCATGGTCTAAAGTGATCAGCTTTGAAGCGATCGCTTTAGACAAGGCGTCACGCCAAGTAACAGCTGTTTGCCGCACGCCCTATCCGATTAGCTGGCAATGGTTCAACAAAATGTGGGCTGATCTTGACAATCCTGATGCCTTCGCACCTGCCGTCGCGCAAACATCCATCGCCGTCACTAATTTTTTACCAACGCGCAAGCATCTCAAAAAAGCGTGCTTCATCCTGAAAGTCGAACATATTGCTATTGCCGATGCTCCCATTGGTCCCTTCATTTTGTTTTTAACTTTTTGGAATGTTTCGCATCATTGGCGCGGGATCGAAACGTGCGCTCGCACCTGTGTATGCTTGGGTGCTGAAGCCTAACGCCTTTGTGTTGACGAAGGGGCCTTTGGGGGCAAAAACAGCGTTCGACGGTGTGTTAGTTCTGCGCAAGGGGCAATTTGGCTTAACGGTTTTTGCTTCTAAGGTTTTTACAAAACGTAAACTAATAGTCACAGATGTGGAAGTTTAGTTCTGTTTTTTGTTGGTAGACATTTCTAGCTGACCCGAAATTAAAAGCGTTTATTGTAAACCCGCGTCATTGCTTCAACGGAGCCAGTTTTTCTGTTCCATGAGTTTAGAATATTCCTCTGCGACTTTTTCAGCATGTGTCTCTGCTTCTAAGATAAGTTTTTTCACCTGCCACTCTGCATGGGTCAGCTTATGCCACCCAATGCAAGTGGCTGTCGGTGAACGTCCGCAGATACATTTTTTCACATCATTTCCCAACGTCTCGGGTGGCTCGCCCGCGCCTTGAATAAGCGATTAACCATGATCGCAACGTGCGTATTTACGCACAATCCTTGTAATTATACGGTTCGTGCTACAGATCGGATCAAAATGAATGAGATATGATTTGAAGCCTAGCTGAGCATAAGCAACAAGGATTTGCCTCTGTCTGTTGCCTGATTTTTACTGTCAACGAAATGGGATTGTTTCAACCACTCCCAAACCAGATCGTCTACATCGGTCAGCAGATACTCTCGTCCATATTGAACGAGTTCATCTATAAAATGTCGATCCCGTATTTCATTCATAAGTCAGCTCCATAACTTGCAGTTTCAATGAGGCTGTTGGCTACGATGTTCTTAATTCTAGCGACTGGCTATATCAGACTTTACGCTGAAAGTACGATTTTAGATCATTATTTGTTTGATCAGCTCTATTGGCGTTAATAAGCCACTGATAAAATGAACATAATCCGATTAAAAAAACCCAAAGATACATCGAAAAACCGATACTTAAAGCTCCAATGTTTTTAACCAAAGTTTGGAGGGTCTATTTATCGCCGGCACACATCTGTTGCAGGTGCGCAAACACATCATCGTTTAAGGTTTCCAGGAGGTTTTTTCATCAGCAGCTTTAGCTGGAAAACGCGATAACGCCAATTTCGTACCAACCCCGATTGAAAAATAAATTTGTGCTCACATCTGATGCTCTAATTTTTAAAACTGATCGTGGCTGCAATGTGAACTCTTCCTCATCATATGGCGCACCATTCACAAAGCTATCATATGTAGTGATTAAAAGCGCCTCTCTCATGTCATTGTTTATGGTAACGATGAAGCCAACATTTGTTGCGTCAAGACTGGCGAAAACTAAGGCGGATTCAATAGAGCTCATTGCCGCTTCTAAATTTGGGTTGCGAGCCAGATATAACCCATAATAACCATCGCCTCGATCTTCTATGCCAAGTGCCAAAGCCCCGGTCATATTATCCTGATTTTGATCGTCTACTCGCATGACGGACGCTTCAAGCTCAATATTGGCAGTGGCAAACAGCGCGCTTTCATCGCTGTTGCATGATTGTAGCTTTCCGATCATGCCATAGGTTTCTAATATGCCCAGCACCTGACCGATTTCAGACTGACAATCATCCATGCTTGAGGCGGGGACTTGCATAAATATGGGTAAATTGATTGGATCTCGAGACGCAATGACATCTTGGATGTCCCTGACGTAAAAGGTTGGTGTTACATTAAACTGGCAGGCAGATAAAACACAAAGAAGAATGATGGCCGTAAATTTTCGCATTGGTTTTACCTTTTTGGATTGAGCTCTTTTCATATTTGCCAAATGCCGTCGCTGCATGATGTTTTTAGTTCAGTTTGATAATATATTTACGGACCTCAAAAATAAATAATTTTTTAATATTTTCGAAAGCTCATAAAACCTTGCCCTAAAAAGCGGCGGCATGTTGTATCCCATCGGGGGTAAGCTCAACGAAAATATTTGTGCAAAGCGCAGCGAAGAGCCGCTTTAGGGCCAGTGCTTCCCCCCCCCCAGGTTTTTTAATATTGCAAAGAATATCTTTAAACACAGCGCGGCACGTGCAAGGCGCACGCTTTGAAATGTAACCTTATGCTACCTAGGGCCATTACACCTTCGGGCATGGCACGACATCTAGGGTGATGATGGAGCCACTTTAGAAGATCATAAGCTTGTTGGGGTAGCGTCATCGGGCTTTATAGCTGGCTATGGGCTAAGGTCGTTTATTGCTAAGCTGGGCGCCGATCTGATTTTCTAATGCCGCACCCTCAGGGACGATTAAATTGGGCTAACTTGAAAAGCTAGAGCGTAAAGATGAAGAGGCCTTGCGCTTATATTTGCCGGCATCCCAAGTTCGGTATGCACAGACCCGAAATAACCGATGGCTCGCGGCTCCACGGTTTGGCGTGCGGTGTGCATGGTTTTTAAGGTTGCGTTGCCATCAGCTTATGAATCATTCGAAAACAGGTCTTTAACCCAAAAGATAAGTAACAGGCGCGGTGTTTGCGTGGCAGGTTTTGAGGCATCATGGCATATGTCAGCCCTCGGCACATGGCGGTTAATCAAGCGCGCGTAGTCTTTACGTAGATGCAGCAATTCTAACCGATCCTTCGCTCTCTTGCGGGGTGTGTCACGAGAGAGAGCCGATGGCAAATTTAAACAAAACCATAATGCAGCATGCGCAAAAACAGGTCGGGATATGGGAATGGGCGGGGTCCGAAAACAATCCTTTGGTTTTGGCAATGTTTGCCGAGGCCGGGCATTCTGAGATTAAACAGGATGCGGTGCCGTGGTGCGCGGCTTTTGTTGGCTCGGTCTTGTTGCAAGCGGGAACAAAGGGCACCGGCTCGCTGTTGGCGCGCTCTTATTTGGACTGGGGTCAAAAAATACCTCTTAGCGAGGCCAAAGAGGGCGATGTGGTGATCCTGTCGGGCAAAGCCAGCTGGCAGGGCCATGTGGGGTTTTTCAAGGGCCAAGGGGTGCAGAAACTCAATCTGCTGGGCGGCAATCAAAACGACCAGGTGAATGTGAAATCCTATCCTGTCTCTAAGCTGCTGGGGGTGCGCCGGGTAATCGCGCCGCGTTCAAATTCAAGCGAAAGCACCACCCTTCAGGCCAGCACGGTTACAGCGCTGGCAGGGGCGTCAGCCACAGCCACGGCGGGCGTGGCGGCAATGCACCCCGCAGCGCAGGTTACGCTGATTTGTGCAGGCGTTCTGGTGATGCTGGCGGGGGTTTATATTTTCCGTGAGCGGCTGCGCAAATGGCGGCTGGGAGACCGATGATCGCGCGGCTGAAAACATGGCTTGCGCTGGCGGGTGCCTTTGTTTTGGCCATGCTTGGCGCGTTTTTATGGGGCGCTGCCAAACAGAAATCAAACCAGAAGATCCGCGATTTAAAAGCGCGGGTGTCAGTGCTTCAAAACACAAAGGAGATTGAAGATGAGGTGGATCTTATGTCTGATGATGCTGTTTCTGATGAGCTTCGCAAGTGGATGCGCGATCGTGATCAGCGGTGAGTGCCTTTGGGCAGAGCCTCTTCGCCCCTCGGTGCGTGATGCTCTGACGATTGGCACCCAGCGGCAAATCTTGGCGCATAATAAAAAAGGCGTCGAATTTTGCGATTGGAAATAATTTTAGCGCTTCGATTGAGCGTCGACACGGGTCTGTTACGGCATAGTACGAAATAACATCCTGAATGTGATCGATTGCAAAAAAATATACGGAAATACGACGAATGAGAAATTTTATCATCTGTCGCATCTTCGCATAAATACTGGCCGCAAATTGAAAGCTTTGATACCTTTGCTCGGGGGATCAGGTGCTAGTATTTTGAATTTCACTTGCCCTGAACGCAAAATTATTCTTGGGGCAAATAAAGGCTGCATTATCTTTAGAGCCAGATAAATTCTTTTCCAGTTGAATAAGAAACTGTTTTGGCTTGAGAATTTATTTTTAAAAACGGGTATAGGGCGGCGTGATTGTATCGACCTCAATCTGAATCACTGCGGTCGTCTTACAGAGATCAAACTGACTAATCAGATCCAGTGTGCCCTTGGTATCTAAAGCTGCAAACCTTTCCGATGCTGTCTCCGACTCATGCGGCTTGGTCAGCGGTGCTGGTGATCATAACCAAAGGGGGTGAGATGAGCCTCTCTTTGCTCTTCGTTTCAAATCTCTGTGATGTATCATTATACCGCAATTGAGATCAAACAAGGGCTTGCCCATAGCGGCAAATAAGCCTAAAGGGGAGGGCAACAACGGAGATACCCATATGCTGCAAGTAAGTGTTCGTGACAACAACGTAGACCAAGCGCTGCGTGTTATGAAAAAGAAAATGCAACGTGAAGGCATGTTTCGCGAAATGAGGGCGAAAGAATTTTATGAAAAGCCCTCTGTGAAAAAGGCAAAAGCCAAAAAAGAAGCGATCAAGCGGATCAAAAAGCTTGCGCGCAAAAAAGCGGAGCGTGAAGGGTAAAGCGCCCAAGCCCAGTGATATTAAAGCTTAAGTCGGAAGCTTGATCAAAAACATAGCCAGTGTTGCGTAACCGACTTTGTGCGGTTGCGTTTTTGTGTTTTGAAAAATGAGAAATGACGCGTGCGCCCGACAGATAGAACGAGTGACAGCGCAGATCTAAAAAACGAACATCAGCCTATTAAGACCAAAACGCGGGATTAACTGCGGCGTGAAAGTTAAGCAGCACGTTGATAAAATGGATCTGCCCGCAACCTTGTAGCGACCTATAATTTTCAGTATCTCTGCTCGATATGTCAGGCTTGCAAGATTGAACCGTTCGCCTTTAGCTCTCTGTTTCTAAGTCTATTTCGCGGGCTATGGGCTGCATTTTGTTCCCGATCTCCGTGCGGTGAAAGATGTTGAGAACTTAATCATGCTGACGCGTTAGAATGGGAATTTGCTCGACCTGATTTCAAACGATGTTGAGCAATGATATCAAGCACGGAAACTGGCCGTCACTAGGTTTGGTAAAGGCTCTCAGTTTTCTTAACGATCAACCAAGTCGTTTGAATATGGGACGGTCTGCTCGAGGCTCCAGTTTGGTGATCGACACAGATATTTTTACAATGAAAAGCGGTACTACAAACCACATATATTTTCTTGGTTTTGACTTAATGTTCGCAGAGGTCGTCCACCCTTTTGACCACTTACCCGGATTATTAATCCCCCACAGTCATATCTTCGGTGGCGTAAACAGCTGCCAAACTGGCTTAGCGCTTAAGTATGCATCTGAATGATGTAGCGAACTCCACATTCTGTACATTGTGGCGATGAACTCTGATGATCTTCAAAAGATTGCTTATGAAGAAATTGGCGGAGAAGAAATTTTTGATCCAAGCCCCTCTATTATTTATTCAAAACTGACAGTTCAGGAAGAGGGTGGTTTTGTCACTAGCCGCTTTTAATCTGCCAAGATCGTCGCTGAATCGGGGAGGAGACGGGGGATTAGCCCCCTGGCTAAGATCGTGCAGTTTGATAAATCCGCCCGCATCTTGCAGCAGTGGCGTGTACTGTTTACTTAGACCTAGAATAGCCTCATTAAAGACATCCAAGAAGATCAATGCTCTCTGCCGGCCACCGTTTCTCGGATAAGCGCTCGACGTTATATATTTCATTTGAATCACGTTCAATAACACTGTGGCATTTTTAATGCATCAAGTGCCAGAATTTTTGTGTTTGCATGAGGCTGTAAAGAACAGCCAGTTTGTTCATATAAACGCCGATCATCTGGCATTGCTGAGGCAAAACTTTTCATTTTGTAGAGTTTTCTGCACCCTCCAACAAAGCATGACTTACGCCCAACCGTCGGATCTTTTTACGAAAGCATAGGTCAATAACACCTAAAATTAGCAAACTGTTGTTGCCGATGCGAACCAGTGCGAACCCAAAATCAAAATGGCCGATAAGTTTAGAGTTATCTTCGCAATGAAACGCCCATGCGGAGCTTGCTTAAACTACGTTCAGCCCTTGTGAATGCCGCCGAAACAGCACTCAAGAAGGGTTGCGATATCAACTTGATAATGTGAATCAACACCGTGGCAAAATTTGATTTTTATCGTAGTCATAACGGCGCGTAAGTGACCATTCATTGGGCGAGAAATTTGTTACACTTTGAGAAATTTCAGAGTCAGGTACATGCATATCAACGAAGAGGTGCCAATACACTCTGGTGTTTTTGTGCGGTATTTCTGCCCAGTTATCAAATACGCGCATGCCTTCTTGTTGGGTGCCGCGAATATGGCTTGGGCATTCATGACTTCCAACCGTGGCAGAGGCGCTAAGCAAACCTGATCGTAGCAGGTTCACGTTAAAATGAGCTGGATCCACAGGAGTGTCAGTTTTATCTTCGTTGTAAAGATCATTATGGGCATCAGATTGTCCGTACAAACGGCGTGCTTTGGTTTTGAGCGTTAAAGGTTTCATTTTACGTTTTGCGGCGCCTTAAAACGGTCTGGGCTGGCCGCTTTGCTTTTACAAAATCCTTATGATTGACGATGGTTTCTGCAAAGCGACGGCTTGAAAAACGGTGTAAAACTTAAGATCGCTTCATGATCTGCTTTGTGTCCTTATACTTACAGAACCATTAAAAGATAATATATCTTGAGGCGTTGGATCTGCCCTTACGTCGCGGGCTGGTTGGCAAGTTGAGATTTTTTAAGGCAATGGCACGTATAAAACGAACTTGAATAAAACGTAAAATGCGGTGATTACCACTGCGCCGGATATCGGATATAAAATAAACGTTTTTGCGCTCCAGCGTTCATGCATCGCCGCAATCAGCCCACCGCTGAAAGCCACCACGCCTGCGGGTAAAAATCCGATCTTAGGGATCAGGAAACCCATCAGAAACATCGCGATTATCAGCAATGCCCGGCGCCACCAAATGCCGGTTCCAAAACCGCCCTCATCGGATGGTTTTAAAAATCTGGCGATGAATGAAAATGACGCTGTCACGACCAGTATAAAGGCCACGGTTTGCGGAAAAACTTGGCTGTCGCGATCAGTATAGCTGGTTGTATCATACAGCGTTATCAGCCCCGCACAGATAAAAAACAGCGAGGCAAGCAGCGATCCGATCTGTCCGCCGCTTTTCATTGCAGAAGGGGGGGTCATTGGTTGGCCTCTTCGAATCTGCGTGATTTTCGCCATTGAACGATCAGCGGTAAAATCAGCGTTATGAGCGTGAACAGCAAAATGCCTTGCGAAATCGGTCTGCCAAAAAACATTCCGAATAAGTTATTTGTCGCCGCGCCTATGGTCCAGCCTTGCACAAAGCCTTGCTCGGCGATCGGGCCCAATATCAACCCCAGAACGATCGGTGAGGCAGCGAATCCAAACCTGGCAACAACCCATCCAAAAACCCCAAGGCACAGCATGATAATCACGTCTGAGACGCTGTTGCGGATGGCAAAAGTGCCGATGATGGTCATAAACCCGACCGTTGGCACCAACACTGCCTTCGGCACAGTGACGATCGATTTATACGCGTAGCGCCCTATCAGAAGGCCTGCCGGCAACATCAAAACCGTTGCGATTATCAATCCATAGATGAACGTAAAGACGATCGAGCCGCTTTGTGAAAACATCGCTGGGCCGGTGCGTACGCCTTGCACCAACAGCGCTCCTAAAACGATGGCATCGGGCGGGGTGCCTGGAATGCCTAAAACCAGCGTCGGGATGAAGCCCCCACCAACAGTGGCGCTATTTGCGGATTCGGTTGCCATAATGCCATTCGGCTCGCCCTCACCAAATTTCTGGTCTGGCTTGGCGGTACGTTTGGCCTCTGAATAGGCCACCAACCCAGCAACTGAGCCGCCTGCGCCGGGTAAAATACCCACTAAAGTACCGATAATTGAAGAGCGGATCAGATTGAATTTCGAGCGCGCCGCGAGCGCAAATGCCTCTCCGATGCGAACCGTTTTCACGCCTTCCTCCACCTTTAAATGCCTGTCAGGAACCGCGACCAGATCGATTAGGACCGGCACACAGTAAAGACCAATCAACGCCCCCACAACGCCAAAACCGCCAATCAAGGTTTGGCTGCCAAATGTCAGTCGGATATCAGCGGAAATTTCAGCCACGCCAACCGTTGATAAAATCATCCCAAAAGCCCCGCCCACCAGACCTTTCATTAAATTGCCGCTGGAGAGTGATGCAATTAAAGACAGTCCAAAAACCGACAACCAAAAATACTCAATAGGCCCAAAAGCCAGCGCGACCTGCGATAAAGGCGGAGCCAGAAAAAGCAACGCGATTGCGCCAACCAGGCCGCCAAAAACTGATGCAAAACAGGCAAGGGCGACCGCAAGATCTCCATCGCCACGTTTTGCCATGGGATAGCCGTCAAAGGTTGTGGCAATGGCCGATGGGGTGCCTGGTGTATTCAATAAAATAGCGGCATAGGCGCCGCCGTAAATTGCGCCGGTGTAAATGGCCCCAAGAAGAATAAGCGCGGAGGCAGGCTCCATACTAAAGGTGATGGGAACCAAAATAGCCAGCGCCATGGTGGCGGTTAACCCCGGGATAGATCCAATGACTGTGCCGGCCACAACGCCAAATAAAGCCAATGCAAAATTCAAAGGCGTTAAGGCAGATAAAAAGTGACTGAATTCCATCGTTACAACTTTCCGGGGTTACCCAATTTATTTTACTTGATGAGGCCAGCTTCGCGGGCATCTTTCAAATATTCCGCAACGCGGTCAGCCATAAAGGCCGGCATATCCGCCGCGCTTATATCCAACATCGCAAAGCCACCATCGAGCATTTTCTGACGAAAGGCTGGGTCGGCATTGATTTCGCCAATCATATCAGACCACATGGCGGTGGTTTCTGCGCTCGCGGTATTGGGCAACGCTATACCACGATAGGCGCCACCCACCATATCATATCCCAGTTCTTTGAAGGTTGGGACATCCGGGAAAAGGGGATGACGGTCTTCCATCGCAACGGCCAACATGCGCACGGCATCGCCTTGTTTAGCACCTACGGTTGTATAACCCCATTGTGCTTTGACCTGATTGCCCAAAAGCGCCGTCACAGATGCACCGGTGCCTTTGAACGGCACATATGTGGTGAGCGCGCCGGTCATCTTGTCAAATTTGATTTGGGCCAGGTGGTTGGCGCTGGCTTTTCCCGATCCTGACATGGTGACCTGTCCGGGGTTGGCCTTCGCATCATTCACCAAATCTGCAAGTGTTTGATAGGGGCTATTGGCCGGAACAACGATGGCATCTGGTGTGAAGTGGAACATGTAGAACGCGTTCAACGAATCTGTTGTAAAGCCTACGTCTTTTTGCGCAGGTTTGATGATGATATGGGGTAAGTTCACGCCCATAATGGTTTGGCCATCGCCGTTCAAACCGTTCAGAGAGGCCCAGCCAACTGCACCGCCACCGCCGGGTTGGTAGGAAACCACCATTTCTTGGCCAAATTTTTCGGCGAAGAAAGGCTGCTGCAATCGTGCAGAAATATCCGACTCGCCGCCGGGTCCGAAAGGAATGATGTAATTAACGGGTCCGTTCAATTCCGCGTGGGCTTGCACACCAAATGTCAGTGCAAGCGCTGCCGCAGCGGTTGTTTTAAGAAGAGTACGTCTCAGCATAATGTTTCTCCCGAATTTGCTGTAATTTTGTGATATCTTTGATAGTAGACACAGGTTTAGATGCAAGCGCCATGGTTTTTTGAACTGGCAGCTCTAAAAGTCTAGGCTTGCAAATCCGCTGACCAGCGTAAGCTAATGCATTTTTGAGCGTGTCATTGATGGTCATTTTACGCCATATACCGTGCTAACCATGCTAGGTTTCCCTAAAATTTGCGTTTCCGCCAGTCATTAATTTTTGGCTTTTTGTAAAGCGTTTCTTTATAAGCGCATTTATGAGACTATTTTGGCCTGAGAGGTGTCGTAAGACCGATGACCATTGCCCTTTTTAAAACTTTAATTGCCATTTCTGAACAGGGTAGTTTTCGCGCGGCCGCAGATGTTATTTGCGTCACGCATGCGGCGATCGGCCAACAAATGACGCGGCTTGAAGAAACATTGCAAGTCAGATTGTTCGACCGTTCTGAAAAGTCACCCAAATTAAATCAATTGGGCAAAGCGTTTGTGCCCAAGGCCAAAGCGGTCGTTTTGGCCTATGATACCATTTTAGATGATCTCACGGGTGATCCGCGCACGATCGGAGAACTTTCTGTTGGCGCGGTGCCATCCTCTTTGGCCGGCTTAATTCCCAAATCGATCAAACGGTTGATCACGCTTTATCCACAATTGCATATCCGCGTGGTGCCGGGGCTTTCACCTTCTCTATTCGAGCAGATCGAAGGCGGGACATTGGATGCGGCTGTGATGAGCGAGCCTCGGCATATACATAACGGGCTTAATTGGTTGCCATTTTATGAAGAAGAATTGGTTTTGCTGGCCTCGCCAGAGGTTGTCGAAAACGATCCTTTTCTCATCTTGGAAAGGATGCCTTATTTGCGCCATACCCGGCAGGCAGCCGTTGGGATGATGGCCGAAGACTGGCTGGCGAAAAATAACATTCGCGTGCATGATTTGATGGAGATGGGCTCTTTGGAAAATCTTGCCAGTATGGTTGCACATGGTCTTGGGGTCGCGATTGGCCCAAATATTTGTGTTCCTGATCCGTCTTTTGAGCAATTAAGAAAAATTTCATTGGGACCATCTGCGCCCCGACGTACGCTTGGTATCCTAACGAGATCAGATTGTTCAAAATTAAAACTGCTTGAGCCCTTGTTGGCGCAAATCAAACTGACGATCGCCGAGTCGGAGGGTTAAACCGAATTGTAAAATTTAATTTTATTTAAAATGAAATTTATTTGATTTGCTAAATAATATTTTGAGGGTGACAGTAAGGCAACCTGTCAGTCATCTTGGAGGCATTTATGCCAAACCTTTCTACAGCGCCATCAGATGATGTTTTGGATCAAATTAAAGCCATCCTGGGCCATGGTGGATGGAAGGCTGGAGCTGAGGCTATCAGTTATTTTGATGATCCGAGAGGGCGGTTTTGCGGGGCGGCATTTTTGGTGGTGTTGCCCGAGTCAACTCAGCAGGTATCTGAGATTGTAAGCCTCTGTAATAGAGAAAAAATTGCCCTTATTCCCTATGGCGGCGGAACGGGTGTGGTGGCGGGCCAACTTTCAATTGAAACCGAAAATATGCTTATTCTATCGCTTGAACGGATGAATAGCATCAGTGAGGTTTCTGAAGATGACTGCACTGTGACGGTGCAAGCAGGCTGTATATTGGCGCATCTGCACGCTGCGGCTAACGAGAAAGCGCTGCAATTTCCGCTCAGCATGGCTTCTAAGGGCAGCTGTAGTGTTGGCGGGAATCTTGCTACCAATGCAGGGGGGATACAGGTCGTGCGCTATGGCAACACGCGAGATCTATGTTTGGGGATAGAAGCCGTGTTGCCCTGCGGCTCTATTCTAAGCGATCTCAGCCCTTTGCATAAAGACAATACGGGGTATGATCTTAAACATCTTTTGATTGGAAGTGAGGGGACATTGGGCGTGATAACTGCGGCCACATTCAAGCTCACACCACTCGACCCTGAAACGGTGACTATGCTTTGCGCGGTATCGTCTCCTACCGCTGCCCTTGCGCTTTATAAAAAGTTACGCCTCAATTTGCGTGAAAGTATTTCAGCGCTCGAATTGTTGAGCGATTTCGGCTTAGATTTGGTGGCCAGTTGTTTTTCAGATCTAAAAAAACCCTTTAAGCAAGATTACAGCTGGTATGTGTTGATCGAGGCAGGCGGCGCCGAAGGTATTATCGAACAAGCTTTGGGCGCGGTGGCCGATTGTTTGGATACGGGTTTGGTGCAAGACGCGGTGATTGCACAATCTGATACGCAGCGCGCCACCCTGTGGCGATTGCGCGAAAATACACCCGAGGCGAACCGGTTGTCAGGTGCGTTTGTAAGCAGTGATACATCGGTTCCTATAAGCAAAGTTGAAGCGTTCATTCACGCGACATGCGCCGCGGTAAAAGCGATTAATCCGGATCTGAGGGTCAACACATATGGGCATATCGGCGATGGGAATATACATCACAATATTTTACCACCCCAAGGCGTCACGAAAGCCGCATTTCTAAAAGCAGAACCAGACGCGGCTGAACGCATTCGCATGGTGATAAACGATGCCACGGTGGAATTTGGTGGCTCGATTAGCGCTGAGCATGGGATTGGCCGCTTGAAAACGCAAGACCTTGAAGCTTATGTCAGTCCGGTAAAGCGTCGCGCGCTTAAGGCGATAAAATCGGCACTTGATCCCAACAATATTATGAACCCCGGCGCGGTGCTTCGTTAAAGAACGATAATTTTTCGATTGATAGCTTGAGATACGATCCCTTTCGCGTCCAAGGCGCGGGGTATGCGCATGGCTGCAATTTGGCCGCCTGTTGCTGCCGTTTTTGCCGATGCCACCGCTAAGAGTTTTGGCGCGCGGCATTTATATAGATATCGAGCAAATTAAACCGGATAAAGCGGCTTGCCGTTTACGCAGCGTGGGCTTCGCCTAAGCGGCGTTTCAATATGCAAACAGCATGATGATAAAGATGCGTTATAATCTGGGTCAGGTGGCTTGCTGTTTACACAAGATCCATGTCGCGATGAACCAGCCAGATACGTCGCTACTGTTATTCAAGCAAAATTTCAATTTTAAATTAAATTGGTTCGCCAAATTAGAGGGCTTGGTTGTGGGTTTTTGATGTTTGAGTGATTCTGCACGTAGGCGCCATTCCTCCAGTCAAGAAAGCAAAATTTTAAAAAAGCGGGAACTTTGCATGCTTTAAGATAAGTCTAGTTCTCTTTAAGATTTGTGAAAACAAACAATTTTTAGGGCTCTATTCTGGAAAATTGAGTGAGAAGCAGAGATTTTAAAAAAATGGATTACGATAATTTTAACTTAATCCTCAAAAAGAAGATTTTTTGGTCTTCACCATCAAAATAACCGTTGATTGGAAACTGGTAATCTGTTCGATTGCGATTTAAGCTTGCGCAACGCTCGCGGGCACAATCATTCTGTTCTTTTGACAGAAGAATGAAGCTTCAATTTTGAGGCAAAAAATGGGAGAAAATAAATGTCGAATAAATCAAAACTGATCGGTGCGGTTGCCGGTGCGACTCTCGCGCTCGGTGCGCAGACAGTCTTGGCCGGTGGGCATCAGGAAATGACGGTAGCATATTTTCTAGAGTGGCCAATGCCATTTGAGTATGCAAAACAAATGGGAACTTATGACGAAGAGTTAGGTGTAAAGGTCAACTGGGTGAGCTTTGATTCTGGTGTGAAAATGTCCGCAGCTATGGCCTCGGGTGATGTTCACTTATCAGTAAGCCAGGGTGTTCCGCCTTTTGTGGTTGCAACCTCGGCTGGCCAAGATCTTCAAATCTTAGATGTAGCTGTTAGCTACGCTGACAACGATAACTGCGTCGTCAGAAGCGATCTTGAAATTGACAAAAGCAGCACTGAAGAGTTGGTCGGTAAAAAAGTGGCTGTGCCTTTGGGTACAGCAGCGCATTATGGTTTCTTGAAGCAAATGGACCATTTTGGTGTTGACGTTGGCAGCATGGAAATAGTGGACATGGATCCACCAGATGGCGCTGCTGCAATCGCGCAAGGCGCTGTGGATATGTTCTGCGGTTGGGGTGGTTCGTTACGCCGCGCGAAAGAGCACGGAAACATTCTGCTTACGGGTGCTGAAAAAACTGAACTAGGTATTTTGGTTTTTGACGTCACTTCTGGTCCAGCAGGCTGGGTAGCGGAAAACAGCGATCTAGTTGCCAAATTTCTCAAGGTGACCGCCGATGCAAACGCGATGTGGGCGGATTCTTCCAACCATGCCATGATGCTTCCTGCCATTGCGAAAGACGCTGGTATGGATGAGGCGGCAACAGCAGATACAATGGCGACATTTGTATTCCCAACTGTCGACAGCCAATTGTCTTCAACATGGCTCGGTGGTGGCGCACAGGAATTTATGAAGGGTGTTGCAGACGTCTTTGTGACAGCTGGAAGTATCGATTCAGCATTGGGTAGCTATGCTGACAACGTGAATGTTGGTCCGTTGGAAACAGCAAACGGAATGTAATTAAACAGCTGCGGGCCGGTGCGCCGGCCCGCAGAATGCAACTGATGTTGTGGTTTATTTGCAATCGTCTCCATCAAAAGTAGGAAGAGAAAAGTGGCCATGTCTGGACTGTCCATCCAAAATATTTCAATGCGCTTTGATTTGCCAAACGGTGAGTGCGTGCAAGCTTTGAAGGATGTCACCCTCGACTTGAAAGCAGGTGAATTGATGTCTGTTTTGGGGCCCTCTGGATGTGGTAAAACTACATTATTAAACATTGTTGCCGGATTTCTCGCGCCAACGCAGGGTGAAATTCTATTAAATGGCGAAAAGGTAACTGGCCCCAATGCCGAACGTGGCATGGTGTTTCAACAGGGTGCTTTGTTTGAGTGGATGAACGTAAGAGAAAACGTGGGCTTTGGTCCACGGATGAAAGGAATAAGCACCGCACAATCGCGCGAAAAAGTGGATCATTTGCTTGATGTGGTTGGGCTGCGGGATTTTAAAGATAAAGCAGTATATGAGCTTTCTGGGGGCATGCAGCAGCGTGTTGCATTAGCCCGATGCCTCGCCAATGATCCAGATGTAATTTTAATGGACGAGCCATTAGGCGCACTTGATGCGCTTACTCGCGAAAAGATGCAGTCGTTGGTTTTGAAGCTATGGAAGGAAACCGGCAAAACAATTATTTTGATTACGCATTCTGTAGAGGAAGCTTTGCTGCTGGGCGAGCGCCTTTTGGTGATGGCTCCGCGCCCGGGCCGTATTCATCGTGAATATCGTCTTCCTTTTGCTGATCTAGGCGTTGATGCCGACCTTCGTGATATTAAAAAACACGTCGAATATGCCAATCGGCGCGAAGAGATTTTGGAAATGATCTGGAATATGGAAGAAGAAATTATGGGACGTTCGGAGGCAACGGTTTGATGGAGTTATTGGTCAAGCTTTCCGAAGAATTACTTTCGATCCTGGTCATTCTAGCGGCGGCTATGCCCTATATCGCCGGTTATATTGGCTTAATCCTGTTAACCCTTTTTGTGTCGCGGCTGGTAAAGAAACTTCTTACACCCAAGCAAGATTTTGGTTCATTGAAAACCGTGACCTTTGGAGATGAAAGTGCGGTAAATTCAAATTTTGCAGCTTCTGTTGTTTCTGTTCTGTTGGTTTTGATTTTATGGGGGGCCTTCACCGGATCAAAAATTTTACCGTCGTTTCTGCATGCACCCGGCCCTTTTCGGGGAAATGCTGAATTCACTTACACGGCTGAAACCGGTGATGGTCTGCGCGATGAAGCGAGAGTGAAACTTATTGTCCATGGCATCGGTGAAGATATAATCCTCCCAAACCTAGAATTGGGTGATGGTTTCGCCAAAAATGATGTCATGGCCGTCAAAGCTTATCGCACAAAATTACTGAAATGGGATAAAAATGACGAAGAAAACCGCAAAATGGGAGCTAAGATTGTTGCCATTAATGGTAAGCCGATTGAGCAGGGCGTCGCGGTTTATTTAGAGAATCTTCGTATTGCTTTAACGCCAAAAGGCACTTTGAATGTTGAGCCTCGAAAAGGTTGGCAGATGGAGCCTATATGGTTGCCGGCGCCCGAAGCCGTCTGGGGGCGGCTGATAGAAATATCGACCCAAGGCTTCAAGAACTTTCCTTTGCTTGAACATTTGGGTTTTTCGCTATTTCGAGTTGTGGTCGGGTTTTTTATTGGCGCGATGGTGGGTATACCTTTGGGCTACGCCATGGGCTTGTCCGATTGGTTTCGTGGCTGGTTTGATCCGATTGTTGAATTTATGAGGCCGGTCCCGCCGCTTGCTCTGATCCCGTTGGTGATTATTTGGGCGGGTATTGGGGAAGTTGGCAAAGTGATTTTGTTATTCCTCGCTGCACTTTGGATTATGGCCATCGCCGCGCGTGCAGGCGTGTCTGGAGTTAAAATTTCAAAAGTGCACGCTGCTTATTCATTGGGCGCAAGCAGATGGCAGATAATGCGCTTTGTCGTATTCCCCAATAGCTTGCCAGAAATTTTTACCGGGGCGCGAGTAGCCATGGGCGTGTGTTGGGGCACGGTGGTTGCCGCTGAACTTGTGGCAGCGGAAAAAGGCGCAGGCATGATGATTATGGTTGCGTCAAAATTCCAGCAGACGGATATTGTTATCCTGGGCATTATCCTGATTGGGATCATTGGCTTTGGCATAGACATGCTTATGCGCTGGGTCGAACGGGTTATGGTGCCCTGGAAAGGGCGGGGCTAAAGTCACAAAATAAAAAAGCTTTGTTTCTTAACGGCACGTCCCAGAGTCAGGGATAATATTCTTGTTTTTGCCTTATTGTATCTAGCAGCGTGAATGGCCTTAGTTTTTCGTGCATGCGCCGCCAGTTTCTTTGAAGGTCAGTTTTTGGGGCGTGGATTAGCTTATCGGATCAAGTGCGCTACCCAGTATGAGGATGAGACTGAGTAGCGGCTTTTGTGAATTTATATGTTTTGCAACGATTTTACCCTCGCAGAAATGTTCTAGATCCGTAGGTAGAGGGCTCAGGTGTACGATCGTCCTAAAATTCTATTTTTAACAAAATACGCTATATTTCAGCTCCGCTTTTGGCGATTTTGTGTATGTTTCCAACCAGCGCAGAGGTTGGCCTGTCGCTGAGGTGTATTCAGTCTTTCACTTTGCGGCCTTTGCGGTGAGCAGAGCGGGCGAGCTGCATTGCATAAGCTTCGTGTTTTGTCGCGGGGTTGGATAAAAACCCGCAAAAAATTTTTATGGCTCGCATAATTTGGGTAACTTGTGGAAGGTCGTATGATGGAAACACTTTCAAAGTGTCGGGTGGGGAAATCCTGATTTACGTATTCATTTTTCTACGATCTATCATTTCGACTGATCAAAGAGTTGAAACCAATTTTCTATTTTGCCGTTTTTAGAGGTGAATGTGTGTCCCACACTTGGTGGGCATTCTAACCGTTTAATCCATGACTGATCTCACAATGCCTTTATCAATGCGGGGTGATCGACTTTGTTTTTCTAGGGGCTCATACTTGGGGCAAGGTGGTGCGCTGTTGGTTTCGGAATTTAACGCCTTTCAATGCTGTTTGACGGGCTTTTTAACGCCTTAAATTCAAATTATTTGCACTTAATTAGCAAAATATTTCATTTTTAAGAATTTAAACTTTGTGTCTTGATCGCCTGCGACACTTCTTAGATTTCAGTAAGGATAGCGATTATGCGGCGTTTAGGGGCTTGGATGCAGTTTAATTTGAAACTTGGTTTGCACGTGCAATGCGGCCGGCCCGCCCCTCATATTTTGTCCGTTTCAGATATCTTTTGGGGTGTCCGCGGATGCTGCTGATCGGTGCGTTTGGCGCGGTGCTTGAAGCCATCTACCAGGTTTTTTTTGGCTTCTATCAGTTCGCGATATGGCGCAAAGAGCGTTATTTTGAAGATCTATGTTTAATTCAAACGGGAGTGGGCAATAAAGCAGGCCCCGGTGTTTACGGCGCCGCGCCCTATCAAGCCTACGGGTCCCTCGCGGTGCAAAGGAGAGCAGAATGAAACCTTATAAGATGTTGATCGATGGCGCATGGGTAGAGGCCCGCGATGGCGGAACATTCACCAGTATTAATCCTGCGACAGGTGAAGAATGGGCGGAAGTTCCAGAGGCCACGGCCGAAGATGTGGATTGCGCTGTGCGCGCTGCAGATACGGCTTTTCGTGAAGGGCCGTGGGCCCAGATGAACGCAACCCAACGCGGCCATTGTTTGCGCCGCTTGGCAGATTTACTTGCCGCGCAGTCTGAGACGCTGGGAGAAATCGAAACGCGTGATACTGGGAAATTATTTGCAGAAACGCGGTGGCAGGCAAAATATATCAGCGAATTTTATCATTTTTTCGCTGGAGCGGCTGATAAAATTCATGGCGAAACGCTTCCGATTGATAAACCGGATATGTTTGTTTTTACCAATCGTGAGCCCTTGGGGGTGATTGCCGCGGTTGTGCCGTGGAACAGCCAGTTATTTTTGGCAGCGGTGAAAATTGGACCAGCACTTGCGGCGGGAAACACCGTTGTTATGAAGGCCTCGGAACATGCACCGGCGGCGCTGTTGGAGTTTGGAAATTTGATTGCGCAAGCAGGCATTCCCGATGGGGTGGTCAACATCGTGACGGGGCATGGTGATCCTTGTGGGAAGGTGCTTACCTCGCATCCGATGGTGGCGCGCGTTTCATTCACCGGAGGGCCAGGCTCGGCCCGTCACGTAATCCAAAATACAACAGAAAATTTCGCCGAACTCAGTTTGGAATTGGGGGGGAAATCTCCGTTTATCGTATTTGAAGATGCGGATATTGAAAGCGCTGTAAACGGATCAGTCGCGGGTATATTTGGGGCGTCTGGGCAAAGCTGCGTGGCGGGTTCGCGGTTGCTTGTGCATGAAGATATTGCGGATGAATTCTTAAAGCGGATGGTGAAAATTGCGCAGGCCGTCACGATGGGCGATCCTATGGCTGGCGAAACCGAGATGGGGCCTTTATGTACCTATGGGCAACTCGAAAACATCGAACGCGAGGTCGCGCGTGCTGTCGAGGAAGGCGGCCCGATTCTAAGCGGTGGAAAACGGGTAAATGCCGGTTCGGATTTGTATTATGAGCCAACGATTATCGACTGCCCCGCCCCAAACCTTCACATAGTTGATACTGAATTATTTGGCCCGGTTTTAAGCGTGCTGCGGTTTAGAACAGAAAGCGAAGCCTTGGCTTTGGCCAATGATACGGTGCATGGCCTTGCAGCGGGGATTTTTACCAAAGACGGAGCGCGGGCGCTGCGGATGTCAAAATCAGTAAGAGCGGGCATCGTTTGGGTGAATACCTATCGGGCAGTCTCTCCTATTGCTGAGTTTGGTGGAATGAAAAACTCTGGCTATGGCCGCGAAAGCGGCTTTCAAGCCGTTTATGATTACACGCGCCCTAAAACTGTGTGGATGAACATGTCTTCAGAGCCGTTGGGCAGCCAGTTCGTATCTCGTTAATTTGAAAGGGATGAAAATGAAATTTCATATTGCCATAAATTTAGAACGAAGCGAACCCTCTGTGGATATGAAAGAGGTGCGTGATCACACGCTTGAAATGGTGCAAATGGCAGATGAGGCCGGTTTTGAGATTGCTTGGGCTGCCGAACACCATGCGTTGGAAATGACGATTGCGCCAAACCCGTTTCATATGATGACCTGGTGGGCAGATCACACCAAAAATATCCGCCTTGGATGCGGTGTGGCCAATGCCTCTTATTGGCATCCGATCAAACTGGCAGGCGAAGCGGCTTTGGTGGATCTGTTGAGCGATGGGCGGATGGATCTGGGGCTGGGATCGGGGGCTTATCAACGCGAATTTGATAGGCTACGCCCTGGTTTAAGCCAAAAAGACGGGTGGAAATATCTGCAAGAAATGTTGCCTTTAATTCCGAAGCTTTGGGCCGGTGATGTGGAACATAATGGAGAGTTTTGGCAATTTCCAACCGCCACATCTTGCCCGAAACCTGTACAAGACAGCGTGCCCATCTGGGTGGCTGCGCGCTCTCCAACAACCTTTGATCATGCGGTAGACAACAATTGCAATATTATGAGTTGGCCTTTGACAATGCCGTTCTCTGAGGCGGAAAAATACCGCGACCTGCTTGAAGATAGTAAAGCCCGTTTGAACCCTGAATATTCAGGTAAATTTGCCATGATGCGCCACGCTGTTCTTTATGAAACGGAAAGTGATCGGCAAGCGGCGCTAGATGCTGTGCGGCAGGTTTTGGCCCGCTTTGGCAATTTAATGATGCAAGCAGGTGATGTTGTGAACGGATATCCCGATATGGTTCCGCTGGAAACATTAGAGGGCAATGCCCGCGTCGACCCCGCGATGCTGGAAGAAAACTTAATGTTCGGATCTCCAGAGATTGTTGTAGAAAAACTTAAGCAGTATCAATCTATTGGCGTTGATGCATTTATTTATTACGCCTCTCTGGGGCTGGATATGGAGCGTCAGAAACGATCGCTGCGTTTGTTTATTGACCAGGTACTGCCCGCATTTGCTGAAGTAAAGGAATTTGCCCATGCCGATTGAAATCCGCCGAACGCTGCTTTGGAAACAAAAAACCTTTATCGAGGGGTGGAAAAGCGTGGACACCCCCACCCAATTGATGGCGTCCATGGCCATTATAAAAAACCCTTGGTTTGGCCGTGGGCATGTTGAAAATATGCGCCCTGAAATCCAAGCGCATGGGCCGGTTATTGGCAAATTATTGACAGAAATGCTGCTCGATGAAACGGGCGATTTGCTTGAGGGCTGCGGCAAGGCAAGCGTGGTGGGCATGGGCGGAGAAATTGAACATGCCCAAGCGATGACGCATACGCTCCATTTTGGAAATCAGTTTCGCGAAGCGATTGGTGCCAAAAGCTATCTGGCCTTTTCAAATACGCGCGGCGCGGCAAATTGCGCAATAACAATTCCTTTGATGGATAAGCATGATGCAGGCCGTAGATCGCATTATCAAACGATCCAAACCAGCGTGGTTGACGCACCGGCTGATGATGAGATTCTTATTGCCTTGGGGGCCTCGATCGGCGGGCATCCCAACCACCGCATTGGCGATAGATATCAAGATTTAAAGGATCTGGGCCGCGATTTAGATAATCCGGCAGGCGTTTAAATGGCAAGAACCAAAGATGGCACCGCCTATGAGATAACAGGTCCTCAGGGCGCAGCTTGGGTTGTGCTCATCCATGGGCTGGGTTTAACGCATGCCAGCACGTGGGGTGGCATTGCGCCAACCTTGGCGCAGGAGTTTCAAATTCTGAGCTATGATCTTTTAGGCCATGGTGAAACGGATCTGCCCTCAGGGCGCGTTGACCTAAAACGTTTGGGGCAACAAGTGGTCGATTTGATGGATGAGCTGTCTATTGATCGCGCCGCGTTGGTTGGGTTTTCACTTGGTGGGATGATCAATCGGCGCGTGGCGATTGATCATCCAAGCCGCGTCTCTGCGCTGGGAATATTAAACGCACCACATGAGCGGGGGGAAAAGCAGCAGCGTTTGGTGGAAGAGCGGGCCCGCGCCAGTTCAGCAGAGGGACCATCTGCCAATATCGATACAACGCTTGCCCGATGGTTTACGCCGGATTTTCGCGTCCATTCTTCACAGCAGGTGGCCGCTCTACGGGATATTGTGGTGGCGAATAATCCAAAAAATTATGCCATCCATCGCCAGATTTTAGCCGAGGGTGTAACCGAACTGATCCGCCCAACGCCTGCCTTAAAGCAGCCCAGTCTTATCATGACCTGCCAGAATGACAGCGGCTCAACGCCTGCAATGAGCCAGGCGATTGCGCAGGAAATCATGGACTCTGAGCTGAGTATTCTGCCCAAATTGCAGCATTTGGGCTTGCTAGAAGATCCAAACGCTTTTGCAGGTCCGCTTCTGGCCTTTTTGCGAAGCAAACTGCCCGAGGGCTAGAAAGGAATTGTCTTGGTGCTTTTTATTCTCCAGGGTTGGCGTCAAAGTTAGACTTCTTTGGCGTTATCAGGTTTTTTTGATCAATAAAAAAGTGCATTTTCTGGCATACAATGGTACGATTTGATACGCATATTCTGTATATAAATCGACTATATCGCTGTATTTTTTTCTGCAGGTGGTAGCAGTTATAAAGGGGCGTTTGCATCGAAAAAGGACGGCAAGCTGATCTTCAACCAATAAAAACCGTTGTGCCGCTGTCGGGACGGCTTAAACCGTGCTATCCACCTGTTCGGCCGTCGCGTATGGCGATATGACGCCTCGGCGCGGTTATCGAGCCCTTTGTGATGAGGATGGTCTATGCCCTCTTTAAGCTCTTTGAAAGCCTCTTTTGACGCTTTTGGCCCTCTTCGGTTTGCGGCGATTAAATCCCTCAAAGCAATTTGAGCAATCCGCAGATGTAGCCGCTGGGCAGACGATCCTGCAGCGCGCGGTTTCTTCAAAGCCGCATAAGGATTGAAGGTGCGGTTTTGGCGATATGGTGGAGGTTTAAACCCAGCCTAGAAGGCTGGATCACGGTTTATTTCGCGGTATAGCCGCCATCGACCATCAGAACCTGTCCCGTCACATAGGCAGAGGCCTGTGAGCATAGAAACAAAAGGGGGCCGTCTATGTCTGACAAATCTCCATTACGGCCGATGCAGGTTTGGGCGGCATTGCGGGCAGAGCGCTCGGCATCCGCAAAAACCGGCCCTGTTAGCTCGGTTGGGAAGAACCCGGGCCCAATCGCATTGGTGTTAATCCCAAAGCCCGACCAAGCTTCTGCCATCGCGCGCGTCAATTGTGCAATGCCGGCTTTCGACGCGCCGTAGCTGACTCCGCCGGGAAAGGCGCGCGTGGTTTGAAGCGATGCGAAATTTACGATCCGGCCCCAGCCTTTGGCTTTCATACCCGACACAAGCGCCTGACTTAGAAAGAACGGTGCTGCAAGATTGAGGTTGAGCGTTATGTCCCAGCCTTCATCGGTTACGTTATCAGCGGTTTCGCGGGTGTTTATTCCCGCTGCATGAACCACTATGTCGGGCGCGCCGAACGGGGCGGCGATTTGAGCGGCGATCTCTTTTATCTGGCTGCGCTCAGACAGGTCGGCAGACAGGGTAGCAGCTTTTGGCCCGATACGCTCGGCCCAATCCGAAAGCGCTTCTGCGCGCCGCGCCACGCCAATGACCTGCGCACCAGCCGCGGCCAAAGCCGAGGCTGCCTGTTGCCCCAGGCCAGAACTGGCGCCAGTGACGCAAGCAACGCGCCCCGACAGATCAAAAAGCGTGTTTGGATCAGCCATTCGCGCTCAGATCAAAGTTTTCCCCGGGAAAATATTTGGCAAGCCGCACGTCAGCGGCGCGAGCGTGACCCTCCATGCCTTCCAACCGAGAAATCCGCGCGGTGGCTTGCGCAACCCGTTTCGAGCCCTCGCGCGTGGCCTGCTGCCAGGTGACGATTTTCATATATTTATGCACTGATAATCCACCAGTATACGCGGCTGCGCCCGATGTGGGCAGCACATGATTGGTGCCCGATGCTTTATCGCCATAAGAGACGGTTGTTTCTTCGCCCAAGAACAAAGATCCATAGCAGCTTAAGCGGCCGCGCCACCAATCCAGATCCTCGGCCTGTACAGTCAAATGCTCGGGGGCGTATTCATCCGATGTGGCGGCCATTTCTTCGCGGTCTGCGCACACGATGACCTCTGCGTAATCGCGCCATGCGGCAAGCGCATTATCCCGGTTCAAGTCTGGAAGATCATTGATCAGCTTTGGAATTCGATTCATCACGTCTTCGGCCAAGTCTTTGCTATCAGTCACCAGCCAGACGGGGGAATTATAGCCGTGTTCGGCTTGGCTGACCAAATCGGTCGCAACGATATGCGGGTCGGCGGATTTATCTGCCAGAACCAAACTATCGGTCGGCCCTGCGATCATATCAATGCCAACGCGGCCAAACAGAATGCGTTTTGCCTCGGCTACGAATTGATTGCCCGGCCCAACCAAAATATTGGCTTTGGGCAATCCAAACAACCCGAATGTCATTGCAGCAATGCCTTGAACGCCCCCTAATGCCATAATCGTATCGGCCCCGCAGATATGGGCGGCGTAAATAATCGCAGGCGCGACGCCAACGCCCGGCCGGGGAGGGGAGGTTGCCATAATATGATTGCAGCCCGCCACTTTCGCCGTTGTCACCGTCATAATTGCACTGGCAATATGGCTGTAACGGCCTCCGGGCACGTAACAACCCGCCGCGTCAACCGGAATGGCTTTTTGACCCGCAATCAATCCTGGAACAACCTCATGTTCAACATCGCTTACCGTGGCTTTTTGCGCCTCTGCAAACCGGCGCACATTTTCATGGGCGAATTGAATGTCTTCTTTCAGCTTTTGTGGCACCAATTCGCAAGCGGCGGCAATTTCTTCTTGCGTCAGAATAACATTGCCATCGTATTTATCGAATTTTTGCGCGTATTCGATCGCTTTCGCATCGCCGCCTTCTTCAATATCGTTCAATATCCCTCGAACAATATCATGGACATTTGATGCATCGGATTGTGCGGTAAGCGTTGCTTTTTTCAGGTAGTTTCGTGCCATAGTTATTTTGCCTTATTTATAGATATCTGGAAGCATTGTTGTTGAAATCGCAGGTACAAAAGCGATTAAAAGAACCACAACAAGCATGAAAAATACGAATGGGACTGCGCGCCAAGCGATCCGCAGGATTGACTCTCCGGTAATCCCGGAAACAACGAACAAGTTTAACCCCAAGGGCGGTGTGATGAACCCGACACCCAAGGCGGTAATCATCATGATACAGAACTGAATTTCGTTCATGCCGACATTATCGGCCAAAGGCTTCAAAATTGGCGCAAGGATCACAATGTTGGGGGTTGTTTCCATCACACATCCCGCAGCGATCAAAATGCCGATCATCATCAAAATTAATAGGGTAGGATCATCGGTAAGGGTGGTGACAGAATGAACAAACCCTTGTGGCACGCCCATGATCGCCAAAGCCTGCGCGAGGGGCAATGAAAAAGCGATAATCGGAAGAATAATTCCGTTCACTTTTGCAGAGCTGACCAGCATATTGGGAAAGTCAGATAATTTAAGCGTGCCCAAAACAAAGCCAATAATGATCGTTACGATCACGGCGGTTGCGCCCGCTTCTGTGGGCGTCAATCTTCCCGAAAAGATGCCATAAAAGATAATGCCGGGCACGATAAAGGCATACCATCCAGAGGCAAGCGCCCTGATAAGGTTTCCGAAATATTCTGCCGCCGACATATTGCCACCGCCTTCATATCCGTAAATTCTGTTGACAACTAGATTGGTGATCAGGATGGCCGTTAAGATCAGCAATCCGGGGATCAGCGCAGCTAAAAATAAGGTTGAGGCGGATATACCCAGCACCAGACCAATAATAATATAGGCAATGGAGGGTGGAATTAAGATCCCTGTGCAAGCCCCTGCGGCAACGAGAGCGCAGGCATAGGGACGCGGATAACCACTCTCGACCAACCGATCGATGGTCATCCGCCCCACGGCGGCGGCGCCGGCGGCGTCCGAGCCTGAAATCGCCGCAAACATGCCGCAAACAAGAACGGTTGCTGACCCAAATCCGCCCTTGGCAAATTGCGTAACGGCTTCGGCCACGTTCAGAAATTTACGAGATAGGCCGGTTCTCACCAAAACATCGCCGGTTAGAATGAACAGCGGCACCGCGGTTAGAGCAAAAGCATCGATGCCATCAAACAGGCTTTCGCCAACCAATGCCAAAGGTAAATCGCCCGACATTAGCAGCATGGTGATCGCAGCAACCCCGATGGACGCCCAGACCGGCACGGCCAGCGCAGCAAGGACCACGAAGATAATCACCGGTAGGTAAAAATCCCACCCCAGCTCAACGGCTTGATTAAGTGTATTGAAAAGCATCGCCCTATTCCTCAGTCAAACAGCTTATCGCCTTCGTAAACGGGTGACCCGTCGCGAAGGCTGCGCAGATCGCGCAGGAGAGATTGCGTTAATCGCAGAATTACCAGAAAAAACCCAATTGGCACTGCCATCAGGAACCAAACCATCGACACCCGAAGGCCATGGCTTACAGAGCCAAATTTCCATGAGACATGGACGGTTTCCCAGGACCAGTATAACGCGATCAAAGCAACCGCAAACATGACAAGATCACCGAAGATGTAGAGCAGGGTTTTCACCGAAGGGCTCAAATAATGCATCACCACATCAATTCTGATATGCGCGCGGTCTTTCACGGCCGCGGCCGCACCGATCCAGGCAAGATAGATAAAAGAATACCGCACAATTTCTTCGCCCCAAATCGATGAATAGGCAAAGATTTCGCGGCGAAACACTTCAACGGCCATGGTCATAACGAGCATGACGTAAAAGGCTAAAAGTGCCCATTTTTCGGCGTCTTTATTGAGCCTTTGAAGTAACAACATAACAAACCTCTCTCGTAGCGTCGCTCTGGCTGGCAAGGCGCGTTGATAAATACAAAATTATTTTGAGAGTAAAAATGGTGGGCGTTTTTGCACGCCCACCAAAGACACTTATGCGTCGTGTACGTAGTAGCGGCCTTGCGTGCCGGCTGCTTCTTCTAGCTTGGCAAATGTATCCATTGATCCAGCCAGCTCAACTTTGAAGCTATCCCATGCTGCATTCTGATAGCCGCCAACAGATTGCCACTCAGCCAGTTGATCCTCGCTTAATGAGTGGAACTGAACGCCCGATTTGCGCAGCTCAGCCATGGCGTAATTGCGCGCTGAAGGTACTTTTGACAGGTTCTGATGACGGGTGATTTCCGCCGCTTCTATAATGCCGTCTTGAACATCTGCCGGCATAGAGTTGAACCATTCGAGGTTACAAGAATACACCTGCGAATCTGGAACCGCCTGCGTGAAAGTTACATGGCTCAAAATGTCTTTGAAGCCAAATACATACAGCGCGCCAACGGATGGGTCGAGCGCGTCTGCAACGCCTTGTTTGATCGCTGAGGGCGTTTCACCCCAGGCTACAGGTGTTGGGTTTGCACCGACCATGCGGTAATATTGCTGCAACATTGCTGAGCCTGGTACGCGGAACTTTACGCCAGACAAATCACCAGGTGTCATCACAGCGCCTGCACCACCTTTGCGAACCGCAACTACACGCGGGTCGATATTGACATAGAACAATGCTTTGAAACCCGCCGCTTCGACATTCGGGTTTACCGCTTTTGCCCAAGTGTCAGAATGTACCAGGTTTGTGAAGCGCTGGTTTGAACCACAAAGGTACGGCATGTTGATCAAGTCAACAGTTGACGCGAAAGGGGCAAAGTTTGACAAAGAATGCTGCGCAGCTTGGATGGTCCCTGATTGTACCTTCTGTGCCAACGCGCCACCTGCGCCCAACTGTCCGCCGGGGGCCAATTTGACATAGACTTTGCCGCTTGTTGCGTTTTGGATGTTTTCTTTAAGGTCCAATTGCATGATTGGGTAGCTGCGCGTCGCGCCCAGCACATAGGCTGTTGCGATTGTCATCACGTGATCCGCGGCTTTTTCGCGATCTCTTTCTTCGCTGGCCGTCTGAGCTGCAGCCTCAGTTGACCAAAGCGTTCCCGCTGCGCCTGCAACCATTGCGGCTGTGAAGCTGCCTGAGCCCGCTAGCTTCAGGAAATTTCGGCGTGTTGCCGATTTCAGGTTTTTGTTCTCGTTACTCAATTTCATGTACTCCCTAAGTGATATGTACCGTGGCTACTTTTTAGCCTCAGCTTCTTTCGTCAGAATCGTGATGACAAACAGGATGGCGACGCCACTTAACATGAGCATTTCGCCGACATCGCCAATAAACGAAGCGTTATAGAATGACCCAAGGGCCACATTTAAAGTGAAAATCACGAATAAGATGATCGCTCCGATAAGCGGCATTTAACCTATCCTCCCAGATGTTAAGCCGATTCTCTTACAATGTAAGCGTTTACATTACTAAAATGCAAGCCTTTACATCGAATATTTTAATTTCTTTAATAATGCCATATAGTTGCAGTTCTGATCAAAGTGGGTTGACCTTGAATGCGCATTAAAAATGGCACTCCAACGCTTCATGATGTTGCTTTTGCGGCCAATGTGTCGACGGCAACCGTCTCGCGATGTCTAAATTTTCCCGATAAAGTGTCGGCTGCAACGCGCCAAAAAGTGTCTGCCGCGATCAGCGAGTTGGGTTATTTGCCAAACTTTGGTGCCAAAGTCATGGCCACTAATCGCACCAATACGATCGGCGCGATTATTCCCACGATGGAAAACGCAATTTTCGCGCGTGGCCTCCAAGCCTTTCAAGAAGAGTTATTGTTGCACGGTTTCACGCTTTTGGTTGCCAGTACGTCATACCGGCCTGAAATAGAACAAGAGCAAATCAGAGCGCTGGTAGCCCGTGGGGCGGATGCGTTGCTTTTGATTGGGCATGAGCGTGATCCCGAAATCTATCGATTTCTAGAAAACCAAGGAGTCGCGGCGTTGACCGCTTGGGCTTATAACAGCCAAGCTGAACGACCCTCTGTGGGGTTTGACAACCGTGCTGCGATGCGTGAGATGGCGGTCAAAGTGATAGAGATGGGCCATCGAAAACTAGCGCTGATTTCTGCGCAAAGAGCAACCAATGACCGTGCACAAGCCCGTCATTCTGGTATTTTGGATGCGATGGCGGAAAACGGATTGGATCCAAATGATCTTTATTTGCTTGAAACCACCTATGGTATCGAGGAGGGCGCGCAAGCTTTCAAGCAGGTTATGGCTGCAAATACGGGGGCAACCGCTGTGTTTTGCGGTAATGATGTTTTGGCCGTGGGGGCGTTGAGAAGCGCGCGCGAACTAAACCTAAACGTTCCCAAGGATGTATCTATCATTGGGTTTGACGATATCGAATTGGCGCAAGTTGCCTATCCGGCGCTGACCACAGTGCATGTTCCGCATCGTGAAATGGGAGTATTCGCGGCGAAAGCGCTGGCGAATTTAATCAAAGAGGGAACTGCTCTGAAATCCATACCGTTAAAGACCAAACTTGTGTTCCGAGATACGCTTGCCGCTGTGGCGCCCTAAAGTTGGTTCTGGGGGAAACAGCCGGTACGCTGTGGATAGTCCGTGCGCTTAGAAATCGGTGTTGGGATATCCCTTAAATGATTTGGGGTTTAAGATGTGGTTTCAGCTCAAACTGTGCCAGCTTTACGCGAATATTTCGGGAAATTATTTTGCCTCTCCTAATCTGCACCTGCGTCTTACGGTAGATTTGGCGATCTGTGGACCCGTCGGTACAATTGATTGTCTTCACGTTCTAAAATTCAAGTTTGCAGGAAAGGGTTCTCACAGGGCGCTGCTTATATTGAGTGATGCTTTTGGCGGCCGCGCTTTGCAGTTTTAATAGGCGCTCAAACTTTTGCGACTAAACGACTTGTGGTTAAAGAATACTTCGGATGCCTAGTGCCTTTGGTATGGGCCGACGCATTTAGCGCGGTTTTGTATGATCGATAAAACAACTTGTAAATCGGCCCCGACAACCCCTAGTTTTAACAGACTAAATTGGAGGTCTTTTTTCTTGGCGCAGCACTCAGTTCGTTTGGGCGTAGATATTGGCGGAACTTTTACAGATGTGGTGCTGGAGGTTGGCACCGCAGTTTTTTCTGCCAAGGTTTTAACCACCTACACAGCACCTGAAGAGGCAATTATCGCAGGCCTTCAGCAAGTTTGTGACAAAGCCGGCGTTGCGCCTTTCCAAATTGAGCAGGTCATTCACGGCACGACGTTGGCAACAAATGCGTTGATTGAGCGGCGGGGCGCGAAAACGGCTTTGATTACGAGCGAAGGGTTTCGAGACGTGATTGAAATGCGCACGGAATCGCGGTTTGAGCAATATGATTTAAATCTGATCTTGCCCGAGCCGCTTTTGCCGCGCCAAAGGCGCTACACGGTTCCGGGTCGGATGGATGCCAATGGGGCTGAAATTATGGCTCTCAGCCGCGCCGATATAGAACCGGTTATCGCTCAAATTGCGGCGGCAGGGTATGAAAGCGTTGCGGTGGGATTGATCCATTCTTATTTGAACGATCGCCATGAAAAAATGGTGGCTGAGCTGTTATCAGAGCGGTTGCCGCATGTGATGGTTTCACTGTCCTGTGAAGTGTCTCCACAGATGCGCGAATATGAGCGGTTCAACACTGTGGTTGCGAATGCCTATATCAAACCTTTGATGAAATCATATTTAGATCGCTTAAGGAATCGGTTGCGGTCTGAAATGGTGGAATGTGACGTTTTTCTTATGCATTCTGGGGGCGGTATTATCTCGCTTGAAAGCGCTGCTGAATTTCCTGTGCGTCTGGTGGAATCGGGCCCTGCAGGGGGCGCGGTTTTTGCGGCCCATATCGCGGCGCGCCATGGGTTAAAAAATGTTATATCTTTCGATATGGGGGGCACCACCGCCAAAATTTGTTTGATCAAAGACCAAACGCCCAAAACCAGCCGTGTTTTTGAAGTTGCGAGAAGCTACCGATTTAAAAAAGGCTCGGGCATGCCGATTTCGATACCGGTTATTGATATGGTTGAAATCGGTGCTGGGGGGGGATCGCTCGCGCATGTTGATGCGCTGCGTCAAATCCGGGTTGGGCCGCAAAGCGCCGGCTCTGAGCCGGGGCCGGCCTGTTTTGGCAAAGGGGGAGAAAAGCCGGCCGTTACCGATGCGGACCTGCTTTTGGGCAAATTGGATCCAGAGCGCTTTGCTGGCGGATCTTTACCTCTTGATGGCGCAGAGGCGCAAAAGGTACTGGGTAGGGTTTTGGGGGCACCTTTAAATATGCCCGCGATCACTGCGGCGTTTGGGTTGGCCGAAGTGGTTGATGAAAATATGGCGAATGCGGCGCGGGTACACGCGGTGGAAACTGGCGAAGATCTCTCTGGTTATACGATGATCGCATTTGGCGGGGCTGCACCCTTGCACGCGGGCCGTCTTTGCGAAAAGCTTGGCATTCGTCGGGCCTTGGTGCCGCCGGGTGCAGGGGTTGGCTCGGCAATTGGGTTTTTACGCGCGCCGTTCAGCTTTGAAGCAACGCGCTCTGTTTATATGAAGCTTACGCAGTTTGATCCGAAAAGAATCAAATCGCTGTTGCATGA
The DNA here is from genome assembly GCA_001642945.1 of Rhodobacteraceae bacterium SB2. Taxonomy (GTDB): domain Bacteria; phylum Pseudomonadota; class Alphaproteobacteria; order Rhodobacterales; family Rhodobacteraceae; genus Thalassovivens; species Thalassovivens spotae. Next base: position 292,111 of record LGRT01000034.1, on the reverse strand, counting down.
CTTGCAAATGGAGGCGGTTGGATTTGTCGCCCGCTGCACCTCTAACAGCCCGATCGTTTTGGAGTTTAAAGCCTATATGCGCTACGCAGGCCAGGGTTGGGAAATTCCGATTGGTTTAGACGCATATTGCGCTAAGACGCCTGACGCAGCCGTTTTTGAGAGCCGCTTTACTGATCAATATGCCAAATTATTCGGGCGCCCAGTCGCGGGGCTGGATATTGAAGTGACGGTTTGGTCGGTGAATGCCGCCACAACGCCTGATGCGGTGGCGCGGGTACCGGAAAGTGCCGCGCGCGTGCACGCGTTAGCCCCTGCAAACCGCACTCTTTTTGAACCTGCGGTGGAAGCGTTTGTGGAGGCGGCGGAAATACCGCGCGATCACTTGCGCTGCGAAGATGTGATTGCGGGGCCCGCCGCAATAACCGAGGATGAAACAACGATTATTGTGCCCTCAAGCCGCGTTGCCACATGCTTGGCCGATGGTTGTATCGATCTGCGTTTAAAAGGAGCAAGCGATGCTTAATTCTGATGTGGCCTATCAAATTATGTGGAACCGTTTGATTTCGGTCGTTGAAGAGCAAGCGCAAGCGCTTATACGCACCGCTTTTTCAACCTCTGTGCGCGAAGCGGGGGATTTGTCGGCCGGGGTCTATGATCAGCAAGGGCGTATGCTTGCCCAAGCGGTGACGGGCACGCCGGGGCATGTCAATGCAATGGCAGATGCTGTGGCGCATTTTATACGGCGTATCGGGCCGGATAACATTTTTGAAGGCGATATTTACATCACCAATGACCCATGGGAGGGCACGGGCCATCTGCATGATATAACCATGGTATCGCCTTCCTTTTTTAGCGGAAATTTGGTGGGTTTTTTCGCCTGTACAGCCCATGTGGTTGATATTGGTGGGCGTGGCTTTGGCGCAGACGCCTCCAGCGTTTACGAAGAAGGCCTCTATCTGCCGATACTGAAATTTGCTGAGCGACGCGTTGTTGATCAAACGTTGATACGTATTATTCGTGGAAATGTACGGCAACCGGATCAGTTGATTGGTGATATCTATGCTTTGGCAAGCTGTAATGAGATTGGGCATCGCCGCTTGATCGATATGATGCAGGAATTTGATCTTGCGGATCTGACGGCTATCGCACAATTTATCCTTGATCACTCGCGCCGCGCAACGCTTGAGGCCATTGCGGCGCTACCGCGTCAAACGGCGCAGGGGGCCCTAACGATCGATGGCTTTGATACGCCGATAACGATCCAAGCCAAAATTACCATTCACGAAGATCGCATTGTCACCGATTTTGCGGGGAGCTCGCCGGTCGATAAAAAAGGCATCAATTGCCCCCTCGTTTATACAAAAGCCTATGCTTGTTATGCGCTGAAAGTCGCGATTGCGCCCGAGATTCCGAATAATGCGGCATCGCTTGCGCCGTTTGAAGTGCGGGCAACTGAAAACTCGATCGTGCATGCCGCGCATCCAGCGCCCGTAGCCTTGCGCCATATTATTGGTCATTTTGTGCCCGATGCTGTGTTTAATGCCTTCGACCAGATTGTGCCGGGCGTGGTGCCAGCTGAAGGGGCAGGGTGTTTGTGCAATTTTCAGATGTCATTACGCGCGCGCAGCGATCAAGACGCTGAATTCGGCAGGGCGCGGTTTGAGGTTCTGACGTTCAATTCGGGTGGCTCGGGCGCGAGGCCCGATCATGACGGATTAAATGCCACGGCCTTTCCCTCTGGTGTGATGACGATGCCCGTTGAAGCCACAGAACACGCGGGTCCGGTGATCATTTGGCGTAAAGAGCTGCGACCCGATTCCGGCGGAGCAGGTAAACACCGCGGTGGTTTGGGGCAATATATGGAGGTGAGCGCGCGCGATGGGTATGAGTTTGACCTTCAGGCCATGCTGGACCGGGTAAACCACCCTGCATTGGGCAGACGGGGGGCTGCAGCGGGTGCAAAAACCAGCATTGCTCAGGATGACGGTGCTGTGATGAAGGGAAAAGGCAAGCAATTTGTGGCCCATGACCGGCGCGTATTGATGGCATTTCCGGGCGGTGGTGGCTATGGCGACCCGAAAGACCGCCCGAGTGCTTTGGTAAAAAGGGATCTTGCGCGTGGCTATATTTCAGCGGCAAGCGCAGAAACGCTTTACGGGTTGAGCAAGGCGGACATCGCCGCTGTTAAAGCCTTGGTGCAGGAAGGCAAAGAGCCATGAGCGCGCTGCAGCCTCCCGAAAACGCAACCTATGATATTGTGATCGTGGGCGGGGCTATTATGGGCGCTTCCGCGGCCTGGTTCTTGTCGGATGATGCCAGTTTTAATGGTTCGGTTTTGGTGGTCGAAAAAGATACAAGCTATGAGTTTTCGTCTACGATGAAGAGCAACTCCTGCATTCGTCAGCAATTTTCAAGCCCGCTAAACGTGCGTATTTCCCAATTCAGTGCAGATTTTATTCAAAACCTGCCCAGCTATATGAAGGGCGATCCGCGCGCTCCAAAGTTAAAGATCAACAGTTTTGGCTATCTATATTTGGCGAATAACCTTTCGGGCGCTGCTGTTTTGCGCGAAAATCAAGCTGTTCAAATTGCGTGCGGTGCGGCAACGCAGCTTATGACGCCCACGCAGATCAAAGCAGCTTATCCCTTTTACAACGTTGATGATATTGTTCTGGGGTCGATCAATCTTATCGATGAAGGCTATTGGGATGGTGTGGCGGTGTTTGATTGCTGGCGCAAATCGGCGGCCGATCGGGGCGTTGAATTTGTTCAAAACGAAGTGGTCGGGATGAGCAAAAACGCAGCAGGCACGCGCGTAGAGAGCGTAACGATGAAAACCGGTGAGGTGATATCATGCGGGCAAGTGTTGAATGCATCTGGGCCCCGCGCGATTGAAACCGCAAAAATGGCGGGGGCGCAGATTCCCGTGGAACCGCGCAAAAGATATAGTTGGATATTTTCCGCGCAAAAACCTTTGGATAAACCGCTACCGCTGACAATCGACCCCTCCGGGGTTCATATGCGCGACAATGGCGGGGGAACCTATCTATGTGGTGGACGTTCATTTAACGATCAAGCGGTGGAATATGATGATTTTGAGATGGATCATTCGCTTTGGGAGGCCGATATTTGGCCAATAATAGCGGCGCGCATTCCCCAGTTTGAGGCGATAAAAATTCAATCAGAATGGGCCGGGCATTACGCGTATAATTGCTTTGATCAAAATGCGATCATAGGGCCGCATAATGATGTGGAAAATTTCTTTTTCATAAATGGGTTTTCTGGTCACGGGTTGCAGCAATCTCCGGCGATGGGACGAGCAATTGCTGAAATTATGGTGCATGGTGCCTATCAAACGCTTGATTTGACTGCTTTTGGGTTTGACCGATTTGCCGCGAACCGCCCAATTTTGGAAAAAGCTATAATCTGATAAACCCGCTGTAAAGCGGGGTGCCAGGTTTGCCTGCCAAGTTTGCATTTTGCATTTTTAGGGAGGTTTGTTTCCTTGGCTTCTTTTGCTGTAATTGATTGTGAAAGCGGTGCGTGCCGATTACTGTTTCAAAAAACCAATCTGAATTGAAATAAAGGACGACTTAAATGAAAAAGCTAGTTTTAACGGGGGCTGCAGGTCGCCTTGGATCTTACCTGCGCGAGCCATTGTCAAAAATGTGCGATGAATTGGTATCAACTGATTTGGTGGACGATATTGGCAATCTCTACCCTGGCGAAACCTATGCAAAAGGGGATTTGGCTCGCTTAGATGATATGATGCGTATCCTGCAGGGCGCCGATATGGTGATCCATATGGGGGCATTCGTCGATGAGGGGCCCTTTGAAAAATTATTGGGCCCTAATTTTATCGGTGCTTATAATATTTGGGAGGCAGCCTATCAAAACGGGCTAAAAAGGGTGGTTTATGCCAGCTCTATTCATGCGGTCGGAATGCACCCTATTACGGAAACTCTCGATGCTGATAGCCGGCATCGCCCTGATACGTTTTATGGCTTGGCAAAGTGTTTCGCAGAAGATCTAGGCTCGATGTATTGGGATAAGCGGGGGCTTGAAAGCGTGCATATGCGCATTTTATCTTGTGCTCAGGTCACCAGCGCGCGCGCGCTTGGAACTTGGTTATCTTATGATGATCTGATTCAACTGACCAAGCGCTGCATCGATACACCTGTCACAGGTTTTACCGTTGTTTACGGTGTTTCAAACAATGACCGTGCCGCGGTTGATAATAGCAAAGCGTCCTTTATCGGCTTTCGTCCGAAAGATAATGCAGAGCAATTTGCTGAAAAGATATTGGCTGAAACCGATGTCTTGGACAGTCAAGATCCGGGTCATATGTGCCATGGTGGTCCTTTTGCTAAGGTTGATCTTGGCGAAAGCGGTTTGGCCACGATGACGATTATTGACGATAAGAAGGTTATTTAAGCGGCTGTCGAGCTGCCACTTTTTCTGTGGTCTCGATTGATAATGTAACACAGTTTTTAGGCGGCTTTGAGCATCTGTTCTGTCTTAACTATTTTTGACAAAAGCCCTGCTGCCAAATAGAGGCTGTAAGGGGCATTCAAGTGATCAATTTCGACGCCGTTTTAACGGCGTCGTCCTTCATTTCTTTTTGGTTTTAGCCTCTCGCCACATCGTGTAGAGACCGGCAGCAACCACTAAGCCAGCGCCCGTCAATGCCAAATGCGTTGGCCATTCGCCATAGATGAAAAAGCCGAAAAAGAGCGCCCATAAGAGGCCCGTATAGCGAAAGGGTGCGACAAAGGATAACTCGCCCACCCGAGCCGCTAAAACGCTAAAAAAATATGCGGCGCAAATGAGTAGAGAGCAAGCAACCAAATACCATGCCTGCACCTCTTCTACCGGCACCCATTCTATATAAAGCATTGATATTGAGGCATAGATAAACACGCTGAGCGCAGCAAAAAAGGTAATCATGAGGCTGGGAATATGGGCGCTCATAGAGCGGGTGACGAGTTCTCGTAAGGTGATAAACAAAACCGCGATCAACGCGTAGTAGGAATAATTACTAAACCCCTCAGCGCCAGGGCGGACAATCATCAGCATACCCAAAAACCCGATACCGATGGCAATCATGCGCCGCCACCCCAGCAATTCGTTTAAAAACAGCGCAGCGCCAAGGGCAACCGTGAGGGGCAGCAATTGTAAAATAGCGGTGGCATTCGCGATTGGCATATTGATCAGGGCATTTAAGAAAAAATAAGTTGCGCAAACGTCTGCGGCGCAGCGCAAAGCGATTAAGCCCCAGTCTTTTCGGGCGTATCTTATCGTCCAAGCTTGATAGAATTGGCATAATCCAGCAATCATCAAAAGCGCCACAGCACCGCGTAGCATTAGAACTTGTGACAGCGGTAGCTGGGCCCCGAGCAGTTTGACGAACAGATCATTGGTGGTGAAAGCCGCCATGCTCAACACCATCAACATGGCCCCTCGTAGATTCTCTGTTTTTCTCTCGGGCATAGTGCATTCCTATGAAGCAAACTGCTGCTCTAAATCTGTAGGATTAGTTTGTGCAATAGGCGAGCCTTAACTGCACGCTCAGGGTTTTTAAAATATGGCTGCAAATTGAATTTTTACGTTAATATGCTTATCAAATCTGCAGGCAAGACCGGTATCTGTTTGTTCTGGCAAAGATAAGGCGCCCATGATCATCCGCGCAGGCGCATCTTGCGCGAGCGGTGTTTTAGGCCAGATAAGGCTTGATCCTTAATCTGATAGGCGCTCAGCGCGTGGGCAATGTGCTGCGGGATGGGAACGCCATGCGGGCACGGCTTCTGTTGCACGTGCATTTCGATCAATTCACACAGCGCCACGGTTTTTTGTGCGCAGATCATTTCGGCATAGAGATGAAACAATTTATCCGTTTGGGAAATGAGGTGGATGTTTACTGCAAGCGCATCCGCGTATTTCACCTCTTTCAAAAAATATTTATGTTCTTCGACCAAATAGATCGTGCAGCCTGTTGCGTCACGATAGGCGTGATCAAAACCCACTTCATCTTGTAGTGCATCTACCCCATGGCTAAACACCAGACCGTAATACGCATCTTGCATATGCCCGTTATAGTCGATCCAATCTGAGTGAACGTTTGTATGATACGTAAAAGCCATCTGAACCTTCTGTCTTTTCTGTATCTAGATCATCATTTTGGGCGCGTTTGAACCTATTTTATGATGGGATGGTGTTGCCTAAAAGTCAGGGGCAAGGCGGTTGGCGCGGCTCTGCGTTAAAAAGGCCGCGCCTGCGCATAAATATCGCGGATCAATATTTACAGGGCATGTGCTGGCATCTGATCGTTTTGGTCTGCGCGCTTGGGGCTGCTTGCCGTGCCGGGGCTGTGCGCTCAGGGCTTTGGACTTGAAAGAATTGTAAAAATGGCTTTGGGTATACGCAGAAATTACGCGTAGTTGCTGCCGTTAATGAATGGCCAAACAAGGCGCGGTTTAAAAACTGGCATAGGGCGATATATGCAGCAAGCTGATGATTATATAAAAGAAGTTGAGGCGCTTGCCGATTTATTGAGCGGTCAGCCGGATGATGTTTTCGAATTGAAAACCTTGTTTAAATCTTGGACGGTCAATGACGTGATCGGACATCTTCATATGTTTGATCTCGCCGCGCTCGCCGCATTGGAAGGTGACGCGGCCTTTGACGCTTTTTTTGCTCCAATTCAAGCAAATTTGAGTCAAGGTTTAACGTTGTTGCAATGTCAATATCCGTTTCTAGGAGCGTTAAGCGGGATTGAGTTATTTCAAAAATGGCACGCTACGGCGCAGGTGGTCAGCGCGGCCTATCGCTCAGCAGACCCCAAGCAAAGGGTGAAATGGGCTGGGCCAGAAATGAGCGCACTATCCTGCATAACGGCGCGGCAAATGGAAACTTGGGCGCATGGACAGGCGGTTTTTGATGTGTTGGGCAGGCCCCGTCAAGCGCATGATCGGATTCGCAATATCTGCCATTTAGGCGCGGTAACGTTTGCGTGGACATTTGAAAACAGGGGGTTGCTGGTGCCAGACGAGGCCCCATATGTGTGCCTGACTGCGCCATCAGGAGCGGTTTGGACGTGGAATTCTCCAAGCGAAACCCAATATGTGAAGGGCAAGGCCGTGGACTTCGCGCAAGTCGTAACGCAAGTGCGCAACGTCAAGGATACAGATTTGCAGTTTGTCGGCGCTAACGCGATAACTTGGATGGAACTTGCCCAATGTTTTGCGGGCAAGCCAGAAACGCCACCTGCCAAGAATACGCGTTTCACGCGCAGGCTCTGACCACTATTCACGTCGCATGTATATCTATCAAGATACGCAAAGCTGCATGAAAATTATCAATTTAAAATATTTATGCGTGTCGTGAAGCCCCGCGTCATGGTTTCATGATCGCGCATTTTTAAATTTTTTAGGGCCTATCATGCGCCACAGCCATCGGACATCTGTAGTTATAAGGTTGATTTTTTGGCTCAAATAAAAAAATGGAGTTTTGTGATAAAATATTGTTGTTTTGGAATTTTTGTCGACATAAGCTGATCCAATTAAACAAATACGGGAGGCTTGAATGACTATAAAAACAAAACTGTCAGCGCTTACGGTGGCAACAACGTTTCTTTTCGGAGCTGCGGTAAGCCAAGCAATGGCGGAAGATTGCCACAGAGGCACTTTGGATGCCGCTTATTGTGATAGAAATATGGATCAGGTGGCGGATTTGCCCCTAGATGAAAAAGACTGGGTTGATCCTAAAACCATTATTTTCACCTATACGCCGGTGGAAGACCCGGCGGTCTATGCCAATATCTGGACGCCATTTATTGAGCATCTTGAAGCTTATACGGATAGAAAAGTTGTATTCTTCCCCGTGGAGTCAAACGCGGCACAATTAGAGGCCATGCGTTCGGGTCGTTTGCATGTCGCCGGCTTCAATACCGGCTCTAACCCGATTGCGGTCAGCTGTGCAGGCTTTGTACCATTCGCGATGCACGCGAAAGACGATGGGTCTTACGGGTATGAGATGGAGATTATTGTGCATGCGGATAGCGAAATTCAATCGCCATCCGAAATTAAGGGTCGCACAATGGCTTTTACATCGCCAACCTCCAACTCGGGCTTCAAAGCACCTTCCGCGATCTTGAAGGGTGAATTTGATTTAATTGCCGATCGAGATTTTACACCGACATATTCGGGTAAGCATGATAACTCGATCTTGGGTGTGTATAATGGCGATTATGAAATAGCTGCGGTTGCGAACTCTGTGTTGCAACGTATGGTGCGTCGAGGCGTTATCGAAGCAGATAAAATCAGAACGGTTTATCAACCACCAACTTTTCCAACAACGGGATATGGGCATGCACATAATTTGCACCCAGAGTTGGTTGGTAAAATCAAATCAGCATTTTTCACTTTCGATTTCGATTCAGATCCAGTTTACAAAAAAGAGTTTGCGAAAGCCGACCGTTTTGTCGGTATTCGGCATAAAAATGACTGGGCTGTTATTCGCCAAATCGATGCAGCGAATGGCGTAAGCTACGACTGTAAATAAATATTGAGCCGAGCCAGGTTAAGCTACAACCTGGCTCGCTTTTTTTGACTGATAAAGACTGAGAGATAGAATGCTTCAATTAAGTGATTTAAAGAAACGCTACGATACAGGTGATTATGCACTTAAAGGCGTTACTCTTGATGTCCCGCAAGGGCAGGTACTGGCCCTGATCGGTCCCTCTGGGGCCGGTAAATCAACGCTTATCCGCTGCGTCAATCGGTTGGTTGAACCAAGCTCGGGCAGCGTAAAGCTGAAAGACTTAGAATTAACGCGGCTTTCGTCTGCAGCGCTGCGGCGCGCACGCCGCAAAATGGGTATGATTTTTCAGGAATATGCGCTTGTTGAACGGCTCACCGTGATGGAGAATGTTCTCTCTGGCCGTCTGGGCTATGTGGGTTTTTGGCGGAGCTATTTCAGAAAATTCCCCAGCGCCGATATTCAGGAAGCGTATCGTTTGCTCGATCGCGTAGGGCTTAAACATATGGCCGATAAACGCGCGGATGAGCTTTCCGGCGGGCAAAGGCAGCGGGTGGGTATTTGCCGAGCCTTGATTCAAGATCCTGATGTGTTGCTTGTGGATGAGCCCACAGCCAGCCTTGATCCGAAAACATCGCGCCAAATTATGCGGCTGATACAAGAGCTGTGCAAAGAGCGCGGGCTGACGGCGATCATTAACATACATGACGTGTTTTTGGCGCAAATGTTCTCGCAACGTGTGGTTGGGCTCGAACTTGGCGCTGTTGTTTATGATGGCCCACCGGATGGTTTGTCGCCCGAGGTGCTGACACGCATCTACGGTGAAGAAGATTGGTCGGCCACCATCAAGGCGAGCGAAGATGAGGATGATGATGACGATACAAAAGAAGAGTTTTGAAGATGAAAAACGCTTCGCATAATACGGCCTATCCGAGTGTTTGGAAAAAAGCCCCTTTCATTGAAAATGATTTTTTAAGGTGGTTGCTTTTTCTCGGCGTTGCAATTTATTTGGCAGCGGCTCTGGGAACGATGGATATCGATATCCAACGTATCAAAGAAGGCTTGCCGCGCGCGCAACGCTTCTTAGATTCGTTCTTCCCCCCAAATTTTGCCGATAATCGGGGCGTTGTTTGGGAAGGGATTGCCGAAAGCATCTGGATGGCAATTATTTCCACGGTCGCGGGCATCGCGTTATCCATTCCTGTTGGCCTTGGCGCTGCTCGGAACTTGGCACCGGCCTGGGTGTATTTCTTCTGCCGAGGCATTATCGCGGGCTCTCGAACCTTTCCTGAAATTATCTTGGCGATTTTCGCGGTGAAGCTATTTGGCTTTGGGCCTTTTGCGGGTTTCGTTGCGCTGGCTTTGGGAACGATTGGATTTTACGCAAAACTGCTTGCCGAAGATATCGAGAATTGCAGTGCATCTCAGGCCGAGGCGGTCAAAGCCACCGGCGCGAATTGGTTCCAATGGGTAAATTATTCCATCCAGCCACAAGTGATGCCCCGAATGATTGGCCTATCGGTCTATCGGTTAGACATTAATTTTCGCGAATCCGCCGTTGTCGGGATCGTTGGAGGCGGCGGTATTGGCGCCACTTTGAACACAGCCTTCTCTCGGTATGAGTTCGACACGGCTGCCGCAATTCTCTTGATCATAATCTTGATCGTAATGGGATTGGAATATACCTCAAGCTTTATGAGAAAGTGGGTACAATAATGCCTTCATATCAAACCAGCGCTGGCGAGTCTTGGAAACACCGCACCTCTAAAGAGCAATGGATCCGGTGGTTCTTTTGGCTGGTCAGCTTGGCCATCATTGCCTATGCGTGGCAGATGATTTCAGAAAAAACCATTTGGTTTTTTGTTGCGGATGCGCCGAGCCAAGGTGCAGATATCGTCTCGCGTATGATCCCACCCAAATGGTCTTACCTCGATCAATTGTGGAAACCCGTCTGGGATACGCTTAATATTGCGACTTTGGGCACCGTCATTGCGATGGTCATTGCAGGCCCCGTCGCGTTTGCTGCAGCGCGCAATACCACACCGCATATAATTGTGCGTACGATAGCGCTCTTTATCATCGTTTCTTCAAGATCAGTAAACTCGTTGATCTGGGCGCTTATCTTGGTATTCATCCTAGGGCCAGGCGTGTTGGCTGGAACGATCGCAATAGGTTTACGATCGGTAGGGTTTTGCGCCAAATTGATTTATGAATCGATTGAAGAAATTGATCACACGCAAGTTGAGGCCATCGAGGCTACTGGCGCCAATAAAGCGCAGCAGATGATCTTCGGGATTTTACCGCAAGTGCTGCCCACCATCGCAGGTGTTGCAATTTATCGTTGGGATATCAATATTCGCGAGTCAACGATTTTAGGATTGGTTGGGGCCGGTGGTATCGGCCTGCAATTAAATGGATCGCTTAACACGCTGGCTTGGACGCAAGTGTCGATGATTCTCATTGTGATTCTGATCACCGTGTTTATTTCGGAATGGGTGTCTGCAAAGGTACGCGGCGCGATTATTTAAAACGCAAAGCCTAGGCCGCTGTGTCACGGCGTTGATAATATGCCATGTGGGGTGTTTGGCGCCGGAGTGAATTGGGCGATTAGGAACCAGGCTTCGTTACGAGGCATTGCTTTCCATTAAGGTAATAAAAGGCGTAATCCTTCACTGTGCGAAGGATTACGCCTTTTTATTAAATTATATTTTAACCATGCCTTTCTATCAACCTAGCTCGTGACACTTTTGCTTTCTGTTAGAAAATTCTGCTGCGGTAAGGTCTATTAAAGAGCTTTTTCTAAGAGTTTTTTGATGAGAGCAACATACTCGTTGTTTGAATAAAAAAAATTAAGCAAGCAATAAAAATTTATAAAAGACATATCTATTGAAATAAAATTACTTTGAAGTAATTGCTTTGGATAGAAACCGGCTTTCGGGCCGCTTTTTGAGATATGGTTAGGTTTTTTGGCTGGGTGACTGGCCCCGCTTTAAACGAATAGGAGTTTTAAAAAATGAGACTAGTATTGAAGAGCCTCTTTACACCTTTGGTGGCTGCATCTTTGACGTTGGCGACAGGTTTGCCTGCATTGGCCGGCGATTGGAAGCCGCAAAAGCCGGTTGAAATGGTTATCATGGCGGGGCAGGGCGGCGGCGCTGATCGGCTTGCGCGATTGTTTCAGAGCATCATTCAAAAGGAAAACTTAGCAGATATGCCCGTTTTGCCTGTGAATAAAGGCGGGGGATCGGGCGCTGAAGCGCTGCGGTATCTGAAGGATAAAGCCGGTGATAATCATGTGATTATGGCCACGCTAAACAGCTATTACACCACGCCATTGCGCACAGATATTGGGGTGAATATCGAAGAGTTTACGCCGATAGCACGGATGGCGCTGGACACATTTGTGCTGTGGGTCCACGCAGATACGGGCATCACCACAATCGAAGAGTATGTTGCTGCGGTGAAAGCCGAAGGTGGCGCTTGGAAAATGGGCGGCACGGGATCTGGACAAGAAGACAGCCTGGTTACAGCCATGTTGGAAGAAGAGTTTGATATCTCGGTGACGTATGTTCCCTTCAAAGGGGGCGGAGCGGTGGCAAAAAGCCTTGTTGGCGGAGTCATAAACTCATCCGTGAACAACCCGTCTGAGGCTTTGGGCTTTTACAAAGCGGGAAAACTTGTGCCGATCGCGGCCTTTACGCCAAACCGGATTGAGGTGTTCCCAGAAACACCGACCATGCGCGAATTAGGTCATGACTTGGTGTATTGGATGCAACGCTCTTTCGTAGCGCCCAAAGATATGGCCCCAGACGCTGTGGAGTATTACACAGGTATGTTTGAAAAATTGGCGGCTTCTTCTGAATGGCAGACCTACACCAAAGAAAAAGCTTTAATGGCAGATTTCCTAACGGGAGATGCTTTGCAGTCTTATTTCTTGGATGAACGTGCCAAACATGCCCAGTTGTTAAACGTTTCAAACTGATCGGTTTTGAACGGATGTTAAGAAACCAGGCGGTCGCGATTGCGCGGCCGTCATTTTGATAAAAGGGCGCTCAAATGTTGCTTGCTGATCGTATCATCGCGTGTTTCCTAATATTTTTATCGCTATATTTTATGTGGTATGCCAGCGAATTACCCATCGGGTGGAATGGCATGACGGGTGGTCCGGGCGGCGGGGCGTTTGGGTTTTGGCTCTCAGTTATCATGCTGTTGGCGTCGGTAGGTATTTTACGCCGGAGTTATCAATCAAAATCGGAAAGCGAAGGTTCGTTTTTTGATCCTGAAATGCTGCGATCAGTGCTGATCGTTACGCTGGCCTTGGTGATAACCGTGGCGCTTTTGCCTTGGCTTGGGGCCTATATCGCGCTTCCCTCCTTTACCTTGTGGTATTTGCGTTTTTTTGGTGGGCATGGATGGGGGTTAAGCCTTTTTATGAGCATCGCCACCGCTGTGTTCTTTTTCTTCTTCTTTGAGGTGACGCTCAGAATTCTTTTGCCCAAAGGCATTACCGAGCCTGTCTTTATTCCGCTTTACGCGCAGTTTTTCTAAAGGAGCCTAAGATGGATTTACTAAACCATTTGGCGAATGGCTTTGCGATTTCTTTGCAACCCTTAAACCTAATGATCGTATTCATTGGTGTTTTTGCAGGTTTATTCATTGGGGCTATGCCGGGGCTTGGATCGGTAAATGGCGTTGCGATTGTGCTTCCTTTAACGTTTATCGTGCCACCATCCTCGGCGATTATTTTGCTTGCAGCTATTTATTATGGCGCGATGTATGGCGGCGCAGTAAGCTCTATTCTGCTCGGTATTCCTGGCGCGTCAACCGCAGTGGCAACCACGTTTGACGGCCGGCCAATGGCGCAACAGGGCAAAGCCGGGCTGGCGCTGTTAACGGCGGCGGCCGCCTCGTTTATTGGCGGAACAATTTCGATTATCTTATTTACACTTTTTGCAGAACCGCTGGCAGATCTGGCGCTGGCCTTTGGGCCAGCAGAAGAATTTACCTTGGTGTTGTTGGCCTTCACCACATTTGTTGGGCTGGGTGGCGATGACGTCTATAAAACGATCATTATGATCTGTTTAGGTTTGATTTTATCGACAGTTGGTTTGGATATGATATCTGGGCAACCTCGGATGATTTTCTTTGATCAACCTGGCTTCTACTCGGGTATCAGTTTTCTGGTTTTGGCGATTGGCACCTATGGGGTGGGGGAAATTTTATATACGATTGAAACGCAGAAAACGGCCCCCTCTGTCACGTCAGCAAAGTTGTCTTTCAAAGATATTTGGTCTGGTTTGAAAGAGGTGAATAAGCTTTGGAAAACGATGAGCTTCGGTTCTTTTCTGGGGTTTTTCGTTGGTATGTTGCCTGCTGCAGGCGCCACCCCTGCTGCGCTTATGTCTTACGGCTTGGCAAAATTATCGTCAAAAACCCCTGAGAAATTTGGAAAGGGCGCGGTTGAAGGCGTGGCCGCCCCAGAAACCGCCAATAATGCGGCATCAACCGGATCACTATTGCCAATGTTGACGCTTGGAATTCCTGGCTCACCGACCACGGCTTTGCTGCTTGGCGGCATGGTGATGTGGGGGTTGGTTCCGGGGCCCATGCTGTTCATTGAACAATCTGAGTTTGTTTGGAGTTTGATATCCTCACTCTATACCGCCAATGTTATGGCCGTTATTGTCAATTTGGCGTTAATCCCAGTTTTTGTTTGGGCGTTGCGGATGCCTTTCAGCGTTTTATGCGCCATGGTGTTTTTGCTTTGCTTGGTTGGAGGCTACGCACCAAGCCAAAAAATTCATGATGTTTGGTTGATTATTGGCTTTGGTGTCTGTGGGTATATTTTGCGAAAAGCGGATTATCCCTTGGCTCCTTTGGTTTTGGCCTTGGTGCTGGGGGGGTTAATGGAAAAAAGCTTTCGGCAAACATTGATTGCCGAGCAAGGAAACATTTTCGCCTTCGTTGAGCGGCCATTATCCGCAACCTTTTTAGGTATAAGTATCATTTTGTTTCTATTGCCTTTTTTAAAGTTTTTTCTATCTCGAAAACGGGCTGCCGCGGTCAGCTCGCAATCGTAGAAAGGGGGCTTTTCTTGGTGCAAATAGACCGTCGTGTTGGCCAGATATTCAGTTGTTATATCTGCTGCTCATTAAGGCATATTTTGGGATTTCCTGCCTTATTTCAGAGTGTAATTTTTAATCAAAGTGCGGTTTTTTTAAAAACCTTTAACTTACGCTCTGTACGAGAGGTATGTCACAAAATCTTACAAGATGTATCGCAGGCAGCGTTTAAAAACGCGTTTAAGACCTTCCGGTTCGCGTTAGAAAGAGGGATGTTACATGCTTAAAAATATTCTTGTGGCCTATAATGGCTTGCCTGGATCCGATGCGGCGTTGAAAGGCGCTGTGCAGGTTCAACAGCGATTTGATACGGATCTCACCGGTTTATTTGCACATGGCAATCCATTTTTATCGCGGCAGTTGCATAAGGCGTGGATGCCCCAAAAAATGCAGGATGCAATCGTGGAAGCTGCGGATAGTCCCAGTGATGATATTCGAGAAAAATTTGATGAGATATGTCAGGTTGTTCCAGCGGAAAAGAAAACATGGATAAATAGCGGGGGATCTGTTCAAACCACCGTTACGCGGTATTCTCGTCTGTTTGATCTGACAATTTTGGGAATGCATGAAAAAAGCTTTGCGCATAATCTGTCGCATTTAGAGCTGTTTCCAGACCGAATCGCTTTGGAAAGTGGGCGGCCGGTTTTGGTGTTTCCATCCAACCCTCCGGTGGATTGTTTTGATAAAACCATCGTGATTGCGTGGGATGGCAAGCGGGCGGCGGCGCGGGCGCTGGCTGATGCTAAATTATTTTTAAAAGCCGGTCATAACGTTGATCTTGTGTCGATCGGGCGGATGCCGCTTGCCGAGGCAACCCCAGGCGTTGATATTGGGAAGCTTTTTAAAAACCATGGCTGGAACGTTACAATTAGTGAGATACCGCTGTCTAAAAAAACCATTTCGCAAATTCTTGTAGAGCATTGCCGCAACGTTGATGCCGGCCTTTTGGTGATGGGCGCTTACGAACATTCGCCGCTTCGCGAAGGGTTATTTGGGGGTGTGACACAGGATATTTCGCTTGGCGCCGAAATTCCCGTATTGATGAGCCACTAGCGTTTTTAGACCTCCAATACGCAGTTGCCTAACCATCACATGCGTCTGTATCGCCGGGTTGGCTGCGCAACCCAGACATTCTATTAAGGTTGCCAGTCTATCGGGTAGATCGCTTCATTCCGTCTCATGAAAAACGGCGTTAACGGTCCGTTATAGGTTGCTTTAATCGATGCGCCCAGGATTTTGACGCCAGCGTCTTGCAAATGGCGCTTAAGACGCGCAGCGTGAGCTTGATAATTTTTGTTGGTAGACCTACCAGAATATTGCATCACCGCGTAATATCCGCCGGGCACCGTAACCAATTTTACGGAGCCGTGTGAAGGTGCTGGGGCCGTTTCTTTGGTAAAGGCTTGAGGCAAATAAAATTGCATTTGCGTCGCACCGTTTTGGTCGGTTTGCGTTACCGGAACGGTCATTGAAATTTTCGAAGAGGTTTCATTGGTGCCCGAAATATACGAAAATAATCGGCGAAACGCCGAATTGCTGCCGTGACCCTGAATGGTTTGAACAGCAAGCCGGTCTTTATAATGACGAATTTCATACGCGTCATTTGATTGCAAAAGTTTATATTCTGGCTCTTCATAGGCCATAGCGACTCCGGAAAACAACGCCCAAACCATAAGGCTAATGGTCACCATACGTGAAATTATTATCATGTTAGAGATATAGCTGTTGGCTGTCTTGAATCAATTGAGTATCTTTAAGCTATTGTTAATATTATACTTTAATTCTTTCATATGGATTTTGAGGGTTCTTTTTTCCACGTAAAGGGTTAATTTATTTTTTTCTTACTATTTTTATCAAGATTAATTCTTTACAAAAATAGTCAACAAATATATTGATGGTTTATCAACTGAAAAAATATGGAAATATAACATGAAATCTTTTGTAAAACTGATCGCGGCTGGTCTCGTTCTCTCAAGCGCTGCTGAAGCCGAGGACGTGAACGTTTATTCTTATCGTCAACCAGAATTGATCAAGCCACTCACCGATGCGTTCACGGAAAAAACCGGTATCAAAGTGAATGCGGCTTATCTTAAAAAAGGTATGGTCGAGCGCATGAAAGCAGAAGGCAAACGCAGCCCTGTTGATGTGATGCTAACCGTCGATATTTCGCGCCTTGCGGCTTTGTTAGACGCGGGGTTAACGCAGCCGGTTGAGAGCGCATTACTGGAAGAGAACGTGCCCAGCCTGTATCGGGATCCGGGCAAGGAATGGTTTGGGTTAACCACGCGGGCTCGTATTGTTTATGCCAGCAAAGAGCGTGTTGCTGCGGGTGAAGTGACAACCTATGAAGATCTTGCTGATCCAAAATGGCGCGGTAGGCTTTGCACGCGTTCGGGCACCAATGCCTATAATTTGGCGCTTATGTCGGCGGTGATTTATCACCACGGTGAGGCAGGTGCACAAACTTGGCTTGAGGGTGTTAAGGCAAATTTGGCGCGCAAACCTCAAGGCAATGATCGTGCGCAGGTTAAGGCCATCTGGGCAGGTGAATGCGATATTTCTATTGGGAATACCTATTATATGGGTAAAATGCTTGCGGATTCTGAACAAAAAGCTTGGGCAGACAGCGTCAATGTGTTGTTTCCTAGGTTTGAAAATGGCGGTACGCATGTAAATATTTCCGGTGTAGCCATGGCGAAATATGCTCCTAATAGAGAAAACGCGCTTAAGTTTATGGAGTTTTTGACATCTCCTGATGCGCAAGAGGTCTATGCGACTGCCAATTATGAATATCCAATCGCTCCGAACACTGAGCCAGCTGAATTGGTTAAGGGGTGGGGCGCGTTTCAGGCAGATGATGTGAATCTGATGGAATTGGCCGCGCGACGCAAACTTGCCTTGAAAATCACTGAAGTTGTGGATTTTGACGGGTAAGCACATCGTGCTGGGCCCAGTATTAAAGCTGGGCCGGCCTATCACGCCGCGTTCCTGTCAAATTAAATCATGGCCGGGTAGGGCGGTTTTGGGCCGGGGTAGATGAAGCTCCGTTAAAGAGATCTTTCTTCTTTTGCAATTCGTTGCAGCCCTTACCCAGCTTCACGGGCGCGCGAGCAGGTAAAAGCCTTACTAAGATCCGTTGGTATTGTCTGAATGAGAAGAGGTGTCACATGACAGAAAATCTAGCGGGTATCAGAGGGGCGGCGCCGGTTGGCTTAGTCCAAGACCTAACCCCTGATGAGGCGCTTTGTATTCGGTATTTACGGCTTTGGTGGGCGGGGCCAGAGGCGCAGGCGGAAATTTGGAATGAATTTTCACGAAGTTTAGGACCAACCCGCGCAAAGCAGGCGTTTTCGGCGTTTGAAAGCGTGTTTGCAATCTGTTCTAGCCATGGCCGCAGACCCTTCGTTTTAAATTGTGTGAATTGTAAATCCCTTGGTCGAGATGAATCGGGATTTGTCAATTTTCTGGGCTACGCTTTGGAGGGGCAGCGTGAAGATGCTTTTTTAATGGCCTGTAATTTTGTACGCCCTGAGGTTGCACTAATCCTGCTGAATTTCGCGATGGATCTTGCCCTTAATTTACGTCTGATTGCCATAAATATCAGGGTCGTGCAGGCGCAGCCTTCGCTTTGCAAACACTGGCATTGAGCTTATGATGCGTGTTAGCCGATCAGCTTCAAGTTAAGAGAGCTTCCCTTTTTATGAGTTATGACCTTTCCGCCAATGTTGATTTTGGGTCCCAATTCACTTGATCGGCAAAGGCAAATGGTCTGCCAGAATTGAATTGAATTGAATTGAATTCAATTGAAATGCCTAGATGTCGATAAAAATCAGTTGATTTTCAACGCGAATTTCGTGTGTTTAAGCTATTATTTGTGACCTAAAGATACGCAAAGTGATGCCCAGAATAGAAATACGATTGCAACGCATTTTAACAATAAAACTTTTCTTAAGCCTCATTGGTCTATGGATTGAGAACTAAAATTCAAAAGCTTGGGGCTAATTTTGGCTAACCGCAGACTAAAATTATGTCAGAGCTTGGCCAGCTTTTGTCCGTAACAGGAACCGCTGGGCCCAAATGCTATGCATTATACAAAATTAAGCCCTCCAAAGGGAAATGATCAGCCAGCCTCGCCGCTTTGCCTTGCGGGTGCGGTTCAACAAATTTGTCGCGTTTATAAGCACGACCAAAGCCTTGCGTCGATCCGATGTTCTGCAGGTGTGAAAGAAGGTGAGTTTGGGGTTTATGAAGCCTGCACCGCCTTGGAGAGATTTGGTTTTCGTGCCCAGCTGGCTGATTGTGCGATCGAGCATCTGCCGGATCAACTTTGCCCACTTATTGCCTTTGACAAAAGTAACAATCCCTTTGTGATATTAGGCGTAGAGCCTTATGGACGCATCAACCTGCTGCGTTACGCCGATAGAACTGATCCAGAAAGGATTGGGCATGCGCGTTTTGAAGCTTTTTATTGCGGAGTTGTTCTCCGGGTGCAGAAATTAAGCAATGCGGAATGGCAAAAGAAAAAAGGCCATTGGTTTTTTTCGGCATTTCTAAAAAGCCAGTGGCTTTATTGGCAAGTTTTATTGGCCACAATTATGACAAATATTTTGGCGCTATCAATTTCGATCTTCACAATGACGGTTTATGATCGGGTAATCCCAAACGCTGCCATTGAAAGCTTAATCGCCCTAACCGTTGGTGTGGTGATTGCTCTGGGTTTTGATTTTTTGATCCGTTACATCCGAGCCTTGTTTATCGATCAAGCAAGCCGCATTGCCGATTATGATGTATCGGTTCGTATTTTTGATCGAATACTATCTTTATCTGCAACCGAATACACCCTTAAGAAAGGCATGCTGGCGGGTGTTGTGCGCGAATATGAAGCCCTCCGCGAGTTTTTCACATCGTCGAGTCTGGTGCTTTTGGTTGATTTGCCCTTTGCGCTATTTTTTCTCTATGTCATTTCGATAATAGCCGGGCCCTTGGCCTATATAGGGCTTATTGCGCTGCCTGTTGTGATTATCGCGGGGGTGGTTATGCAGCCGTTTTTATCGCGTTTCACACGGCTCTCTAAGCAACATGCGATAGCAAAGCAAGCGATTTTGGTTGAAACCCTGTCTGGTCTTGAAACTATGGGCGTAACTGGGGCTGGTGCTTTGATGAAAACACGCTACCTAGAGGCATTGCGCGAACAGCTTGATACTGGTGCATCGTCTCGAACTTGTGGTCAGCTTCTCATAAATTTTTCAATGTCGGTGCAGCAATATGCACAAGTCTTTGCCGTGGTTTTTGATGTTTTTCTGATAAAAAACGGTGATATTTCTCAAGGGGCACTGATTGCTGCGGTGATTTTGGGTGGGCGCGCCTTGGCACCATTGGCGCAATTGACGCATGCGCTCACCCGGGCAAATGCGGCGATCAGTGCTTATAACTCGTTGAACGATTTATTGCATGATTTCCCTCTCCAACGTTACCGCACATCTTTTATAAGCCGGTCTCAATTATCGGGAGCGATCGAGTTTCGCGATGTCAGTTTTAAATTTAAAGGCGAGTCCAAACCCTTAATTTCGAATTTATCGTTTAAAATTTATGCGGGTCAGACCGTTGTTTTGCTTGGTGAAATGGGATCCGGAAAGTCAACAATCCTAAAGTTGATTGCAGGTGTTTTGCAGCCCTGTTCAGGGCAGGTTTTGGTGGATGGGGTAAGTGTCCGGCAATTGGATCGACAGGATAGGCAACAGAATATTGGTGTGATGTTGCAAGATGCTTGGATGTTTTCTGGCAGTATTCAAGAAAATATTCAAACGGGCGCTCTGCGTCATACGGATGCCGATATGACGAAGCTGGCTCAGTTTTGGGGTTTGTCTGGTTTGATCTCTCGCGAGCAGTCTGAGGGTATCGCCGGTCTTTCTGATAAAACAGCCGTTCTTTCAGGAGGGCAACGACAAGCGGTTAGCCTGGCCCGCGCATTCGTGCACGACCCTTCAATTTTGCTTTTGGATGAACCAACGAGCGCAATGGATCCAGCCTCGGAGGGTCATATTGCGGAAAATCTTATCCATATGAGATCGGATAAAACGATGATCATAGTCACCCATCGCAGCGCCTTGTTCAAAGCTGCCGATCGCGTGCTGGTGATTAAGCAGGGCCAGATTGTTGCCGATCAACATCCCAGCAATCTCATGGCGAAGACCTGACTGCGATGCGCGTGTGACGGATATTGGCGGTAAAGATCACCCGAAAAGGCCTTTTGGTCGTTTTGTGTTTTACTCTGCTTTGCTTTTAACGATCATTGCGCTGCTTGGTGGCCTTTTATTTTGGGCCGCAACGTTTGAAATTGACCGCGTTGTGCGCGGCAATGGAGTGCTGGTTTCCAAAAGTTCAAACCAACATGTTCAGACCGCCGTTTCCGGGGTGATTTTAAAGCGTTTGGTGAAGCCGGGTGATCGGGTTCTACAGGGGCAAGCCCTATTTGAATTGGACTCAAGTGAGGCGCGCATGCGCTATCAACAGGCCGCTTTAAAGCGAGACCATTTGAAAATTCAATTGCAGCGTGTATATGCGGAACTTACCTCTGATAAGCTAAATTTTTTTGGTTTCGATACGCATGCAAGTCAAGATTTCATTCAAAATCAAATCGCGCTTTATCATTCTGAACAGGCTGAGTTTGCTGCGAAAATATCAATATTAAAACAACGATTTCTTCAGCGCAGCAGTGAAATTAAAAGTATCGAGGCAAAGGATAAGGCACTTCAGTATATCTTAAGCCTTCAAGAGCTGCACCTTAAAAAGGTTGAAAAGCTCGTGGCTAAAGGTGTGAGGTCAAAGGTTCAACTTTTGACCTTGCTCAAAGAGCATGCCGAGACTCTTTCAAGAGCTGCTGCCCTGCCGTTTGCGCTTGAACAGGTTCGGGCACAGCGCCATGAACTTCAAGAACAAGAGAAAGAGATGCGGCAAGCCAAACGCATTTCTGCATTAACAGAGCAAGCCAAATTGAAGGCAAGCTTGAGCGAAACTTTGTTGCTATTGCCAATTCTACAAACTTCGTTGGCACGGCATTCAATTTATGCGCCTGTTGGTGGCGTAATAAATCAGATAAATTTTATGTCGGAAAATGCCTTG
Organism: Rhodobacteraceae bacterium SB2; assembly: GCA_001642945.1. GTDB lineage: Bacteria > Pseudomonadota > Alphaproteobacteria > Rhodobacterales > Rhodobacteraceae > Thalassovivens > Thalassovivens spotae. The sequence continues at coordinate 270,332 of LGRT01000034.1, read as the reverse complement.
GTTAAAAAGGGCGAGGTTGTTGCTGAGCTGATTCCAAAAGCTGTTGAATTGATGGTTCATGCGCAGCTTGATCCAAAGGATTTACCCAATATTGCGAAAGGCGATAAAGTGAAATTGCGTTTAACTACCAAAGATTCTTACCAATTTGCCAATTTGGATGGCTATGTTCAAAGAATTTCTGCGGATGTTATAAAGACATCAAAATCTGATAAGTCGTTTTATTTCACAAGAATCTCGATCAAAAGGAACTCGTCCGGGGTTGTTCATGACCTGCCTCGCTTAAGGCCTGGGATGGAAATAGAATTCAATATATTGTCCGGAAAAAGGACCGTCCTGGATTACCTCGCGCAACCTGTTGCGCGTGTTCAAAAGCGTGCTTTTAGGGATTAAGCGTTTGGAATGGCGAAGACAGGAATAAGACCCGATATGCTTGGGCCCTCATGGTCCATTTCGAGCTAAATCCGAACCTTTTTATTTAAACGGTAAGCTCAACTTGCGGGTAAAATTCGCGTCACCACCTGTTTGGTATAAAGAGACAGTGCAAGGACTTCATATCGCAAATCAAAGAGCGCGCAAAACTCATTTAACGCCTTAAACTCATCCTGCTGCCAACCCTTGTTGATAATCAATTCATCAAAAATGATCACCGTCTGTTCATCTATGACGGATCGTGCATTTTTAAGCGCGCTCAAGGTTGATCCATAAAGATCTGCATCAAGATTTATCAATGCAGCTTTTTGGCGTTCAGTTGCAAAAAAGGTTGGTAAAGTTTTGTCAAACTCACCAACGATGAACTCACCTCCGGGAATTTCTGGCACTGTTCCAAAGCTGCTATATGACCCTTTGGGAACAGATCGCCAATCTTCGGGCAGGCCCTCAAACGTATCAAACCCAAATCCTTTTTCATAACTCTTCATCAAATACCTGAACGAGTCTCCCATCCAAACACCAAACTCATAAAAGGGGCGTGACTGGTCTGATAAAGATGTGGCAAGGTCGAAAATCGACCAGCGATTAAAATGTAAGCTGGGCTTTTCTTCCAAAGACAACACCCATTCAATACTTTTCAAGATTGGGTCGTCAGATAATTCGCTCTTCATTAACGAGTCAAAATGGCTTCGATCGCCCTTGAACGCGTTCATACCGGCTAGCGTAAAAATTGCGTCACGATACATAGGCTCTGCCTTGAGGCACATTTCCACAATTGCCTGTGCAGTTTCTGCATCGCTTACCGTAGAGTGCAGGTTCCAATAGGCGCGAAAACTATTCTCATCGATATCAATCGCTTTCAAAAAACAATCCTGCGCGCCCTTAATATCGGCGCGATCGTTCAATAGGTTACCATAATTATTATAGGCAGGAGAGAAGCGCGGGTTGATCTTAAGAGCAGCTTTTAAATGTTGCTCTGATCTATCCAGCAATCCAAGCGATTTGAGAGATACGGCCAGGTTGTTATGATAGTTGACCTTGTTGTCCCGTTGCATGTTGTGTTCTGCGGGGCAGGGTTTAATTTCGATCGCTTGTTCATAGTGAAAAATTGCTTTTACGTCATGTCCCAGTTTCGAATAGCTTTCCGCCATAACGTTATGCAGAAAGATGGACTCTGGAAACTCGCTCAAAAGCTGGCCTGCGGATGAAACAACAGATTCGTATTCGCCCTTTTGAAACAGATTGATCAACAGCTTTGACAAGATAGGATTGATCAAAGACTGAGTATCTGACGCACCGCCCGTTTCAATCTCGGCCAGCTCTGCTTGGGATGACATGGAAGAGGTCTCTTCAAGAGAGGCTGCAACGGATGAACAGGTCATAGCTGCCGATAGATCGGATGTTCTGTTAAGTTCAAAAGCTGGCATAGCGGATCTCCTTCAGGAATAGAAACGACCGCAGGCGATTTTGTTTAGCGCTTTTAGGGATTTAAATTATAATTTTGATAGAATTTTCAATTTTAAATCCCGTTTCTTGAAAGAGATTTTATTAAAAACTATTCAATACAGCTGGCACGGCTATCGCTTAACACATCTCAGGTGATTTAAACCGGGCTTATCTGCCCCAGCTGCGCAGGGGACCACAATCGACATGGACAAAATTTGACCGTGAATAACGCCCAACGCCGCCAGCCTTGCAAGAATTAGCAGCTTTGGAAAGTTGACGAACTGATCGCGATGACAGTCGAAGATCCGCAGCTTGCCCAGAAATATGCAAAGATTTCTTGGCCACCAAACGCGATTGACGGCGCAGCATCGCATTTGTCTTAGCGCTGCGATACCCAGAAAGCAGCTGATATGGCTCATCCGTGTCCAAAAGGCGGTGACTGGCTGCCATGATGTCGATCGTGCGCAAATCAATTTGTTTAATTTCGTTGCGACGCCAATCTCGCATTATGCGATTGATTTCGTCGATAGCCTCAGGAATATAATGCCCGTCGATCCAGTAGACAGTATTCACCCGCTCGCCGCTGCGCTTTGAATACATATTCAGGCTACGAATATCGCCTGATCTGCGCAGGAAACCAGCGGCTTTGGAAAAGGTAGGCGCAGCCGACACGAGCGTTGCCGCAAATGCACCAAGCAAAAAGCGTCGCGATATCGCGGTGCAGTTTTGCGTGTGATCCATTCCCGAGAGCCCTTTTTAAATATTTCGCACAGGCGATCAAAACGTGCTCACCCACAAATCGCTTCTTGCCATAAAAGAGAGCATTAGCCAAGATTTTATTTACCGATAGGTTGTGTCTGACCCTTTTTAGGGCAGTTTTTGCCTCTAATCTGCGGTCTTTTTAATCTAAAATCCGTGAAATTGGGTTGGTTTTAAAAGATCCGTCACCATAAAGTGACGTGATCTGTGCTTCCAATCAACTATATATGCTTTATAAAGGGATACGGAATACCAAGGGTGGGAAAAGCGATGGTCGGCCAGCAGGACGAGCAGATAAAAAGATCATTTTTTATTAAACTGTGTTTTTTTTGCGTCATTTTTTTTACGGTTTTTACGCAGAGCGCGCGGGCTGAACTGACTGATTTTGCGTTTAAATTGGGCTTGCTAGAAGAGGTAGCAGGCGAAAAAGAAGTTGAAGGTTTTTACCAAAATCGGAATTTCATGCCGGTTTGGATAGGGCAGGGAACAGCTGCTACTGCGCGACGCACGGCTTTATTCACAGCGCTGGAACAGGCTGATTTGCACGCGTTGCCTATGAGGCGCTATAGGGCTGACTTAGGGCTTTTTAAAAAGCGCAGCCAAGATGGAAGGCAATTGGGTATCTTAGAAGGCCAGCTTACAATGGCTTTTTTACGATACGCAAAAGACGTTCATGCCGGTCTTTTAAAGCCCAGCAAAGTGGACGAATTGATCTTTCGAAAGTTGCCGCGCATTAATCAAGGCGAGCTTTTGCAACGGGTTGTGTCAGAACCGGCAAAAGCCGTTTTAAACAGCTTACCACCGCAAAGCGACGCCTATAAGAACCTGATGAAGGCGCGGCAAAAACTGCTTAAGGCGCGTCTGGATGCACCATGGGGGCCGGTTTTGTTAGATGAACGGCTGTCCAAAGGTGCCGAGGGAGATCAAGTTGTTCAACTTCGCAACCGATTGATATCACAGGGCTACTTGAAGCAAACGGCTTCTGCTCGGTTTGATGGTGATTTGCGGTTGGCGCTTCAACGCTTTCAAAAAGATCATGGGTTATCGCCTGACGGCATCGCCGGCAGCAATACGATTGCTGAGTTGAACGTTCCACTATCGCAGCGCTTGCAATCTATAGAAGTCGCCATGGAACGGGAACGTTGGATTAATCATCCGAAACAAAATCGCCAAATTGTGGTGAATTTAACCGATTACACGGTCAAGTTGATAGAAAACGGCGCGGTAAGATTCCAAACTCGCTCGGTGGTGGGCGCGGATATTGATGATCAGCGCAGTCCAGAGTTTTCAGATGTAATGGAATATATGGTTATAAATCCAACTTGGAATGTTCCAAAATCGATAACGCTAAATGAATATTTGCCTGAGCTGCAGGAAGATCCAAGCGCGCATAGCTATCTTACGCTTTATGATCCAGACGGGCAGGTTGTTGATCGAGACTTTGTTGATTTTTTGGCTTATGATCAAGACAGCTTCCCCTTTGATTTAAAGCAGCTGCCATCGCAAACAAATGCGCTTGGGTTGGTAAAGTTTATGCTGCCCAACCCGCATAATATTTATTTGCATGACACTCCCTCTAAAGCCTTATTCGCGAAAGAAACGCGGGCTTTCAGCCATGGTTGTATTCGCCTGCATCAGCCTTTTGATTTTGCGTTTGAGCTGTTGTCAGACCAAAGCTACGATCCCGTTGGCGATTTTTACCGACTTTTAGATGCGGGCAAAGAGGCCAGCATTATCCTTAAAAACCCAGTTCCTGTTCACATTATCTATCGCACCGCCGTTACAGAATATGATGGACGGATTGGGTTCAGACGCGATATTTACGGCCGTGACGCGCGTATTTTTGAGGCCTTACGGATGGCAGGGCTGGCGTTAGAGGCCACGCAAGGCTAAACCAGTCTAAGATGGAAAAAAAAATCGCGTATACACTTAAAGATATTGCGGCGTCTCTCGGCCTTACGCTGAAGGGGGACCCGAACTTGCGCGTGCAGAGCGTCTCAGAACCCAGTAGCGCCAAGCAAGGCCAACTTGCTCTGGCCATGTCGCCCGCCTATGAAGCCCAACTTAGGGAAGGTGCGGCTGAAATGGCGATGCTGCGTGAAGGGGCGGATTGGCAAGCGCTTGGATTACGCGCAGCGCTTTTGGCGCCGCGCCCGAAATTTGCGTTGTCGGGTTTATCCGAGATGCTTGATCCTGGACAATCTGTACCGCTGGGCATTCACCCATCTGCAGTGATTGATCCGAGCGCAAAGCTTGGGCGAAACCTTTGCATCGGTCCTTTCTGTTATATCGGTCCAAACGCTGAAATAGGCGATGACTCTTTGATAGGCCCTTATTGTCATATCGGCGCTTCTAGCGTTTTGGGTGATCATGCGCGCCTGCGCGAGGGTGTTAAAATTGGCGCGCGTGTGAGGATTGGGGATCGCTTTATCGCGCAACCAGGGGTTGTTATTGGGGCGGATGGCTTTTCGTTCGTGACTCAAGAGATTTCAGGCGTTGAGGCTGCCCGTGCAACCTTGGGCGATCAAACCGCCTCGGTTCAGCAGCAGAGCTGGGCGCGGGTGCATTCTTTGGGCAGCGTTACCATTGGCGATTATGTCGAACTGGGGGCCAATACATGCGTTGATTGCGGTACAATCCGCGATACTGTTCTCGGTGATGGTGTGAAATGCGACAATCTTGTTCAAATCGGTCATAATGTGACGATCGATCAACACAGTTTGATTTGCGCGCAGGTGGCGATCGCGGGATCAACCCGAATTGGCAAACATGTTGTGCTGGGCGGGCAAACGGGGGTGAGCGATAATTTATTTATTGGTGATAACGTGATCACAGGCGGCGCAACGAAAGTGCTTTCTAATGTTCCTGCGGGGCGCGTTATGCTGGGCTATCCAGCTATGAAGATGGACAGCCACCTTGAGGCCTATAAGGCTTTGCGCCGCTTGCCGCGCTTGATGCGCGATTTTGCAGAGTTCAAAGCCCGGTTTTTAAATCAAAAAGATGAATCTTTTAAGGATAAGAATTAGAAGGTTGAAGTCATGAATGTAGAAAAAAAAGTTATTGAAATCATAGCTGAACTTGCGGTTCTTGAAGTCGAGGACGTTTCCTTAGACAGCAGTTTAGACAGTTTGGGGATCGATAGTCTGGGGCTGGTCGAAAGTATTTTTGCAATAGAAGAAACCTTTGACATTCAAATACCCTTCAACGCGAATGATCCGCAAAATAGTGATTTTGACATCTCATCCGTGGCAACAATCATTGCTGGAATTCAAGAATTGGTGGCAAAAAAGCTGTGAAAAGGGTTGTGATTACAGGCGCGGGCACAATCAACGCGCTTGGGCATACTGTCAACGAAACCTTCGAGGCGATGCGTGAGGGGCGCTGCGGCATCGCTCCGGTCACGTTTCGCGACGTAGAGCGGTTGTCAATTCAGATCGGAGGGCAGGTTCGCAACTTTACCCCCAAAGGGGTGTTCAATCGCCAGCAATTGGTTCTATATGATCGGTTTACGCAATTTAGTTTATTGGCCGCGAAAGAGGCGTTAGAGCAATCTGGCTTGGTTTTTACTGGAGAACTTGCCGCGACATCGGGTGTGGTTTTGGGCACTGCTGGCGGCGGAGTGAGCACCTGGGATGACAATTATCGCGCCGTATATGAAGAAGGTAAAAACCGCGTACATCCGTTTGTTGTGCCCAAGCTGATGAATAATGCAGCGGCGAGCCATATTTCGATGGAATATAATTTGAAGGGGCCCAGCTTTACGGTGTCAACCGCTTGTGCCAGTTCCAATCACGCCATGGCGCAAGCTTTTCAATTGGTCCGCTCGGGCATGTCGCCCGCAATGGTAACGGGGGGATCTGAATCCATGCTCTGTTTTGGCGGTGTTAAAGCCTGGGAAGGTTTGCGGGTGATGAGCCGGGATGCCTGCCGCCCTTTTTCGGCCAATCGCAATGGCATGGTGCAGGGCGAGGGCGCTGCAATATTTGTGTTCGAAGAATTGGAACATGCAAAGGCCCGCAAGGCCGAAATTCTGGCTGAAGTTGTTGGCTACGCGATGTCCTCGGATGCTGCTGATATTGTGATGCCATCTAAACAGGGGGCTGAACGTGCAATCGCGGGTGCGCTAAAAAATGCAGGTCTTAATCCAGAAGATGTCGGCTATATCAATGCGCATGGCACGGGCACAGCTGCGAATGACAAAACCGAATGCGCAGCCGTGGCAACGGTGTTTGGGCGCCATGCGGATGATTTGATGATCAGTTCTACGAAATCCATGCATGGTCATGTGATCGGCGGCACGGGGGCGGTGGAACTTTTGGCCTGTATTATGGCATTGCGCGATAGCGTTGTCGCCCCGACAATCGGTTACGAAGAGGCAGATCCGGAATGCGCGCTGGACGTTGTGCCCAACATTGCGCGGGAGGCGTCTGTGAGCGTGGCGCTCAGCAATGCCTTTGCATTTGGTGGTCTAAATGCTGTTATTGCTTTGCGAAAGTTTTAGCCCAATATAGAAGCGTGATGCTTCGGCAGGCTTATGCCAGCGATTTACTTTGACAGGCTAAAACCCTTTGCCGAGCCCGTTTAACGTGTTCTTAAGGCGTGCAGGAACATAGCCTTGCTGCCCATTTTGCCAGTTTTTGGGTTTGGTGTTCATGCCCAAATAAGGCTTGGCAAAATATCCCCCGATTCCCATCGCGGATAAAAGAATAACGATCAAAAGAAACTGCTTCATTTCAGGATCCTAAAAGCTTTTCCTTTGATTGAAAAGCATCTGCGTTTACGCGCGCTTGGTGATCCAGCCACCGCCCAAGACACGGCTGCTGTCCGTATCATAAAACACGCAGGCTTGCCCCGGGGCAACGCCTTCTTCTGGGTTTAAAAGTTCGACTTCGCCCGTCGTATCGCTGAGCGGTTTTACAAGCGCCTCTTTCGGCCCTCGCGTAGACCGCAATTTAACCGAGAGATGCCATTCTGCCCTATCTTGAAAAGGAATATCTCCTAACCAATTGATGCCCATAATAGGCACTTTGCGCACCGCCAATAAGTGCTTTGGACCCACAATAACCTGCTTTTTTTCAACGTCTAAGCCGACCACATAAATAGGGTCAGCCAAGCCACCAATTCCCAGACCTCTGCGTTGCCCAATCGTATAATGGATCACGCCGTGATGCTGGCCCAATATTGTACCATCCACCCCCACTATATCCCCCGGTTCGGCGGAGCCTGGGCGCAGCTTCTCAATCACCGCGGCATAATTTCCATCGGGAACGAAGCAAATATCCTGACTGTCTGGTTTGCTGGCCACATCCAGCCCATATTTTTGGGCCAAGGCGCGGGTTTGCGCTTTCGAAGTCAAATGTCCAAGCGGAAACCGCAGAAAGTCAACTTGAGGTTGGGTGGTGGAGAATAGGAAATAGCTTTGGTCGCGCGTGGCATCGCCAGCCTGATGCAATTCGGCTTTATTTGGGCCTTGTTTGCGCTGAATATAATGGCCGGTCGCCATGCAATCTGCTTCAAGGTCCCGCGCCGTTTGCATCAGATCTTTGAATTTTACCCGTTCATTGCAGCGAATGCAGGGCACTGGCGTTGCCCCGGCCAGATAACTATCTGCAAAGTCATCGATCACAGCCTCTTGAAAGATATTTTCATAATCCAGCACGTAATGCGGAAAGCCCATATTCTCGGCCACGCGGCGCGCGTCATGAATATCAATACCTGCGCAACACGCGCCTTTCTTTGCCAAAGCGGCCCCATGATCGTAAAGTTGCAGAGTAACGCCAACCACATCATAGCCTTCACTCGCCAATTGTGCGGCCACAACGGAACTGTCGACACCGCCCGACATGGCTACGACGACGCGCGTTTCCGCAGGTGGTTTTGCAAACCCTAAGGAATTGAGGTGCGGTCCTGTCACGAGAGTTCCTTTTTGTTAACGTCTAAAAAAGATCACATTTTAAACATTTTTATCGTGACGGTTCATTAGACATTAAGCCGCCTGACCGCAATCTTTTCTTTGGGAAAAGGGGGGTGCTATGCGGTTCAGCAAAGCTATGAAAACTGGCGCAGGGTTGGTGCGCCTTGCGGATGGATCACTTTTAAGCGTCGCGGATTTACCGCCTCGCGACACAAGGCGGTGGGTGGCCTCGCGCAAACTGGCAGTGGTGCGGGCCGTACTTTATCAATTACGGTCCCAAGAAGAGGTACTTGAAACCTACAGCATCAGCGAAGAAGAATTTTATGATTGGGTACGGTGCCTGGCGGCCAATGGTCCCTCTGGTTTAAAAATAACATCGCGTAGCAGTATTTCACGCTAGAGTTACGTTTATTGCGTTATGGTAACGAGTGGTTAACCTTTATGGTGAAGCCTTAGTGACGCTCGTATGTGTTGGAGAGTGAAATGCGTATTCTATTGGTTGAAGACGATGCGACAACATCGAAAAGTATCGAGATGTTGCTATCTCATGCTAGTTTGAACGTGTATACGACAGATCTTGGAGAAGAAGCGATCGACTTGGCCAAACTCTATGATTTTGACCTGATACTTCTAGATTTGAAATTGCCGGATATGAGCGGGCATGAGGTGTTGCGACAATTGCGCTTGGCGCGGATCGATACGCCGACGCTGATATTATCGGGCGATGATAATACAGATAGTAAAATTCGGGGCTTGGGCTCTGGCGCAGATGATTATTTGATCAAACCATTTCACCGTGAAGAGCTGGTTGCGCGGATCCATGCGATCATCCGGCGGTCGAAAGGGCATTCTCAATCGATCATAAAAACTGGTAAAATAGCGCTTAACTTGGATGCAAAAACCGTAGAGGTGGATGGAAAAAGCGTACATCTGACTGGAAAAGAATATCAAATGCTAGAGCTTCTTTCGTTGCGCAAGGGAACCACATTGACCAAAGAGATGTTTCTAAATCACCTATATGGCGGTATGGATGAGCCGGAACTTAAGATAATAGTTGTTTTTATTTGTAAATTGCGTAAGAAATTATCGCGTGCCAGCGCGAATGAAAATTATATCGAAACCGTCTGGGGCAGGGGTTATGTTTTGAAAGATCCCAAACCCAGCCAAAACCAACCGGTTGCTATGGCTGTTGGTGCCTAAACAAATTAAAGATTCTTCTCTGGACCGCGGTTTCAAGCCACTCTATCACAGAGCCAATAGGCTTGGAGTGGACAACCGGTGGATACTGAGAGGATCGATGTTGCAAAACTGACAAGGGCGGAAGCTGAAAATGAGCTTGCACGCTTGGCATCGCTTTTAAATCAAGCAAATATTGCCTATCATGCGAACGATAATCCGCTTATCAGCGATGCAGATTTTGATAGCCTGAAACGTCGAAACGCTGAAATTGAAACGCGTTTTGCTTCGTTGAAGCGCAGTGATAGCCCTTCGGATAAAATTGGTGCTGTCGCCGAGTCTGGGTTTTCAAAAGTTGCGCATAGCCAACGCATGCTTTCGCTTGGAAATGCGTTTGATGAACAGGATGTTGATGAGTTTGATGAACGCATTCGGCGTTTTTTGGGCCTTAAGGCTGAGGCTGTTTTAACCTATACTGCAGAACCGAAGATTGACGGGCTTTCATTGACGCTGAGATATGAAGCTGGGCAGCTTGTGCAAGCGGCCACGCGGGGTGATGGCAGTGTCGGCGAAAATGTCACTCAAAATGCGCGCATGATCGCAGATATTCCGCAGGTTTTAAAAGATGCTCCGCCCGTGTTGGAAGTGCGCGGAGAGGTTTACATGGCGCGTTCTGACTTTCAACGTTTGAACGAAACCCAAGCCCAAGCCCAAGCCAAGCGATTTTCCAATCCGCGCAATGCGGCGGCGGGGTCTTTGCGGCAGTTGGATGCAGAAATTACGCGTAGCCGGCCATTGAAATTTTTTGCCTATGCTTGGGGTGAGCTTTCCAATCCGCTTGGAGCCTCGCAAAGCGAGGTTCTCAAATTCTTTTCTAAGCTGGGGTTTGAGATCAATCCATTAACGCTTACTTGCCAATCTGTTGCGCAGTTGATTGCGCAGTATCAACATATTTCAGCGCTGCGGGCTGATCTGGATTACGATATTGATGGGGTGGTTTATAAAATAGATGAGCTGGCGCTTCAGCAACGATTGGGAGAGCGCTCGACAACCCCGCGCTGGGCGATTGCGCATAAATTTGCAGCCGAAACTGCCTGGACGGATCTGGAAGCGATTGACATTCAAGTCGGGCGGACCGGCGCCCTAAGCCCGGTTGCCCGTCTTGTGCCGGTAACGGTTGGGGGCGTTGTTGTGTCAAACGCGACGCTTCATAATGAAGATTATATCTCGGGTTTGGATTCCAATGGCGCCAAAATTCGAGCTGGACGCGATATACGCCCCGGCGATCGTGTACAAGTGTATCGCGCGGGTGATGTTATTCCCAAAATTGCTGATGTTGATTTAACCTTTCGCGATCAAGCTCGCGCCAAATATACATTTCCGCAAAATTGCCCCGAATGTGGCAGCCCTGCGATCCGAGCAGCTGGTGATGCGGTGCGGCGCTGCGCCGGGGGGTTGATTTGCCCTGCGCAAAGTATCGAACGGCTTAAGCATTTTGTTTCGCGCAAAGCCTTCGACATTGACGGGCTCGGCTCAAAGCAAATTGAAATGTTCTTTAAAGATGAAGGTCTGCCGATCCGCGAACCGGCTGATATTTTTACGCTTCAACAGCGCGATGAAGAAAAAATCGCGCAACTGAAAAATCGCGATGGCTGGGGGCGTAAAAGCGCCGAAAATTTATTTCAAGCGATCCAGGAGCGTCGCACCATTGGCTTTGGCAGGATTCTTTTCGCGCTGGGTATTCGTCACGTTGGAGAGGTGGGTGCAAATGTATTGGCTGGCCATTATAAAAAATGGAGCACCCTGATCGAGGAGCTTGATCAAGCCCAAAATGCCCAGAGCGAGGCATGGGCCGAGTTGCTATCGATTGATGGGGTCGGCGAGGTGATGGCGCAATCGCTTGTTTCTGCGTTTCAATCGCCTAGTGAACGAGCCGCGATTGAGAGGTTATGCGGGTGGTTAGAGATTACAGATGCAGAGACCATTGCCGCGCAGGATCATGTTATTTCGGGAAAGACGGTTGTGTTCACCGGCTCTCTCGAAAAAATGTCGCGCGCTGAAGCCAAAGCGCAAGCCGAACGGCTTGGTGCAAAGGTTGCAGGGTCGGTTTCGGCCAAAACAGATTTTTTAGTTGCAGGCGCTGCAGCGGGGTCAAAAGCCAAAAAAGCCGTAGATTTGGGCATAACCGTGCTTGATGAAGAAGAATGGTTGGCTATGCTTGCGCCATTATGACAAGCCGACCAGAAATTCTTTTTCCCCTTTTCGCCGACCTTTCAACCTTAACGGGGGTTGGCAGCAAAACGGCAAAAAGCTTTTCCGGTTTACAGGTATTTCGCCCGCGCGATTTGATTTTTACCTTGCCGCAATCGCTGATCGATCGGTCTTTGGTGGCAACTGTTTATGGCCAACCAACGGGCAAAACCGTGACGGTTTCGGCTTTGGTTCTGGCGCATCGGCCCGGCGCCAGAAAATCAGCCCCCTATCGCGTTGAGATGGAAGATTCGCGCGGCGTTTTCCAATTGATTTTTTTTCACGCCCGGGCGGATTACCTTGCTAAGGTTTTGCCGGTTGGTGCAACACGGCTGATTTCTGGCAAAGTGGAAAGTTTTGATCAGCTTATCCAGATTGCGCATCCTGATTATATTTTAGAGGTCGAACACAGCGCCTCTATTCCGGCTATTGAGCCGGTCTACCCGCTCACGGCGGGGATCACTCAGAAAACAGTCGCAAAAGCGCTGGGCTCGGCCTTGACCAAGCTGCCCGAACTGGAAGAATGGATTGATCCTGCACAAAAAACCCGCTCTGGGTGGCCGTCTTGGCAGCACGCAGTCCAAATCGCGCATCAGCCGCGCACGATGGCTGATTTGATGGCCGTTGCACCGGCGCGGCAGCGCTTGGCGTATGATGAATTTATGGCGCATCAACTGACGTTGGGTTTGGCGCGTGCGCGCTTGAAAAAAGCTGCTGGAAGGCCTTCTATGGGCACAGGTTTGTTGCGCCGCGCGGTTTTGGCCAGCTTGCCGTATCAAGCAACAAAGGCGCAGCTTCGCTCAATCGATGAAATTGCGGCGGATATGCGTGCGACGTCACGCATGAACCGGCTGCTGCAGGGCGATGTGGGATCAGGAAAAACGCTGGTTGCCTTTATGGCCTTGCTGATTGCGGTTGAAGCTAAGGGGCAGGGTGTTTTAATGGCCCCGACCGAAATATTGGCGCGTCAGCATCTTGAAGGTTTGCAGCCGCTTGCAGAGGCGGCGGGCGTTTCCCTAGCGCTTTTGACAGGGCGTGACAAAGGCAAAGATCGTCTGGCAAAATTGCAAGCTTTGCACACCGGTCTAACCGATATTCTTATTGGCACGCATGCGGTGTTCCAATCTGATGTAGCGTTTTGCGATTTACGGTTGGTGGTGGTTGATGAGCAACACAGGTTTGGCGTTCGCCAGCGTTTGGAATTGGGCCGTAAAGGGGATAGGCCAGATGTTTTGGTGATGACGGCCACTCCGATTCCACGGTCTTTGGCTTTGGCGCAATATGGCGATATGGACGTGTCGGTTTTGGATGAAAAACCTCCTGGACGGAAGCCTATAACAACCGCAATGGTCTCAACTGAGCGGATCCAAGAGGTGCTTGGTCATCTGCGTGCGGCGATCAAAACTGGACAGCAAGCCTATTGGGTGTGCCCATTGGTAGAAGAAAGCGAAGTGCTGGATTATAAATCTGCTAGCGATCGATTTGCGTCGCTGCGCGCTGCTTTGGGTGAGGGGGTGGTTGAGCTTGTGCATGGGCAAATGCCCGCCCCCGATAAAGATGCGGCAATGGCGCGCTTTCAAAGCGGTGATGCAAAAGTTCTTGTGGCAACAACCGTGATTGAGGTGGGGGTTAATGTGCCACAGGCAAGCATAATGGTTATCGAACGCGCCGAGGCGTTTGGACTGGCGCAGCTTCATCAACTTCGCGGACGCGTTGGGCGGGGCTCGCAGCAATCAACCTGCCTTTTGCTTTATCAAGCGCCTCTATCTGCAGGTGGCAAAAAACGTTTGGAAATTTTAAGGCAAACGGATGACGGGTTCGTGATCGCCGAAACGGATTTGCAAATGCGCGGGGCGGGAGATTTGATCGGCACGGTGCAATCTGGTCTGCCGCAGTTTCGTATCGCAGATCTCGAGGCGATGACGGATTTAATGGAAACCGCTCAAAGCGATGCGCGCACGTTGCTAAGCCTTGACCCAGAACTCACATCACAGCGCGGAAAGGCCGCGCGCGGTCTGCTTTGGTTGATGGAACAAGATAAAGCAATTCATTTATTGTCAGTGGGTTAGCCAAGATATACGCACTTTGTTCTCAAATGTTCTCGAAAAACCTTTACATTCCCCCAAAAAAATGGGAACAAAGCATAAACATGAGTTGGGATGATACAATGCGCGAAATAAAAGCAATTCTGAAACAGTCTGGTGAACATGTGATCAAAGACATGTTCGGTGCGGTGTCGTTGATGTTTATACTGGGCGTTGCCTTGCATCTTCCAGGCTGGTCTTGACCCTGTATGAAAGCCTGAATTCATTTCTACATAACAAATGAAGGTGCTCAGACCAACAAGCCGGGCACGTTGTTATCAGAGACGTAACACTTTAAGGCAGGGATGACGTACACCCCAGCTCGTTTACTTTAGGGTGAAATTAGTCTGCTTGTTAAAAAAAACTGCCGATGTGATCAGCTAACTGCATTTCAAACCTCATATTTGGAACGTTAGCTTCTGGGTGTTCTTAACAGCACGCGAGTAATAGCTTACGCGTATTCTCCGGCGTCATTTCCACGGGGTTTCCGCCTGTGCTGGGATCACTTAGGGCTCCCGCAACTACGCGATCAATATCAATATCTGCAATACCAAGCGCGGTCAGCGATTTTGGAATCTGCAACGAGGCGTTAAGGTCATCCACAAATGCGCAAAATCCATCAAAACCGCCTTGAATGTTAAGATAGTTTGCCGCGGCGGATAACTTTTCCTCAATAGCGGTTTTATTGAATTGCAAAACAGCCGGCATACAAACCGCGTTCGTTGTGCCATGATGCGTGTGATACATGGCCCCGATCGGATGCGATAAGGCGTGAATGGCGCCCAGACCCTTTTGAAAGGCTGTCGCCCCCATCGCCGCGGCAGACATCATATGCGCCCGCGCTTCAAGGTCGCTGCCATCCGCATAAGCGCGGGGCAAAAAGGTTTTAACAAGCCGCATGCCTTCCAGGGCCATGCCCTGCGACATCGGATGGTAATGGGGCGAACAAAACGCTTCAACGCAATGCGCAAACGCATCCAAGCCAGTGCCAGCTGTGATGAACTTTGGCATTCCAACCGTTAGTTCTGGATCACAAATTACCACGCTTGGCAAAAATTTTGGGTGGAAAATGATTTTCTTTTCTTCGGTTATGGAATTGGTAATCACCGAGGCGCGGCCCACTTCTGACCCTGTTCCAGCCGTGGTTGGTACGGCCACAATTGTTGCAATTGCATCGGCATCTGCGCGTGTCCACCAATCTCCGATATCTTCGAAATCCCACAAAGGGCGCGTTTGACCCGCCAGAAACGCCACCAGCTTTCCCAGATCAAGTCCCGAGCCTCCTCCAAAAGCCACAACTCCGTCATGTCCGCCTTCCTTAAAGGCGGCAACGCCTGCGGCAGCATTTTTTTCATTCGGGTTTGGATCCACATCCGCAAAAAGGGCCCGGCCAAGGCCAGCGGCCTCAAGCAGGTCTAAAGCCCGGGTTGTGATATCCATCTTGGCCAAGCCACGATCCGTGATCAAAAGTGGTTTTTTTATTCCGGCCGCCGCGCAGGCTTCGCCGATTTCAGAAATGCGGCCCGCACCAAAGCGAATGGCGGTTGGATAAGACCAGTTTGCAACGATGCTCATGATTCTAGACCTTCTTGAAATGATACGATTTAGGACGTGTTAAATTGTGAAATCCGATAACGGATAACCCGCCACCACGCCCAGTATCTTTACATCCGGTCCAGCACAGGGCTGGGTCAAGATAATCGGCGCGGTTTAAAAAAACGGTTCCCGTTTCGATTTGATCGGCGATGATTTCGGCGCGGCCCCTGTTTTGCGTCCATAATGAGGCCGTCAATCCAAAATTGCTATCATTCATAAGCGCTATTGCCTCTGCATCGTTTTTAACAGGCATGATCCCCACCACGGGGCCAAAACTTTCTTCGCGCATGATGCGCATGTCATGGCTTACATTGGTAAGAATTTGAGGCATCAGATAGGCCCCATCATCTTCCGGGAAAGCTTCGGGTTTGATTTGGGGCGTGGCACCTGCAGCGATGGCCTCTTTGGTTTGTGCGCGGACCAGATCGGCAAAGCGGGTTTGAGCCATCGGACCAAGCGTTGTTTCTGGATCAAGCGGGTGTCCCAGCTTATAGCCATTTACGATGGCAACGGCTTTTTCAACAAAGCTCTCAAACAACGCCTCCTGCACATAAATACGTTCGATGCCGCAGCAGCATTGCCCGGAATTGAACATCGCACCATCGATCAGCGTGTCTACGGCAGCGTCTAGATGAGCGTCTTCCATCACATAGCCCGGATCCTTTCCGCCAAGCTCTAAGCCAAGACCGGTAAATGTGCCGCTAGCGGCACTTTCCATCGCTTTGCCACCTGAAACGGAGCCGGTGAAGTTGACAAATCCAAAGGCGCGCTCCGAAATTAACGCTGATGTTGTCTCATGATCTAAAAAAAGGTTTTGAAATACATCTTTTGGCACGCCGGCACCGTGAAAGGCTTGCGCAAGACGTTCGCCCACCAAAGGGGTTTGCGAAGCGTGCTTTAAGATCACTGCATTTCCGGCAATAAGCGCGGGTGCAATGGTGTTGATTGCGGTCATGTAGGGGTAATTCCACGGCGCCACCACCAAAACCACGCCATGCGGTACGCGCTTGATAACGCGGCGAAACGCATCACTGTTTTCGATTTCTATATCCGCCAATGCGTCTTGGGCAATCTGTGCCATATAGGAGGCGCGCTCGTCAAACCCTCCAAACTCACCGCCATAGCGGATAGGGCGCCCCATTTGCCAAGCCAGTTCAGGAACGATCTCGTCATTCATCGCGCCAATAGCCGCCACACCTGCTTGGACCAGCGAAATCCGCTCGCTTAAAGAACGTTTTGCCCAGTCGCCTTGCGCTGTTTTCGCGGTATGAGCCGCGGCTTTCGCATCGGCATAGGCAAGCGTTTGACGCGAAACATAAATCGATCCGTCAATCGGTGAAATACATTGAATGGTCATTTTCTTAAGCCCTTTCAAAACCGCGCGCGATTTCCCAATCGGTGACGACGCGGTCAAATTCTTCTTGCTCCCATTCGGCGGCGCGGGTGTAGTGATCGACAACCGCCTCTCCCAAGCACTCTCGTAGGAATGTTGAATTGCGCAAGGTTTCGGTTGCGGCGCGCAGGGTTTGCGGAATATCCGCGGCCTGTGTTGCGGCATAGACATCACCGGCCGTGGCCGGGGGCAGCGACAATTCATCCTCGATCCCCTTAAGGCCAGCGGCCAACATCACAGCTTGCGCCAGATAAGGGTTCAAATCTGATCCACCGATCCGACATTCAACGCGGATGCCTTTTGTACCTTCGCCGCATAACCGAAATCCGGCTGTACGATTGTCAACCGACCAGACGGTTTTTGTCGGCGCGAAAGTGCCTTTGGCAAAGCGTTTATAGCTGTTGATGTAAGGCGCAAGAAAATAGGTGTAATCGGGTGCGTATTTGATCAAACCGGCCATATAATGGCCCATCAATTTTGACATGCCATGCGGGCCTTCGCCGTCATAAAACGCGGGTGCCCCGTCTTTCCACAATGATTGATGAACATGGCTGGATGAGCCAACTCGATCCTTGTGCCATTTGGGTAAAAAGGTTGCCGCGCGGCCATTTTGCCAGGCGATCTCTTTGATCGCATGTTTCGCGATGGAATGGTAATCGGCGCAATCCAAGGCCGGTGAATAGCGGATGTTCAACTCTTCTTGCCCAGCCTCTGCTTCCCCTTTCGAATTTTCAACCGGCAAGCCGGCCTTGTAAAGGTAGTTGCGGATTGGGCGCATAACACCCTCTTCCTTCGTGGTCTGTAAAATATGATAATCTTCGTTATAGCCGCTGATGGGCTCTAGGTTTTGAAAGCCGTCTTTGCGTATGTCATCAAAGCTCTTTTCGAACAGGAAAAATTCAAGCTCGGTTGCCATTTTGGCATCTAGCCCCATCGCATTTAGGCGTGTGATCTGCTTTTTCAACATGGCCCGGGGGGCATGCGCTACCTCCTCATGCGTGTGGTGATCCAAAATATCGCAGAGCACAAGCGCGGTTCCCTCTAGCCAAGGAAGCAGGCGGATGGTCGAGAGGTCTGGCTTCATTACGTAATCGCCATAACCGGTTTCCCAGCTTGTTGACGCATAGCCATCCGGGGTGGCCATTTCAAGATCCGTGGCCAATAGGTAATTACAACAATGCGTTTCTTCGAAAGAGGTTTCCACAAAATTGGCGGCATGGAAGCGCTTTCCCATCAAACGCCCTTGCATATCAACAAAACAGGCCAGAACGGTATCTATCGTGCCGTCTGCGACTTGGTTTTTTAAGGCTTCAAAGGTAAATTGTCCGGGCATAAAGATATCTTTCGTTGAGGGTAGGGGGCAGCGCATTGCTGCCCCTTTGTGATCGATTAGCCGTAGCGGTAAGGACGACCCGCTTTAACCATATCGGCATTATATTTCTTAAAGATATCAACAACGCGACGTTTGGTTTCGCTTTCCGCCGCAATTTCTTCCCAAAACTCTTGGGCAGCCGTTTCAACCGTTGCCCATTCCTCATCTGGGATCGTGGTCAGCTGGAGCTTTGTTCCATTGACGCGCAGGTTGGCCTCACCGCCCCAATACCACCATTGGCGGTAATAATGCGATTGATCACAACACACGCGGAACAGCGTCTGCAGGTCTTCGGGCAATTCATTCCAGCGCTCCATATTGGCAAAGAAGGATCCTGCCCAAGCGCCTGAAATATTATTGGTTAGGAAGTAATTGGTTACATCAGCCCATCCCACGGTGTAATCTTCCGTGATACCAGACCATGCGATCCCATCAAGCTCGCCGGTTTGCACTGCAACTTCAATGTCTTCCCAAGGCAAGTTCACAGGAACAACGCCAAACTGGCTAAGGAAACGCCCCGCAGTTGGAAAGGTAAAGATCCGTTTGCCTTTCATGTCATCTAAGCTGCGGATTGGATCTTTGGTGGCAAAGTGGCAGGGATCCCAAGAGCCTGCAGAAATATGCTTTACGCCAACGGCAGAATATTCCTCATCCCAAATTTCGTTTAAGCCATATTGGTTAAACAGCACTGGCACATCAAGAGAATAGCGCGATCCGAAGGGGAAATAGCCCCCAAACACGGTTACTTCGGTGGGCGAGGCCATCGAATCATCATCGGATTGAACGGCATCAATCGTGCCGCGCTGCATGGCTTGGAACAATTCACCCGTGGGCACCAGCTGATCGGCAAAGAACAATTCGATTTGCATCCGGTCGCCAGCAATTTTGTTGAACATATCAATCGCGGGTACGATTACTTCCGCCGCGAGAGACGCACCGGCATAGGTTTGCATCCGCCATTTAATGGTGCTTTGCGCCAGTGCCGGAGTGGCAAGGGCCGCAGGTGCAGCGATCGCTGCGCCTTGAATAAACTTACGTCTGGTAGTCATGTCAGTCTCCTTGGTTGGGTTGCGACCACGTTTGACGTGGTTCTGTTAAGGTTGGTTATAAACATAATCAGGAAGCCAGGTGGCGATGCTTGGGAAAATCATGATCAATATTAGCGCACAGACCATAATCAAAACAAAGGGCGTAATAGAGGCATAGATGTCTTTTAAGGAAATTTCTGGTGGCGCCATCGCGCGCATCAGAAAAAGGTTATAGCCAAAAGGCGGCGTCATATAAGCGATCTGAGTGGTGATGGTGTAGAGAATGCCATACCAGATCAAATCAAAGCCCAAAGCGCCCACCAAAGGAACATACAGCGGTGCAACGATCACCAGCATCGCCGTGTCATCCAAAAAAGTGCCCATCAATATAAAACTGAGTTGCATCAGGATCAGAATCATTAACGGGCTTAAATTTAGACGCTCGGTGAACACGCTTTCGATTGCTTTAACGGCGCCAAGCCCGTCAAATACCGCCCCAAAGGCCAGCGCCGCCAAAATAATCCACATGAACATGCAGGTGATCCCAAGCGTGTTTCTAATTGAGTTTTCAAATACTTCTCTAGTCATGCGGCCTTTTAGGATTGCGGCAAGGAAGGCAGCCATCGCCCCTATAGCTGAACTTTCCACCAGCGATGTCCAGCCATTTACAAAGGGCACCATCATGACGGCAAAGATCATCACCGGCAGCAATCCAGCCCGCAGAAGCCGCATCTTTTCGGCCTGAGGAATATCGCGCTCGCTGGCATCCAGAACAGGGCCAAGTACGGGGTTTATACGGCACCGCACAGTAATATAGAGGATGAATAAAGCCGCCATCATCAATCCGGGTATGACACCGGCCAACCAAAGCTGTCCAACCGGTTGACGTGCAATCATCGCATAGAGCACCAGAACCACCGAGGGCGGCACCAAAATACCAAGGCTAGAGCCGGCCTGGATCACGCCGGTGACCATGCGCTTATCATAACCTCGTTTCAAAAGTTCGGGCAGCGCAATCGTCGAGCCGATCGCCATACCGGCAACGCTGAGCCCATTCATGGCTGAAATCAGCACCATTAATCCGATGGTTCCGATCGCCAAACCGCCGCGAAGGCCGCCCATCCAAACGTGGAACATTCTGTAAAGATCATCCGCAATTTTACTTTCTGACAGCACATAACCCATAAAAATAAACATAGGCAGCGTCAGCAATGGGTACCATTTCATCAATTTCATTGCGGCAGAGAAGCCTATGTCAAAACCGCCTTTATCCCCCCAAAGCAGCAATGCGGCAGCCACCGCAACAAACCCGATGGCGCCGAACACCCGCTGCCCTGTAAGCAGCATCAGCATCATGGTGGAAAACATCAGCGTGGCGATCATTTCATACGGCATCAGATGGCTTCACCCTTAACGCGCAGAATATCTTTGAACAATTCTGACAGGCATTGCAGCAGCATTAAAAACATGCCTACGATCATCAAAGCTTTGATGGGCCACATGTAAGGGCGCCAAGCCGTTGATGAGCGCTCCATCCGGCCGATTTCTTCAGCGCCGGTGAGCAATCCTGCAAAAAACGAGAACGGCTCGGCGCCCCAATATCCCAATGAATAGGCCGTGGAGCTGATTGCGCCATAAAGCAGAACCCCAAGATAGAAGATCAAAAACAAAACAGTCAGCAAATCAAACCAAGCTTTTTTGCGCAAAGACCACGTGCCGTAAAATAAATCCATGCGCACGTTCGATCCCATTTGTAGGGAATAAGGCCCCCCTAAAATATAGTAGGCCACCATGGTAAATTGGGCCATTTCTAACGTCCATAAAGAGGGTAAGAAAAATGTTTTGCTGATCGAAGACCATAATAAAATGCCCATCAAAACAAAAATACCGTACATCACGATACGTCCAATCCGCAAATTGACCCCGTCAATCGACGCAATATAAAGCTGCATCAGGCGCGACATTGTACATCCCCGGGCACGCCTAAGCGGCTGCAGGCGCGATCAATCCATTTCGCGATCATTTTTGCCACGGTGTTTTGTTGATCGTCTGTTGCGATTAAATCATTGCGGATTTCTAGCATAACGTTGAGATGGCCGCGCGAAATCGCGTGTTCTTGCAGGGTATGTGTTACGCCGTCCTCAGGCCCATAAGGGGCGTTACGCTTTATATTTTTGTCACGTTCTTCGTTGGAAATATCCAGCATTGCATCCGCAAGCCGGGTATCCGAATCGTGTAAAATGCCTATTTTCAAGGCTCTTGGCTTGCCAAAATAAACGGGCGTAAAGCTATGAACCGTTACCAAAATGGGATCAGGTCGCCGCATCATGGCTTGATGCAATTGTTCGCGAAAAGGTTCATAAAACAACTTGACTCGCTGTGATTTTTCGGTGGCGGAAAGATCTTTATTTCCGGGGATATCGATCAACTCGCTGCGCGTTGGCATGGCGCTTGTCGCGCTTGGAGGGCGGTTACAGTCATATAATAAGCGCGATGCTTGGCTGGCCACCAAAACTGCGTTCAATAGGTGAGATAGCTTTTGTGCAACACCTAAAGCCCCTGGATCCCAGGCCGCATGGCTGCTCTGGTCTTCCGCGGTCAGACCCAAAGCGTTGTAGGCAGCAGGAATGTAAGAAGAGGCGTGCTCGCAGGCAAGCACAATAGAGGAAGCGCCAGATGGGTTTATCGTGGCAACGTAGTCGTTGAAATATTCAATCGGCGTGCTGGTCATGATTCCTCTTTCACAGACAAGGCTCTTGCCAAAACAAGCTTCTGTCAACACAATAGTGATAATATATTACCCAGCACTTTAATTGTGTTATTTATTTATCAAAACTGCAGGGGCGCGCCAATGACTGAAGCCAGTTTAACAATTTCGGATCGCATTCAGAACAAGCTTGATGATTTAACGCGCGCAGAGCGGCAATTGGCGCATTCTATTCTTGAGAATTACCCTGCCTCAGGTTTGGGGCCTCTCAGCGCTTTGGCGAAAGATGCGAAAGTGTCTGTTCCAACTGTTGCCCGTATGGTGCAAAAACTTGGCTTTCAAGGTTATCCTGAGTTTCAAACAGAGCTGCGCAAAGAGCTTCGGGCAAAGGTGAAAAGCCCCATTGCAAAACATGATGCTTGGTCAGAGGGGGCGCCTTCAGAACATTTGTTGAATAGGTTTACCGAGTCGGTGATTGATAATATCCGCCATACGCTTGGACAAATTGATTCTGTTGCGTTTGATGAAGCCTGCCGTATCGCGGCCGACACAAACCATCATCTTTATATTGTTGGGGGGCGAATTTCGCATATTTTGGCGGAGTATCTATTTTTACATATGCAGCTTATCCGACCCAAAATTACGCATATTCAATCGACGTCGAATACCTGGCCTCATTACTTGCTTGATGTCAAAGCGGGGGATGTCTTCATCATTTTCGATATGCGTCGTTATGAAAACAATACGCTGAAACTGGCAGAAATGGCCTATGACAAAGGCGCGAAAATTATATTATTCACCGATCAATGGCGTTCGCCGGTTCATCGGATGGCGGAGCAAAGTTTTGGCAGCCGCATCGTTGTGCCTTCGGCGTGGGATTCTGCGATCACGCCGTTGCTCTTGCTGGAAACGATGATTTCTACGGTTCAAGCCATCACCTGGGGCGATACAAAAGATAGGATGGAGGCGCTTGAAGAGATGTTTGACCAGACGAAGCTTTTTCGAAAATTTACGTGATGATATGGCAAGGTAAAATACAACCTCAATCGTAAGCTTATATTAGGAAGCCGATCTTGTGCCCTGATCAGCACAGCGCGTGCAGAGCGGGTGAACCCTTTTAAACCTTCTGGCGCAATGAAGGCTACGAAATAATTTTTCGTAATTTAGATGTTTTGGGTTTCAGAAAGTTTTTTAGGGGATAAAAAATCGCTCAAAAAATTGACGGTTTTTCACATTTTAAGGCCGTTTGAGAATCTATTTATTGACCAAATGATCAAATATAGTGATGGTTGCGTATTACCTTAGAGGGAGAAATTTATGAATATTTCACAAAAAATGGGGCGGCGGTTGTTTACCACTGCAGCGCTCGCCGTGGGATTGCTGGCAAGCGCCGGGACTGTTGCCGCGGAAAAAGTTAAGGTGGCCGCGATTTATACTTTGCCCGTCGAACAGCAATGGATAAGTCGCATTCATAAGGCTTTAAACACTGCCGCCGAAAGCGGAACCATCGAATATACGTTTTCAGAAAACGTGGCCAATACGGATTATGAGCGGGTGATGCGCGAATATGCCGAAAAAGGACATGATTTGATTGTTGGCGAGGTGTTTGGCCTTGAGCGGGCCGCGCGCAAAGTGGCGAAAGATTATTCGGAAACCGCGTTTTTAATGGGCTCGTCTTTCGGCCCCGTGGCACCGAACTTCTCGGTGTTTGACAATTGGATACATGAACCCTCTTATTTGACGGGCATGGTCGCCGGCTCGATGACCAAATCAAATATGATTGGCATGGTGGGCGGCTACGCTATTCCTGAGGTAAACCGCTTGATGCATGCTTTCATGGATGGCGCACGCGCAGTGAACCCGGATGTGAAGTTCCTCGTGAACTTTATTGACAGCTGGTATGATCCGCCCAAAGCCAAAGAAAGCGCGTTTGCGATGATGGATGCGGGTGCTGATATTATGTATGCAGAACGCTTTGGCGTTGCGGATGCTGCCGCAGAGCGCGGAGTAAAAGCGATTGGGAATGTGATTGACACGTCCGGTGATTATCCTGGAACGATTTTGGCATCGGCGATTTGGCATATGGAAGCAACCATAGATAAAGCCATCGCCAAGGTGGCCTCAGATGATTTTGAGGCGGCTGATTATGGACAATATAGTTTCATGGCCTTTGGCGGTGGATCTATGGTTCTAGATGAAGAACTGGTACCGGCTGATGTTGCTGCCGCGGTGAAAGCCACCGAAAAAGACATTCTCAACGGTCTGTTTCGTGTGAATGTGAATGATGCGCGACCTGCGTCTGACGGATAAAAGAGCGGGCCGGCCCGTATAGAGGGCCGGCCTTTTTTACAATGCATTCTGATAAAATATTAGCCCTAAAAGGCCTGTCCAAAACCTTTGGAACCATCGCTGCTAATTGCGATGTTGATCTTGATCTGCACCGCGGAGAGATATTGGCGTTGCTGGGTGAAAATGGGGCTGGAAAAACCACTTTGATGAATATGTTGTTCGGACATTACACGCCGGATGCGGGGCAAATCGAAGTGGCCGATGCCAATCAACGGTTTTTACCGCTCACGCTCGGGCATCCTCAGGCGGCGATTGCCGCGGGGATTGGTATGGTGCATCAACATTTCACCTTGGCCGAAAATTTGGATGCGGTTGATAATATTATGTTGGGGGCTGAACGTCTCACCTTATTGCCAAGAAAACGCGCCGCCGCTGAAAAGAAGATCCGCGCGATTCTGGCCGAAAGCGGTCTGACGGCGCCTTTAGATGTTGCTGTGGGTAAATTGACGGTGGGCGAACGTCAGCGCGTTGAAATTTTAAAAGCCCTATATCGCGATGTAAAAATACTCGTTTTGGACGAGCCAACCGCCGTTTTAACGCCGCAAGAAGCGGATACGCTGTTTGAAAACATTCGGGCTATGGCGCAGAACGGGCTATCGGTTATTTTTATTTCGCATAAATTGCGTGAGGTTTTGGCATTTTCGCATCGCATCACCGTTTTGCGCCATGGCAAAAATGCAGGAGAAATTAAAACCGATCAGGCAGATGAGCAACAAATTGCGCGACTGATGGTGGGGGCGGAAACGCCATCCCATACCCGTGAAACGCAAGCAAATGGACCGGCGATACTGCGGTTCAAGGGGGTTTCTGTGAAAGAGCGCGCCCGGCGCGACAGTTTGCAAAATGTTGACCTGACCGTTTTCTCTGGTGAAATCCTAGGGATCGCAGGCGTCTCGGGCAATGGCCAAACAGCCTTGGCCGGCGTGATCTCTGGCATGCTCTCGGTCGAGAGCGGAGAGGTCTTGATAGAAGACCAACCTCTGTTGGATATTACCCCGGCCGCGATGATTTCGCGCGGCGTTGGGCGCATTCCAGAAGATCGCCATCGGGATGGAATTGTGGGATCGATGAGTGTTGCTGAGAATATGGTTATAGAGCAGTTGGACGATCCGACTATACAACAAAACGGATTGCTGCGGCGCGATGCGATTCGCGATTATGCCGAGACGCTATCGTTAGAATATGACGTGCGGGGGCCAGGGGCGCAGGCTTCGGCGCGCTTGTTATCAGGCGGCAATATCCAAAAATTGATTTTGGCGCGGGTTTTTGATCGCAGTCCCAAGCTTATTCTCGCAAATCAACCCACTCGCGGTTTAGATATGGGGGCAGCCTCTGAGGTGGCGCGGCGGCTTCTTGAGGCCCGCGGCCGTGGCGCCGGTATTGTTCTGATATCCGAAGATTTAGACGAAATTCTGAAGCTGTCTGATCGCATTTTAGTGGTTCATGATGGCGCGTTTTCCACCGCAAAAACGCGTGACCGCGCGCAATTGGGTTTGATGATGGCAGGGCAGGCGGCATGATCCGAATTGAGGCCAGAGACTCTGCTTCATCTTTTATGAAACTGGGCATTCCTGTCCTGTCTGCGTGCGTGGCGTTGCTCTTGGCGGCAATTCCGTTGATGTTTGCAGGCGCCCCCGTTGGGGCTTCATACGTGCAGATGTTTATGGGCGTTTTTGGTTCAAAATTTGCGTTTTCCGAAATGCTCACGCGCGCCACGCCGTTGATATTTACGGGGCTTGCCGCCGCCTTGGCCTTTCGGGCCAAACTGTGGAATATCGGTGCGGAAGGCCAGCTTTATTTGGGTGCTTTGGCCGCAGCAGCGATTGGCACAGGGGTGCTGGATATTTCAGGGCTGCTGTTGATCCCAGTGATTATTCTATGCGGCTGTGCCGCTGGTGCCTTTGGCATGGCGGTGCCCGCGGCGCTTAAAATTCGCTTTGGGGCAGATGAGGTGGTCACCACATTGCTGCTGAATTTTATTATCTTAATTTTTCTGCAATATATGTTGGAGGGGCCGCTAAAAGATCCGATGGGTCTTGGCTGGCCGCAGACAGCGCCCATCTTGGATCAAGGCATGTTGCCGCCTTTGATGGAGCGTATGCGCATTCATTACGGGTTTGTTATCGCGCTGATCTGCGCCGCCGTGGCGCAATTTATGCTATTGCGGTCGGTTTGGGGGTTCAAATTGCGCGCGGTTGGTGAAAATAGAAATGCAGCCGGACATGCAGGCATACCGGTCAATCGAAGCTTGTTGACAGCGGCGGCTATTTCGGGCGCGCTGGCAGGATTGGCGGGTGTAAGCGAAGTAGCCGGATTAAAAGGCTATCTGACCGCAGATCTATCCCCAGGTTTTGGCTATACAGGCATTGTTGTTGCGATGCTTGCGGGGTTGTCTCCCGGCGGGGTGGTCGTGTCGGCGCTTTTTATCGCCTCAGTCTTTGTGGGGGCCGATAGCATGAGCCGCGCTATGGGAGTTTCATCCTATCTTGCCGATCTGGTTGTGGCAACGGCCTTACTCTGCGTTTTGGTTGGTGGCTTTGTGGCACGTTATAAAATTGTGCGGGTGCGCCGACAGTTGGAGCGACGTTGATCATGGATATTCTTCAAATTTTGCTCAGCGAAAGCTTTTGGTCTGCCTCGATCAGGATCGCAACTCCGCTTATCTTTGGCGTTTTGGGCGCATTGATTTGCGAAAAATCTGGTGTTTTGAATCTTGGTATCGAAGGTATTTTCGTGGCTGGTGCAATGGTCGGCTGGATGGCAGTTTGGTTGGGCGCTGGCTTATGGGGTGGGGTGTTAGCTGCCGCGCTTGCAGGGGCGTTTTTTGGGTTTTTGCATGGCATTTTAACGGTCCCGCTGGGCTTAAGCCAGCACGTATCGGGCTTGGGCATCACGCTTTTTGCCACCTCTGTTAGCTATTTCTCATACCGTACGGCGCTTCCAACCGTGTCGTCACCGCCGCGTATTACGCCCTTTCGAGCGCTGGATATTCCGATTTTGTCGGATTTGCCTTTCATTGGTCCGATTTTGTTTCAGCAAACGGCGCTTACGTTCTTGGCGCTTTTTTGCGTTGCCGTGGTTTGGTACATTTTCAACAAAACCGCACTGGGTGTTGCTTTAAAGGCGGTTGGCGACAATCCAAACTCGGTGGATGCGCAAGGATTAAGCGTTTATGCGCTGCGCATTGGAGCCGTGATGGCCGGATCGGCTTTGATGGCGCTTGGCGGCGCGTTTTTAACGATGTCTGCCTTTGATGCATTCTTTTTTGGAATGGTAAATGGGCGTGGCTGGATTTGCATCGCATTGGTTATTTTCGCCAGTTGGCGGCCCGGAAAGGCCCTTTTGGGGGCGGTTTTATTTGGGGCCTTTGATGCTTTGCAGGTACGCCTTCAAACCGAGGTGGGCGCGTCTGTGCCCAGCCAAGTTTTTCTAGCGGCTCCTTACGTCTTATCAATCTTTGCGCTTGTGATCGCGGCCAGAAGCGCGGATTATCCACGGGCTTTGTTAACCCCTTGGTTTAAAGGCCAACGCTAGGAGCTGGTATGTTTGATTTATTGGTAAAGAATGCGGTTCTACCAAACGGGCGCAGTGGCGTGGATATTGGGTGCAAAGGTGATCGCATTGCGGCGGTAGAGCGCGATATCTCAGCCGAGGCTCGGCAGGTGATTGAGGCCGAAGGCTGCTTGCTTGCGCCGCCGTTTGTCGATCCGCATTTTCATATGGACGCCACGCTTTCTTTAGGCACGCCTCGGATGAATATGTCGGGTACATTGCTTGAAGGCATTGAGCTTTGGGGGGAGTTAAAGGCGGTGCAAAGCATCGATGATATCATTGAGCGGGCGCTGCGCTATTGTGATTTGGCGGTTTCAATGGGCATTGGGGCAATCCGCTCGCATGTGGATACTTGCGATCCAAACTTAACCGGTGTGCAGGCGCTTTTAGAGGTGCGCAACCGGGTAAAAGGTTATCTGGATTTGCAGCTGGTTGCCTTCCCGCAAGATGGGGTGCTGCGCGATCCCGCAGCGCTTGAACGCACCATTCGGGCTTTGGATATGGGGGTGGATATCGTGGGTGGTATCCCTCATTTTGAACGAACGATGGCCGATGGCGCAGCATCGGTGCGGATATTGTGCGAGCTTGCCGCTGAGCGCGGGTTGAGGGTGGATATGCATTGCGATGAAAGCGATGATCCGATGAGCCGACATATTGAAACTTTGACCTTTGAAACGCAGCGCCTTGGACTGCAAGGGCGGGTTGCCGGGTCGCATCTGACATCAATGCATTCTATGGATAACTACTATGTGTCCAAGCTTATCCCACTTATTGTTGAGGCCGGCATTGGCGTCATTCCTAATCCTTTGATCAATATCATGCTGCAGGGCCGGCATGACAGTTACCCAAAGCGGCGTGGCCAAACGCGGGTACGCGAGCTGCGGGATGCGGGGGTGACGGTTGGCTTTGGTTCGGATTGCGTGATGGACCCTTGGTATTCTTTGGGCCGGGCAGATATGCTGGATGTGGCGTTTATGGGTTTGCATGCGGGTCAATTATCAAGCCGTCAGGATATGGCCTGGTGCTTCACCGCAATCACTGAAAATTCAGCACAAATAATGGGGCTTGAGGGCTATGGTATCGAAAAAGGCGCCTTCGCAGATTTCAACTTGCTGCAAGCGAAAGACAGCATTGAGGCGATTAGATTGCGAGCACATAGATTGAGGGTTGTGCGGCGTGGCAAAATTATCGCGCGCAACGCGCCGCTAAGCAGCGAAATGGATTTGCCCGGTCGCCCCACAACCATTGATCCGTCAAGCTTTGCCCCCAAATCTTGATCCAAAGGGCGACGTATTCAGAGGTTTAAAATTATAACCCTTTCTCTGCCCTATACTTGAAAAGCGGTTAACGCATTGCAAAGCGCCTTTTCTTGTTTTGTGGCTTTGAAAAAGCGTATGGTTAAGCCTTGGTGGTTTGGCACCCGAAGGGTATGAGATGAAACAAATTATTTATATGCTTTTTCTTTACGTTTTCAGCTTTACTCAAGCGGTTGCGCTCAGCTGCGTTCGGCCTGATGTTGTCGAAAGTTATCTAAACAGTGTTCATAGCGAACATAGCGTGGTTATCTTAAAAGGAACTATATCCTTCAAACAACCGGTTTGGAAAAAACAGCAGACATTTGAAACCTTGACGACGCAAGGGCAGTTTGATGGTTTTATGCTTCATCATCGTGGATTTGAAATTCCGTATTCAGAACCGATCACGTTGATTTTTGAGTGTTTTGCGGAATGGTGTGGCAGTCTTGCAGCTGAGGAAGAAATTATTGCTTTTGCCGCAGTGGAAGATTTTGAACTTAGATTGCGCGTTCAACCCTGCAATTTTACTGTTTTCCCGGTAGAGTTCGATGAAAATGCGCAACGCTTGCTTGGGTGCCACCTTCAAGGGCAATGTCATTGAAACGCGTTGCGCGGCCTCACCGACAAACACTGTCATAATTCTTGATCTACGGCCCCGTTTGAGCGGAGTCTTTTGGTTTTTAAATGCTATTCAAAAACCCTCATTGGCGGCGTATTTTTTGAAATATCTCAGTGCGTTGGCAGGTGTGTTTGGTATGTCGCGCTAAATATCCTTTTCCGGATTGCAGTACAAAAACAGATGGCAGGCCAAAAAAGCTTCCCAAAGTCTAGGCTTTATTAGACCGCATGGTCAGAGCGGACTGATAGGCCGCAAGTTTCAAGCCGGGCTAAAGCTTTGGAGACGGGCGTTTAGGAGGATGCGTGTGCCTCGTACTTTGCCGCTGGAATCCTAGTTTTTAGCCTTTTAACATGAAATGCAAGATTTACCGGTGTGGCACTAGCTTGCCAATAAAGCTGTATTTCCGCCTGCGGCTGTAGTGTCAATGCAAACCGAACGCTCTTTCATGAGCCAGGTCTCAAAGGTTTCATCCATCAAAAGGGGTACGATTGCCCCGTCTCGGGTGCTTAAAGCCTTGCGGATATGACGCCCATCTGAGCCCGAATATACCACCGCATCCAATTGTGGCACTGCGCTTAGGTCCTGTGAACTTATATCCGCTGCAATCGCGCAGCACCCCAAGGCCAAGGCGCGCTTGGCCAGCTGCTCGGCACCAGGCCCCAAGCAAAGCACCCGTTGCCGAGGAGTAAGGTGGTATTGATTTAATTCGCCGGTAGGCCCTGGCAGGTTAATGGGTTTTGACCCTGAAAAGGCGGTTTGCTCTTGGTGTTGAAAGGTGCGCGCAACTTGTGCTGCGTTCATTTTAGGTGGTTTGCTTGTGGCCGATTTCAAAAGCGTTTGTTTTGCAAATCTCGCCACATAATGGGGGCCGCCCGCTTTGGGGCCAGTGCCGCTTAATCCGTGCCCCCCAAAAGGTTGAGAGCCGACAACCGCGCCGATCTGATTGCGGTTGATATAAAGGTTTCCAACATCGATCTGAGCGATGACGCGTTGCACGCGTTCATCAATGCGGCTGTGAAATCCGAAGGTAAGCCCAAAACCACAGCCGTTAATATCGCGTATCACGCGGTCTAAATCCTTTATATCAAAGCTTGCAAAATGCAAAACCGGGCCGAATATCTCTTCTGGAAGGTCCTGGATTCCGGCGACAGATAGAACGGTTGGCGCCACAAAACAGCCTGTTTCGGGGGCGCTTGCGGCGAACAAAACGTGGCTCTCTTGAATATATCGAGTGATCTTTTCTTGAGAGGCTTGATCTATAACCGGGCCAATATCACAGGAGGCCTCTGCCGGGTCCCCAATGCAAAGCGCGCGCATTGCTCCAAACAACATGTTTTTAAAAGCCTCGGCTATATCTTGTTGCACGTAAAGCATGCGCAAGGCAGAGCAGCGTTGGCCAGCCGATTGAAACGCGCTGATGATTACATCCCTTACAGCTTGCTCAAGCAGCGCCGTACTATCGACGATCATCGCATTTAAACCACCGGTTTCCGCGATTAGCGGAATATGGGGGGGCAGGTGCCGCGCCATGAGGCGATTGATGGTTTGAGCGGTTTTGGTTGAGCCGGTGAAACAAACACCTGTAACTTTATCCGAACTGCATAAGCAGGCACCTAATTTGGGACCATCGCCTGCGAGCAGGTGTAACGCGGCAGCTGGAACGCCGGCTTTATGCATCAATTCGGTGGCAAAATATGCAATCATACTGGTACTTTCTGCGGGCTTAGCCAAGACTGCATTTCCGGCCGCCAAAGCTGCCGCAATCTGCCCGGTGAAAATTGCCAATGGAAAATTCCAAGGGCTGATGCAGGTGAAGACGCCGGCCTCTGCATCGGAAAGCACCTCTGACTGGCACGCATAATAGCGCAGAAAATCAACGGCCTCGCGTAATTCGCCAATGCAGTCGGGCAGAGTTTTGCCTGCTTCCTGCGTTAAAAGAGCAAAAAACTCTTCTGCATGGTCCTCAAAGAGATCAGCGGTCCTGCGTAAAATAGTGGCGCGTTCGCGTGATGCTACCCCCCAAGGCTGCGCAGCATTTATTTTTTCTTGAGTCTGCTCTGGCGATAAAAATCGCACTTGCCCTAGGCTTTTGCCGGTGGCCGGATTATGCACCTGCCGGATAGCGCCCTCTTGGCCGAAGGACCATCTTCCTGGCGTGGTTCTGGCGCTTTGTAATCTTTCCAGAAGGTCTGGATTTGAAAGATCATAACCGGTTGAGTTTTGTCTCTCTGGGGCAAAAAGATCTTGGGGGTGTTTCAGGGCAGGGCCGGACATGCCTAATTTGTCAAACGGATCCGCCGCTACCAATCTGGATGCAACACTGGCATCAAAAATTTGATTTACAAAAGATGAGTTCGCCCCATTCTCCAGCAATCTACGTACCAAATAGGCCAGAAGATCGCGGTGTTGCCCGACCGGCGCATAGACCCGACAGGGCGTGCCAAATGTGTTTGTAACTTGAAGATGTAAGGCTTCCCCCATGCCATGTAAGCGTTGAAATTCAAAATCTGTCACGTACTTTTTCTGAGCTAGATGCAAAATCGCAGCGATTGTATGCGCATTATGCGTGGCAAATTGCGGATAGATCCGGTCTGACATATCGAACAGTTTGGCGGCGCAACAAATAAAACTTATATCGGTGTGATGCTTGGCGCTGTAAACGGGAAATCCGGGAAGCCCTTCGGCTTGCGCCAGTTTTATCTCGCTATCCCAATAGGCGCCTTTGACAAGCCGTACCATGATACGCCGATTCAAATGCTTCGATAGTGCATAGAGCCAATCAATAACAAAGGCGGCGCGCTTTCCATAGGCTTGCACCACCACGCCAAACCCATCCCAATCGGCCAAACTTGGATTTGATAAAACGCGTTCAATCACGTCTAAGGATAAATCCAGCCTGGCGGCCTCTTCTGCATCGATATTCATGCCAATATTTGCCGATTTTGCCAAGACAGCTAAAGACAGCAGGCGCGGGGCCAATTCTGATAAAACCTGCTGGCGGTGAAGCGGGTCATAATTGGGGTGAAGGGCGGATAATTTGATGGAAAGACCGGGATTTAAACGTGGGTCGGAGCTGGTTGCGGCTTTGGCGATTTGCCCAATCGCATCCGCATAGGCCATATGATAGGCTCTCGCATCCTGCTCATGCATCGCAGCCTCGCCCAACATATCATAACTGTGATAAACCGTGCTGGCGCGGGCTTTGCGGGCGCGTTTGAGCGCGCCTTGGATCGTTTCTCCAAGTACAAATTGTTGACCCATTTCGCGCATAAGATGGGCCACTGCCTGCCGGATGACAGGTTCGCCTAAGCGCTTTACCGCCACGCGTAACAAGCTTGCGATACCCTGTTCCGGAACGCTCAAAACTTTTCCTGTGAAAAACAAAGCCCACGATGAAGCATTGATAAATTTTGACGGGCTTTCCCCCAAATGTTTGCGCCATTGTGAGGGCGCAATTTTATCTTCGATTAAGGCGTCGATGGTTGTGCCATCAGGCACACGAAGAAGCGCTTCTGCCAAGCACATCAAGGCCACACCCTCTTCAGATGATAGGCCATATTCCATCAAAAATAATTCCATGACCGACGGATGGGCGCTTTTTCGTAATTGGGTGACCATCTCCGTCGCATGCCTTGCGATTTTGGTGCGATCGGTTTGGCAGGACGCAAGCGGCAGCAGATCTTTTAACGCCTCTTCATCCCTGATGAAACTTGCCGCGCGTATTTTGGCTCTTAGGTTTTGCATCGTCCATCCTCTTTAGAGCGTTGAAGCATTCCATAAAGGTCACGCGGATCATCTGGGTCGGCCAAAAGATCTAAGTTTTGGTAATACTCAGTTTTTTGGATTTGATCGTAAACATAACGCAGGGCTGAGAAATCTTCAGTGGCAAAGCCAACGCTGTCGAATAAAGTGATTTGATCAACCGCGCAGCGGCCCGCTGCATCGCCTCGGATAACTTGCCAAAGTTCAGTGGCGGGGTGATCATGTGCAAGCGTTTGAATTTCGCCTTCTATTCGGGTTTGCGGCAAATACTCGACAAAAACATCAGACCGCAGAAGGATATCGCGATGCAGTTCTGTTTTGCCCGGGCAATCACCGCCTATCGCGTTAATATGTATTCCGGCTCCAACCATATTATCGGTCAAAACCGTTGCGTTTTGTTTGTCTGCGGTGCAAGTGGTTATGATATCAACACCGGTCACAGCTTGCTCGGCACTCGCACAGATCGTGATATTAAATCCTAATTCGCCAAGGTGCTGTGCGGTTTTTTGCGTGGCCAGTGGATCAATGTCAAAGAGGTGTATTCTGGTTATGCCAAGCATTTCGTGAAAAGCGATTGCTTGAAATTCGCATTGCGCTCCTGCGCCAATCATTGCCATTATGCGTGCAGATTTGGGCGCCAAATAGCGCGCGGCAAGCGCGCTTGTTGCGGCGGTGCGCAAGGCCGTCAGGAGGGTCATTTCTGACATCAACACAGGATAGCCGTTAGACAAATTTGCCAACACGCCGAACGCCGTTACGGTTTGCAGGCCTCGAGCCGTATTTCCAGGATGACCATTAACATATTTAAATCCATATTGATGCCCATCCGTCGTCGGCATAAGCTCGACAACGCCGTCCTGCGCATGCGCTGCAACGCGCGGTGTTTTGTCAAATAATGGCCAACGGTCGAAATCCTCTTCTATGTAAGCGGCAAGGCCAATGATCATTTCATTGACGCCGACTTCATGGATCAGACGCATCATATTATGCACCGACACAAAAGGCACCATGGCCCGCGGGGAGGGGCAAGAAACGTTCATATCATTCACCCTTTTTGTGGGATTTCAAGGTTTTTTGACCCAAAAGAGAACCTACGAGATCGCAAAGCAACGCGGCTGTTTTGCCTTCAACATCCAAATATGGATTCAACTCGGATAGCTCGAGCGAGGTTGCTAGACCGCTGTCACAGATCATATCCATGATCAGATGCGCCTCTCTGCCGCTGGCTCCACCTGGAACGGTTGTTCCAACAGCCGGCGCAATTTCTGGATCTAAGAAGTCAACATCGAGGCTAATATGCAACCGGC
The DNA here is from genome assembly GCA_001642945.1 of Rhodobacteraceae bacterium SB2. Taxonomy (GTDB): domain Bacteria; phylum Pseudomonadota; class Alphaproteobacteria; order Rhodobacterales; family Rhodobacteraceae; genus Thalassovivens; species Thalassovivens spotae. The sequence goes on along the minus strand of LGRT01000034.1, from coordinate 235,294 downwards.
CCTTGGCTGCTGCGACCCGGTTTAGAAAATCGGTGATGGGTTTCACAACGCCAAGCGCGTCTAGGCGCTGCATATCATAGACGTCTAAACCCAGCTCATTGATGACATGATGCTCCGCGTCATCCACCGATCTAAGCCCCATCATACAGATATTGGCAGGGTCAATTGGCACCGCAAGCGGCGGAAATATATCGGCGAAACTGTGCAAGCCTAATGCATAGGCCATTGGCGTGCCGTGAAGGTTACCGCTGAGACTGCTCGACAATGTGTTTAAATCAGGATGGGCATCCAACCAAAGAACAAATTGGGGTTGGTCCGCGTGCGCGGCAGCTTGCGCGATCCCACTAAGCGTGCCGGCCGCTATCGAGTGATCGCCGCCCAAAAAAAATGGAAAGCTATCCTGCGTAGCGAGATCAAAAGCCAAGGCTTGTATATGCTGCGTCCAAGCCACTATTTCGGGAAGTTTTTTCAAATGCGCGGGCCCCGCTGCTGGCGCAATGGAAGAAGGCCGCGCCATGTTGCCCAAATCGTTCACCGCTCGTCCGAGGTCGCTGATAACCTCGCAAAGCCCTGCGGTTCGAAGAGAATCCGGGCCCATTAAACATCCGCCACGGCCGGCTCCGGCCTCAACCGGCAATCCCAAAATTGTGAAATGCTTGGACATCAGTTGATCCATTGATTGTAAGATGGGAAGAAGATGTCAGCTTCTGGCTTGACCAATAAGCCAAATTATTGTTCAAAAAGTCGATAATTTGTAAAAAATGTTCATAGGTTTCATCAAAATGATGAGTATAGACGAAGTTGATAGAAAACTACTTGCCCGGTTAAAGATTGATGGGCGGGCCTCGGTAACCACATTATCGGGTGTATTGGGCTTGGCGCGTGGCACGGTGCAAAGTCGTTTAACGCGTCTGATTGAGGCACGGGTGATTAAGCGTTTTACGGTGGAATTAAATGCGCCAGAGGCGCATGATTTGGTCTGCGCGGTGATGATGATTGAAGTGCGAGGGAATACGGCCAATTCGGTTCAAAAAGCCTTGCAACGGATGCCTGAGATCACTTCGCTGCATCGAACCTGCGGCGTGTGGGATTTGGTGGTAGAGATCGAAACCACCAATCTGGTTGAGTTTGATGGTATATTGGCGCGTATTCGAGAGTTGCCGGGCGTTTCAAATTCCGAAACCTGTCCGTTGTTGCGCCAGATCGGTTAGGTTGCGGGGCATTGTGCTGGGCTTTAAGCTCCCTGCACCGTTATGGGTTGCCGAAAATTTGCGGAAACGTAATCTTTTGATTTGCACGTCATTCGGATTTCCGAAGCGCGCTCTGCGCTACTTTTGCGAGGGGGGTATGCCGAGCAAGAAGTTGATCGCTGATCCTAAATGCGAAGATTTGCTTACCGTGAGGCGCATTTTTAAAGTCGAGCCGTTGGTTTGTCAGATCCTCCTCGCCACTCTTTCAAAAACGCAATGGCGTTCAAATCCAAACTTCGTCATTCAAATCTGACGTTTTAAATTTCAAAGCCGCAACATGCATCAAGCTAAAGCATTTTTGGGGCGGCGTTTAACAGCATCCGGGTATAGTCTTGCTTCGGATTTGTGAATAACTCTTTCGGGCTTGCTTCTTCGACAAGCGCGCCTTTGTTCAACACGCCTATGCGGTTTGCGACGCTCGACACCACCGCTAAATCATGCGTGATAAACAAATAAGTGAGGGAAAATTCTTTTTGAAGCGATTTAAGAAGGTTTAAAACCTGCGCCTGAACGGAAACATCCAATGCAGAGGTTGGCTCATCACAGATAATAACTTCAGGTTGCGAGGACAGGGCGCGGGCAATTGAAATACGTTGTCTTTGCCCACCGGAAAATTCATGTGGATATTTTTTAGCGTCGCTTGGTGAAAGCCCAACTTGCTCTAAAAGTTCATCCACGCGTTTGGCTTGATTTTTTGCGCCTTGGATAAGATCAAAACTTTGAATCGGTTCCGCTAAAATATCACCAACGCGCCAACGCGGATTTAGGCTGGCATAGGGGGATTGAAACACCATTTGAATACGTCGCCGCATCGATTGTTGGCTTTGTGGGCTTAAGTTTCGATCGTTTAAATTGTGATTGTCGAGGGTGATGGTTCCTGCCGAGGGCGCAAGCAGACCCACTGCCATTTTGGCAATCGTTGATTTTCCGGAACCGCTTTCTCCGACCAAGGCGTAGGTGGTGCCTTTCTCAACGCTGAAACTGACATCATTCACCGCGGTCAGAAACCGTTTGGGCCGAAAGGTTAATTGCCGCACAATCCACGGGTCTGACAGGTCATAACGGCGGGTCAGATTTTTGGCGGTTATGAAACTCATATCCCTTGTCTCGTTTCTTCCAACAGCCAGCACGCCGCAGCATTGTTCATCATCGGAGGGCGTTCCTGGCTACATTTCAAGGTTCCTTGTGTGCAGCGGGGATGAAAGGCGCAGCCTGTCGGAATTGCGTCTAATTTAGGCATGGAGCCAGGGATTTGATAGAGGCTTTGCCCAAATGAAGAGGTGTCGATTTTGGGTGTTGAGGCCACCAAACCTTGCGTGTAGGGGTGTTTTGAAGATCTTAAAACTTGGTTCGTGCTGCCAATTTCAGCAAGGCGGCCCGCATAGAGCACGCCAACCCTACCGGCGGTTTCTGAAATCACGCCCATATCATGCGTGATTAAAATAATCGAAGTGCCGCGGCCGCGACATAGCTTTTTCAACAGTTCCAAAATTTGCGCCTGAACCGACACGTCAAGAGCGGTGGTGGGTTCATCTGCAATAATGAGCGACGGCTCTGGGGCAAGGGCAAGGGCGATCACCACGCGTTGGCGCATGCCTCCTGAAAACGTATGTGGATAAGCATTCAACCGTTCTGGGTCGATCCCCACTTCGATCAGGCCTTTGCGGGCTCTGTCGATTGCCTGCGCCCGCGACATCTTCTTATGCCGCAAGATGGTTTCAACCAATTGATCGCCAATTTTCTTTAACGGGTTCAGGCTGACCAATGGATCTTGGAAGATCATTGAAATTTCGCATCCGCGCAATGTTTCCGGGTTTTGATCTATCCGTTGGCCCTTAAACCAAATTTCGCCCTTTGACAGGCGGCCCGGCGGATCGATCAAGCCTAAAATCGCCGCACCCATCATTGATTTTCCAGCGCCAGATTCCCCCACCAGACCCAATATTTCACCCGGTTGCACGTCAATCGACAAATCATCGACTGCTTTTAAAGCACCGCGACGGGTTTTGAATTCTACGCTGATATTTTTGACCTCAAGCAATGGCTGCGTCATTATTTTAACCTCGGATTCAATTTGTCGCGCAGCCAATCGCCAAATAAGTTGACGGAAAGCGCCAAGGCCAAAAGCGTGCTGGCAGGAAACAACAAAATCCACCATTCGCCCGAAAATAGAAAATCTTGGCCAACGCGGATTAGTGTGCCAAGGCTTGGCTCTGTGCGTGGCGCGCCAACCCCTAAAAAGGACAGCGTGGCTTCGGCGATAATCGCCAAAGCCAAGGTGATCGTGGCAATCACCAAAACGGGGTTCAAAACGTTGGGCAAAATATGTCTGATCATGATTTGCCACCGGTTCAAGCCTATTAAACGTGCTGCTGCGATATATTCTTTTTCCTTTTCAACCAGGGTTGATCCGCGCACTGTGCGCGCAAATGGAACCCATTCAGACAGGCCAATAGAAACGATCAATACGGTGATGGCCATCTCATCGCGCAATTCTGGTGGTAAAATTCCACGCGCCACCCCAAAGATGAGCATCGCAATTAAAATCGAGGGGAAAGTCATTTGGATATCCGCAAAGCGCATGATCAAATTATCCAGCCAGCCCCCCATATAGCCAGCGATCAAGCCGAGCAAGACGCCCATCACGGTGGCGAGGGCAACAGCCATTGCCCCCACGAAAAGCGAGATACGCAGCCCGTAGAGAATTGCAGAAAATAAATCGCGGCCTTGATCGTCAGTGCCCATCCAAAACACATCTCCGGTGAAAAGATTTGGCTCCATCGGTGGGGTGAACCCGTTCATAAGGTTTAGGCTGGCGGCATCGAAAGGATTGGTTGGTGCTATAACACCTGCGAAAACAGCCGAGAGGATCAGAAACAAAACGATTAAAAACGATACCAGTGCAACAGGGCTGCGCACGAAATCATAAAAAAAATCAGAAGCAAAGAAACGTTTCATAGGCTAAGCTTCTCCGCTCAGCTGAGAGTCGCGCAAGCGCGGATCAATCGCGAGATATAAAAGATCTACGGCCAGATTGATCAATACGAACAGCACACCGACCAGCAGTAAATATGCGCTCATCACAGGGATATCCACGAAATATACCGCGTTAATGAATAATAACCCCACGCCCGGCCATTGGAACACGGTTTCCGTAATGATGGCGAATGCCACGATCGAGCCAAGCTGGAGTCCTGCAATCGTGGTTACGGGGATCAATGTATTGGGCAGGGCATGCCTGAAATTAACGCTGCGCTCAGACAGGCCTAGCGCACGGGCAAACCGTACATAATCTTGGCGTAAAACCTCCAGCATTTCCGAGCGGGTTAGCCGCATGATTAAGGTCAATTGGTAAAGGCCAAGCGTTATGCTGGGCAGGATCAGTGATTTCAGCCCCGATAGGGTCAGAAATCCGGTTGACCACCACCCAAGCTCGACAACCTCGCCGCGTCCAAACGAGGGCAGCCATTGCAGTTCAACCGCAAACACCCAAATCAACAGCACACCGATTAAAAATGTGGGCAGTGATACGCCAATAAGCGACAGGGACAATATGACATTTGCAAACAGCCCTCCGCGCCGGATTGCCGTATAAATCCCAGTAATCACGCCTAAAATCAGGGCGAATAGCGCCGATGTGAATGCCAATTCCAAAGTCGCCGGCAACCGGCTCGAGATTAATTCGGCAACAGGCAAGGCGCCGCGATAGGAATTGCCAAAGTCAAACTGCAAGGCCTTCCAGACAAATCCGAAATATTGTACATAAACTGGATCGTTCAGCCCTAAGGCTTCTTCTAAATCCGCGCGCTGTTGCACGGTGGCTTCTTGCGCCAACAGGTTATCGACGGGGCTGCCCACATATCGAAAGATGAGAAAAGAAATCAGTGCGACGATAAATAAAACCAGAACTGCCTGGCCCAAACGCCTGAGTAAGATCAATACCATTATAGCTTTTCGTTTTTAAAATATGCAGCTGTGGTTTAAACAGGAACAGTCTAAGCTTTGGCCGCCTTTTGATGTGCCGTCATTATTATACGTGGGTCCACATGAAAGCCACCAGCCGCTTTGATAAGCGGCTGGTGGCCATGGCTCTTAGTTCATTTTCAAGAATTGAAAATGCGGCTGGTCTTCAGGCTGTACGGCAAATTCAATATTGCTTTTCATTCCCCAGTTCAGCACTTGGTTATGGATTGGCAGGTACATTTGTGCATCCTGAACTTTGTTCCAGATAGACGCGATCGTTGCATCACGCTTGGCCAAATCAGTCTCAGATTCAAGGCTTGCAATCATCGCATCGACGTCAGCATCCGAAAATCCGGTTGGGTTCCATGATCCGCGATCATTGGTTTGCGTATGGACCAGATAGTTGAAGATATAATGTGAATCAAACGTTGGAACGCCCCATCCTAGCATGTAGAAATCCGCTTCGCCGCCTTTGGCGATTGGGAAATGCTGGGCTTTTGGTTTGGCGTCTAAGGTCACGTTAATACCGATCTGCCCCATCATCCCAACGGCGGCTTGACAGATGGCCTCATCGTTAATGTAGCGATCATTGGGGCAATTCAGCGTGATATCAAACCCATCCGCAAGGCCGGCTTCTGCCATCAATGCTTTTGCTGCTTCAATATCGTAGGCTGGGTAGGCATTCAGCGCCTCTGTCCAACCATTCACAAAGGGCGGCATGATCACGCCCGTTGGATCTGACTGGCCGCGCATCACAACTTGTTTGATGGCATCGCGGTTAATCGCGATATTCATCGCCTGACGCACCTTAAGATTGCTCGTTGGGCCTTCTTTCGTGTCCAAACCAAAAAAGATCACGCGGTTTTGCGCGGCTGTTCCAACGGTCAACCCGTCGGTTGCGCTGACCCGTCCAAGATCCTGAACTGGAACATCTTGGATGATATCCACTTCCCCAGATAGCAAAGCCGCAACGCGCGTTGCCGCGGATTGGATCGGCGTATAAATAAGCTCAGAAACCTGATTGGGGTAAATATCTTTGCCCCAGTAATTCGGATTGGCGGTTAAAACCGTTTTTTCATCCACCGAGCGGCTTACCAGCATGAAGGCGCCAGTCCCATTGGTATTCATCGTCGCAAAATTTGTTTCGCCTTTCGCAACGTCATGCGGGGTCATCACATCATTGGCTTCGGCCCAGCCTTTGTCCATGATGAACATATTGGTCAAATTGTTGATCAGCAGCGGGTTTGCACCATGGGTTTCGATGTCCAACGTATGAGCATCAACTGCGCGCACCTCTTTCACAGATGACAGCAATTCTTTCATTTCCGAACCATCGGCCATTGCACGGTTTAAGGAAAACACCACATCTTCAGAATCAAAGGCCGCGCCGTCATGATAGGTGACGCCCTGGCGCAATTTGAAACGCCAAATATTGGGATTATCCGGCAGAGCCGCCCATTCGGTGGCCAAAACAGGAATAATAGCACCCGACATATCACGCTGAAGCAGCGGGTCATACATTTGATGCGCCAGCGCATGGGTTGGGCCTTCATTCTGTGAATGTGGATCCAAGGTGATTGAATCGCCTGCGCGCGCCCAGCGGATGGTTTCTGCCGAGGCTGACACCGCTGTCAGCGCCAGCGCCGCCGCTGTTACCAAGAGTTTGTTCATCATTATCGATTCTCCCTATTTAGTTATAAAATTCTAGCCACGATAAGTAACCAATCGCAGATCATTTTCAAAGCCAAAACCGTCTGCCGCTCTGTTTAATTTCAATTAGAGTTCATACGCAGCCTAGCTAAGCGGGTTTTGCTGCCGTTATTTCGGGCCTTCTGCGCCTTTCAGCAGGCCAGGTTGGAACTGCGTTTCAATTTTATCGCATTCTCTGCTTGTAGGCCTAATGCCCAAAATCGTCTTGGGTGGCGGCTAATCGATAGCCGTTCATTTACGGGCAAGATTTTGCTTTTGAAACAAAAGGCGCCGTCGAAAATTATGGATGTTTGCGAGGCTGGTATGGATGAATTTGTTGGGGGATACGCTTGGATCTGAGTAAGCCAAAACACCCACTAGAAAGGGTTGAACTTGCTTTAAGACTTCTGGGAAATGATCAGAGTCCTCGTTTCAGAGGATTTGCCCACTAAGCCGTTGAACTATTTAAGAACCATTGGATGCAGGCCATGGTTGCCTGAGCCGGCGGTTTATCTGTAAAACCTTCAAGCATAGCCTGTTTTAAATTCTTGATGGCAGCATACGCTGGTTTATTCACTTTTGAACTTTGAAACTTGGCTTTCAATTTTTTCCACCATTTTGTTGAATTCATCGGAGGTAGCGGCCAATTCCGTTGATGCGGCGCTGCTTTCGCTTGCCGCGCCGTCAAGTTTTTTCATCGCTTCATTTATTTCGGTGACCCCTTTTGCTTGCTCTTCTGAGGCCGAGGCAATTTCTTGAACTAATTGTGCGGTATCTTGAATATTGGGCACCACGCCTTCGACCAATTGGCCCGCTTCTTCTGCGATCTGCAGGCTATTTTCAGCGAGGTCACTGATTTCTTTAGCCGCAATCTGACTGTCTTCGGCCAAACTTCGGACCGAGTCTGCCACAACCGCAAACCCATTTCCGGCCTCTCCCACGCGGGCCGCTTCGATCATCGCATTCAAAGCCAGCAGATCCGTTTGGTAAGCAAAATCCTGAATCAAGGTCACCTTACCCGCAATTTCTTTCATTGCCAAAACGGTCTGCTTCACCGCTTCGCTGCCTTCTGTGGTTGAGGAGGCCGCCTGCGAGGCAAGCGTCTTGGTCGATTGGGCATTATCAGCGTTTTGGGTGATCGAGACGCTGATTTGCGTTAGTGCAGCGCTGGTTTCCTCAATGGAACCTGCCTGCGTTCCCGCGTTGATTTTAAAACTTTCCGCGGTGGCATTCAATTGCAACGACGCCGTTGAAACCGATGTTACAGCGGTTTTTATATCCTGCATGATCAACTGAATGCGCTGAATAAATCCGTTTAAAGAGGCAGCTGTTTGGCCAATTTCATTGCTACCAAAATCGGGCAGTCTGAGTGTTAAATCCCCTTTACCGGCACGAAGGTTTTCGACAGCATCCAGCATTTGGTTGATGGGTTTAGAAATCACTTGCCGCGAAAATATAACGATCACAGCGGCGATGACGGCAATGATCAGTGCGACAAATATTAAAATAGTAGTGCGCATGTTCTGCGTTGCCGCAAAAGCTTCGGCTTCATCAATTTCGCTTAAAATTGCCCAATCTACATCCTTAATCGCCAAGGGTTTGAACGCTGATAATACAGAAATGTTTCGATAATCTTTTATAACTAAGGATGCGGTTTGACCCTTCAAGGCCATTTGCGAGGCGGTTGTATTCACTTTTTGGCGGCCAATGACGCTCCCTGACTTTTCAATTTCACGCAGTAAATTTTGCTCCATTCCAAGATTTTTCATTTGTGCGAGGTAACCAGAGGGATCTTCAATTAAGAAGCGGGATTCATTTTTAAGCGTAAGATCCGAACCGACCATATAGGTTTCGCCGCTTTCCCCCAAACCTATATCCCGCCAATTTTGGTGGTTGGTCATAATATTGTTGATCTGATCCACCGGCATTTGAAACGCCGCAACACCCAATAATTTATCCTGCTCAAATATCGGTGAGACAATGAAGGAAGCCGGGGCGTTGTAAGAGGGCGCATATGGCGAGAAATCAATCAAATATGTAAAGCTTGGCGCTTTGGCTGTTCTGGCAATTTGAAAGGCTTTCCCCAAATTGCTGTTGGCATAGGGTCCTGTGAGCAACGAGGTGGCATAATCGGCTTCTTTAAACACAGAATACACGATATGCCCCGTATCAATATCAATTAGAAAAATGTCGTAATAGCCGAATTTTTTTTAGAAAATTTCGCAAGACCGGGTGATAGCGCGCATGATGGTCACTGTACCGGCTGTTGTCGCTTGCACGAGCAAGCTTATGTTTTGACCCCAGTTGATTGGGATTATTTGCAATATATAAATCCTGTAGAATCTGAGTGCTTTCTTCGTTTGGAAAATAATCGGTGAAATGAGGCGTGATTTGTGAATTATCAGCAAGTTTTGGTAAAAAATTCCCTTGGTAATATTCCCCGACGCGGGTTTGCAGCGCTGCTTCAGCTTCCGGTGTAAGGTTGCGCTCTTCAAAAATTGTTTTAAACGCTGCTGCGAAATCCTTCATCGCTGAAATAACCATATGGTTTTCCGAAAAAGTTTCAATTTGATGCCTGATCTGGGAAAAGTAATTTTCGATCTGGGTCGCTTTTATCTCGCGCGTCGCGATGAGTTTGTTGAAGGCTTGCTCTTCAAGTTCGCGTTGAGCAATTAGGATTGATATTGATGATACTAAAGCGATGGAAAGTAAGATAAGCGGCAAAAGCGCGGTTAATACTTTCGTGCCTATATTTAAATTGCGCCATATGGTCATGATGTAAGCCTTTTTAATAAACTTTATAAAAATAATTTTGAGACTTTTATGCGCGATTTATTTAGTAAAAAAATGCGCAAATCTAAACTTTTTGAGTATTCTTAATCTTAGGTTGCAGAACGAATTATTAGTGTAAAACGACGTTTATAGGCATCGGGGCGTGAATGAGTTGTCTAAAAATGGGTATTTTATGTTATTAGCACTTTAAATTATAATGCCAGTATTGATCTTTTTAAGATTGTTTCAAGCGTTTTTGGAAAAGTGATCAGCTTAAAAGAAGGGTTTGCGGTGTAAATCTTTGCGAACATGCGCTTTGCGTGTAAAAAATTTAGTCTCCTTAAAGGCTGCAAGAAGACTGGCATAGAACTTGCAAAATTTCTTCACACGAAAAGCCCTATCTACCGCCGGAGCGCTGCTATGAACCTTGCTGATTTTCAACCATCCAATTCAGCCACACCAACCCCGATTGAACCGGCCAGCTGGATGCGCAGTGCGCTGCTATCTTTGGCTCTGTCTGAAAAAGGCCCATCCCAAAATAACCATGCGCTTTTGCGCAAGCAATTTGTTTTTTCAAATTGCGTGATTCAGGCATTCGAAGCGATTTTAAGCGCCAATAAAATCACCACAGAAGAGGCAAGGCTGGTGGATGAACTGATTCAGACCTATTTATGCGATGACCTTCTTTTAGCTTTGGGTGAAGATTATATTTCAGTAATTCACCGCTTACTGATGCCGTTTTCCGAGGCGGTAGAAGCGCCGCAAGCGAAATCAAAACCAAGCGCGCGCATGGCCGTTTTCACCGAATTTTCAGTTACAGACGCACCGGTAAATTTTGTTTAAACCGATTGTGCTTTTGTGAATGAAGGCCAGAGCTTTCACAGTTTGATGCGTGCCTTTCAACCTAGAAATTTATTGACCTTCGGGCCAAGTTGCCGTTGTTTAAGCGAATGAAATTTCGCGTTGAAGCTGTTTTGGTAAACGTCAGATATGTGTGACATTTTGCTTGCAGGCGCCACTGGCTATATCGGCTCGGCAGTGGCAATGGCCCTTGTGGAGAAGGGGTATAAGGTGTTGTGCCCGGTGCGACAGATCCCCAAAGCACCTCTTACTGGCGTGATTTATGAAATTTGTGATTGTACCGATACTGTTGCTATAAAGCAGTTGGCGCAGCGATTTTCAGGCATTGAAGCGATTATATCCTGTATTGCCTCGCGCACGGGCGGGCGCCAAGATGCGTGGTTGGTCGACTATCGCGCCAATATGACGTTGCTGGAAACCGCGCAAGAATTGGCGATCGAGCGCTTTATTTTATTATCGGCGATTTGCGTACAAAAACCGCGCTTGGAATTTCAACATGCCAAGCGCGCATTTGAACAAAAGCTTCAGGCGTCTGGTCTTACCTATAGCATTGTGCGACCGACTGCGTTTTTCAAATCGCTCGCGGGGCAGGTGGAAAAGGTAAAGGCTGGAAAAGCCTTTGTGATGTTCGATGATGGCATGCAAACAGCGTGTAAACCAATTTCAGAAGCGGATTTGGCTGCTTATATTTGCGGGTGTTTAAGCGATATTAAACGCCACAATGCAATTTTGCCGATTGGGGGGCCTGGCCCTGCGATAACGCCGAAAGAGCAGGGGCAATTGTTGTTTCGGCTATTGCAAAAGCCTGAAAAAATTTGGCGCATTCCCAGTGCGCTTTTCAAAGTGATCGGCGGCGTCTTGACGGGGCCTGCGTTGCTGTCGGCGCGTTTGGCTGACAAACGTGAATTTGTGAATATCGGTCATTATTATGCGACTGAGTCGATGTTGCTTTGGGATCCAGAGCTGTCAGTATATTCAGCTCAAAACACCCCAGAATTTGGCGGTCAGAGCTTGGAGGCGTTTTATCGTCGGGTTTTAAAGACCGGTCTGGATGGTCAGGATTTAGGGGCGCATAAATTATTTTAGAATTTGCCGTCACACTGACAGATCTTTTCAAATTAAAAGTGAAGGTAAAGCATATGTATGGCAGCCTCCTCGGTGGATCCTTCTAACCGTGATCCACAGTTTTGGACTTCCGTAAACATAAATTTTTAATAAAGGTGATTTGAAAATGTCTAACATTCGACGCAGTTTTATTTTTTCGGTTTTGTCATGTTGTTTTTGGATAAGTGTGTTCGGGCTTAGCCCGGCTTCTGTTGCTTCGCAAGAACCCGAAGGAGAGGTGAATGATATCTCTATAACGCGCACACAGCATGATTTTTGGGAAAGTATTTGCACGCTTGAGCAGGAAATTGAAACTTGCATATTACAACAAACCTTACGTGAAAATACTGGAGAAAAACGGGCCTTTTCAATGATTACAATTGCGTTGAAACAGGAATAAATGATCTTTGAGGTGCTGCTTCCGCTTCAAATAGATCTGGCATTTGGCTTAGAGATGTCATCGGAAAATATTGATCCAAAAACCTACCGTTTTGTCACCTGTGTTTCTCAGGGGTGTTTGGTCTCTTTCGAGTTGGATGAACCACTTATTGAGAGCATGAAGAAAAACCGTGAGTTTTCTTTGCGGTTTAGAATGCTAAATGACGAAGACTCAATCTTGGCAAAGGTAAGTCTCAAAGGGTTTTCACGGGCAATAGCAAAACTTAACCCGATAAAGTCATGAGCCGGAAGCAGAGCTTGAACTGCTGCCGCCGATTAACGATAACAGGGCTATAAATAAAAAACTGCCTGTTAATTTCGACGCGGGGCCTAAATTTGACGTTGCATTTTCCAAATTTGTTTTACCATTTTGCGTCGATGGCACCGTTTGTGCGCTTGCGGCAATGGCGCAAAAAAGTACGATGCATGTGATCGTTATGACTTTATTCATCAAATTTTCTTTTTAGTAAAACGTCAGCATGCGTAATCATTAACAGATTTATTTTAGTTTTCCATCTAAATTGACGGTGTTTGCCATTTGGCCCCCGTATTAGATGGCGAACAGAACATAACAATTGTCAGAATTTAAAATAAGTTTGTTACCTCGATAACGAATATTTGCTTCAATAAATTCATACAAAAAATGTATGAATGGCAAAATAAAAGCGAATTGTTTTTGCCTAGCGGCTTTAGTATCCCCTTTTGCAAAGGCGTTGGGGGATATGTGTCTTACGAAAGTTCAATCAAATCGGGCGCGCCCTGCGTCATTGACGCAACTCATGCGCGCTTTCTGGCCAAAAAGCGGCTTCCCAAACTTATTTTTGACTTTATTGATGGAGCGGCGGGGCGCGAAATTGGCAAGGTACGCAATAAACAGGCATTTGGTGATATTCAACTGCAATCACGTGTTTTACGCCAGGTTGACCCCAGAAACCTAACCACAAAATTTATCGATCAATCGTTTCAGCTGCCCTTTGGAATCGCGCCGATGGGAATGTGTAATCTTTCGCATCCCAAGGCGGACCAAATAATGGGGCAAGTTGCGAAAACTGCGCAGATTCCGGTGGGATTGTCATCTGCAGCGTCTAGCCGCCTCGAGGATATGCGCAAATGGGCCGGTACTTATGCATGGTTTCAGCTTTATGTAACACCGCCGCTCGATCATACGCTTTCTTTGGTGCGAAGGGCCCAAAATGCCGGATATTCAACCTTGGTATTCACGGTGGATGTTCCTCAAGTGAGCCGGCGTTTGCGCGATGTTGCGAATGGGTTTAAAATGCCCTTTCGGATGAGGTCAAAACAATTTTTTGATTTCGCAACCCATCCAAGGTGGAGTCTCGCAACTTTGGCAAACGGCGTGCCCAAACCCCTGAACTTTCCGGATAATGGAGATGGTTTTGATCGAGATGCAAGCCGCGCTTTAGCGGATTGGGAATTTTTGAAACGATTGCGTGAATTGTGGCCGGGCAAGCTGGTGGTCAAAGGAATTACCTCGGTGCCCGACGCGTTGCAGGTGCAAGAGTGCGGCGCAGATGCGATTTATATTTCCACGCATGGGGGGCGCCAGTTGGACAGCGCGCCGGCGTCAATTGCAGTGTTACCATTGATCCGGCAAGCGCTTGGTCCGGATTATCCGTTGCTTATTGATAGCGGCGTTCGCAATGGCGAAGATATCGTGAAGGCCTTGGTTTGTGGCGCCAATATGGTGATGTTGGGCCGTCCGGTGCTTTACGCGTTGGCGGCTGATGGTGCGCGGGGGCTGGACGCGTTGTTCAGCGGTTTGGCCTATGATGTTTCTGCTGCGATGGCACAATTGGGTGCGCGAAACATATCCGATTTGACGCCTGCGATGATCGTAAAAAATAATCATGCCCTGCTAGATTAGGTGGGTTTTATGGGTAAGAAGGTGAAGATCCTGTGAACGAAAAGAGCAAAGAGATAAAACTGCGTGGTGGCGAGATACTCGCCCGTGCACTCAAAGAAAAAGGTGCTGAGCATGTGTTTACGCTTGCTGGTGGCTTTTGTAACCCTGCGCTCGAAGGGTTTATGAAATGTCAAATGCCTGTGATCAACTGCCCCCATGAACAGGTTGCTGGACATTTGGCTGATGGTCATACGCGTATCACGCGCAAACCGGCTGTCTGCTTGGTTGGTCCGGAAGGTTTCGCAAATGCGGTGCCGGCCATGTTGGAGGCTGGCGGCGAACGAGCGCCGGTGATATTTGTGACTGGGTCTTCGACGCTGAAGCGCCAAGGTGCAGGCGGATTTAAAGAAATTGATGATGTCGCCATCGCGGCCCCATTGGTGAAATATTCGGTTCAAATTACCGATGGTGAGCGGATCAGCGAATTTGTCGATCGGGCCTGGACAGCGGCAACCACTGGTTATCCAGGGCCTGTGCATATCAGCTTGCCGGTTGATTTAATGTTTGCGAGTTTTCCAGCGGATGCAGGTCGTCATGAGCGCCCATTTGACCGTAGCGACAGGCCTTTGCCAAAAGCTTGGCCAGAACCAGCGGTGATGGCAGATGTGATAAACCTGCTTAATATGGCAAAGCGGCCTGTTATCATCGCAGGGCACGGGGTGTGGTGGTCACACGCGGAAAAAAACCTTGAAGACGCGTCGAAAGCTTTGAAAATTCCTGTATTCAACGTTCCCTATCATCAGAAACTACTGGGTGAGGAATGTGAAACCTATATGGGGTTGGCAGATTTTCACCAATATCACCCCTCTAAAGAGGCGTTGCAGGACGCGGATATAATATTGATGATTGGAGGGCGGCTCGACAATCAAATGAATTTCGGAAATCCGCCTTTTATCAAAGCGGAAACGCATTTGATCTGTATCAATGGCAGCCACGAAGAACTGAATTACAATCGCGCGGCAGATCGGTTGATACTCAGCGACCCCGCTGCATTTTTGGATCTTTTGTCAGGTGTGAAAGTTAATTTTGCCCCTTGGCTTGAGCTGCAGCAAGCGCGCCGCGCCAAATGGGTTGATGAATGGTACGCGCATTTGGATACAGAAAATACACTCGATCAAGCGCAGGGGCGCAAAATGCACCCGCTGCAATTGTCATTGGATGTGCAAAGCCAGTTACAGGATCAGGATTGGTTGGTTTTTGACGGCGGCAACACGCATTTCTGGTCGGAAATTGCTGTTAATATGGCTGGGTGGCGTGGTCAAAAACTTGGCGGTATTTTGCACCCGGGGAATTATAGCTTGCTGGGCGTAGGGGTAAGCTTTGCCCTATCAGCAAAAGCGGCGCATCCGGAACGTAATGTCGTGTTAATTTCGGGGGATGGCGCCTTTTTGTCGGGTGGCTTATCCATCGAAGCGGCGTTTCAGGAAAAGCTGCCGATCACCGTTGTAATAGATAATAATGGCGGATTGGATTGTATCAGCCAGCAGCAAGAGCGTTTATTTGCGAACGGTTCCCATTTTGCCACCGATTTTCGCGATATCCCGTTTCACACCCTTTTTGAAGGTATGGGGGGATATGGAGAATTGGTCGAGGATCGTGCCGCTTTGGGCCCTGCTTTGGCGCGGGCGATGGCCAGCGGAAAGACCGCTTGCCTCAACGTGAAATGTCGTGGTGTTATTAGCCCGATCGTAGCAGCCACCTCCGATAAACGTGATAAGGCATCGATTGAATAATGGCCGTTTTAACATCTCACACGCTGAACGGATTTGATGGCACACATGCTGGGTTTATTCCTGTCCGCCTGATCAATCTGACCAATCAAAATTGTTTATTTGACACTCAGATGGATGCTGGCGGGCGGCTTAAAGAAACCTTGGATGCGCGACTTTTGAGCCCCGAGGCGCGCTATGAACTGGTCTTTGAAACCAAAGATTACTGGCAAAACCAAGATCTCATTCGCGCAAGGCTGCACATTATGGATGAAATCATCTTTCGTTTTTCGATGCCTGATCGAGAAGGCCATTACCACATTCCGATCATTATCAACCCGAATTCTTACTCTGTTTGGTGGTCAGGAGATTAACCAATGGCTGATGGCTTAAATATGTCGCGGCGTATTCGTCGCACACCTTATACGGATCGCGTCGAGGCGTTGGGGGTTCGGGGGTTTTCCGTGGTCAACCATATGCTCTTGCCCAAAGCCTTTGAAACCAGTGTTGAAGAAGATTATTGGCATTTGCGCGCCTATGTGCAGCTTTGGGATGTGTCTTGCCAAAGGCAGGTTGAAATATCGGGCCCAGATGCTGGCGCTTTGGTGCAATTGATGACCCCGCGCAACATCAGCAAGGCACAGGTGGGGCAGTGTCTATATGTGCCGATCATTGATGACCAAGCGGGGCTGATAAATGATCCGGTTCTTTTAAAGCTGGCCGAAGATCGGTTTTGGCTGTCAATCGCCGATAGCGATTTACTGCTTTATGCCAAAGGGCTGGCCTTGGGCCGGGGGCTAAATGCCTATATTCATGAACCTGATGTTTTTCCTTTATCCGTGCAGGGGCCGCAAGCTGAGGCTTTGCTGGCCGAGGTTTTCGGGCCAGATATACGCGATATTGGATTTTTCAAATTTGGGTGGATTGAGGTTGAGGGAACCCAGCAGCTTATCGCCCGATCCGGGTATTCGCGCCAAGGCGGGTTTGAGATTTATGTGCAGGGGGCGGCGCATGGCCCCGGTTTATGGGATTTGCTCTGGAGGGCAGGGCAAGCGTATAACATCCGCCCCGGTTGCCCCAATCTGATCGAACGGATTGAGGGCGGCCTTTTTTCATATGGCAATGAGATGACCCTTCAAAACAATCCATTTGAAATAGGGCTGGGTAAATTTTGTGATGTGAGCGGTTCTATTGATTACATCGGCCGGGATGCGGTATGCGCGATCGCTGCGCAAGGCCCTCAGCGGTTGATCCATGCAGTTGAATTTGAAGGTCCCCCCGTGCCAACCTGCGCAATCCCATGGCCTGTGATTTGTGAGGGACAAAAAATTGGTGAAATCACATCGGGGATATATTCGCCGCGTTTAGAAAACAATATAGGTTTGTCTCTTCTTGAGAAAGGCTATTGGCGCGCGGGCTTAAACGTTGAGGTGCGGGTGGAAGATCAACCGCCGCGCGCGGGCTGGATAAGAGATTTGCCGGTTGCTTAACATCGAATTCTGTCTAAGCGCTTGGCAATAATGCCCGCCAATTCTTGCCCGTGACGTGACAATGTACCAGCATTTTGCGCGACAACAGCCAGATGATATTCAAGGTTTTGAACCAGTGGCAGGCTGGTCACACCACCTGTTCCGACAGCGACTCCGGCGGATAAAACGTCAACGATCGCCAGCGCGCCGGTTTCTTTTGCCAATGCCGCGGCCATCGGCATATTGGCCGCCGATAAACGCGAGCGTTGCTTTAGATGGGCGATGGTTGCCGTATCCAGACCGGCTATCTGTTCGGGAAAAATGCCACCAAAAGTAATAAAGGTTTCTGTCTGCGCTAGGTCGTTCAAATTCACCTCAGTTTGAGAACCAGCCAAAGCGTGCTCTTCGGGAACCAAGCAAACATAGGGCAGGGTGGTTTGATACAGGATTTCAACGCCATTATAGGGCGGTTGCCGGCTGATCACGCCCAGATCCAATTGCTGCAATTGAATAGCTTCGATAATGGCAGGTGTGTTACGCAGGTAGATCTGTAATTTAACGTCAGGTCGGGCCTGATATAGGCTGTTTATAGCACTTGGAATTTCTATCGTTGCCAGCGACGGGATGACCCCCAAAGAAAGGGTGCCCCCGGAACTGCTTTCCAGTGTTTTGGCCAAATCATCCAGCCGGTCAAGGCCCATAAACGTGGCCTCTACGCCTTCATAAAATTTTTGTCCCTCTGTCGTTGGTCTGATGCCACGCCCCAATTTGATAAAAAGGGCAAAGCCTATCTGAGCTTCGAGATCTTTGATCAGACGGCTCACCGTGGGTTGCGAAAGATTCAATGACGCTGCCGCACGCGTGATTGAGCCGGAACGCATTGTAGCTCGAAAGGCTTCTAATTGTCGAAAATTCATGACCCACCATTTGTTCCAAGATCGGGTGGAGTTATCTATAGATTATTTTGGGAAAAAGAACAGCAGGCACGTGTTAAAGGCCCCGCAGGCTTATTAGGGTTTGCTCTGCCCTCGTTTCACGCCAGATCCCTTACTGGTTCAAAAACGTCTAAAGTTCAATTTCACCCAGTTTCCGCTTCAATGCGGGAAGATAGGTTTTGGCATCGGGGCTATGGGGATACACGCCTAGAAGGCTTTCATACGCGTTTATGGCCTTTTGCCATTCCCCCAATTTCATATTTATTAAACCCAAGCCTGATAAGGCTCCAAAATGGCGTGGTTGCCGGATCAAAACTTCATAAATATCGGCTTCAGAGCCTGCGTAATCGCCCTTGATAAAACGTAAAGTGGCACGTTTGTTCCACGCCTCGGTAAAATCAGGATTTATAAAAATTAACCTGCCGAAGAGCACATCTGCATCATCGATACGGCCTTGGTTCATCGCAATGATGCCACGTTGCATCAAGCTTCCTTCGGCATTAGAGCTATGCGCGCTGGTCCATTCACCCCAAAGCTTTGAAATTATCGGCTGCGCCTCTTGTTCAGAGGCGCTGAGCGCCAACTGATCTAATAGGTCTTCTGGGTTTGCCAGGCTAAGACTGGCCGTGATAATGAACAGCGTCGCAAACGCACTCCAGGGCTTAAAAATATGTCTCCACCACGTCATCATCGCCAAAAGGTAGACTATATTGGCGTTTCGTCAAATTATATAGTTCGGTTTTTAAGCGGCCTCTGTGGCTTTTGCAGATAGCGTTTCTTCAAGGCGTTGGCTGTCCAAGCGTACGGTCTCCAAACGCTTATCAATCGCCGCATTGGCTATATTTGCATCGGCCTGACGCTTTTCAAGCGCGCGCGTCTCTTCAAGCATCGAGCGTGCGGCAGCGCTTATCTTAACCACGACAGAGCGCTCATCGGCATTTTTGCTTGGTTCAGATTTTACTTTTTCGGTTGAAGCGGGGGTAGGTATTTTTTCCGATTGCTTCGGCGCGTATTGCTGCGCGAGAAATGCATTTAGCCCAACATTATTGACCTCTGACATGTCTATCCTCCTATTCTTAGAGGATAGGTTTGCAATTACCGCGCCAAAAATAATGATTTTGAAAATTCACTCTTAAGACTCTAAGTGCGACTGCTGATATCGGCCATATGCGTGAGCCCCTTTTACAGACGCAGCTTTCCTGCAATCAAGAGTGCAAACTTCCGTTCTGGCATTCAATCTAAAGCCTTGCCGGGAAGGACAGCACAGATCGGGCATGACAATATCGCGACATTCATGTGCTACCGCATCATTCACCACGCCAGCGTCCAATCTCACCGTCAGCTGTTCGGGCCTAGCGCGCTCAATTCGACGGATGGGTGGCATAGCGGAACGGCTGCTGGAAATCGCCCCAGCGGTGATAGATCCAAACTGCATAGCCAATACCAAACAGGCAAAGCGAAAACCTTTCAGATGGCAGAGGGGGCGGGGCTTGTTGATGTTTGTTGCGCGAACTTATTATTAAGATTGCAGGGCTTACTTATAAAGCAGTGGGGTGCCTGCAATGCCCTTAGGGGTATATTTATACTTGGCGTCGGCAGAAAATATTTTTGGATACGCAACTCATAAGTCAAACTTCAAAAACAACCTGCCAAAGCTATTGAAAGGGGTGTAGAGTTTCGTTGAACAAATTTTATCGCAATGAAAATTCTAGTTCTAACGTTTTGCGAGGGCACTTTCGCGCCAAACAATTAACAAACCTCCAAGAATGATGAGTGCTGCGCCTGGGAATAACGTATTCCAAGGTGTTTCGTCGAAAAATGCCCACCCAAATAAAAAAGCGATAGGAATTCCAAAATAACTGAATGGCGCCAAATTGCTTTGTTCTGTCATTCGGTAACTGGTCACCAATAAAAGAACTGCAGATCCGCCAAACCCTCCCATAAGGACTAACCAGAGAACTTCTTTAAAAGAAGTAAACATAGTAAATCCACCAATGAACAAGGTTATAATCGTGGCGCAAGCGGTTGAAATGACTGAAGAGTACAGATTTACCAAAGCACTAGGTACCTCATCATCAAATAATTTAGCCGTGATTGTCAGCAGCGCATAGAATGCCGCTGCGGCTAAGGGTAAGATTGAGAAAAATGAGAACGCATCACTGCCAGGTTGCAATATAAAAACAACACCAACAAACCCGACGAGAACCGCCCCCCAGCGCATCCAACCCACGCGTTCTCCTAAAATTGGTATTGCAAACGCAGTTGTAAAAAGCGCTCCGGCATAGGTAATTGTAGACGCGGTTGCAAATGCCATCAGGCCGAGTGACATGTAAAAACAAAGCTGAGCTAGCGTGGCAATAACGCCCCTAAAAAGAGCTAGTTTCCATTGCCTAATTTTAAAAATCTGCCCTGCTTGGCGCCAAGCTCTAGACGAATAAAGTACTAAAAAAGCTGGAATTAATCCGAATAGGTTTCTCCAGGTCGAAAGCTCGGCAGCAGAAAATTTTGAAGAAAGCAGTTTTATTATCAAACCCATTGAATCGAACAATGCCAATGCAAGTAAGCTTAATATGATAGCGAGGCCGGTTCGATTAAGAGGTCGCATGATGAATAGTCAAACCTTATTTAGGGGAACCGACACGGCATTCATTTTAAGAATAGGTTAAAGCGGATTCAAAATCATATATTTATAGTTTAGAATTGTGGCGAAGGAGACCCATGCCCAATAAGGCAAAAACAGGTATCCAGCTTTTCGATCAACTGAGAAGCTAACAGCACTATACGCTCCAATTACCGCCCAAAGAACCACAATGAGAGCGAGAGCGCCGGGTAAATCAAATGCGCCAAAGAATACAGGTGTCCAAAGCGTATTCAAACACATTTGTAAGCTCCATAAAGCTAAGACAACGCCTTTTAGCTTATGAGGGTCTGCATAAATCACGCGATAGGCGCTTGTTGCAATAAACAGATATAAGACAGTCCAAACGGGGCCAAAAAGCCATGCAGGCGGCGCTACATCAGGCGCAATCCAATTGTTAGCATTCAAATTACCTGCAAACCAAATAGCGCCCGAAGCTGCTACAATCGTGCAAGCGTATAATGAAAGCCAAACTGCTATTTTCAGTTTCAATTACGGCCCCTAACTTTAAAAAAAAACGCTTTTTAAGCATGAAAGTAGTGTTCTGACGAAGATAATATCTAGCGCCAGAACGCTTTTGCATAGCAGCACACTTAATTGGTGAGCATTTTTTCTAAAGCACTTCTAAGCTCATATTCTTCATTGCAAGGAAGCCAGCATATCTTTTCTAATTTTGCTAAATTTCCCTGAGCCTTTTCAATATCGCCAAGTTGAATAAATAACTCGCCTTGATATTCCAGCGCGCCAATATGTTTGGGGTCAATCGTCAATGCAGTATTATAATAGCTGGCAGCTGCTGCCAAATCGCCAGATTTTCGAGCGGTAAACCCTAAAAGGTTTTGACGCTCTGCCTCGTCTGTTTGAGGCGAGAGGTTTTTCAGTTCGGCATGTGCTTCAGCAAATTTTTCTAGCCTGATCAGAGCATTGATCTTGGAAAAGCGGTTTGTTTCTGCACTTGATGCTCCATATCGATCAGAGCTGGAAGACGAGTTGCTAGAACTGCCCGCCGCAAAGGTAAAGGTGCCAATCAAGCATGCACCTAGAAATAACACAAATGCCTTTTTCATGATGTGCGTTCCTCTGTTATCGAGCTGTCTTTTTTATTTTTGCAGCCATATGCTATAATTGTGAGGGCAGCTGTTCCGATTAAAGCTCCCGTCAATACGAGGTTTGTTGCCAAGATCTTTTTTGCCAAAAACATGAATTATTTCCTTACTGTTTTATGCCGCATCTTGATCAGCGGTGGCTTGAGCCGCGTTAACGAAAGTGGCAACTGGCGCAGATAGGAGAGGACATATGCTTTTTTATAATTGATGTATAAGATACGATGAAAAATAAGATTTAGATCAATTTTGTATCCGCACAGTTAGGCAGAAAAATCTTGTCATCGATTTAAATGTCTTGTCAGTTTGCTTCGCGCGCAAGCGAAATTATTGAAAATCACATGATGGGGTTGGGCATGATGTAAGACCGATTGGCCAATCTTTTAAGTTGTCTTAGCGTTCCGGCAAGCCAAGTGCAAACATTACAACCAAAGCTAATATGAGTAACGCAGAGAAGGGGCTTTTCATCGAAAAGGAGCCCGCTTACGAGAGAAATGTAGCGGCACCCCACCCACCCACGTTCTTATATTTTGAAATCAAAAGATAGCAGAATGATCTTAACAAAAAAAAGCGTTTAAGCGTGACAACTCTTTGCCAAATACATATTCAACGCCTTTAGTACGGGTGATCAACAGTTTTTCTATACCCTTTGAGGCAAACATGAAGACCATGACTGCCCCTTAGCTACATTAAGGCTTGTTTGGGGCCGTCAAGCAGGCGGCTTTACCCTTTGCCACTCCATAAACCGTGAAATTCGTATGCGACAGCGGCGGTATCTCCATTTACCCAAGCATCATGGCTTGGTTCAATTGAATAAGCACTTCCTGCATTATAGGTCATGTCTGACCCATCTTCATGCCTGCATGTCATTGAACCTTCGACAATAACGCTGACATGTTTTGCTTGGCAGCTTTCTGTACCGACCACAGGTTTGATGTCTGTAAACCATTTCCAGCCAGGTTTTGCGAAAATTTTCATCACTCTTTGACCACCAACATTCACCATTTCAACTTTTGCATTGTTAGGTGTCATCACTTCGTCAGCTTGTGTGGAAAAATCTTTACATTCCAAACTGCCCCTTATTGCTCTGCTTGTTTGTTAAATAAAAAGCTTAATCATGCTTTAAACACTCACATCCTCGAATTGATTTGTCATTAAAATATGAAAGTTATCATTGGATAACTTGTTGATAATGTTTGTTTTACTTATGTTACAACATATTATTAAAGCGTACATATTAATACGTTTTTTATTAAGAATTGAAATGCCCAGATAGGATCGCTCTATTCTGATGTGATCCGGCAAGCGAGGACAACCGCCATAGCACCGCCATATAAGCAACGAAGAACTATGTGAACAACGGTTAAAAGCAAAATTTTATGTGCCAAAACACGGAATTGAATTTTTTTGAACATAAAATCTTTGAAGTGATCTCTGTGCATTTATTGTCATTCTCTCTTGGTCTGCTAAGGTCTTTTTTTGAAAAGGGAACCTTGTGTCAGATAAACCTAAAATCAGCATGGCTGAAATGTTGAAAAATAAGCAGCAGTCTTTTGCAAAAAATAAATTCAAAAGCGAAGAGGCCAATAGGTCGTCTTCAAAGCGCAAAGGCCAATTGGGGGCCGGCAAAGGTAAAACTGGTGCTAAGCAAAGATAATCAGTTCAATAGCTTCTGTGTGCAGCGCAACAGATAGAACTGCGCCAGAAATTGATATCTTGGTCGAGTTGATTCACACGGCACTGACCGACAAAACCAATGTTTTCAAAACAGGAATTTGAAAATTGTTTTCCAATAATCGGCGTGGATGACGATATCAAAGTTTTCTTAAAACTCTGCTAAAAGACCAGTGGCGAGTGTTGAAATGCGATATCGTAGCATTGAGAAAAAGCAAGACAGATCAGCTTTAAAAACCATCAAACTGCGGCGCGTTTCATGCTTATAAAGCATACATAAGATTGCGATATAAGCTGATATTTGGGATAATAGAAAACTTGCGTATATGCGCTTTAACGTTCTTGGCAACTTTGAAGTCGTAAAGTATTGAATGATTGTCTATTTTTATTCTTTTTCGAACGATTGGCATTGCGGTTCATGCCTCTGCGAAGAAACTGGGTTTAGTTAAAAAGCCTACCATTCTGCCTTCTTGCTAGAGCTCCTTACTATGCATGAAAATAGAAAACCGCTTTTCTTGGACGGTTGGCAAAGTGCACATTTTTTTGGGCTAGGTTACTGTTCAAATATTACTTCCACTTGATTGCTGATGTTATCGAGACAAGAGTCGATTAAAATTTTATAAGGGATAAAGTCGCCATTTATCAGGCGATAACGCACTGACGAACTTTGATCTCCGTGTCCCGCCCACTTTGCATGGGTGCCAATTTCTTTCATAACTTGCCCATTATTCGATAAGTTAACTCCAAGGACATCTTTGAATGTCGCTTTCACCAAGAGAACTTCTGCTTTAATTGAGTTTTTATTGCATGAATTTATTTTTTCCAAATATCGCAGGTCAGGGATTATGATTGTTGGATTTTCCAGTTTGGCTTGACCTGCCTTTCTTTCAGCGTTTGTAAAACGATATAAAAATCCTGATGACTGGTATGCATAGAAAAGTTCAGAGTACAAAAAAAATTCTGGTTTTCCCTTCGCGTGATCAAATATGCCAACAGTTCCAAATCCAAACTCTTCAATACGAGATTTGTAATAGGCTAAGATGCAAATTTGATCGCTGGCGCAAGTGTTTCTGCGCTTAACCCATTCACGCTGGCTGTCCACTGTTGGGTTTTCTGTATCACCTATGGGTTGTCGATCAGTTTTCCACCACACACCGATAAGGTTATCCAAGGCAGATAACTGCGGATTATCACAAATTACGATCTCAGTCTCATTAAGTGCATTATTGCAGTCAAAGCTGGCAGCCACACTTACATGCGCGCATACTGCAATAAAAGAAACACTTAATACCAACAACCTGATCATGTTCAACATTTTGGTCACCACAATCTTATTTACAAGGCGCGTGCTGGCTGATCTTTGGACCCATTATTGCCGGCCGTACATCACTAAAAGTTACGTTACTTAAATCTATCAGCAACATAAGCCGATCAATTTACCTAGCGGAAAAAAGGGATATCATGTCAGTTCCAGATGCGTGTCAGCTCCATTTTAGCTGGGCTTGTTTGCCAAACACAGCTCTGATTTTCAAGGTATTCCCACTTGAAATCAAACGGGTGGAAAGTCGCGCAACGGTCCGTAGGGGCGATAAAAGGCTTCAAATCTGTTATCTAACAATTTGCTCTAGAATATTATGGTTCAAGAGAGAGGCCTAAAAGATCTTACGTGCTATTACGACATAAATGTTAAGTTATATTGGGTTCTACTGGTATTTTGAGGCTTACTTTTTTGTTTCCCATAGCGACAGACGTTCTGAAACGTCGGACGTTAGAGTTTTCAAAAAAGAGGCGTTTTGTTAAATCTTCAAAGTCAAACATACTTTTAGCGACGCAGATTAAACAAAAATCAGCTTCACCGGTTACGTAATAACATTGTTGAACCAAGGGCTCATCTTGGGCACGGCGAATAAATGCATCTATTTGATCAATGCGTTCCCGCTCCAGCTCAACCAATACGATGAAGGTCATTGGCAGACCAACTTTTACCGGATCTACAATCGCGACGTCCCCAAGGATGAGTTTTCTGGTTCTCAAAGACTTTAGACGCCTTTGAACCGATGCCACGGATAAGCCAGTTTCATAAGCCAGAACATCTAAGCCAAGTTTTGCATCTTTTTGCAGTAAATTTAAAATAATCGCATCAGCGCTCGTGATATTTTCCTTCATAAAAGTCCTCTTATTTGATAAACTTTGTCGTAATTTTGTGCATTGTCGCAATTAATCTATCATAAAATTAAGTTTTACTTGCTCTGCATGTTAACAAACTATGCACGATGTTTTATTTTTGGTACAAGTCAAATTGTATTATCAGATGGGGAAAGCAATGACACGATTCTTTAAAGTAGCGACGGTCCTTTTGGCATCAGTATTTACGGTGTCTTCTGTTCAGGCAGAAACATTGACGGAACGATTGGCAAATGGAGATAAATTAAGGCTTGGGTTCGGAACAGCGGTGCCTTGGGCCTACGCGGGTGACAATGGCGAAGCTTTGGGTTTTGTGAACGCGATAGCTTTGACCGTATTGGAAGAAATGGGTATAGACGAGCATGAAACGAAAGTTTTTGAATGGTCTGGTCTGATCCCTGGGATAAATGCAAACCGCTCGGACATGATCACAGGCGGCATGTATATTTTAAAAAGTAGATGTGAAAACATAAACTTCTCAGATCCTATTGGTGTTTTCGGTGATGCAATGTTGGTCCCCAAAGGAAACCCAAAGAATATCAACAACTATCAAGATGTCATCGACACGGGTGCCAAGCTGGTTACAGGCACGGGCTTCAACACGGTTGAAGCGGCAAAGAAATATGGCGTGCCAGACAGCCAAATGCTTTTGGTTGAAGGCGAAGTGGGCATTTTAGCTGCAATGAAAGCCGGCCGAGCAGATGTTGCGGTGCAAACGTTTTTTGGCGCGAAAGAGCATGAAGAAAAAACCGGTGGCCAATTTGAAGTGACTGACCCTAAACTTATGCCGAAAGAAACTTTAAATGTCGTTGGAATTGGCTTTAGAAAATCTGATGAGGAATTCAGACAAGCGTTCAACGCCGCTTTGGCGAAGGTATTGGCAAATCCTGACACTATGCTGGAACGTGCAGGTCAATATGGGTACGATCGCGCGCAATTGCCACCGGCCTCTATGACAACCGAATGGGCTTGCTCAACCAAATAAACCCTTTTTTACGTAAAAATCAGACGGCCTGTTTTGGGTCGTCTGCTTTAAGATCATTAAGGCTGAACATTGAATTATTTACAGTTCTTGTCCGAACACGGCGGCACCCTGTTATTTGGAACAGTCACGACCGTGAAAGTGTTCGCATGTTCCTTTTTTCTTTTTCTTATTATCTCCATGATTTTTGGATTGATGCGCCTGTCGAAAAATGCAGCCATTCAGGGAATAGCAACTGTCTATATTGAGTTTTTCAGGGGAACTTCTTTGTTGGTCCAATTGTTTTGGGCCTATTATGTCTTACCCTTCTTTGGCGTGTCTTTAGAGGCATTTTCTGCCGGTGTGCTTGCGCTGGGGCTCAATTTTGGGGCGTATGGTGCAGAAGTGGTCCGAGCCGGAATACTGGCTGTGCCTCAAGGCCAATGGGAGGCAGCGCATGCGCTTAACTTTACACCTGCGAAACGCATGAGCAGGATAATTATTCCGCAGATTTTTCCCATAATTCTGCCACCCATTTCGAATTTAACCGTGGAATTGTTGAAGGCAACGGCGCTTGTTGCTTTGGTTACCGTTGTTGATTTAACTTTTGAAGCCCGACAAATTAATTCTATCACATGGCTGTCAGCTCAAAGCTTCGGAACAGCCTTGCTGATCTATTATATCATGGCGCGGTTTGCACTTGTTCCGTTCTTGCGGTGGCTAGAAGTTGTAGCCGCAAGAAAAGTTGGACAGGGAGATCATTGAACAATGGAAATTGGGTTCAGATGGGATTTTGCCTACGAAATTTTGCCAACGCTTATCCGTGCAACGGGCAACACCATTCTTGCAGCTGGTATTGGATATTTGATTGCGGTCCTCGTGGGTTTGGTTTTTCTTTTGGGGCAAAAAACATCATCTAAAATACTGAATATGATCACCAGAGAGATTGTCGAGTTTATTCGCTCGACGCCGCTTTTGATACAATTGTTTTTCGTTTATTTTGTGTTGCCTCAATTCGGAATAACGCTGTCGGCTTGGGTCTGCGGGATGCTCACCATTGGCCTACATTTTGGAACGTATCTCTGCGAGGTTTACCGGGGGGCTTTAGAAGCCGTTCCCAAAGCTCAATGGGAAGCTTGCCGAGCGTTAAATTTCTCTAATGTTTATGCCTATAGAAGAATTATACTGCCGCAAGCATTCCCAATCGCTATTCCTGGCATGGGGAATTATCTCGTGGGTATTTTTAAAGATACACCCTTGCTGTCAACCATTGGGGTGGCCGAGCTGTTTCACGCCGCCACTGCCGTTGGAGGTTATAATTATAGATATTTAGAGCCCTATACGATGGTTGGATTGATCTTTTTGACCTTATCAATTCCAGCCGCAATGTGGGTGCGACGGCTTGAGAAGCGCGTGAACAAAGCTCAAGGCAAAACGACTCGGTAGTAATAGAAAAGTTGAGACATGGCAGAAAAAGATGATTGTATCGTTAAGTTTGATCAGGTGACAAAAAGGTATGGTGACCTTGTTGTCCTCGATAAACTGAACTTAGAGATTAAAAAAAATGAAATGATATCAATCATTGGTCCGTCTGGCTCAGGGAAAACAACCGTGCTCAGAGTGCTGATGACGTTAGAGAAAATCGATGGTGGTGTAATTCATTTTGATGGCGCGCCGCTTACCCATATGGCTTCTAACGGCTCGATCATTGAAGCGGATGAAAAGCATCTTAGGCAACGTCGCTCCAAAATCGGGATGGTCTTTCAACAGTTTAATTTGTTCCCGCATATGACGGCGCTACAAAATTGTATCGAAGCGCCAATGCAAGTCCTTGGTATGAATAAAGAGGCTGCCGAAGAACGGGCGCTTGAATTGCTTGAATTGGTCGGCTTGAGCAGTAAGAAAGACCAGCACCCAAGCCGTTTATCCGGCGGTCAACAGCAAAGGGTGGCGATAGCACGGGCGCTTGCGATGCGTCCAAAGCTCATGCTTTTGGATGAAATCACATCTGCTCTGGATCCAGAAGTGGTGGGAGAGGTTTTGAATGTTATCCGGTCGCTGAATAAGGAATATGATCTGACAATGATCATGGTCACGCATCAAATGGGGTTTGCCAGAGAAATATCGGATCGCGTTTGTTTTTTCACGGAAGGAAAGATTTTGGAACAGGGCCCCCCAAAAGAGCTATTGGACAATCCTAAAAATGAAAGAACGAAACAGTTTCTTCACGCCGTTTTGGATGCCAATTAAGGGGGAGAGCCTGTTGCGGGCGCGGTGTTGAATTTTAGGTTTGAAGCTAAGAAAGATGGGGCTGTTAATGCTTAAATAGGGGCAGAAAAACATTGCGGTTGATAAAGTCTTATCTATGTAAAGTTGTTTTGCAGATGAACATAAGCTTTACAACGCGGCGTAATTTCTGAACCACTAGAAGGAAAAGAAATGTCCATATTATACATCACCGGCGCCGGCGTCAGTGCGGAAAGTGGCATTCCAACCTTCAGAGGCAAAGATGGTTTTTGGACAATCGGGAGCGTGAATTATACACCTCAAGAAATTGCCACTCGTGCCATGTATTTGACCCATCCAGATGAATTTCTTCTATGGTACTTCCGGCGTTTTGCCTCCTATCGGCATATTCAGCCGAATAATGTGCATGATTGGTTGGCTGGCAAGAAACTTATCACCCAAAACATTGATGGATTAGACGGGAAGGCGGGCAATACTGATTATATTCCGATCCATGGTCGGTTGGATAAGGTAACGGTGTTGCATGCTCAAGGCGATGAGGTAGATCTGATTGATGCGCCTTGGGAAAAGGTTGTCGCAACCTGTTCTAACCTTGAAAACGATGCCGAGGTTAAAGCCGCGTTATTAGAGGCCTTTAAAATTTCCAAAACCACCCTGGCCCCAGCAGTAGAGCATTCTTTGAAGCCTTTCGTACTATTATTCGATGAATATTATACAGAGCTGTACCGCATGTCTCTGGCGGAAAGCTGGATGCGTGAGGCGGAGCATTTTGTTTTTATGGGAACTTCATTCAGCGTGAATATTACAAATATCGCGCTCCGCTATGCGTTGGCCTCTGGCGCCAAAATTGAAGTGGTTGATCCTGAACCCGTTGATCTTGGATTAAAGGGCATCACGTATCACCAAATGACGGCCCAAACTTATGTTTCAAGGGAATAATTCGTTTAAAGAAGCCAGCGTAAAAATCGCTATCCCATTTTGCAGTGTCATATGTGACAGAAAGGACTTTGCATGTCTTGCCTTGTTAAAACCGATTTTAAAGGCACTATCGCTTGGTTAGGGCGGGTTTCTACGCCAGAAAATAATATCAGGTCTGAATACCTTACAAGCGCTGAAGCCAGCTTTGAGGGTATCATTGGGGAAGCGCATTCTGGCGCAACGCGCCCATCTTGCGTGCGCGTGACGACGCTTTACCCAAAAGGTACCGAAATACGAAATACGCGTCAGCTCTCAATCTTGTCCGCAGAGGAAAATGCCGAAATTGCAGCGCGTATTGGCGTAACGCAGCTTGATCCAAGCTGGCTTGGGGCATCGATCGTTATCGCCGGGCTCCCTGATTTCACGCATATTCCACCCGGTTCACGGCTGCAAACGCAAGCCGGCACCACCTTTACTGTTGACTTAGAAAACGCGCCTTGCAATTGGCCGGCCAAAGAAATTGAAACTGATCGCCCAGGTCATGGCAAAGCGTTTAAAAGCGCAGCCAAAGGGCGGCGGGGGATCACCGCTTGGGTCGAACGACCGGGCATGCTTTCAATCGGTGACACGGTGAGTTTATTTGTTCCGACACAACGCAATTGGCAGCCAAACTAACAGTAATTTAAAAGCGAAAATATTCTATAGATCGCTGATTAACGATCTTGAAAATCAAACAATTATAGAAATATTTTCTACCCGCCTTGTTCAGTATTTTACGTCCTGTGAGGCGCGTTGAAAGACTTTGGACGAGGCATTGGTTTCGGCGGCCGGATGTCCATCTTTTTGAAATGTGCCGCGTATGAACTTGATGTTTTTTGGTTTTATCGAAGTTCAGTTTGGGTAGGTAAATAGCGTTTTCTCAGAAAGTTAAGGATACGGCCGAAATTTAAATCCATGTTATATAGGGTCTCAATCAAGCAAAGCTGGGCCAGATGGCCTTTTCGAGTGTCTTTTAAGGTAAGAAGCTGGATGCCAGTTTTTTTGGCTAGAGACAGGATCTTTACATTTTTATTTTATATTTCGAAAGTTATTCTAAGGAGACCAAGTGTTTTTGAGAGGTGATATGGTTTATTCCGTTTTGAAAAAAAAGGTCATGAGAAATAGCTTGTTTAACGGTGAACCTGAGGAATAAGTATATTCACCTCCATCTATTCCACGGTAACCGACTTGGCCAAATTGCGGGGTTGGTCAACATCTGTCCCCATCGCCACGGCAGTGTAATAGGCCAATAATTGCGCGGGAATGGCGTATAAAATAGGCGTGAGAGCTTCATGGCATGGCGGCATGGGAACTTGATGCCAAAGCGCTTCTTCAGCCGCTTCAAGCCCTGAAGGCTCAGAAAAAAGGGCTATTTTGCCTTTGCGCGCCATCACTTCTTGCATATTGGATACGGTTTTTTCGAACAATGCATCTTTAGGGGCAAACACAACCACAGGCACGGCGCTATCCACCAATGCAATCGGTCCGTGCTTCAATTCACCCGCTGCATAGGCTTCGGCATGTATGTAGCTGATTTCTTTTAGCTTTAGCGCACCTTCAAGCGCCAGTGGATACATTAAACCCCTCCCAAGAAATAAAATATCTTGGGTTTTCGCCAGATCATTGGCAACTATTTGGTAGGCTTCACGCTGATCAAGAGCGCGGTTGATTAAGGCCGGCAGATCCAAAATTGCCTGTGATAAGGTTTCGTGTGCGCGCGCGCTCATAGCGCCGCGCGCCTCGGCTGCTTTCATTGCGATTGCGAGCAGAACCGTTAATTGGCAGGTGAAGGCTTTTGTTGATGCAACACCGATTTCAATTCCGGCGTAAATGGGTAAATTGACGCCACTTTCGCGGGCGATTGAGCTTTCCGCAACATTGGTTACCGACCAAATTTCGGCGGCTTTTCCCGCGCAATAGCGCAGGGCGGCCAGAGTATCTGCGGTTTCACCAGACTGGCTGACGAAGATTGCCAAAGTGTTTGGGGTAATGGGCGGCTCGCGATATCGAAATTCTGATGCAATATCGACTTCAGCGGGCATATTTGCCAATTGTTCCAGCCAGTATTTTGCCGTCAGGCAGGCGTAATAGCCGGTGCCGCATGCGATCAGCAAAACTCTATCAAATCGACTGAAATCAATATCTTTAAGCTGCGTTTCTTGTACCTTCTCCGGAGAGAAATATTGAGTAATTGCGGTTTTTATAACGCTGGGTTGCTCAAAAACCTCTTTTTCCATGAAATGGGTGTAACCATCCTTGTCATAGCGACTGCTATCGCCGCGAATGGTCCGCTTTTCGCGTTGAACGGGTTGGCCGTCTTGGTCGCGGATCTCCACGCTTTGCCGCGTTAAAATGGCAAAATCGCCTTCTTGAAGATAGCTGAGTTGATTGGTTAGGGGCGTTAAGGCGATTGCGTCCGACCCAACAAACATCTCCCCCTTGCCATATCCGATCGCCAGGGGCGAGCCTTTGCGTGCTGCGATCATCAAGTCATCATGCCCGGCGAATAAAAAACAAACCGCAAATGCGCCATCCAACTTTTTCAACGTGCTGCGCGCCGCGTCGGTCGGGCTTTGCCCCTTGGCAATAAAATGCCCCGTAAGCATCGCAATGGTTTCGGTGTCAGTATCGGTTTCAGCGTGGATATTGTGCTCGGATAATTCACGCCGCAATTCACGAAAATTCTCAATAATTCCGTTGTGGACTACGCTTACAGCGCCAAATTGATGCGGATGGGCGTTTGATAGCGTGGGCTTTCCATGGGTGGCCCATCTTGTATGCCCGATGCCAGCGCGGCCTCGCAACGGTTCGCGCACCAGCACATCGCTTAATTTAACCAATTTCCCAACGGCCCGTCTGCGGTCCAACTTGCCATGTTCAATCGTGGCAACCCCGGCGCTGTCATAGCCGCGATATTCAAGCCGCTTTAACGACTCGACCAGTATAGGGGCAACTTCATTTTTCCCTAAAACTCCAACAATTCCACACATCAGCTTTTTCCAGTTTCGTTTTGCTGTTTCCGTTTGGCCAAAAGTTTACGAAGTTTTCGCGCCAGTCCCGGCTTGTTGATTTGCTCGGCGCGCGCGAGGGCCAGCGCATCTTCGGGAACATTTTTGGTGATGACGGCGCCGCTTGCTGTCATTGCTCCATCGCCTATGTCAACCGGTGCAACCAGCATGGTATTTGAACCGATAAAAACGTTCTGGCCAATTTGTGTATGATGTTTCATCACTCCATCATAATTGCAGGTGATCGTTCCGGCGCCAATATTGCTGTCTGAGCCGATATCCGCATCGCCAATATAGCTTAGATGGTTGACCTTCGCGCCTTCGCCAATTTGGGCATTTTTTATTTCAACAAAATTTCCAATTTTGGCAGCATTTGCAACTTCAGCCCCGGGGCGCAAGCGGGCATAAGGGCCAATCACCGCCTCTCGCGACACATGGCAGCCCTCCAAATGGCTAAAAGCGCGGATTTTTGCGCCGGTTTCAACCGTTACACCAGCGCCGAAAACCACGTTTTGTTCAATAAGAGCGTCGCGGCCAATCACCGTATCAAAGCTTAAAAACACCGTTTCAGGCGCCAATAGGCTAACGCCTGTATCCATTAAAGCCGCCCGCGCATTGTTTTGAAAGACCTGCTCAGCTTGCGCGAGGTCACGGCGAGAATTCACCCCAAGCGTTTCTGCTTCGGGGCATGTCACCACGCCCGCAGATTTTCCAGCAGCGTGCGCCAAAGCAATGCAATCAGTGAGGTAAAGCTCACCGGCATTGTTGGAGGTTTCGACCTGCTCGATCAGCTGGAAGATTAGTTGAGCTGGGCCGGCCAAAACGCCACTGTTACAAAGTTTAATATCTTTTTGTGCCGCGCTTGCCTCTTTATATTCAACGATTTCAAGCAAATCTGTTCCGGATGTGACCAGACGGCCGTAACGGCCGGGATCATTGGCTTGGAACCCTAAGACAACAAGGTCGCTCTTTTGCCGTGCTTGCGCCAGCTTTCCTAGCGTTTCCGGCCTAATAAAAGGTGTGTCGCCATAAAGAATGATCAGATCACCTTCAAAGCCGCTTAAAATTTCGCGGCTTTGTGCAACCGCATGCGCGGTGCCCAATTGCGCGCTTTGCGTCACAATTTGGCTATCTGGGGCATAAGTTCTGGCCGTTTTTGTCACATCTTCGCTGCCGTGACCTGCCACGATGATCAAATGTTCGGGATCAATTGTTTGCGCTGTTTTCATGCAATGCACGAGTAGTGGCGCGCCCGCGACCTCGTGCAAAACCTTTGGCATCTCTGATTTCATCCGAGTGCCTTTGCCTGCTGCTAAAATCACAATGGCGGTTTGCATAAAATTTCAACCCATTACTAAAACTGCAAAGCTCTTTTATCGAGTGGGTCACAAAGTGCAAGCCCGCGCTGCACAAGTTTCATTGCACAATGTTACGGGTCGTGGCAATTACACGCCGAACAATCGATCGGCAGGGGCAATGCAGACAGTTATTTTTGATTTAGACGGGACTTTGGCAGATACCAGCGGCGATTTATTGGCGGCCGCAAATTTTTGTTTTGAACAGATGGGTCATCCCGAGCTTTTGACGTGGCCTGAGGATGCGGCGAACGCCTTGCGGGGCGGGCGGGCGATGTTGACGCTTGGGTTGACCCGATTGGGGAAATTTGATCAAGCTGTGATTGATGAGTTTTATCCGGTTCTTTTGCAAGCATATGGTGCCTCAATTGACCGCTTCACAACGTTTTATCCTGGTGCTCTTCAAGCGGTTCAGGATTTGAAGTCTGCAGGGTTTAAAGTTGGAATTTGTACAAACAAGCCCTTCGATCTTGCCGAAGA
The DNA here is from genome assembly GCA_001642945.1 of Rhodobacteraceae bacterium SB2. Taxonomy (GTDB): domain Bacteria; phylum Pseudomonadota; class Alphaproteobacteria; order Rhodobacterales; family Rhodobacteraceae; genus Thalassovivens; species Thalassovivens spotae. The sequence continues at coordinate 200,573 of LGRT01000034.1, read as the reverse complement.
TCTGATGATCCGCATGGGGCAGCGTGCGTTGTTTGACTCGCTTATTGGCGCAGACAGTTTGCCCGTGCGAAAGCCTGATCCAGCGCCGTTTTTTGAAGCGGTTCGTCAGGCCGGTGGCCGGCCCGAAAAGGCGTTTATGATCGGTGATACGCTCACCGACCATTCTACCGCAAAGGCTGCAAATGTACCCAGCATTTTGGTTGATTTTCATCCCAAAGGTTCAGCGCTTTCGCAAGAAATCCATGCGCTGAGGCCTGAAGCGGTGATAAAGTCTTTTGAAGAGCTGCCGCCCTTGATTGCACGCTTAGCGACGCGGTGATCATGCTGAGGGCCATAGGCTTATATAAGGGTGATAATCTGATCTTAGCGCAACCGGGGGGCTTGCGCTCTTGACCTTCGCTTTTGAAGAGGCAACAAGATAATATGACAGAAATTTTCACGGGTGAATTTACCCAGCAGGAACCCATCCCGGAAGCGGCAATAGAAGCTGCCGTTGCCGTGATGCGCAGCGGTCGATTGCATCGTTATAATGTTGCAGAGGGCGAGCAAGGTCATGTGGCTTTGCTTGAACAGGAATTTGCAGTCAGCGTAGAGGCGTCGTTTTGCTTGGCGGTTGCCTCCGGCGGATATGCGTTGGCGACGGCGCTGCGCGCGTTGAATGTGCAGCCGGGTGATAGGGTTTTAACTAATGCGTTTACGCTTGCGCCAGTTCCCGGCTCTATTGCCTCTGTTGGCGCGATACCGGTTTATGTTGGGGTGACCGAAGATCTAGTGATCGACTTAGAGGATTTACAGGCAAAGATCGCTCAAGCGGATGTGCTTATGCTTAGCCACATGCGTGGGCATATTTGCGATATGGATCATTTGATGAAGATCTGTGACCAAGCGGGTGTCCGGGTTATTGAGGATTGTGCGCATACGATGGGTGCAAAATGGCGTGAAACATGGTCTGGGCGTCATGGGTTGGTGGGGTGTTATTCCACGCAAACCTACAAACATATAAATTCGGGCGAGGGGGGCTTTTTGGTCACTGATGATGCGGATGTGATGGCCAAAGCGGTTATCTTGTCGGGTTCTTATATGCTTTATGATCGCCATATTGCCGCACCGGCGGCCAGCCATTATGCTGACATCCGGTATCACACGCCCAATGTTTCGGGTCGGATGGATCATTTGCGCGCCGCAATTTTGCGTCCACAATTGGCCAATCTACAGGCGCAGGCGCGGGCGTGGAACATGCGCTATCAAGCCGTTGAGGAAGCGCTCGCGCATACGCCGGGATTGAAGCTTATTTCGCGCCCAAAAGAAGAAAGCTATGTTGGGTCATCCATTCAGTTTTTATTACTAGATTGGACACCTGACAGGGTTGAAAACCTGCTGGCGCGCTGTGCGTCAAGAGGGGTTGAGCTGAAGTGGTTTGGCGGGAAAGAGCCAACTGGTTTCACATCACGCTATGACAGTTGGCGCTACGCCCCATCATCTGCAATGCCAAAAAGCGACCGTGTTTTGGCTGGGGTGATTGATATGCGCTTACCCCTTACTTTCAGTCTTGAAGATTGCGCGGTGATTGGGCGCATTATTCGCGCTGAAGTGGGCGCGCTCTACCAGCTTGCAGATAGCGCGGCCCAAACCGCAATATAAGCAGATTGCGTTTAATTTATGGGCGCCAACAGCTCTGGTTCAGTGACAAGCGCGCGAACTCCATGAGAGTGACTTTCATTGAAAATATTCCTATTGGCAGCCCAATCATGCAGAGATGCGATATTTAACTTTGCGCAATTTGGGCGAACGCTCCAGGTGACTTGATAGGGCGAGCATTTTTTTGCTGTGTATTTTGGGCCGGTGGTAGAACCTGCAAAAACGATAGGCGTTCCAGTATGGGTCGGCAGGGCCTTCGCTTGATGGCGCGCATCAATCACCGTATTGTCATAGACCATGGTTTGAAAATTGAGGGCATAGGGGTCGTTGACCAATAAAAAAACTTGCGCCTCAACCCTTAGTTGGGGGTTCGCACAAGCGGCGCTGAGGCAAGAGCCCAATCCTTGACCTGGCTGAACGGCGCAAGAGGAATATACCCAATGCACTTCAATAGTATCACCTGGGGCGACGCCTTGAAAAGCGCCACTTCCATGCGTTGGATCTGTGAGTTCTTCTTGAGATAGTCCTGCAGTGTCATTGCAGCGATATCCGTCAGTTTGTCCATTATTAGCGGAAATTGAGAATCCAGGGCCTTTATGCTCAGCGAAAGTGTGGGTGTGTATGTTGCATAAGTTCATATCGCGATAGCTCGGTGCGAGATTAAAGCTGCTGGTATTGGTGCCAAATTTCTGAGAGATATCACGGGGTGTTTGAGGGCCCGAGCCAAGGCAAATGTGATCGGCGGCGGTGAATGCGGGACTAAGCGTAAACAAAAGCCATGCAACAATCGAAACCTGTTTCATAATAAATTCCTTATTTAAGTAACAAATGATAAAATCCGAAATGTTTTGGTCTATAAAATCTCAATTAAATATAAAAATGGCTTTTTGGGGGCCAAATCCCTAACCAGGACGTTTTTGAGCACCGGAAGAGGCTCTCAACGACATAATTCTCGCATATAGATAAAATTCACGTGCAAATTGTCGTGAAAGCTTCACACCGTTTTAACGGTTAAATTTACTTTTCTTCGTATTTAAAGCGAGGGTCTGCTTGGGGGTTTTTTTGCGCTTTTAGGGCTGCGATTGCAGGTGTAAAACTATTGACTATTGATCCAAAGTATTCCATTTAATGAACAAGTGTTCAATAAATGGATTGCGATATGTTTTTAGCCTCTATGCGGTTTGATCTTGGCGAAGATGTGCAGGCGCTGCAGGATGCCGTGCATCGATTTTCTCAAGATCGTATCCGCCCCATGGCCGGCGAAATTGACCGGTCAAACCAATTTCCTGATGCGCTTTGGCAAGAGCTTGGGCAGATGGGATTGCTCGGCATTACCATTTCGGGCGCGCATGGTGGCGCTGAGATGGGCTATTTAGCGCATACTGTGGCGATTGAAGAAATTGCCCGCGCCAGCGCGAGCGTGGCGTTGTCCTATGGCGCGCATTCAAACCTATGCGTAAACCAAATCAGTTTAAACGGCACTGAAGAGCAAAGACAAAAATATCTTCCCAAGCTGGTGTCGGGGCACCATATTGGGGCCTTGGCGATGTCAGAACCTGCAGCGGGGTCTGATGTGGTTTCAATGCAGTTATGCGCGGAAAAACGAAACGGTTACTATCGGTTAAATGGCAGCAAATATTGGATTACCAATGGGCCTGACGCGGATACATTGGTTGTTTATGCCAAAACCGATCCGGAAGCGGGATCAAAAGGTATTACCGCCTTTTTGATCGAAAATACGATGTCAGGCTTTTCGACCTCATCGCATTTTGACAAGTTAGGTATGCGCGGGTCCAACACGGCGGAACTTATTTTTGAAGATGTTGAAGTGCCGTTTGAAAACGTTTTGGGGGAAGAGGGCAGAGGGGCTAAGGTTCTTATGTCTGGTTTGGATTACGAGCGGGTTGTCTTATCGGGAATTGGTACTGGGATTATGGCCGCCTGTCTGGATGAGGTGATGCCCTATTTGGTTGACCGTAAACAATTTGGCCAAAGTATCGGAGATTTTCAACTGATGCAGGGCAAAATTGCTGATATGTATACGGCGATGAATTCAGCCCGCGCCTATGTTTATGAGGCGGCAAAAGCCTGCGATCGGGGCGAAATTACGCGTCAGGATGCCGCCGGTTGCGTACTTTATGCATCCGAGCAAGCGATGAAAATAGCCCACCAAGCCGTGCAGGCGATGGGCGGGGCAGGGTTTCTGGCTGACGCACCGGTTGCGCGCCTTTTTAGAGATGCAAAATTGATGGAAATTGGTGCCGGTACGTCTGAAATTCGGCGTATGTTGATCGGTCGAGAGCTGATGTCAGCGATGCGCTGATGGGGAAGAGGCGGATCATAATGGCTGATATAAAGGCGGGCGTCAGGTGACGCTGCGAAACTTGCATCCCGCCTGGTTTGTTTTGGGCGTATTTTGCCTGCTCTTACTTTTTTTGGCGTTGCGTTTGGGGGTGAAAGCTGCCGTTTTGGATGAGACAGCAACCATCACCTTTTATGCAACGCACTATATCATCGCCTCAACCAAAGAGGGGCATAGCGGGTCTGAGAGCGATTGCTATGCAACGCCGCATCATTTGCTTTGGGTGCGCCTTGAGGTGATTTGCCAGCCAGGCGCCGCAGCACCTTATCGCTTTCTGATCGCGCCTTGGGGGCAATTGATCGGCACATCGCGCGCGCCTCTTGGCTCTGATGATTTGCAGGCAGCGTTTATCGGAGGTCAAAATGCGTCTTTTCTCTAAAATAAAAACGGCATCAGAAGATTTCATGAGTAATCAATCTGCGCATCTGGAAAGCCTAGACTTGGTTCGATCGGCGGCCGAGCTTGCAGCGGCAGGCGGCGGCGAAAAGGCCCGGCAGCGTCATTTGGACCGTGGCAAAATGCTGCCGCGCGCACGGGTGGCTAATTTGTTGGATTATGGAAGCTCGTTTTTGGAAATTGGCGCGACCGCGGCGCATGGCCTGTATAATGGCGATGCGCCATCGGCTGGGCTGGTTGCGGGCATTGGTCAGGTGCACGGTTTGGACTGTATGATCATTTGCAATGATGCCACGGTTAAAGGGGGAACCTATTACCCGATGAGCGTCAAAAAGCATTTGCGCGCGCAGGAGATCGCAGAAGAATGTCATTTGCCCTGCCTGTATTTGGTGGATAGTGGCGGTGCCAACTTGCCCAATCAAGATGATGTTTTCCCCGATCGAGACCATTTTGGGCGGATTTTTTATAATCAAGCCAGAATGTCGGCAAAAGGCATCGCGCAAATTGCCGTGGTGATGGGCTCTTGCACAGCGGGTGGTGCCTATGTTCCGGCGATGTCTGATATCACAATTATCGTGCGCGGCGCGGGAACGATTTTCTTAGCTGGTCCCCCCTTGGTCAAGGCTGCAACGGGAGAAATTGTAAGCGCCGAAGATCTTGGTGGCGCGGATGTGCATACACGCTTATCTGGGGTGGCTGACTATTTGGCTGAGGATGATGATCACGCGCTGGCTTTGGCGCGCCAAGCTGTGGCCAATCTCAATCGTCCAAAATTGGATCTGCCAAATTTGCAACCTGCCGAGGATCCCCAATATGATCCAAACGAAATCTTGGGCGTTGTGCCGCGAGATTTGCGAAGTCAATATGATATTCGCGAGGTGTTGGCGCGTCTGGTTGATGGTTCACGGTTTGATGAGTTTAAAGCCCGTTTCGGTACAACTTTGGTAACAGGCTTTGCGCATGTGATGGGGTGCCCTGTCGGAATTGTCGCCAATAACGGGGTCTTGCTGAGCGAAGCGGCGCAAAAAGGCGCGCATTTCATTGAACTTTGCAGCCAACGAAAAATACCATTGGTGTTTTTACAAAATATCACAGGCTTCATGGTGGGGCAGCGCTACGAGAATGAAGGTATAGCCCGCCATGGTGCAAAAATGGTGACAGCGGTTGCCACCACGGCAGTGCCTAAAGTGACGGTTCTGATCGGGGGAAGTTTTGGGGCGGGGAATTACGGCATGTCGGGGCGTGCCTATCAGCCGCGTTTTTTATGGACTTGGCCCAATAGCCGAATTTCGGTGATGGGCGGCGCGCAAGCCGCGCAAGTTTTGGCCACGTTGAAGCGTGATAATATTGAGCGCGCGGGCGGCGTTTGGTCTGCAGAGGAAGAAGCGGCCTTTCAAAAACCCACTTTGGATATGTTTGAAGAGCAATCGCATCCGCTTTACGCCTCGGCGCGACTTTGGGATGACGGGATCATCGATCCGCGAAAAACCCGTGAGACGCTTTATTGCTCATTGCGGGCCGCCTTAAACGCGCCCATAGAGGAGACCCGCTTTGGCCTATTCAGAATGTAACATAAGCGCAGGCGCAGCGCGTGTGACCAAATTTATATTTGGTCAGTTTGGCATAAAACCGCACATTGGCATGAAATCGCACATAAGAGGCTTGCATGTTTGAGGGTATTTTAATCGCGAATCGTGGTGAAATTGCCTTGCGCGTGATGCGTAGCGCGCAGCGAATGGGGGTGCGTTGCATCGCGGTGTATTCCGACGCGGATCAAAATGCACAACATGTTTTGCAGGCCGATCACGCGGTTCATATTGGTGGCGCATTGCCAGCGCAAAGCTATCTTTGCGGTGATAAAATAATTGCCGCCGCTTTAAGCTCTGGGGCGCAGGCTATTCATCCTGGTTATGGGTTTTTATCCGAAAACCCTGAGTTTGTTGAGGCGGTAGAGGCTGCGGGTTTGGTTTTTATTGGGCCCTCGGCCAGCGCCATTCGAGCCATGGGGTTAAAAGACTCGGCGAAGGCCCTTATGGCGAAGGCAGGAGTGCCCGTGGTGCCTGGGTTTTCTGGCCATCAAGATCCCGCGCGTTTGCTTAAAGAGGCTGAAAAAATTGGATTTCCGGTTTTGATTAAGGCGGTTGCGGGCGGCGGTGGGAAAGGTATGCGTTTGGTCGATACGGCTGATGCCTTTGCAGCAGCGCTATCCGAGGCGCGTTCTGAGGCGGTAAATGCCTTTGGCAATGGCGATGTTTTACTTGAAAAATTCATTTCGCAACCGCGTCATATTGAAGTGCAGGTATTTGGTGACGGGACGGATGTTCTGCATTTATTTGAACGAGATTGCTCTTTACAGCGGCGCCATCAAAAAGTTGTCGAGGAAGCGCCGGCGCCCGGGATGACCAAGCAGATGCGCGCGGTGATGGGCAAGGCTGCAGTTGCAGCGGCCAAGGCTATAGAATATCGCGGAGCAGGCACGGTTGAGTTCATTGTTGATGGATCTGATGGGCTGCGTGAAGATCGCTTTTGGTTCATGGAAATGAACACCCGTTTGCAAGTTGAGCATCCTGTGACCGAAGCCATTACCGGCGTGGATCTCGTGGAGTGGCAGTTAAATGTGGCCGCGGGCGGTAAATTGCCAATGCAGCAAAAAGATTTAAAGATCACTGGCCATGCGATCGAAGCGCGGCTTTACGCCGAAGATCCCCAGCAAGATTTTTTGCCAATGGCGGGACAGTTGACGCATTTGGCCTTTCCCAGCGCGTGCCGCATCGATTCTGGGGTAATTGCCAATGATATGATAAGCGCATTTTACGACCCGATGTTGGCGAAAGTTATCGTGTTTGGTCAAAATCGGCGCGCGGCGATCGATAAAATGGGTCAGAGCTTGGCCGCGATTGAGATTGCCGGTATTAAGACAAATCTGGGTTTTCTCGCTGCGTTAACCCAAATTAGCGATTTCACATCCTGCCGGCTCGATACAGGTTTGATTTCTAGAAATTCATCCGTGCTGACTGCGCCGGTCAAGTTGACGGCACGCGCCCTATTGGCGGGCGTGGTCTGTGCTGTTGGGAACCAGGCCACCAAGTCGCGTTTAAGCGGGTTTTGTCTTTGGAAAGGCGCGTCACAAAGGGTGCAAGTAATCTTTGAGGGGCAACAGATCGTATTGCCGGTACAGCTGATTGAAAACCAAATTATTTTAAAATGGCAGGGTGCAGATTATCCCGCGGTTTACAGCGATGCGGGGTGGCAATTTGAGGGGGAGGCTTTGCCGGCGGCTCACCGGGCGGGGCGCGATATCACAGTGTTTGATCAGGGCGGTATAGCGCTGAAGCTAATTGACCCTTTAAGCCGCGCGGAAGTGGCTGCTGTTGGCACAACACAGATCGAGGCTCCGATGCCCGGGCTTGTAATAGCAGTATCTGTGAGCGCGGGGCAGGAGGTGGAAGAGGGCCAGCCTTTGATCACGTTAGAGGCAATGAAGATGCAGCAAGTGCTCTCTGCCCCTTTTTCCGCCAGGGTTGATGAGATTGCTGTGCAAGAGGGCGCTTATGTTGAGGCGCAAGCACTGCTTATTCAGCTAAAAAATGATCAAAATTAAATTTTTTATGGTTTGAAACGAGATTTTTTTGATCGAATTTTCCGAATTTTAGAGGTTTGCGATCAATATGGTTAGGTTGCGCTATTCTGGGCGGTGAATTCTTCTCTTGGCATGTTGACCCCGAGTTCCCAGAGGGGTAAACCCTCGCCAAGCCAACTGGGCGTTGGGTTTGCCACCGTAACGCCAAAATATGGAGCCGTCTGTGGATGACTTGCTAAGGGAATACCTCCCGATACTTGTATTTATGGCCATCGCTATTGGCCTTGGCTTATTGCTTATTTTGGCCGCAGTAGTGGTGGCTGTTCGAAATCCAGATCCCGAAAAAGTCTCTGCCTATGAGTGCGGCTTTAATGCCTTTGACGATGCGCGAATGAAGTTCGATGTCCGATTCTATTTGGTTTCAATCCTCTTCATTATTTTTGATTTGGAAATTGCCTTTTTATTCCCTTGGGCGGTGGCCTTTAAGGATATAAGCATGGTCGGATTTTGGTCTATGATGGTGTTTTTGGGCGTTTTAACGATTGGCTTTGCCTATGAGTGGAAAAAAGGGGCTCTGGAATGGGAGTGATGGCGGGCGTAAACGCGGCGGGTGTGGATAAAGAAGTTGCCACGCAAGAGCTGAACCGAGAGCTTCAAGATAAAGGCTTTTTGCTGACCTCGACAGAAGATATTATCAATTGGGCGCGTACGGGCAGCTTACATTGGATGACGTTTGGATTGGCGTGTTGCGCCGTTGAAATGATGCATACCTCGATGCCTCGCTACGATCTTGAGCGTTTTGGAACAGCACCCCGCGCCAGCCCGCGCCAGTCGGATTTGATGATTGTGGCGGGTACTTTAACCAATAAAATGGCGCCTGCGTTACGCAAAGTTTATGATCAGATGCCCGAACCGCGTTACGTGATTTCCATGGGCTCATGCGCCAATGGTGGCGGCTATTATCATTACAGCTATTCCGTGGTGCGTGGATGCGATCGCATTGTGCCCGTTGATATTTATGTCCCCGGTTGCCCACCAACAGCTGAAGCGTTGCTGTATGGGATCATGGCTTTGCAACGTAAAATCCGTCGCACGGGAACGATTGTAAGATGACCCAGTCAAATGTTTCTGCTTTGAAGGAGTTAGGCGCTCAATTGGCCGATAAGCGTAAGGATTGCGTTTTAAGCTGGGAGATTGCTTTTGATGAGCTCACAATCTGTGTCGCTCCGTCTAATTTGCATAATTTCGTGAGTTTTTTGAAGACGGATGCGAATTGTCAGTTTTCGAGCTTGGTAGATATTACCGCAGTCGATTATCCAGAGCGCAACGATCGTTTTGACGTCGTCTATCATTTTCTATCGATGTATCAAAACAAACGGGTTCGCCTGCGGGTGTCAATCCGCGAAGATGAAATGTTGCCATCGATCTGTGATGTCCATCCTTCAGCGAATTGGTTTGAACGCGAAGTATTTGATATGTTTGGTATTCTATTTACTGGTCATCCTGATTTGAGGCGTTTACTGACAGATTATGGGTTTCGCGGGCACCCGCTGCGCAAAGACTTCCCGACAACCGGATATACCGAGGTGCGCTATGACGAAGCGCAAAAGCGTGTGGTGTATGAGCCTGTGAGTCTTGTGCAAGAATACCGGCAATTTGACTTTATGTCGCCATGGGAAGGGGCTGAATACGTGCTTCCTGGTGATGAAAAAGAGGCTGCGAAATGATGGATGGCTCCAACGAATTTAACGATGCGCTGACGGGCGAACAGAAAATTCGAAATTTCAACATAAATTTTGGCCCTCAGCATCCGGCGGCGCATGGTGTGTTGCGGCTGGTCTTGGAGCTTGATGGCGAAATCGTAGAGCGCTGCGATCCGCATATTGGCCTGTTGCATCGTGGCACTGAGAAGTTGATGGAAAGCCGCACTTATTTGCAGAATCTGCCCTATTTTGACCGGCTGGATTATGTCGCCCCGATGAACCAAGAACATGTGTGGTGTTTGGCGATTGAAAAGCTGACCGGCGTCGAGGTGCCACGTCGTGCCTCGCTGATACGGGTTCTTTACAGTGAAATAGGCCGCGTTTTAAATCACTTGTTGAATGTGACAACGCAGGCGATGGATGTGGGCGCCTTGACGCCGCCTCTTTGGGGTTTCGAAGAGCGTGAAAAGCTGATGGTGTTTTATGAACGCGCGTGCGGCGCGCGTTTGCATGCGGCTTATTTCCGTCCCGGAGGGGTGCATCAGGATATCAGCGATGATTTGATCGATGATATAGAGGCTTGGGCCTTGGCGTTTCCAGAAGTGATGGATGACATCGATGGGCTATTAACAGAAAACCGAATTTTCAAGCAGCGCAATGCCGATATTGGTGTGATCAGCGAAGAAGATATTCTGAATTACGGCTTCTCGGGCGTGATGGTGCGTGGATCCGGTTTGGCTTGGGATCTACGGCGCGCACAGCCATATGAGTGCTATGATGAGTTTGAGTTTCAAATCCCGGTTGGAAAGAACGGGGATTGTTATGATCGCTATTTGGTGCGGATGGAAGAAATGCGCCAATCGGTTTCGATTATTCGGCAGGCCATTGCTAAGTTACGTGTCGAAAAAGGCGATGTTTTGGCGCGTGGTAAGCTGACACCGCCAAAGCGCACCGAGATGAAGCAATCGATGGAAGCGCTTATTCATCATTTTAAACTTTACACAGAAGGTTTTCATGTTCCCGCCGGTGAAGTTTACGCTGCGGTAGAAGCCCCGAAGGGTGAGTTTGGCGTGTATTTGGTGGCGGATGGCAGCAATAAACCGTATCGGGCAAAGTTGCGTGCGCCAGGGTTCTTGCATTTGCAAGCTATGGATTACATCGCGTCCGGGCACCAACTTGCGGATGTGGCTGCAATCATTGGTACGATGGACGTTGTTTTTGGAGAGATTGACCGCTAATGCTGCGCCGCTTACACCCTGATCAACCGGATAGTTTTGAGTTTACGTCTGCAAATAAAGCTTGGGCGGAAGCGCAAATAAGCAAATACCCCGAAGGCCGCCAAGCTTCGGCAATCATCCCGCTTCTTTGGCGCGCGCAAGAACAAGTGGGTTGGTTGCCACGTCCTGCCATCGAAGCCGTAGCGGATATGCTCGGCTTGGCGTATATGCGGGCGTTGGAAGTGGCGACGTTTTACTTTATGTTTCAATTGCAACCAGTTGGATCTGTTGTGCATATTCAAGTCTGTGGAACCACATCCTGTATGATATGTGGCGCGGAAGATCTGATCTCAGTTTGTCGGGAAAAAATCGCATCCGAGGCCCATCAGCTTTCAGCTGACGGGAGGTTCAGCTGGGAAGAGGTCGAGTGTTTGGGCGCTTGTACAAACGCGCCAATGGCCCAGATCGGCAAGGATTATTACGAAAACCTAACGGCAGACGGCTTTGCCGCGATGATCGATGAGATGGCAGAGGGCACGATACCGCTGCCGGGCCCACAAAACGGGCGTTTTTCTTGCGAACCTTTGGGGGGCGCGACGTCTCTGAAGCAATATGAAGCTAACCGCCAGGCCCATAACGCCAGTGCCGCGCTAGCGGTTGAACTCAACGATACACTCAAGCGCATCGATGGAAGCGAAGTGCCGGTGACAACGCCGTGGCTTGGCAAATCAAAGACAAACGCCAAAGGTGCTAAATCCGGTGCAACTGATAGCTCAACAGGCATTGTGCCGAAACAGCCGCGGCTTTTGAAGGTGGCGCGCAAAGCGGGCGCTGATGATTTGGGCCTAATCAAAGGTATTGGTCCAAAGTTAAAGGCGCTTTTAAACGCTGCTGGTATCTTTCACTTTGACCAAATTTCAAAATGGACCGCCGAAAATGTGGCCTGGGCTGACGCGCATTTCCCAGGCTTCAAAGGCTGTGCTAGCCGTGATGCTTGGCCAGAGCAGGCAGATGCACTTGTCGCGCAAAACAAGACGAAAACTCAAACTCATGGTATAAAGGAATAGCGTTTTTAAGCGCGAGTTCCATTAGAGAGGAGTTTCAATATGTTAGAGCCGATTAAGAATACAAGCTGCCAGCTGGGCTGCTGGGCGATTTCGGGCGCTGCAGCTGTGTTGACCTTCATCATGTGTTTTGGTTTGGGCGAAATAGCCTTTATGGGCGCGGTATTTTTTGCCGCGACCGTTTGCGTCGCCTTGGGTTTGCTGTTGGGGGGGGTCCTTTGCACACCTTTGACCCCGCTCGGCAGCGCGCGCGCTTATCCTTTGGTTGACGCCAGCGCTGTAGATCCGTCGGTTGGCGGCGTTTTCGCTGAGCAATCTGCTGCAACGACTGGGTCTGCCTCGACGCAGCTTCCCGGAGAGATTGAACTTGCCGCGCGTAAATCTGAATGGGCTTATGCACCGGCCGCAACCGCAGCAGATGCTACCGCCCCGGGTGCGTTGGCGCAGCCGCGCAACGGGCAAGCAGACGATTTGAAAAAAATAAAAGGCGTTGGGCCAAAGTTGGAAACGATTTTGAATACGCTTGGCGTGTTTCATTTCGATCAAATCATGGCTTGGGGGCCAGATGATATCGCTTGGATGGATGAAAGCTTGAACGGATTTAAGGGGCGAGTCAGCCGCGATGATTGGGTGGCGCAGGCGAAAGCCTTAACGCCCTAGAAATGGCAATTAAAGGATGCGGCGGGGCTCGCGTTCGAAGGGAAGATGATGGCGCAGGGCGCAGGGCAACATGAAAACAGACAGGGCCGTTTGGTGGCTCTGGTTATCGCGGGCGCGATGCTGCTTTGGATTGTTGTGCAATGGCTTGGTCCCCAGTTGGGTCTTGCTGGGCGGTTTGCAATATTGATAGATCTCGCTGTTTTGGCAGCGTTTATTTGGGCTATGGTGGTGTCTCTGCGCATGTGGCGGCACCGCCAGAAACAAGGGAAATGAGGCGCGTATGCTAACGGATAAAGACCGGATATTTACTAATATCTACGGCATGCATGATCGTTCGCTCGCGGGTGCGCGTGCGCGCGGCCATTGGGATGGTACGGCGGCTATTATCAAAAAGGGTCGCGACTGGGTCGTTGATACGATGAAAGCATCCGGTTTGCGTGGCCGCGGTGGTGCTGGGTTTCCGACGGGACTTAAATGGTCCTTCATGCCCAAGGAAAGCGATGGGCGTCCGGCTTATCTCGTTGTTAACGCAGATGAATCAGAGCCGGGAACGTGCAAAGACCGCGAAATCATGCGCCATGATCCGCATACATTAATCGAGGGTTGCTTGATTGCCAGTTTCGCGATGAATGCCAATGCGTGTTACATTTACATTCGCGGCGAATATATTCGCGAGCGCGAAGCATTGCAGGCGGCGATCGATGAAGCCTATGATGCTGGCTTGCTTGGTAAGAATGCAGCCAAATCGGGCTGGGATTTTGATCTTTACCTGCATCATGGGGCGGGCGCGTATATTTGCGGTGAAGAAACAGCCTTATTGGAAAGCCTTGAGGGCAAAAAAGGAATGCCGCGGATGAAGCCGCCATTTCCTGCAGGTGCCGGGCTTTACGGGTGCCCTACAACGGTGAATAACGTGGAATCGATCGCGGTTGTTCCAACCATTTTGCGCCGAGGCCCTGACTGGTTTAGCAGTTTTGGACGGCCCAATAATGCGGGAACAAAACTGTTCGCGATTTCCGGGCACGTGAACAATCCATGCGTTGTTGAAGAGGCGATGTCGATTAGTTTTGAAGAATTGATTGAAAAGCATTGCGGCGGCATTCGTGGCGGTTGGAACAATTTAAAAGCCGTAATTCCGGGCGGTTCTTCGGTTCCTTGTATCCGCGGTGAGCACATGCGCGATGCGATCATGGATTTTGATTACTTGCGCGAACAGCGCTCGGGTTTAGGAACCGCGGCGGTGATTGTGATGGATCAATCAACCGATATTATTAAAGCGATCTGGCGTCTTTCTAAGTTTTATAAGCATGAAAGTTGCGGGCAATGTACGCCGTGCCGTGAGGGTACCGGATGGATGATGCGCGTAATGGACCGTTTGGTAACGGGCGAGGCTGGTGTTGAAGAAATTGACATGCTGTTGGATGTGACCAAACAAGTGGAAGGCCACACGATTTGTGCGCTTGGCGATGCTGCAGCCTGGCCGATTCAGGGCCTTATCCGCAACTTCAGGGACGAAATCGAGGATCGGATCGCGCATAAGCGATCTGGTTCGATCGATGCGGTTGCGGCGGAATAAAACAATGCGTTGCTTGATAGCCATACTGCCAATCATGTTCTGCGTCGCTTGTGGTGAAAGCTACAAAGACAACCAACATGCGTTTGACGGTGTGAAATTTAGTGCATCCTTGAAAGCGGAAAAAAATGCTCCTGAAGCCTTCTCGCTGCGCGTAAAGAAAGCTGTCAAAAGTGTCGTGGGTGCACGCGAAGCCGGGCGTTATGAAGCAACGAAATATTGCGTTGAAAAGTTTGGAACCTCAGATATTGCTTGGATAATGGGCCCTGACAGCCCCGATTTAGAACTTGAAAATGGCAATTTCAACCTGATTGGGAGCTGCGTGATTTTATGAGATCAGCTTTTTCCGATATACGCCAAACTGGTTGCCATTCTTACATTGCCTGCCATGTCACGCTTGGCCACGCGCTGTTTAGCGCATTAAGCGCAGCCGCATCGCAGCCCCATAACGCCAGAAAAGTTGAGATCATGCTATGACCACTATGCGTACCATCGTTATCGACGACAATGAAATTGAAGTAGATAGCGCCATGACATTGATCCAAGCTTGCGAGCAAGCTGGCATCGAAGTGCCGCGCTTTTGTTATCATGAGCGGCTTACGATTGCTGGCAATTGTCGCATGTGTTTGGTCGAAGTTGTCGGGGGTCCGCCTAAACCTGCGGCCTCTTGTGCGATGCAGGTGCGCGATTTGCGCCCCGGCCCAGAAGGGCAACCGCCGGTGATTAAGACCAATTCGCCAATGGTCAAAAAGGCCCGTGAAGGCGTGATGGAGTTTTTATTGATCAATCATCCGCTGGATTGCCCGATTTGTGATCAGGGTGGTGAATGTGATCTTCAGGATCAGGCGATGGCTTATGGCGTTGATTTTTCGCGGTTCCGCGAAGCAAAACGGGCAAGTACCGATTTGGATCTTGGCCCTCTAGTTGAAACGCATATGACGCGGTGTATCAGTTGCACGCGCTGCGTGCGCTTCACAACTGAAGTTGCCGGTATCGCGCAAATGGGTCAAACAGGGCGTGGCGAAGATAGCGAAATAACCAGCTATCTTGGCGAAACGCTAAACAGCAACCTGCAGGGCAATATTATCGATCTCTGCCCTGTCGGGGCCTTGACGTCAAAGCCCTATGCTTTCACCGCGCGCCCTTGGGAGCTTACAAAAACGGAAACCATCGATGTGATGGATGCTTTGGGATCCAATATTCGCGTGGATACGAAAGGCCGTGAAGTGATGCGTATTTTGCCACGCAATCATGACGGCGTGAATGCAGAATGGATTTCAGATAAAACCCGGTTTGTTTGGGATGGGCTGCGCAGGCAAAGGCTTGACCAACCCTATTTGCGTGAAAATGGCAAATTGCGCCCTGCCACTTGGCCAGAGGCTTTGCAGGCGGCTGCGGCTGCGATTTCTGGAAAGAACTTGGTTGGTTTGATCGGGGAACTTGTGCCCGTTGAAGCTGGTTTTGCGCTGAAAAATTTGGTTGAAGGGTTGGGGGGCGCGGTTGAATGCCGCGTTGATGGCGCGAAGCTGCCCGCTTTAAACCGCTCTGGCTATGTTGGATCTGCGAGTATTGAAGATATTGATGCAGCGGATGAAATTTATTTGATCGGCTGTAACCCCAGGCTGGAAGCGCCGGTTTTGAATGCGCGCATTCGCCAAGCCTGGACGAAAGGCGCGGATGTCAAACTTGTTGGGCAGGCCGTAGACCTCACTTATGACTATGCGCTGATTGGCGCGGATCGAGCCGCGTTGGCCAAATTGTCAAAAACCGCAAAGTCTGCGACGGCGCCGTTGTTTATCATCGGCATGGGCGCTTTGATGGAAGCCGATGGCGCGGCCGTGCTTGGGCACGCGATGGCGCTGGCCGAAGACACTGGCGGTAAACTTATGGTGTTGCACACGGCAGCCAGCCGCGTGGGCATGCTGGATATTGATGCCACCTGCGAGGGCGGCGTTAGCGCAGCGCTTGGCTCGGCTGAGGTTGTTTTCAACCTGGGCGCGGATGAGGTGGAAATTGCCGCTGGTCCAGTGGTGATTTACCAAGGTAGCCATGGCGATCGCGGCGCGCATCGCGCGGATATCATTTTTCCCAGCGCCGCTTACACTGAAGAAAATGGATTATTCGTTAATACCGAAGGGCGGCCGCAATTGGCGGTAAGGGCGGGTTTTGCGCCTGGTGAGGCGAAAGAAAATTGGGCGATTTTGCGGGCGTTATCAGCCGAGCTAGCGGCAACTTTGCCCTTCAATTCGCTGGCTGAATTACGCCAGAGCCTGCTTGAAGCTCACCCGCATCTGGGCCAGGTGGATCAGATTTCGCAAAGCGAATGGGCGCCGGTGAAGGCCGGGAGTTTAGGCAAAGCCACCTTCCGCAGCGCGATTTCAGATTTCTATTTAACCAATCCGATTGCCCGGGCGTCAAAATTGATGGCAGAGCTTTCTGCGGACGCTGAAGCGCGCGCCCAAGCTCCGGTGGCGGCAGAATGATCCATTGTTTAGAACAGGTCTGCGCAATGCTGATTACCCCGCGATCTACCACGTTTTCAGCGAAACAAGTTAGGAATACCGATGGCTGATTTTCTCACAACTCCAGGCGGTATTGCGCTGACCATCGTGGCGCAATGTCTCGCTGTTTTGGGCTTTGTAATGGTCAGCCTGCTGTTTCTTGTATATGGAGATAGAAAGATTTGGGCGGCCGTACAAATGCGTCGTGGCCCTAACGTGGTTGGCGTGTTTGGTCTTTTGCAAACGGTTGCGGATGCGCTGAAATACGTTGTAAAAGAAATCGTGGTGCCCGCGGGCGCGGATAAAACGGTTTTTTTCCTTGCGCCGTTGATTTCCTTTGTGTTGGCGATGGTGGCTTGGGCTGTGATCCCGTTCAATGACGGCTGGGTCTTGGCCAATATCAACGTTGCTATTCTATATGTTTTCGCGATCTCCTCGTTAGAGGTTTATGGCGTCATCATGGGGGGCTGGGCCTCGAATTCAAAATATCCGTTTTTAGGCTCATTGCGCTCAGCGGCGCAGATGATTTCTTATGAAGTGTCGATCGGGTTGATTATCATTGGGGTTATTATCTCAACGGGATCCATGAATTTTGGTGATATTGTTGCAGCGCAAGATGGCTCTTATGGGTTCTTCAGCTGGTATTGGTTGCCGCATCTACCCATGGTATTTTTGTTTTTTATCTCTGCATTGGCAGAAACAAATCGCCCGCCTTTTGATCTGCCGGAAGCTGAATCAGAATTGGTGGCTGGCTATCAAGTTGAATATAGCTCGACGCCATTCCTGTTGTTTATGGCAGGCGAATATATTGCGATTTTCCTGATGTGCGCGCTGACCTCATTATTATTTTTCGGGGGCTGGTTGTCACCAATCCCAGGAATTCCTGATGGTGTTTTATGGATGGTCGGCAAAATGGCATTCTTCTTCTTCATGTTCGCCATGGTGAAGGCGATTACGCCGCGCTATCGCTATGATCAATTGATGCGGATCGGCTGGAAAGTCTTTTTGCCGATGTCGTTAGCCTGGGTTGTTATCGTAGCGTTTTTTGCAAAATTTGAGCTTTTTGGCGGCGCTTATGCCCGCTGGATGATAGGGGGTTAAGATGAGCCAGATAGATTATACACGCGCCGCGAAGTATTTTTTGCTTGCCGATGTGTTTACCGGCTTGAAGCTTGGCCTGAAATATTTCTTTAAGCCAAAGGCAACGCTGAACTATCCTCACGAAAAGGGGCCTTTATCGCCACGCTTTCGTGGAGAGCACGCGTTGCGCCGTTATCCCAATGGCGAAGAACGTTGCATCGCTTGTAAACTTTGCGAAGCGGTCTGTCCCGCCCAAGCAATCACTATTGATGCAGAACCGCGCGATGATGGCAGCCGACGCACCACCCGCTACGACATCGATATGACCAAGTGCATTTATTGCGGCTTTTGCCAAGAGGCATGCCCAGTTGATGCAATCGTAGAAGGGCCAAATTTTGAGTTTGCCACCGAAACCCGCGAAGAGCTTTTTTATAATAAAGATAAATTGCTTGAAAACGGCGATCGTTGGGAAGCCGAAATTGCCCGCAATCTTGAATTGGACGCGCCGTACCGATGATGGATAGTTTGAGTGGGCCTAATCTGAGCGTTGCAAAGCGAAGAGATCTGAATGCGCTTGAATGCACAGCAGTTTATGACGCTGTGTTGGATGCGTCACTGACAAAAAAGGATATTTCCGGATGAGCGTGGTTGGATTTGCATTCTATTTGTTTGCGTTATGCACGGTTACAGGCGGGTTGTTTACTGTGGTTAGCCGAAACCCAGTGCATTCTGTGTTATGGCTTATCTTAACATTTTTATCATCTGCTGGATTGTTCGTGTTGCTTGGCGCCGAGTTTGTGGCGATGCTTTTGGTCATTGTTTACGTTGGCGCTGTTGCGGTTTTGTTTCTTTTTGTCGTGATGATGTTAGATGTTGATTTTGCAGAATTAAAGGCGGAGATGGCGCAATACTTGCCGCTTGGCTTGTTAATCGGTCTGGTTTTGTTGATGCAGCTGTCGATGGCGCTTGGCGTGTGGAGCGTTGCTGACACGGCTGAGGCGGCGCGGGCGGCCGTGACCCCAGCAGAAACGCATAACACTGCGGCGCTTGGCTTGCTGATTTATGATCAGTATTTCTTGCTCTTCCAATTGGCGGGTCTGATCCTGTTGGTGGCGATGATCGGGGCGATTGTTTTGACCTTGCGCCACCGCAAGGATGTAAAGCGGCAGGATGTTTTGGCACAAATGTATCGCGATCCAGCTTTGGCGATGGAATTGAAAGACGTAAAACCGGGGCAGGGGCTTTAAGCCAGTGTCGCCTAAGAGTACAGGAACCGAGGGAATTTTATGATTGGTTTAGAACATTATCTAACAGTGGCGGCCTCGCTTTTTGTGATAGGTATTTTTGGTTTGTTTTTAAATCGAAAAAACGTGATTATTTTGTTGATGTCGATCGAGCTGATGCTGCTTGCTGTGAACATCAATCTGGTCGCCTTTTCGAGTTTTTTGGGCGATTTGGTCGGACAGGTTTTTACGCTTTTTGTGTTGACGGTCGCCGCCGCAGAGGCTGCGATTGGCCTGGCCATTTTGGTCAGTTTCTTCCGCAATCGCGGCACCATTGCCGTTGAAGACGTCAACGTGATGCAAGGATAGTCGAAAATGGTAAAGCTCATTCTTTTTGCGCCCTTAATTGGAGCCTTGATTGGCGGGTTCGGCTGGAAAATGATCGGCGAAACCGCCGCTCAATACGCAACGACGGGTCTGTTGTTTTTGGCTTGCGCTCTCAGCTGGATTGTCTTTTTGGGGTTTGATGGTGAAACGCAAATCATCCAAATATTTCGCTTTATCGAAAGCGGAAGCTTAAGCACAGATTGGGCGATCCGGCTGGATCGCTTGACGGCGATTATGTTGATCGTCGTTACCTCTGTGTCGGCTTTGGTACATCTTTACAGCTTTGGATATATGGATCACGATCCGCAATGGAATGAGGGTGAAAGCTATAAACCCAGATTCTTTGCCTATTTGTCTTTCTTCACATTCGCGATGCTGGCGCTTGTCACATCTGACAATCTTATTCAGATGTTTTTTGGTTGGGAAGGTGTTGGTGTAGCCTCTTATCTTTTGATTGGGTTTTATTATCGCAAACCAACGGCCAATGCTGCGGCAATCAAAGCGTTTGTGGTGAACCGGGTTGGGGATTTTGGCTTTGCATTGGGCATTTTTGGCCTGTTTTATTTGACCGATAGCGTGTCTTTCACCGAGGTGTTTGCCGCTGCGCCAAACCTAGCCGAGACGCAAATTCATTTTTTATGGCGGGATTGGAACGCCGCCAATTTGCTAGCGTTCTTGCTGTTTATCGGTGCAATGGGCAAATCGGCCCAGCTATTTTTGCACACATGGCTTCCGGATGCGATGGAGGGGCCAACCCCGGTTTCTGCGCTTATTCACGCGGCCACAATGGTTACAGCGGGTGTGTTTTTGGTGTGCCGGATGTCGCCTTTGATGGAATATGCTCCTGAAGCGATGGCAGTTGTAACCTTTCTTGGCGCTTCAACAGCCTTTTTTGCCGCCACTGTTGGTCTGGTACAAAACGATATCAAGCGTGTCATCGCCTATTCAACCTGTTCGCAGCTTGGCTACATGTTCGTCGCGGCGGGCGTGGGTGTATATTCGGTCGCTATGTTTCACCTGTTCACGCATGCGTTTTTTAAAGCCATGCTGTTTTTGGGGGCGGGATCTGTGATTCACGCGATGCATCATGAACAAGATATGCGCAATTATGGCGGTTTGCGTAAAAAAATTCCCTATACATTCGCGGCTATGCTGATTGGAACTTTGGCCATTACCGGTGTTGGTATCCCTCTGACGCATATTGGTTTTGCCGGATTTTTATCGAAGGATGCTGTGATTGAAAGTGCTTGGGCAGGAACCTCGGGCGGCTATGCGTTTTGGATGCTGGTTTTCGCCGCTATGCTGACATCTTTTTACAGCTGGCGTTTGATTTTTCTAACCTTTTACGGTGAGGCGCGCGGTGATCACCATACGCATGAGCACGCGCATGAAAGCCCCAAAGTCATGTTGATACCCTTGGGTGTTCTCGCGCTTGGCGCGGTGTTCAGCGGCATGGTGTGGTATAGCAGCTTCTTTGGCGATCATGCCTCTGTGAATAGGTTTTTTGGAATTCCCGATCACCACGTGTCTGAGAAAGACCATGGGCATGATGCGGGCCATGACAAGGCCGATGAGGCGCATGCGGAAAAATCCGATGGGCATGCGTTACAGACGCAAGCACCAATAGGCGCGATTTATATAAGCGCTGATAATCACGTCATGGATGATGCGCATCATGCCCCGGTCTGGGTGAAAATCAGCCCGTTTATCGCGATGCTTATTGGCTTTATAACGGCGCTTTGGTTTTACATTTGGGATCCGGCGATGCCCGCGCGCGTCGTGGCAAACCAGCGGCCTCTTTACCTGTTCTTGCTCAACAAATGGTATTTTGATGAAATCTACGACGTGCTTTTTGTAAAACCAGCCAAAGCGCTTGGGCGGCTGCTTTGGAAACGGGGCGATGGCAAAATTATTGATGGCACGCTCAATGGTATCGCGCTTGGGTTTGTTCCGATGGTGACGCGTTTGGCGGGTCGGGCGCAGTCAGGGTATATCTTCACCTATGCCTTCGCCATGGTGATCGGAATTGTGGTGCTTGTCACTTGGATGAGCTTTACCGGAGGAGGTAACTGATATGGATACTTTGCTATTGTCCATTGTAACCTTTGTGCCGGCTATGGCGGCTTTGATCCTTTTGGTCGTTGCGCGCGGCGAAGATGCCGCGGCCGGTTTGGTTGCCAAGCGCTTCGCGTTGGTCGCAACAACCGCAACATTTATCATTTCGCTGTTCATTTTATGGCAGTTTGATCCGTCTGATACGAGCTTTCAAATGGTGGAAGAGGCCGATTGGCTTTTGGGTTTGAAGTATAAGCTGGGTGTGGATGGGATCAGCATTCTATTTGTCATGCTAACAACATTCATGATGCCCTTGGTGATTGCCGCATCCTGGGGTGTGAACACGCGCGTCAAAGAATATATGATCGCGTTTTTGCTGTTAGAAACGTTGATGCTGGGCGTGTTTATGGCGCTTGATCTGGTGCTGTTTTACCTGTTTTTTGAAGCTGGCTTGATCCCGATGTTCCTCATCATTGGGATCTGGGGCGGAAAAGAGCGGATCTATGCCTCGTTTAAGTTTTTCCTCTACACGTTTTTAGGATCTGTTTTGATGTTGGTTGCCATGGTGGCGATGTTTGCCGAAGCCGGTACAACAGATATTCCAACTTTGATGATACATGAGTTCGATTTTGCGGATATGAAGATATTGGGCCTTCATATCGTGGGTGGAATGCAAACCTTGCTGTTTTTAGCGTTTTTTGCCAGCTTCGCGGTGAAAATGCCGATGTGGCCTGTGCACACTTGGTTGCCCGATGCGCATGTGCAGGCACCCACGGCGGGCTCTGTTGTATTGGCGGCTATCCTTTTGAAAATGGGGGGATATGGGTTCTTGCGCTTTAGCTTGCCGATGTTTCCCGTCGGCTCAGACGTGATGGCGCCGGTTGTGCTGTGGATGTCGGCGATCGCTATTTTTTATACGTCTTTGGTGGCGCTGATGCAGGAGGATATGAAAAAGCTTATCGCTTATTCTTCCGTTGCGCATATGGGGTATGTTACGATGGGGATCTTTGCGGCAAATCAGCAAGGGATCGACGGCGCTATTTTTCAAATGCTGAGCCATGGCTTCATATCAGGAGCGCTGTTTCTCTGCGTTGGCGTTATTTACGACCGTATGCACACACGCGAGATTGACGCCTATGGCGGTTTGGTTAACCGTATGCCCGCCTATGCGCTTATTTTCATGCTTTTCACAATGGCCAATGTTGGCCTTCCGGGCACGTCGGGTTTTGTGGGTGAATTTTTAACGCTTGTCGGCATATTCCAGGTCAATACCTGGGTGGCATTGGTTGCAACGGCCGGGGTAATTCTATCCGCCTCCTACGCGCTTTGGCTATATCGCCGCGTGGTTATGGGGGATCTGATCAAAGAGAGCCTGCGCACAATATCTGACATGAGCCGGCGCGAGCGGGCGATCTTTGCACCATTGGTGGTGATGACCTTATTGCTGGGTGTGTATCCGGCATTGATATTGGATCTCATCGGCCCCTCTGTCGAGGCCTTGGTGCTTAATTATGAAATGGCTTTGGGGACCGCTGAGACCAGCACCCAATTGGCCGCATCGCATTAACAGGAGCACGGTCAATGATCCAAGCTGATCTGAACATAATTCTGCCGGAGGTTTTTCTATCGGTTTTTGCGATGCTTGCTTTGGTGGGCACTGTCTATACCAGTAAAGACCGCTTGGGCCCACTTTTGGTCTGGCTCACCGCTGGCATTATGGCTTTGGTTGCATTGGCCATTGCAAGCACTGGCTCCGGCGAAACGCAGGTTGCGTTTGGCGGTATGTTTGTAGATGACGGCTTCGCCCGTTTCGCAAAAGTGACTATTTTGTTCTCAGCGGCAGCGGTGCTGGTGATGAGCGAAGATTACATGTCTCGCAATGGGTTGTTGCGCTT
This sequence comes from Rhodobacteraceae bacterium SB2, assembly GCA_001642945.1. GTDB lineage: Bacteria > Pseudomonadota > Alphaproteobacteria > Rhodobacterales > Rhodobacteraceae > Thalassovivens > Thalassovivens spotae. The sequence goes on along the minus strand of LGRT01000034.1, from coordinate 177,239 downwards.
TGAATATCCGCTTTTGGTTGTTTTGGCGGTTGTCGGGATGATGGTGATGGTCTCGGCGGGTGATCTTATGGCGCTTTACATGGGGCTTGAGCTACAATCTTTAGCGCTTTACGTGATCGCCTCGCTGCGGCGCGATAGTTTAAATTCGACTGAGGCCGGCCTGAAATACTTTGTGCTTGGCGCTTTGTCATCTGGGCTTTTGCTTTATGGTGCGTCGCTCTGCTATGGCTATTCGGGCACAACCTTGTTCACGGGCATTGTTGCCGCGACGGCAGAGAGCGACATTTCTGTTGGCTTGTTGCTTGGCTTAGTGATGATCAGCGCGGGTTTGGCGTTCAAAGTTTCCGCCGTGCCGTTTCATATGTGGACACCTGACGTTTATGAAGGTGCTCCTACACCGGTGACGGCGTTTTTTGCTACAGCGCCGAAAGTAGCCGCGATTGGTTTATTTGCGCGCGTGCTGCATGACGCCTTTGGAAATGTTGTCGGAGACTGGCAACAGATCATCGCTGCTTTATCTTTGCTCTCGATGTTTTTGGGTGCGTTTGCAGCGATTGGGCAAACAAACATAAAACGTTTGATGGCCTATTCTTCAATCGCTCATATGGGATATGCGCTTATGGGCTTGGCTGCTGGCACGGCTTTTGGATTGCAAGCCTTGCTCATTTACATGGCCATTTACGTCACGATGAATATTGGAACCTTTGCGTTTATTCTTTCGATGCAAAAAGATGGAAAACCGGTCACGGATATTGCGTCTTTAAACATGTTATCGCGCAGCCAGCCTGGCAAGGCCTTGGCCATGCTTGTGCTGTTGTTTAGCTTGGCCGGCGTTCCCCCTATGGTCGGGTTTTTTGGAAAATTATACGTGTTACGCGCCGCTTTTGATGCGGGTTTGGCTTGGCTTGCAATCGCTGGTGTGATCGCGTCTGTGATCGGGGCCTTTTATTATCTGCGGATCGTGTTCTTTATGTATTTTGGCGAGGAACAAGAAATCGGCCTTGATGTTTCAAAATCTCCGGTTATGTCCTCGTTTTTAATGGCCTCTGCAATTATTATGGTGGTTGGCGTTGCCAACCTGTTTGGCTTGGAAGGCCTGGCAGCTGCAGCGGCCCAGACCCTTGTGCAATAATCTGCCCGAAGGGTATGAGCTTCGGGAATATGAGGAAATCTCTAGTACCAATGCTGAGGCTTTGCGCTGTGCAGGCCAGATAGAAAAACCAACTTGGTTTTTTGCGCATAAGCAAACCGCAGGTCGCGGCCGGGGTGGGAAAGCCTGGGTTGATCCGGTTGGGAACTTTGCAGCAACAGCTTTGCTCTTTCCCCAAGGTGTCATTCAAGATGTCGCCTTGCGCTCTTTCGTGGCGGGCTTGGCTGTGCATGATGCTTTGGTTGAGATCAGTTTTGGCGAAAATGAGTTTTCCTTAAAATGGCCAAATGATGTGTTGTTAAAGGACAAAAAGCTGGCGGGTATTTTGCTGGAAACCAGCATTGACGAACGCGGTCGCCGCGCGCTTGCGATTGGGATTGGGGTGAATTTAAACCAAGCGCCCGTGCAAACAGATTTGCAACTTGGTGCGCTTGAAGCGATCGGCTTGTCCTCTGCGCTGAACCTGAAAATCACACCCTCTAGCTTTTTAAAGATATTGGTGCAGCGCTTTGATAATTGGGAAACGCGGTTTTTAGAACAAGGCTTTGAGCCGATACGCTTGGCATGGCTTGCACGGGCGGCGCGCCTTGGCGAGGTTATTACCGCGCGCGTGGGTGGCGAAGAGATAACCGGACGATTTGACAGGATTGATGATTCAGGGCATTTGCAGTTGCAGACACCATCCGGCGCGCGCTCTATTGCCGCCGCTGAAATCTATTTTAGAGGAACGTAGCTGATGTTACTTGCGGTGGATTGCGGCAATACCAATACGGTTTTTTCAATATGGGATGGCGAAAGCTTTATCGCAACTTGGCGCGCTTCGACAGAAACTCAAAGAACGGCCGATCAATATTTTGTGTGGTTATCAACGCTGATGTCGCTGCAGAAAATTGAAGCGGACATCACAGAGATGATTATTTCATCGACAGTGCCGCGCGTGGTGTTCAACTTGCGCGTTTTAGCCGATCGCTATTTCAACACCCGGCCATATGTGGTGGGAAAGCCTGATTGCCTATTGCCCGTGAACATTCGCGTTGATCATGGCACCGCGGTGGGGCCGGATCGGTTGGTCAATACTGTTGCGGGATTTGATTTATATGGCGGCGACCTGATCATTGTAGATTTTGGCACCGCCACCACATTTGATGTTGTGGATGGTGACGGGGCTTATATCGGCGGTGCAATTGCACCAGGGGTAAACCTGTCACTTTCGGCGCTCCACCAAGAAGCTGCAGCGCTTCCGCATGTTGATATTGCCAAGCCGCTAGCTGTGATTGGTACGAATACAGTAGCCTGTATGCAATCGGGAGTATTTTGGGGGTATATTGGTTTGGTACGAGAAATCTGCAAACGGATCAAAGCTGAGCATGCGCGCCCCATGCAGGTTATTTCCACCGGTGGTCTTGCGCCATTGTTTCAGGCGGCAGATACGCTATTTGACCACTACGAAGATGATTTAACAATGCATGGCTTACAGGTTATCCATGCCTATAATAAAAACGGATAGGGCTCATGAGCAGTGAGAGATTGATTTACCTTCCCCTCGGGGGAGCCGGTGAAATTGGCATGAATGCCTATGTTTATGGCTATGGGCCAGAAGGGGCTGAACGGCTGATCGTGGTGGATCTTGGCGTCAGCTTTCCCGATATGGATGGCACCCCTGGGGTGGATTTGATTTTGCCCGATATCAGTTGGCTTATCGCGCAGAAGCACCGGATTGAAGCAATTTTTATCACGCATGCGCATGAAGACCATGTTGGTGCTTTGGGCCATTTATGGGGGGATCTTGGTGCTCCGGTCTACGCGCGGCGCTTTACGGCCAATATCGCGCGGCGTAAAATGGCAGAAAGAGGTCATCCTGAGCGTGTTGTCTCTACCTCGGAGGCTTGGCCAGAAACTGTTGAAAAGGGCCCCTTTAAGGTCGGGTTCTTGCCGATTTCACATTCTATTCCTGAAAGCAGCGGCTTGGTTATTGATACACCGCAGGGGCGGCTTCTTCATACGGGCGACTTCAAGCTAGATGAAACGCCGCTGGTTGGAGAAGCTTTTGATCCGCAACTTTGGATGGATGTCGCACGCCCCGGGGTGAAAGCGTTGATTTGTGACAGTACAAACGTGTTTTCTGGGCATGAAGGTCGGTCTGAAGCGAGCCTTGGTGCCAATATTGACGCTTTGGTGGACAGCGCTGAGCGAATGGTGGTGGCCACCACATTTGCAAGTAATATCGCGCGGGTAAAAACGCTTGCGCAGGCAGGCATGCGCGCAGGGCGTTCGATTTGTTTGATGGGCCGCGCGATGCGCCGGATGGTAGAAACTGCGCTTGAAACGGGTGTTTTAAATGACTTTCCGACGGTGGTGAGCCCCGAGGATGCACAAAATATTCCCCGTGAAAATCTAATGCTTTTGGTGACAGGAAGCCAAGGCGAGCGTCGCGCCGCCAGCGCGCAGCTTGCACAGGGTAAGTTTCAAGGCATCAGTTTGAAGGAGGGTGATATGTTCTTGTTTTCCTCCAAAACCATTCCTGGAAATGAACGCGGCGTTATCCGCATCATCAACCAGCTCTCTGAAAAAGGCGTGGATGTTGTGGATGATAGCGATGGCCTATATCATGTTTCCGGCCACGCAAACCGCCCGGATTTACAGCGCATGCACCAGATCACGCAGCCTCAAATGGTCATTCCAATGCATGGAGAGCATCGCCATTTGCGCGCGCATAGCAAACTTGCGCAGGATAGCGGTTTGCCTGCTTTGATCTGCGTCAATGGTATGATGCTGGATTTGTCTGGGAATGCCCCAAAAGTGACTGAGTATATTGAAACGGGCCGTCGGTATTTGGACGGTTCTATTCAAGTGGGCGCGATGGATGGTGTGGTGCGGGATCGTATTCGTTTGGCGTTAAATGGTCATGTGATCGTGAATGTTATTTTGGATGATGAGAATGATATGCTGGGGGAACCTTGGGTGGAAACCCGAGGTCTCAGTGAAATGGGACACGCGGCGGCGCCTTTGGTCGATGTGTTAGAAGAAGATCTTAGTCAGTTCATCGGCAGAGCTGGCGGAAAAACCCGCGGCGATGACGATAAAATGGAACAAGGTTTTAAGCGCGTGGTGCGCCAAACATGCCAGGCCGAGATCGGAAAATCACCAGAGGTGACCGTGATCGTAAGCCGTTTGATGTAGCCTTGATCAATCTGGCAAAAAAGGCGGATGGTTTCCGCCTTGAGCTGCCGTATTACTGGCTGCGCCGATCCTCAAAGCTAAGCGCAATAAAGCTTGGCATGTGATCCCCCAAGCCGATGATCGGTTGGCTTTCATGCTCAGACTCGTTTTTGCGCCGTCTGCGCGGAGCAGTGCTGCGATCAGCGCGAGTTTTGGGCGGGTGCGAGGCGCGTCCGGTATCCGTGCCAGCGCTGCGTTCTGCTATATTTTTATCGCCCATATCATCGCGAGATTGCGCCTTTGAGGCCGATTCAACAGCGGCCGCGGGTTCTGAGGATTTGAGCGGGTTTTCTTGACGCGGTATTTCTTTCTTTATCAAAGCCTCGATCGCATCAAAATTCTTTTGATCGCGCGGGATGCAAAGCATCATTGCCTTACCATCGCGTCCTGCGCGCCCGGTGCGGCCAATGCGATGTACATAATCTTCTGGATGCGACGGCACATCATAATTGAAAACATGACTTACAGAGGGCACATCAAGCCCGCGCGCAGCCACGTCTGAGGCGACGAGAAACCGCAATTTGCCTTCTCTAAAGGCTTCGAGCGTTCTTGTGCGTTGAGATTGATCAAGATCTCCGTGAATTGGAGCTGCGTCATAGCCATATTTCAATAGAGATTTTGCACAAATATCCACATCGGTTTTGCGATTGCAGAAAATAATCCCATTCGTGCAAGCGGCGCCTTCAGCATCGATAAGGCCGCGCAAAACCGCGCGCTTTTCACTGCCTTCGCGATCTCTGCGCGAGCCTTTGAACATTACCACGCTTTGCTCAATGGTTTCTGAAGCCGTGGCTTGCCGTGCCACTTCAATCCGCGTGGGCGCCGAAAGAAATGTATTGGTTATACGTTCTATTTCTGACGCCATTGTGGCGCTGAAGAAAAGCGTTTGGCGGGTGAATGGGGTTAGGCCAAAAATACGCTCAATATCGGGAATAAACCCCATATCAAGCATACGGTCGGCTTCATCCACCACCATAACCTGCACGCCTGTCAGCAACAATTTTCCACGTTCGAAGTGATCTAAAAGCCGCCCTGGCGTTGCGATCAACACATCAACGCCCTTGTCGATCAAAAGATCTTGTTCCTTAAAGCTGACGCCGCCGATTAAAAGAGCCTTTGTCAGTTTTAAATGTTTTGTATAGGTGTCAAAATTCTCAGCAACTTGGGCTGCCAATTCGCGCGTAGGACAGAGTACTAGAGAACGCGGCATCCGTGCGCGGGCGCGGCCCCGCGCCAAAAGATGGATCATAGGCAAGGTGAAGCTGGCTGTCTTGCCGGTTCCAGTTTGTGCAATGCCCAAGACATCTTTTCCAGCTAAAGCTGCGGGGATTGCTTGGGCTTGGATGGGCGTGGGCGTTTCATAACCGGCCTCATCGATTGCTTTTAAAATTTTTGGGTTTAAGCTCAGGTCAGAGAATTTTGTCATCTAAATCCGCGTTTGGAAGGCCCTTAGCGTCTATCGCATTTTGGCCGGCTTCGATCGAGTTAACGAAGCCGAAAAGGGCATAATTAAGGCGCGGTGTACTCTTATTATCTTGAATGGTCAATGCTTTCGCTACTTTAGGCAGTTTGGTCTGTAAATTAATAACCTGTTCTGCCATCGTAAGGCCAGCTGGGAACAATTGTTGAGTTTTTTGTAAGGAATACTGAAATCACGCCTTTGGCTATCCTTAAAGAAGGGGCAGGTCCTTAAGCACCGCTATTCATTTAAACGCTAAATTTGTGGAACATCACCCCCAAGGTCAAAACAGCTTTTGGCATTGAGCTGTAATCCAACGACCAATAGCGTCACATAGCTGTCCAAAACCAGAACCATGCTTTAACCGAGAATTTACCTAATGATCGCGGATCTTTTGCGTTTTATGTAATAATTATCCAAGCAAATAAGCGCACAGAACTTGCCTCTCAGCCGTTTTATAATTGTTAAACATGCTTGCGCGTTCGGTAGGCTTTCAGCATTTACTGGTAAGCCATTTCGCCACTGATTGGTTCGACAAATCCGAGGCGCCAAGCCTGTTTGATTTTCATCTCGTTGAACGGGCGCTGCACCACTTTGATGAAGACGAAGGGCTGCACCGCGGGCCCTTGAAAAGGCAATTGCAGAATTTAAGCCTATCCCTATTTTGGGCGCTTTTTACAAAGGTGAAACGCGTTTGGCGCGTGAGATAAACCTATTTATAAAATGCAGGTATAGGTTTCCAGAAGCGGCTCTGGTGCGGCGTAGTTTGGTTTCGCTTGATATGATGCGGTGCGAGCGCCATAGGCTAAACCACTTTTGAACCCAGCAAAAACCAAACCCAGAAGCGGCGGCGTTGATTAGACTTTTAATAAGCGCCAAAAGCCAAAGAATGTGAGGTTGGGGCAGGGTGCTTATGGATCGGGATTAGACCATCATTTCTTTTGTCGATGTCAGCGTGACATCGGGGTAATCACGTTCGACACGATCGATATCCCATTGCAAGCGTGTTAGGTAGACATGATCGCCATCATGGTCAAAGGCCATATGCTGGCGGTTGGCGTTTGAAAATGTATCGACGGCTTCTTTTGCGCCGCCGACCCAGCGCGCTGATGTGAACTGGCTGGTTTCAAATCGCACGGGCAATCCGTATTCCAATTCAATTCGACTGGCCAAAACCTCAAATTGAAGCGCTCCAACTACACCTACAATAAAGCCAGATCCAAGACTGGGCTTAAACACCTTTGCCGCGCCCTCTTCGGCAAATTGCATTAGGGCTTTTTCCAAATGCTTGGCTTTCATGGGATCGCCCGCGCGGCAAGCCTGCAGCAATTCGGGAGCAAAAGAGGGGATGCCTGAAACCCGCAAGGTTTCGCCTTCGGTGAGGGTATCGCCAATGCGCAATTGCCCGTGATTTGGAATACCAATAATATCCCCAGCCCAAGCCTCTTCCGCCAATTCACGATCCGAGGCCAGAAATAAAACAGGGTTCGAAATTGCCATGGTTTTTTTGCTGCGCACATGGGTCAGTTTCATTCCACGTCGAAAATGCCCAGAAGCCAGCCGAACAAAGGCCACGCGATCGCGATGCTTGGGGTCCATATTGGCTTGAACCTTAAACACAAACCCAGCCACTTTCGTTTCTTCGGGAAGAATTTCGCGGGGCTGTGCTGTTTGTATCTGAGGCTCTGGACCATAGGCTTTGATGCCTTCCATCAATTCTTTCACGCCGAAGGAATTGATCGCAGAGCCAAACCAAATCGGCGTCATGCTGCCTTGCAAAATGGCCTGTGGATCCAAGGCAGGAAGCAGACCTCGGGCCATTTCAACATCTTCGCGCAGTTTACCTAAAAGGTGTTCTGGCACATGCTGGGCAAGTTTTGGATCCTCTAAGCCGTTAATTTCGATGCTTTCGGCGATATGGTTGCGATCCGCGCGGTCCATCAATTCTAATCGATCATTCAGCATGTCATAGCAGCCTAAGAAATCGCTGCCAGTTCCAATTGGCCAGCTGGCGGGCGTGACATCAATCGCCAGATTTTCCTGTATTTCGTCGATAATATCGAAAATTTCTCTGCTTTCGCGATCCATCTTATTACAGAATGTCAAAATTGGCAGATCGCGCAACCGACACACTTCGAATAATTTCCTAGTTTGGCTTTCAACTCCCTTGGCGCCATCAATTACCATAATCGCCGCATCTACGGCGGTTAAAGTGCGATAGGTGTCTTCAGAAAAGTCGCTGTGACCAGGGGTGTCTACAAGGTTATACCGACACTCTTTATAATCAAAAGACATCGCAGAGGCAGATACTGAGATTCCGCGATCTTTTTCCATCTGCATGTAATCCGAGCGGGTGCGGCGGGATTCGCCCTTAGCGCGCACTTGCCCGGCCATTTGAATCGCGCCCCCGAACAAAAGAAATTTCTCTGTTAGGGTAGTTTTACCTGCATCGGGATGCGAGATAATCGCAAAGGTACGACGGCGCGCAATTTCAGAGGGTAGATCGGGGCGGTTTGAATTTTTATCGAGCATAGGCGCCGTATAGTTTGGGCCTGAATGCTTGGCAAGTATGGGATTCTTTTGGGTGTTTTCTCAGTTGCAATTCAGCCTGGTTCAGCGATAGTCACGTGTTATCATATAGGAGGCAGCTATGGATTTAGGAATTGCGGGAAAATCGGCTTTGGTCTGCGCGTCGAGCAAGGGTTTGGGTTTTGGATGTGCGCAAGCTTTGGCCGAGGCAGGAGTTGATTTGGTTATGAATGCGCGTGGCGCAGAGGCGTTGGAAAATGCCGCTGATGCTATTCGCGCGCGCCATAATGTGAAGGTGCAAACCGTTGCGGCTGATATTACCAGCTTAGAGGGCCGCGATGCGGTGCTGGCCATTGCCCAAACACCTGATATTTTGATAACAAACGCTGGCGGCCCGCCCCCCGGTGTTTGGAGCGATTGGGACCGGGATGATTTTCTGGCCGCGCTTGAGGCCAATATGCTCACTCCGATTGATTTGATGAAACGGCTTTTGCCCTCGATGATGTCGCGTGGCTGGGGCCGAGTTGTCAATATCACATCGCAATCGGTAAAAGCACCTATTGCGGTTTTGGGTTTGTCAAATTCGGCGCGCGCGGGGTTGACCGGATACGTGGCAGGAACAGCCCGACAGGTTGCGCCGCACGGGGTAACAATTAATAACTTGCTGCCCGGCGTGCATGATACGGACCGTATCAGCTCAATGGATCAAGCCGCCTCTCAGGCCCAAAATAAGAGTTTGGATCAGGTTAAGACAGAGCGCGCCAATGCCATTCCTGTTGGGCGATATGGCCTTGCCGAAGAATTTGGAAAAACCTGCGCGTTTATGTGCTCGCAACATGCGGCGTTCATGGTTGGTCAAAACGTCTTGCTGGATGGCGGGGCCGTGAACGCAACCCTGTAGCAAAGCTGTCTGGCAAAAGGCATTTGGTGAAGCGCGCCAAGCGCAGAGAAAAGTTGGGTGGTTTCCGGGCTGCTTGAATTTCGCTGCGTTTCCTGACAAGTCAGGTAGAAGATTGGTTGAACGAGGATGGATTGCGGTGGCCCCTGATATTTTGCCTCGCTTAGAAATTAGAGATATAAGCCGCAGCTTTCACGGCCAGCGGGTAGTGGATCAGGTTTCTTTGAGGATCAACCCTGGGCAAGTGACCTGTCTTTTGGGGCCGTCGGGCTGCGGCAAGTCAACCACGCTTCGGATTATCGCAGGCGTTGATCGCCAAGACCAGGGACAGATTTTGATCGATGGTCAGGTGGTGTGCGATGGCGTATCTAGCTTGCCGGCAGAACAGCGCTCAATTGGGTTGATGTTTCAAGATTTTGCGCTGTTTCCGCATCTGTCGGTGGGCGATAATGTTGGTTTTGGCGTGAACGGTGGGCGCGATGTAAAGCGGGCAGCGGCAGAAACTCTGCTGGAAAAAGTGGGCTTGCGTCATCGCATTGATCAATATCCACATGCACTTTCTGGAGGAGAACAGCAAAGGGTTGCCTTGGCGCGCGCCTTGGCGCCAAAACCACGTATCATGTTGATGGATGAACCATTTTCGGGCTTGGATAATAGGCTGCGCGACGGGGTTCGCGATGAGACCCTTGCGATCTTAAAATCCGAAGATACGGCCGTTCTTTTGGTGACACATGAGCCTGAGGAGGCGATGCGGATGGCCGATGAAATCGCGCTAATGCGCGCGGGACGGATCGTTCAATCAGGCGCGCCTTATAACATTTACAATGCGCCTGTAGATCGCGCCGCTGTGGCCGTTTTTTCAGATGCGAATGTTATAAAAAGCCGGGTTACAGGGGCTTTGGCAGAAACGCCATTTGGACAATTTTTTGTCCCGGGTTTGAGCGACGGTACAAAAGTGGATATTGTGGTGCGCCCGCAGCATGTTCGCATTGATTTTGATCGTCAGGGAAAGGGGCCAAACCCAACCCCATCGCAAGGCGTGGCTGCATTGGGGCATGTTATCCGATCGCGCTTCTTGGGCAGTGAAAGCCTGGTTGAGTTTAGAATGGCCTATGATGGATCTGTTTTAAAAGCCTCGATCCCAAGCGTTTTTTTACCCAAGCCCGAGCAACCAATGTGGCTTACAATCCCCAGAGATCGCTGCTTTATCTTTGAAGCAACCCGTTAAAATAGACCTTCTTAGTCTTTTTGCTTTTGCGGTGAATGGGTTTTAAAGCCGTTTGATTTTGAGGGTTTTTTAAAAACTGTGCGATAAACAGGTGCCGGTCGTCACTGCGGCTTTTTTGATGGGATGTGCCTATTCTTTAAAAAATTACCCAATTCAAAAGAAAATATGTCACAAAAATGCAGTTCGCGCTTTAATCGGCTGACTGAAAGCCATAGATAACAAATAAGAGAATGAAGGATCAGGCCTTGGCTTGGTTGTATAAAGGAGAAAATAGAATGCTTAATAATATAGGCCTCCCGGGTTTGTTGCTGATCGCAGTCGTTGTGTTGGTTCTGTTTGGTCGTGGTAAAATCAGCTCTTTGATGGGGGAAGTTGGAAAAGGCATCACTGCGTTTAAAAAGGGCGTGAGTGACAGCAGCAAAGAACTTGAAAAGACGATGAACGAAGACGTCAAAGATATCACTCCGGAAACAGATAAAGACAAGGTCTGATAAATGTTCGATCTGGGTTGGACCGAGCTGCTCCTGATTGGGATTGTGGCGCTTATTGTGGTAGGCCCCAAAGATTTACCAATGCTGTTTCGGAAAGTTGGACAGTTTGTGGGAAAAGCCAAGGGCATGGCGCGTGAATTCAGTCGGGCGATGGATCAGGCCGCAGATGATGCGGGCGTGAAAGATATATCCAAAACGATCAGCGCGGCAACCAATCCAGTAAAATCTGGTATCGATGGTTTGAAAACTGCAGCGCAGGATTTCACCTCAATTGACCCCGATTCCGAAACAGGGAAATTGGCCAAAGAGCGTGCGGATGCAGCTGCGAAAATAAAAAAAGCCGCCGCCGAAAAAGCAGAAGCTCGTCTTGCCAGCGAAGCCGCAGCAGAAGCGGCTGAAATCAAGCCCGAAGACGTGAGCGTTGATGCTAAAACGCAAGAGACTGTTGCAGAGGCAAAAGGCGAAGCATGAGCCCGAGTGATAAAATTGAAGAAAGCACTGCGCCTCTTATCGAGCATTTGACAGAGCTGCGCCAAAGGTTGATCTATTCGGTTCTGGCGTTTTTGGTAGGCATGATCATTTGCTTTACCATCTGGAACCCGATCTTCAACTTTCTAACCCAGCCCTTATGTTCAGCGATGGCACTCAAAGGACATGAGGATTGCGGGTTGATCCTGATCCGGCTTCAGGAAGGTTTTTTTGTCGCTATTTCTATTTCGCTTATGGGCGGATTGGTTTTGTCTTTTCCCTTTATTGGTTATCAATTATGGCGCTTTGTGGCGCCCGGCCTTTATAAATCAGAAAAGGGTGCCTTCTTACCATTTTTAATCGCCTCGCCCTTCATGTTTTTTCTTGGTGCGGCCTTTGCCTATTTCGTTGTAACGCCGCTGGCCTTTGATTTCTTCTTAGGGTTTCAGCAGGCTGGCTCTGTTCTCAGTGAAGAAATGACCGATAGCGCCACCGCGGGTATTGCGTTCCAAGGCTCGGCTCAGGAATATCTGAGCTTAACGATCAAATTTATTTTAGCCTTTGGTGTTTGTTTTCAGCTGCCTGTATTGCTTACTTTGATGGGAAAAGCGGGTTTGGTCAGCGCTGAGGGCTTGGGCAGTGTACGCAAATATGCCGTGGTTGCCATTTTAGTTTTAGCCGCGCTGGTTACACCTCCCGATGTGATCACGCAGGCGATTTTATTTGTCGTGGTCTATGGGTTGTACGAAGTGTCTATCTTTCTAGTCCGACGCGTTGAACAAAAGCGTGAAGCCAAGTTTGAGGCAGAGGGCTTGGATGAGGATGAGGCAGATATAGACTTTGATTCGGATCTCGACGATGGACAGGGCTCCGACAAGAATGACTGAGCCCCTTGAACGCATTGCCGCTGCGTTAGAGCGGATGGCGCCAGCGCCTCTAACGGCCCCAGATTTAAAGCAAGCCGATGCTTTTGTTTGGCATGTTGATCCGGATTGCTTGCAGCCGGTTCAAGAGGTTTCGCGCGTTGAGCTGCGCCTTTTGGTGGGTATAAACCGCGCGCGTGATACGCTTATGCAAAACACGTTGCAATTTGCCAAAGGGCATGTGGCAAATAATGCGTTGTTATGGGGCGCGCGCGGTATGGGCAAGTCATCGCTGGTAAAGGCAATTCATGGGGATGTGCTTGCCAAGGGTTTTGACGTGAAAATCGTTGAATTGCAGCGCGAAGATTTACCTAGCGTTGCCAGGCTATTGAATATTCTGCGCAGTGCGCAGCATCGGTTCATTTTGTTTTGCGACGATCTGAGCTTTAGCCATGATGATCAGCACTATAAATCTTTGAAAGCCGTGCTTGATGGAGGCATTGAGGGGCGGCCGGAAAACGTATTGTTTTATGCAACCTCAAACCGTCGCCACTTGATGCCGCGCGATATGATTGAAAATGAGCGCTCGCAAGCTATCAACCCTTCAGAAGCGGTGGAAGAAAAAGTATCGCTTTCGGATAGGTTTGGTCTGTGGCTTGGATTTCATCCGTGTGCGCAGGATGAGTATCTTGAAATGATTAGTGGTTATTGCAGGGCCTATGAACTGCAGATTGATCCTGATGAATTGCGCGCGCAAGCCATTGAGTGGCAGGCGACCCGGGGCGCGCGCTCTGGCCGGGTTGCGTGGCAGTTTTTTGCTGATTTAGCGGGGCGGTCGGGGTTGAGCCTGCGCCAATAAAGCCAGTTTATTGCAAATAATCGAGCGGGTCCACGCTGTCCAAGCCCTGACGCACTTCGAAATGCAGATAGGTTGGATTGCTGGGGGGGATTTTCCCAATCGCCTGTCCACGCGAGACTTTGGCGCCTTTGGAAACAGATATATTCCCAACATTGGCATAAACGGTCAGCAGCTCATTGGCGTGTTTGATAACCACAATAGGAACCTGATCAACATCCGCCGTTATCGCGGCAACGGTGCCTGTTTCCGCCGCTACGATTGTGCTGCCCGCCGGGGCCGAGAGATCAATTCCCTCCGTTTTGCCTTTTACATATTCACGAATAATTTTGCCGTTTACCGGGTATGTAAGCTTTCCGGTGGTTGCGACGGCCTCTTGCACTGGCGCTTTTTCTTTTAGGGGTGTGACTTGCGAGGCCGTGGCGCTTTCAGCTTTGGGCAGGGGGGTGGATGAACTGGGTGGCACTGGTGTTTGGGATCCCTGTCCCGGCTTTTCGGGCCGCGTTTTGGGGGCTGTGATCGGCACTTCTAGCGTCAGAGGGATCAGCAGATATTGATCTTCTCGTATTGTAAAATTGCTGTCTAATCCGTTCCATTCCGACAGTGATCGAATGGAAACATTATACAGGCGTGATATGGTGAAGGCTGTTTCACCGCGGCGCACCTTATGGCGGATCGGCTCATCTTTATTTGTTGCGGGTTGTGATGTTGTTGAAGCTTGAGAGGTTTCTACCTTTGCAAGCGCGCTTTGTGTCAAAGCGCTCACGTCAATCTCAGCGCTTTGCGTGGCCGCGTTTTCGGAAAATTTTGGCAATGCCAACACTTCGCCTACGCGCATCGTTTTCTCGCGAGACACACCATTGTAGCTGGCAAGAGAGTTTGGCGTGAGCCCTAAGCGATTTGCGATGGATGTTACAGTATCGCCTTCTCTGGCCACCACCACTTGATAGGTCGGGTATTCGATGATGCCAAGGTCATCCGGCTCTGCTCTTGGTGTCGCCACTCTTTGTGCGGCCGCGCTTGTGTCGTATTGGTTCTGTCTCATATCAAGATCAAAACCTGATGTGTCACATCCAGCCAAAATGATGGCAGATAAGCAAGAAAGAGAAAAAGAAACAGCAGTAGGCCTAAACATTATATTACTCCTAACCCCACACAATGATTACATGACCACAACTATTTTGTAAATTTTTAACATTAGTTGAATACTTAATTTTCTTTTGCAATACCTTCCAAGAGCGGTACGAACCTCACTTCCTTTAAGTCATCATATTCAAAACCGGTCTCCGTGCGTTTTACGCGGATTAGGTTTTGAACCGCATCGGATTGTCCAACAGGCAGAACCATGATCCCTCCCACCTTTAATTGCTCCATCAAGGGCCCAGGGGGGTCTTCGGCGGCGGCGGTGACCAATATGCGGTCAAAAGGCGCTTGGTCCTTTAATCCGTGGCTGCCATCGGCACAAAGCGAAATAATATTTTGTAACCCTAAGCGGTCAAAAAGCTTCTTTGCATCCCGAACCAAGGGTTTGTGGCGCTCTGCTGTGTAAACGCGTCGAGCGAGTTGGCTCAAAATGGCTGCTTGGTAGCCTGATCCCGTTCCAAGTTCTAGAACTGTATCGCGCGCACCCACTTGCAGCGCCTGGGTCATTAAACCCACCACTGAGGGTTGTGAAATTGTTTGGCCACAGGCGATGGGCAGCGGGATGTCCTCATAGGCCCGCTCTGCGAACACGCCTGTTACAAAAAGCCCCCGATCAATTTTTTCCATGGCGGTTAAAACGCGGGCATCTGTTACGCCTTGCGAGCGCAATTGAAACAAAAACTGCATAATTGTTTCGGCTTCTTGCATTATTCGATGGCTTTCAAAGCATCTAAGGCTTTGTGATCGGTGAAATCTGCACGCATAGGCGTAATGGAAATGTAATTTTCGAGATTTGCCGCAGCATCGCTTTCCGGTGCGGTTGCAACCTGCTGATCACCGCCTTTGATGAATAAAAAGTTACGGCGGTTTGCTGCCGTATAAGGCTCGGTGCTAAAATTGGAGCCGCGCCGAAAGCCCTGCGTGGCAAGTTTACGCCCTTTGACCCATTCTGCCGGGCAGGGGGGAAAGTTGATATTGTAAAATAACTGATATTCTTGTGATGCTGGAGGGTTGGCGGATAAAATCGCTTGCACAACCTCAGCTCCATAGGCTGCGCTGGCCTCAAACGGATCGTTAATGTTCACGTTGTTGGGACCCAAATATTGCGAAAGCGCAAAAGAGGGTACGCCTTGCAGCGCCCCTTCGATCGCAGCCCCCAAAGTGCCCGAGTAAAGAGCATTTTCAGCAGAGTTATTGCCACGGTTTACCCCAGATAAGATAATATCTGGAGGAGAGCCTTTCAAAATATGGTGCAGGCCTGCCAACACGCAATCGGCCGGGTATCCGTCAATGCTGAAAGAGCGCTGGCCTAGTTGCGAGATCAACACGGGGGAGGACAGGCTGATTGCATGCGCAACGCCGGATCTTTCGGTGCTGGGGGCCACCGTCCACACTTCTCCTGCCGCGCCTGCTAAGGTTTCGGCAATTTTCTGTAGGGTTTTCAGGCCCGGCGCGTTGATGCCATCATCATTGGTAATTAAAATCCGCATATTTCCACCCTATTCTCGCCTTTCACTGCTTAAAGCAGACTGTTCATGCCGGCAAGCCATCCGCGTCATAAGCTTTTAATTTGCCCCCGCGTTTTTTCAAAATGGACAATAATGAACAGGATGCATTTCCCTTTTTGAGGCTGGGGTTTGGACTATTGCCGCCGGGTCATTAAGCTTAAATAAGATTGAGCTCCGTGAGCAGGCGCTTTGCTTCGCTGAGCGGATCGGCCAGACTCTCTCGAGCTTCGCCAGGGTGAAACCGCGCTCGGGTTGCGGTCGGCATTGGATGAGGTGCAACAATATCAACGCGCGGCCCCGACGTTTTTTGTTCTTCGGCCCAACTGCGTGCCAATGTGATTTGCGCTGTTTTGGTCGCCCCATAAGCGCCGTAAAACTTCTTTCCAATATGCAGGTCGTCAAAGAATACGGCGCGCCCCTCTTGCCTCAGAAGCGGCGCAATGAAGGGGATTAAAATGCCGGTGGCGGTTAGGTTCGTAGCAATCGATTTGCTCCAATCTTTGCTGTCAAGCGTTGATGCTGGCCCCAATGGTGCCGCATGCACCGCCGTATGGCACCAAAGATCAACATGTCCCCACCGATCAAAGATCGAGCGGCAGATTTGCGCCAACGCATCTTGGTTTGTGATATCAACCGGGGCAAGAGTGGCTGATCCGCCTGCTGTTTGGATGCGATCATCAAGTGCCTCTAACGCACCTGTTGTACGCGCAATCGCCACAATGTGATGCGTTGCGCTTAAAGTTTCGGCCAGGGCTGCGCCGAGCCCGCGCGATGCGCCGGTGATCAATGCAATTTTTTCCGTCATGGGGCGCTGATGCTCATTTTTATGACCTTCGTCAAGAGGCGGTGAAAGACGCTTTTGCTTTATTGGTTTTGCACGCGCTTTATTCTGCCGCCTTCAAAACAAAGCCTTTTGTAATCATGTCTGAGGGTTCGACAGGGTATTCACCTGAGAAACAGGCGTCGCAATATTGTGGACAGCTGCTGTCGCGCCCTTTGGCTTCGCCGACCGCGCGATAAAGCCCGTTGAGTGAAATGAACTTTAAACTGTCGATTGCCAAATGTTGGCGCATTTCGTCTTCGGTCATCGTGGCCGCCAATAGTTTTTCCCGCTGAGGGGTATCTACTCCGTAAAAGCAGGGCCAAGCTGTGGGGGGGCTGGCGATGCGAAAATGCACTTCTGCAGCACCAGCATCTAGGATCATCTCTTTGATTTTGCGAGAGGTTGTGCCGCGAACAACGGAATCGTCCACCAAAATGATCCGTTTCCCTTTGATCAAAGCGCGGTTCACATTCAGTTTCAAACGTACGCCCATATTGCGGATTTGTTCTGTTGGCTCAATAAACGTGCGCCCCATATATTGATTTCGAATGATCCCCATCGCGTAGGGAATTCCCGATTGTTGTGAGAATCCAATCGCAGCAGGCGTTCCGCTATCGGGCACTGGGCAAACCAAATCTGCGTCTACAGGGCTTTCTTTGGCCAGTTCAACGCCGATTTGCCGGCGCGTCTCATAGACGGAGCGGCCTCCAATAATACTATCGGGGCGCGAGAAATATACATGTTCGAAAATGCAAAATCTTGGGTTTTGCTGCCGAAACGGAAAGTGGCTTTCTACACCTTTATCGGTTATCACGACCATCTCACCGGGGGCGATGTCCCGCACAAAATCGGCTCCAATGATATCCAAGGCGCAGGTTTCAGAGCTTAAGGCCCATCCATCCCCCAACCGACCAAGTACCAGAGGCCTTACGCCCAAAGGATCGCGCACCCCGATCAGTTTCGTGCGCGTCATCGCGACGATGGAAAAAGCGCCCTCAACGCGCCGCAAGGCATCTTCCATGCGTTCGGGAATATTCCGCTGTAAAGAGCGCGCCATCAGATGAATAATACATTCGCTATCCGAGGAGCTTTGAAAAATCGAGCCACGTTCGATCAATTCGCGCCTCAATGAGTCGGCATTGGTGATGTTTCCATTATGCGCAATGGCCGCGCCGCCCATTGCAAATTCGCCAAAAAAAGGTTGAACATCGCGGATCGCAGCGCCTTTTTTGCCCGCGGTTGAATAGCGTACATGGCCAATAGACAACGATCCCGGTAAAGTTTGCATCAAGGATTGCGATGTAAAATTATCTCGCACATAGCCAAACCGACGGGCTGAGTTAAAACCGGCTTCGGGATCATGGGCAACAATTCCTCCGGCCTCTTGCCCCCGATGTTGAAGCGCATGCAAGCCCAAAGCGACAAAATTGGCTGCGTCCTGAACGCCAGTGACGCCAAAGACGCCGCATTCCTCGCGCAGTTTATCATCATCAAATGGGTTCGCTGGCGGCATGGTCTTGGTTTGCAAAATAAGCAGCTCCGATTTAGGCGCAGGATTTACTCAAGCTCTTATCGAGTTTCAGCCAGTCTGTCACGGATGTAATGCGAAAGATCCGTCGTTTTCCCAAGGTTTTTAGCACGCGGCGTAAACCCATCTATTATTTATTCGCAGACCAGAACCAATTGCTCATATTGTAGAGTGATCCACCCCAAAGCGCGCTCTGGATTGCGTTCGGTTATTGCCGTGGCCAAATCACTGAACAATTGGGCTGAGAGGCTTGCTTCGATTATGGCGTAGCTTTCTGTATTGAAAACTGTCCGATAGGCAAAAAATGCGATCGCAATCAAAGCCACTCCACGCAACAGACCAAAGAGCAGCCCCAGCCCGCGATCAAGCCGGCCGATCGCTGTTTTATCTATTGCAGAGGATAAAAGCGGCGTGAACAAAGATAAGACGACCAAAAACACTGCGAAGATGGTTACAAAGGATACAATGATCGACAGCTCGCAACTATCAGCGAGAATTGGCCCGATTGCGGGAATTTCTTTGACCAGGGGCAAAAGTTGCGGTGCAAATATAAACCCTAACACCGCCGCGGCCACCCAACCTGCGATCGCCATTAACTCTCGCAGTAGCCCGCGCGAATAGGCCAAAACGGCTGATAAGAGAATAATCGCCAGGATGCCGCCGTCAACAATGTTGAATGTGTCCATTTAATCCACTTCCTTATCGCGCGTCATTAACCTGCACCGAATATGTCACCAACAAACGAGGATAGATCCGTAAATTGAGTCAATTCAAGGTATTCTTTACTGAGCCGCTGTTCTGCGGTTGGTATGATGGCTTTGCTGAAACCAAGCTTTTGCGCTTCTTTCAACCTATTTTCTGATTGAGCAACCGGTCTTAATGCTCCGGAGAGGCTAATTTCTCCAAAGACCACCGATTCTGCGGGAAGGCTTACATCTTCGCGCGCCGAAAGAAGCGCGGCGGCAACGGCAAGATCTGCGGCAGGCTCATTGATTTTTAAACCGCCTGCCACATTTAAATAGACGTCCATGCCTGAAAATGGAATGCCACAACGGGCTTCGAGCACCGCCAAGACCATTGCCAAACGGGCATTATCCCATCCGACCACCGAGCGGCGGGCCTGCGCGTGCGGAGTCGGGGCCACGAGGGCCTGAAATTCAACCAAAACCGGGCGCGTGCCTTCCATTCCAGCAAACACCACCGAACCTGGGCTTGG
Organism: Rhodobacteraceae bacterium SB2; assembly: GCA_001642945.1. Taxonomy (GTDB): domain Bacteria; phylum Pseudomonadota; class Alphaproteobacteria; order Rhodobacterales; family Rhodobacteraceae; genus Thalassovivens; species Thalassovivens spotae. Next base: position 157,860 of record LGRT01000034.1, on the reverse strand, counting down.
GGTTCCCCGTTCCGAAAGGAATAAGGCCGATGGATTGCTGATTTCTTGCAGGCCCTTGCCGGTCATCTCAAAAACACCGATCTCATCGGCGGCGCCAAACCGGTTCTTGACCGCGCGCAGAATGCGAAATTGATGGCCGCGTTCACCCTCAAAATAAAGCACCGTATCGACCATATGTTCAACCACGCGGGGCCCTGCAATCTGCCCCTCTTTGGTAACATGGCCCACCAATACAACCGAGATGCCGCGCTTTTTTGCGAAATTGGTCAATTCATGCGCTGCGGCGCGCACTTGGCTGACGCTGCCGGGGGCGCTGTCAACGTGATCCGACCAAATCGTTTGAATCGAATCAATAATCACTAATTTGGGTTTTTCACTGTCTAATGTTGTTAGTATATTTCGCAGATTTGTTTCGGCCCCAAGTTGAATAGGGGCTTCTTTCAAGCCTAAGCGCTGCGCCCGCATCCGAACCTGTGCGCTGGCTTCTTCGCCCGAGATGTAGATGGTTTTTAATCCGTTATGTGCAAATTGCGCCGCCGCTTGCAGCAAAAGCGTTGATTTTCCGATACCTGGATCTCCCCCCACCAAAATGGCAGAGGCTGGCACGAGGCCGCCGCCCAAAACGCGGTCAAGCTCGTCAATTCCGCTCTGTGTGCGTGGATTTGGCGCTTCGTCGGTGTCAAGGTTGCTAAGTTGAACAGGGCTCCCTTTTTTCGCCCCTAATGAGGTTTTTGATGGGCCTGAGCTTAAGGCTGTGTCTTCTGAAATTGTATTCCAGGCCTCGCAAGAATCGCAGCGGCCTGACCATTTATTGGTGACGGCGCCGCAATTTGAACAAGAATAAGATTTGGATTTAGCCATGCGCGTTATGTGCCAATTTTGCGGGCTGATGGCAAGCTTGCATTGCACGATCCAGTGATGTTGCACGCATCGCCATAAACGCCATTTTTTTGCGCAGCCTTCAACGAACCGCTTCGATAGGTCCTGTGGCACGCCCATGAATGAATTGATCAACAAATGGGTCATTTGACTCAGTCAGGTTTTTGACGGGTCCCGTCCATTGAATTTTACCCAAATGAAGCATTGCAACTTGATCTGCAATCGCGCGAACCGAAGACATATCATGGGTGATGGTCATAGCGGTGACTCCCATTTCGGTGACAATTTCCCGGATCAGGTCATTGATCACGCCGGCCATAATGGGGTCCAAACCGGTGGTTGGTTCATCAAAAAAGATAATTTTGGGATCTGCGGCGATCGCACGGGCCAGCCCAACGCGTTTTTGCATGCCACCGGATAATTCGCTTGGGTATTTATCGGCAACATCCGGTTGCAATCCGACCCGACGCAGCTTTTCGATTGCGATCTCGCGGGCGTCAGATTTTGATTTTTTCAACGCCCCTTGCGTCAAGCGGAAGGCAATATTTTGCCAAACTGGCAAGCTGTCAAACAAGGCTGCACCTTGAAACAGCATGCCGAAGCGCGATAAAAAATGATCGCGATCAAGCGTTTGCATATCCTTTCCCTCAAGAAAAACTTGACCTTGATCGACGCGCATCAAACCCAATATGCATTTTAATATCACCGATTTTCCAGTGCCTGAGCCTCCTATCACAACCAAGGACGAGCCTTTGGCGATCTTTAAAGACACACCTTGCAAGACCTTATTTGAACCAAAGCTTTTGTGAAGGCGTTCGAGCTGTATCATGCGCTAAAAAACAATTCGGTTAAGATGTAATTGGCCGCCAGTATTAAAACGCTGGCGCTTACCACGGCAGATTTTGTCGCGCGCCCAACACCCTGCGCGCCGCGCCCAGAATTCATACCAAAATAACAGCCCATTATAGCCACGATAAATCCAAATACGGCCCCTTTTACCATCCCGCTAAGAATATCCCAAAGCTGCAAAAAATCGACGGTGTTTTTTATATAGGCTGCGGGGTTAAAATCTAACCGGGTGACGCCAACCACATAACCGCCCATAATACCAATCGCATCGCCAACGCCCACCAAAAGAGGCACTGCCAATGTTGCGGCAAGCACGCGGGGCAGGGTAAGATATTTCATCGGATTTGTTGACAGGGTCACCAACGCGTCGATCTGCTCGGTTACTTTCATTGTGCCAAGTTCCGCGGCGATTGAACTGGCCACACGTGCCGCAACCATCAAACCGCCCAGCACAGGGCCCAATTCGCGCGCCATACCGATCGCAACGATCGATGGAACCACCGCTTCAGCGCTAAAACGCGCCCCTCCGGCATAGATTTGCAGAGCCAAAGCGCCGCCCGTGAAAAACGCGGTCAAGCCAACGACAGGCAAGGATAACCAGCCTATTTGTATCAGGGCATGTCCAAATTCGCGCAGATAAAACGGCCCCGAAAAGGCTTGGCGCAGCGTGTCGAGGATAAACAGCGTTACGCGACCAGTCGCGGCAAGCATGTTAAGCGTGGCCGAGCCGATGGCCTGCAAAAAGGTGGTCAGACTTTTCATTCGGTATATCGCCGTTCGTAGCGCCCGCCTAAAGAGGTTAATATCTCATATCCGATCGTACCAGCGCCATCGGCCAGCGTATCAATACCCTGCGCCGCATTTAACAATTGTAAACTTTCCGGCACGTGATCAAGCAGGGTGACGTCGACGCAAATTAAATCCATTGAAATGCGCCCCACGATAGGGCATCCGATATTATCTGAAAACAGCCGCGTATTTGGGCCCATAGCGCGCAGGATACCATCGGCATATCCGGCAGATATGGTTGCAATTTGCCTTGGGGTTGTCGCGGTCCAAGTGTTTGAGTAGCCCACGGTTTCACCGGCAGTCACGGGGCGTGTTTGGATCACGGGAATATCAATTTGCACAACTGGGTTTGCCTCTAAAAAGGGCGCGCCGCCGTAAAGCCCGATGCCCGGGCGGGTAACTTCGAAGTGATACGCTTCGCCCAACAGAATGCCACCTGTTGCCGACAGCGAACGCGGAATGTTGCAATCGGCAGTCAGCTCACGGAACAGCTGCAACTGATGTGCATTCATAGGGTGGTTAGGATCATCTGCGCAGGCCAAATGCGACATGATCAGTTGTGGCTTTAAGCGCAACGCCAAATCACGCAGCGCTGTCCATTCGGTTGGCTCCATTCCCAGCCGGTTCATACCCGTATCAAGTTGCAATCCAAAAGGATGATCCGGAAGCGATTCAATATGGCGCAGCAATTGATCCACCGAATTAACCATCGGGATCAAATTTGCCTCTTTGATTAAAACGGTATCCTGCGCCATATGGCCAGAAAATACGCTGATACTGGGGCCGCTGCCCAACGCTTTGCGCAGCGCCGCGCCTTCTTCCGCGACGGCCACGAAAAAATGCTGCGCGCCCTCTGCCGCTAAAGCGGTTGCAACGCGCGCGCTATCAAGCCCATAGCCATCGGCTTTGACAACCGCAGCTGTGATACCCGCGGATTTCGCGTTCAACGCCTGCCAATTGGCCCTTAGAGCGCTTAAATCAATTGTTAAAACGGCTGTGCCCATACGCTTTTCTTCACCGAGCTTTCTAGAACGTCAAGCATAAAGCGCTTTCTGCGCAACTTGTTGGAGAGGGGCGCGTAAAATCGCATTGGTTTAACGCGCTACGATGCAGGGTTCGGCAAGATCATTTTTAGCTTATAGTTTTGGCTATTCGCGTTCACTGTCTTGCTGCCAGGGTTTGACCAAATTGCCAAAACGGGTAAATCTGCCTTCAAAGCTAAGCTCAACGGTTCCAATAGGACCGTGGCGCTGCTTTCCGATAACGATTTCCGCTTTTCCATGCAGCCGCTCCATTTCATCTTGCCACAGAGCCATTTTTTCAAGATCGTGATCGCCGGGTTTTTCGCGCTCTTTGTAATACTCCTCTCGAAACACGAACATCACCACATCGGCATCCTGTTCAATTGACCCCGATTCACGCAAATCCGCCAATTGGGGGCGCTTGTCATCGCGATTTTCCACCTGTCGCGAAAGCTGCGACAGCGCGATAACGGGAATGTCCAATTCTTTGGCAATAGCTTTAAGGCCTTGGGTGATCTCAGACACTTCGTTTACGCGGCTGTCTTTTGCCGAAGCAGGGCGAACCAGTTGCAGATAGTCTATAATAAGCACATCCAAACCATGCGTTCGCTTCAACCTGCGCGCACGCGCGGCCAATTGCGAAATTGGCAGGGCCGGGGTGTCATCAATGAATAAGGGGCAGCTTTCCAGCGTTTTTGCCGCGTCAACAAACCGCCGAAACTCGGTTTCTGTCATATCACCGCGCCGAATCTGCTCAGAGGACACTTCGGAGGCCTCGGACAATATACGGGCAGCCAGCTGCTCAGCGCTCATTTCCAAGCTAAAAAAGCCAACAACACCGCCATTCAGCGTTCCCTCGCTGCCATCTGCCAATTGACCTTTTTGATAGGCTTTGGCGATGTTGAAGGCGACATTCGTGGCAAGCGAGGTTTTGCCCATCGACGGGCGCCCAGCCAGGATCAACAAGTCAGACTTATGAAGGCCGCCTAGCTTTTTATCCATATCAATCAATCCCGTAGAGATGCCAGCTAATCCACCCTCGCGCTTATAGGCATTATTGGCCACATCCACGGCGGCGGTAACGGCTCTTAGAAAGGATTGAAAGCCGCTTTCGCCCTGACCTTCTTCGCCCAGCTTATACAGCGCTTGTTCGGCCACGACGATTTGCTCCGCGGGCTCTTGGCTTTCATCCATTGTTGTGGCGCGTGCGCTAATATCTTGGCCGAGCTGGATTAAATTTCGCCGAATGGCTAAATCATAGATCATTTGGGCGTAATCGCGCGCAGCAAATCCAGCCACTGCTGAGGCGGCAAGCCGCGCTAAATATGCAGCCCCACCCAGCTCTTTTAGACCTTCATCATCTTGCAAAAACGTTGCAAGTGTAACCGGTGAGGCCAAATTATTTTTGGCAATTCGTGCGCTGGCAAGTTCGAATATCCGCGCATGTACCGGATCGTAAAAATGCTCGGGTGTTACGATGCTGGCGATCCGATCGAAAATATCATTATTGGTAAGAATCGCACCCAGAAGTTGCTGCTCGGCCTCAATCGAATGGGGCGCAATATCCAGCGACTCTTGGTCCGGCTCTTGGCTGTTTATATCAGATATCTTATTCATCACATCGCTCTCTTTGAGCTTCTTACTTGCCTGATTGCGCGGCGTGGGGCAACTTGTATGTTTCTGTGGATAAGTGTAACACTAGCACATATTGCGGTGATATCCTAGGGTGACGCCCAAATGTAGGGGTGCGTCCTTTGATCTTTGGCATATTTTCTGCGATTGCTCACGTAGATTTGCGGCCGTTTTGCCAAGCGCGTGGGTCGGTAAGAAACTGTTCAACTTCGTGCAATGTCTTTGAGTCAAACGCAGATTGAGCCTTGGCTTCGCGCAATACATCCCACCAGGTGCACAGGTAGTGAAGGCCAACACCATGATCCGACAGCGTTTTTTCGGTTTCCTCAAATATCCCATAATAAAATATTACCGCCGTATGGGCACAGGCCGCGCCGGTATCGCGAATGGCGTCAACGAAGCTTAGTTTGCTGCCCCCATCGGTGGTTAAGTCTTCGACCAACAAAACGTTTTGTCCTTCGCTCATAAGCCCTTCTATACGCGCATTTCTGCCGTAGCCCTTTGGTTTTTTGCGAATATACGTCATGGGAAGGGCCATCCGCTCGGCCATCAGGGCCGCAAAAGGAATTCCAGCGGTTTCTCCACCGGCCACCGAATCAAAGGCTTCATATCCGACATTTCGCATCACCGTTACGGTTAGGAAATCCATTAGGCTGCTGCGAATGCGTGGAAAGCTGATCAGTTTTCGACAATCAATATAGGTTGGGCTTGGCAAGCCCGAAGCCAGAATAAATGGATTTTCACTGTTGAAGTGAACCGCTTTCACCTCAAGCAGCATGCGCGCTGTTAATCGTGCGATTTCTTCGGGGCTGGGGGAGGTGCTTGGGATCATCTTTGAACACTTTCATAGGTTTGTGCTTACGCACGGATAGTTCAAGGCTTTTGCGCAATGCGCTAACGCGGGTTTACGCCACAACATGCCAAAAGATTGGAACGCCAGGGTCGAACAAAGTGACCGGCCCGTCGGGGGTTTGTAACTGCGGCTCTATCGGCAGCGGCTCGGACCTTTTCTGAAGCGTAAGCGTTTTTTCATTCCTCGGTTTATCGTAAAACAGCGCCCCATTGGATGAGGTGAAATTAGCCAAGGCGTCCAGCGCGCTTTCTTCTTCGAAAACATGCGCAAGCAAAGGCATTGTTACGCTGGCGGTAAAGCATCCGGCGCATCCGCAAGCGCTTTCTTTTGCGGCATCAATATGCGGCGCGCTGTCCGTGCCAAGGAAAAACCGGCTATCACCACTGGTGGCGGCAGCGCGCAGCGCCAAACGGTGTTCCTCGCGTTTTGCGACAGGCAGGCAATAATAATGGGGTTTGATGCCGCCGGCCAGAATATGATTGCGGTTGATCATCAGATGATGCGTTGTGATGGTTGCGGCAAGGCCGCTGGCGCTAGATTTCACATAGTCTACGCCTTGCTGGGTGGTGATATGTTCCATAACCACCTTAAGATCTGGGTTTTGACGCCGAAGTGGATCCAGCACGCGATCTATAAACACCATTTCACGATCAAAAATATCAACAGCTGGATCTGTCACCTCTCCGTGAACGCAAAGCGGACATCCGATTTCAGCCATCTTTTCCAATGCGGGCTGAACCGCGTTAAAATCTGTGACACCGGAGGCTGAATTGGTTGTCGCGCCCGCCGGGTACAGTTTTACCGCGCTGATCAGCCCGGATTGAAAAGCTTTTGCCAGATCCTCGGGGTCGGTGGCTTCGGTCAGATAAAGCGTCATCAAGGGCGAAAAAGCTGATGCCTTGGGTAGCTGCGCTGTAATGCGGGTTTTATAGGCTTGAGCCTCTGCGCCCGTCACCACTGGCGGTACCAAATTGGGCATGATTAACGCCCGGGCAAAGTGATCGGCGCTTGAGGCTAAAACGGATGCCATCATCGCGCCATCGCGCAGGTGAAGGTGCCAATCATCCGGACGGGGGAGGGAGAGGACTTTTTGCATAAGGGTCTGCTAGCATAAAGCCGGCGCGGATTTCCAGAGGGCATTGGATATCGTAGACTAACTTTTTCAACAGCCCTTATGGTCTGTCTTTTACGCAACTTTCTTTATGCATGCCCGTTTATGCGCCAATTACGAAGTTACGCTTTCTCGCCTTGGGGCTTGACCTTCGCGCTAAGTGATGCAGCTATATGTGCTGGCGGAGGGGAAGGTTTTAGGGTGGAATCGATTGATCAAGTTCAAGAACGGTTGAACGCTGGTGGGTATGTCTGCGGGCGTGCTTTGGCGACGGTGGTGTTTTTATCATTGAAATTGGGCCGACCCTTGTTTTTAGAAGGTGAAGCTGGGGTTGGTAAAACTGAAATTGCCAAAGCGCTTGCGGCCTGCCTTGGGCGCAACCTCATTCGGTTGCAATGCTATGAAGGGTTAGACGCTTCTTCTGCCGTTTACGAATGGAACTTTGCCGCGCAGATGATCGCCATTCGCACTGCAGAAGCCACCGGCGGCGTTGAGCGGCGGGGTTTGAAGCAAGAATTGTTTTCCGAAGAGTTTTTGATCGCGCGTCCCCTTCTACAAGCCATGCAACGCGACGACCGTGGCCCCCCCATCTTGTTGATTGATGAATTGGATCGCACTGACGAGCCCTTTGAGGCTTTTTTGCTTGAGGCGCTGTCAGATTTTCAAGTCACTATTCCAGAGCTTGGCAGCATCAAAGCGCCCGAGCCGCCGATTGTGATCGTGACCTCGAACCGAACCCGCGAGGTGCATGATGCGCTTAAGCGCCGCTGCCTGTATCATTGGGTTGATTATCCTGATTTTGACCGCGAGCTGGCGATATTAAAGGCGCAGGCTCCCGAGCTTGCGGCGGATCTAAGCCGCGAAGTCGTGGCGTTTATTCAAGCCTTACGGCAAGAAGATTTGTTTAAAAAGCCTGGCGTCGCCGAAACTATTGACTGGGCCAAATGCTTATTGGCGCTGGATTGTATTGCGTTAAGCCCCGAGGTGATTGCAGATACGCTGGGCGCCATTTTGAAATACCAAGACGATATTTCAAAGCTGCAGGGATCAGAGGCCAAGCGGATTTTGGATGACGCGCGCAGAAATCTGAACCCTGCATGATACGGGCGCGTTTCTTGATTTTCGCGCCGAGCTGCCGGTATGGTTTTCTCACCATAGAAGGCGCCGCGCGGTCTATTTGCGTTTCAATGATGGCGATCTAATGGCGCGGTATCATCCTTTACACCTGCCCGATGACCCCAAATTAGCGCAGAATATCATGCATTTTGCCCGAGCCTTACGCCGCGCGGGTCTACCGATTGGAACCGGGCGGGTGATCGCTGCTATTGAGGCTGTCTCTGCGGCAGGCTTTACCAAAAAGCAAGATTTTTATTGGACCTTGCATGCCTGCTTTGTGTCTCGGCCAGAGTCTCGCGCGGTGTTTGATCAATCGTTTCGTTTGTTTTGGCGCGATCCGCAATATCTTGAGCATATGATGGCGCTGATGTTGCCCTCAATCGGCGCTGCACCTGATAAAACTGGCGCGGTTGCGGCTGAAAAGCGCGCTGCCGAAGCGCTTTTAGATGGCGAACAACCGCAAGCGCCAATCGAGACGCCGCTGCCGCAAGACGAGGCACCTATGCTTGAGCTGGATTGGGCGCTGACAGCCTCTGCACAAGAACGATTAAAATCGATGGATTTTGAGCAGATGAACCTTGAGGAAATCGCCGAGGCCAAGGCGATGTTGGCGCGGTTAGAGCTGCCTATACCTCCGCTTATGTCACGGCGCTGGCAACGCGCGTCACGGCGCAGCGTGATAAACAGGGCTGGTAGCCTGCGGTTGGCGCAACGCTCAGGCGGCGAGTTGCATAAACTTGCGTATAAAAAGCCGCGTGTGCGATGGCCGAATTTGGTTGTTCTTTGTGATATATCAGGATCCATGAGCCGATATAGTCGAATGGTGTTGCATTTCTTACACGCGGTGAGCAATCAAAAGCAGGGTGGTTGGGCGCATGTTTACGGGTTTACATTTGGAACGCGCCTAACGAACATTTCCAGACATTTGCAGACATCTGATGTGGATACCGCGCTTGCAGCGGCGGGTGTTGAAGCGCAGGATTGGGAAGGTGGAACCCGCATCGCCAGTTGTTTGCAAGCCTTTAATCGGGATTGGGGGCGGCGCGTTTTGGGCCAAGGCGCAGTTGTGCTGCTAATTACCGATGGTTTAGAGCGCGACGTAAGCGCGGATCTTGGGGAAGAAATGCGACGCCTGCAACGAACAGCGCGGCGCTTAATCTGGTTAAACCCCTTGTTGCGGTGGGATGAATTTAGCGCAAAGGCTGCTGGCATACGCGCGATTTTGCCATATGTTGATAGCCTTAGAGCCAGCCACTCTATTGCGTCCTTGATGGAATTGGCCGAGGTTGTTTCAGCGCCAGATGATGTGGGCGCGAAAACTCGGATATTAAAAACGATGGCGTGAAACTGAAAATAGGGTATGTAAATTGACCGAAATCAATAGCGCAAAGCAAATTGAAGCAATCCCCGAGCAAGCCTTAGCCTGGCATCGAGAGGGGCGTGGGGCTGTGCTTGCCACGGTTGTTCAAACTTGGGGCTCAGCGCCGCGGCGGATCGGCGGTCAGATGGTGATTAGCGGGCAGGGGGATATGGCGGGCTCGGTTTCTGGTGGCTGCGTGGAAGGGGCCGTTGTGCTCGAGGCCTTAGAGGCGTTAAGCGCTGGAGAGATCAAGGTTTTAGAATATGGCATAAGCGACGGGGATGCGTTTGCGGTGGGATTGGCCTGCGGAGGTACGATCCGCGTGTTGCTGGAACCGGTGGGCGCTGTCCTGTCAGAGCCGTTGCTTGCCGAGTTGGTGGCTGCGCGCGCCGCACGTCAACCGATGGCCTATTGTGTGAATTGTGAAACGGGCGCAAATGCCTTGCACGCACACGGTTATGACGAGCGGATGCGGCTTGACCGTTCAGGGTTTGAACCCGATGGTGTTACATTCGTTTCGGTTCATAATCCAAAGTTAAGATTGATTATTGTTGGGGCCGTTCATATTGCGCAGGCGCTTGTGCCGATGGCCGAGCTGGCCGGGTTTGATGTTTATCTAATTGATCCACGGGGAAGCTTTGGGTCGATTGAGCGGTTTCCCAATCACCAAATTATTGAGGATTGGCCAGATCAGGCGCTACGTGATTTACAGCTTGAAGCGCGCAGCGCTTTGGTTCTGTTGACCCATGATCCAAAGCTTGATGACCCGGCGCTGCAGGTTGGTTTAGCCTCAAATGCTTATTATATCGGTGCTCTTGGCTCGACGCGCACGCATCATACGCGCGTTGAACGATTTTTGAGCTTGGGGTTTTCTCAGGCCCAAATTGGTCGAATTCATGGGCCCGTGGGGCTGCCAATCAGGGCGGCAACCCCGGCCGAGATTGCTGCGTCGATTTTAGCTCAAATGATAGCCACGCTGCGGTTGCCCTGATGATATTTGATGAGCTGCCTGTAAGCGCCGCCGAGGGCTGTATTCTTGCGCATTCGATTGACCTGCTGGGCAGGCGGCTGCGCAAAGGCGTGACGCTGAACAAGGATCATATCGATGAATTAACGCGCGCCGGCATAACGCATATCAGCGCGGCGCGCTTGCAAGAGCGCGATATTGCGGAAGATGCGGCGGCTGTTGCTTTGGCAAAGGCCTTGGTGCCCTATCCTGAGCAGGCCGGCTTGCGTTTGAGTGCGGCCTTCACGGGGCGGGTCAATCTGATTGCCACAGGGGCAGGCGTGGTTAGTCAAAACGTTAAAAAATTGATCGCTCTCAATTCTATAGATTCAATGATTTCTTTGGCGACCTTGCCCCAATATCAGCAGGTTTCGACCGGAAGCTTGGTGGGAACGGTAAAAATCATCAGCTATGGCGTGTCTGGTGACAAGCTACAAGCGGCCTGCAAGCTGGCGCAGGCAGCGATTAAAGTACTGCCTCCCGTTATGCGCTCTGCCAGCTTGATTGTGAGTGTTTCGAAAGGTGGCCCTGGCGAAAAGGGCGTTGAAACGATAAGGCAAAGGCTTGCTGCTTTAAATATCACGCTAGTGGAAGTGGTTACCACGCCTCATCAGACCCAAGAGATGGCGCATGCGCTGAAGGATGCCTCGGGCGATCTCATTTTAATGCTCACCAGCTCTGCCACCTCTGATCTCAATGACACCGCTCCGAAAGCTGTGCGTGCAGCAGGGGGCAACATCGAACGATTTGGAATGCCTGTTGATCCGGGAAATCTTTTGGTTTTAGGCGCGCTCACTGGCAAGCCGGTAATTGGATTTCCTGGGTGCGTAAGATCTCCGGCGCTAAACGGGGCGGATTGGGTTTTGTCTCGGATTGCCTGCGGCGTTACGCTGGATGATCACAGTTTTGCTGAAATGGCGATTGGAGGCTTGCTGAAAGAAATTCCAACCCGGCCTCAGCCTCGGCGGCGTTCCGAGGGATAACGCGCGCCTTCTTGTGCGGGCATTTATGGTTGTAAGTGCAAAAAAACCGAGGCAAAGCCTCGGTTTTGAATAAAATTTTAAGCGTAAGTTTGAGATTATTTTGCGGCAGGACCGATCATCATCGTCATTTGACGACCTTCCATTTTCGGCATATTTTCTACTTTGCCCAATTCTTTAACATCATCTGCCACCCGTTCCAGAAGTTCGCGGCCCAGATTTTGATGCGCCATCTCGCGTCCTCGAAAGCGCATGGTGATTTTAACCTTGTCACCGTTTTCCAAAAATTTATACACGCTGCGCATTTTCACTTCGTAATCGTGGATATCTGTCCCCGGTCGGAATTTGATTTCCTTGATCTCAATAATTTTTTGTTTTTTACGGGCTTCGGATTCGCGTTTTTGTTGCTCGTATTTATATTTGCCAAAATCCATAATTTTACAAACGGGTGGGCTGGCGTTGGGAGAAATCTCAACCAAATCCAAACCGACTTGATCTGCAAGTTCTTGGCCGCGTGCGGGGGTTACCACCCCTACGTTTTCACCTTCGGCCCCAATGAGCCGTATTTCCGAGCTGTCTATGCGATCATTTACGCGGGGTCCGGTTTCGCGCGATGGTGGCGCGTTGTGAGGTCTGCGAGCTATGGGATCATTCCTTATTTTGTTAAGCTTAATTGATCTCTGCGATATCGAGACTGCTCACCCATGACAAGCGTTATTTCTAAAACCAGTAATGGTTTTGTTGCTCTGTTGCTTGAAAGACAAACAATTATGCCGTTTCAGCACATAATAGGCCACGCCGAGCCTAATTACCCGACAAACGCTTTTTCAACAACATATTCGGCTGGTTCCGAATTGGCGCCTTCTTTAAGCCCATAGCTTTCCAAAATAGCTTTTAAATCTGTGTTCAGGCCCAATGACCCACAGACCATTGCTCGGTCTGTCTTTGGGTTAATCGTGTCAATTCCAAGATCGCTCAGCACTTCGCCATTGTTCAACAGATCGGTGATCCGCCCCATCTTTGGGCTTTGTTCGCGCGTGGTCGTCGGATAATAGGTAAGCTTGTCGCCGATCATCTCTCCGATCAAGGGATCGTCTGATAGCGCGTTTACCAATTCGCTGCCATAGGTCAATTCTGCGCGGTCTCGGCAAGTATGCGTTAGAATGATTTGATCATAATCTTCATAAGTTTGAGGTTCGCGGACCAAGGAAGCAAACGGCGCAATTCCGGTTCCAGTGGCGAAAAACCATAGGCGTTTTCCAGTTAGCAATGCATCATGCACCAGCGTTCCAACCGGCTTCGGCCTCAGGATGATTTCATCCCCCGGTTGGATATGCTGAAGCCGCGAGGTCAGCGGGCCATCTTGTACTTTGATCGAGTAAAATTCAAGTTCCTCAGCCCAAGAGGGCGAAGCGATAGAATACGCCCGCAGAAGCGGTTTTCCATCGTCTTTCAAAAGGCCGATCATGACGAATTCGCCAGATCGAAAGCGCAGGCTTTGTGGCCGTTTTACGCGAAATGAAAACAAACGATCTGTCCAATGTTGAACATGGGTAACGGTTTGCGCATCGGGCAGCCTGGTGGGTTTTATAGCAGCAGTTTGGTTCAAAATAATATACTCTGTCAGTTTATATTTACAGTTGGGAACAGGTTTAACGGGTTTTGAAATGAATTTCTAGCCGCTTGCTTGCAATCGTGATTGATAGCTGTGGGCTGTCCAATTTGACCGAAAAACCCAATCTTTTTCAGGTTGGCGCAGGGCTTGAGCTTGCGAAATTGCAATTTCATCGAAGCCCGATCTGCGCGCCATCGCGTATTGGTCAGAAATAATGGGCCCTTTGGCTCTGAGAATGCCGGTATACCCGCGCAACCGCAGCAATCGAGCAAGCGTAAACCCGCGCCCATCGGCAAAATTAGGAAAGATGATGACTACCCGCTGAATAGCCTTGGGTAGGGTTAGGTTTTCGGGATCGGTCTCTGAAGCGAAGCTGAACGTGGTCTCATCGCTCCAAGTGTCGGCTGAAAATCCGCTATCCGTAACAATAACATCCATTTGAGTGTTCCAGTCTTTCTTAAACGCCATTTCTGGCGCACGCTGTTATAGCTGTTTAGGGGTTTCAAGCGGCGTTTTTGCCTTCGCTGGCATCCGGATAAAGGGCCGCTTTGAAAGGTGGCGCGCCCACTCTGCGAAAGGTTTCGAGAAAGGTTTCTAGGTTGGAAAGGCGCAGATCAAGATAGGTAAACACCACCCTTTCAATCGCCGAAACGATGGTAGACGCGTCAAATCCTGGGCCGGCACGTTCTCCGATGGTAGCGGTTTCTGTAGCATCTCCGCCAAGCGTGATTTGATAGTTTTCAACGCCGGCACGATCCAGCCCCAATATCCCGATATGCCCAACGTGATGATGTCCGCAGGCGTTTATACAGCCCGATATTTTGATTTGCAGCGGACCGATATCATGCTCTAACTTTAAAGCCTTGAACCGCAGCGCGATTTCTTGCGCTACGGGGATTGAGCGCGCGGTTGCCAAAGCGCAATAATCCATTCCTGGGCAGGCAATAATGTCTGAGATCAACCCTGCATTGGCGGTTGCCAATCCGGCTGGATAAAGGCCGTTATAAAGCGCGAAAAGATGGCTTTTATGCACGTGGGGCAGGACAATATTCTGCGCATGGCTTATCCTAAGCTCATCATGGCTATAGGTTTTGGCCAGTTGTGCCACCACGCGCATTTGCGCGCTGCTGGCATCGCCTGGCGTTTGCCCCGGAGTTTTAAGACTGACAGTTGCTATGGCGTAATCATTGTTGCGATGCGGGCTGGTATTGATATCCACCCAGGACTTAAAATTTGGATATGTTGCATAATTTTCGTGAAATGTGGTGGTTGGGGTATCAATCCAAGCGGGGGTTGCGAAGGCCTTTTTCAGAGCATTTAGAAGCGTTTGATCCTGCCCTTTAAATTGTGGACGCAGTTCCGAAAACCGTTTTAGGACAAGGCGTTGAATTTCTTGCAGCCCCTTTTCATGTACCGTGATTTTTATGCGCGATTTATACTTGTTATCGCGGCGCCCCAAAAGGTTCCAAACGCTCACGATGGCCTCAATATAGGGTAATAGGTCACTTTTTGGTAAAAAGTCGCAGAGGGTTTTGCCAATCATCGGGGTTCGACCTAACCCCCCGCCTATAATCACTTCAAAGCCAATTTCTGCGCCTCTTTTTTTGAGAAGCAAGCCAATATCATGCGCGCGCGTTACGGCTCGGTCCTTTGCGCTGCCGCTCACTGCAATCTTGAATTTGCGCGGCATAAATTGGAATTCGGGATGGTCTGTTGACCATTGCCGAAGCAGCTCTGCATAGGGGCGCGGGTCTTCAATTTCATCCGCTGCGGCGCCCGCAAAATGATCTGCCGTGACATTGCGTATGGTATTGCCGCTGGTTTGGATCGCATGCATTTCCACCTCAGCCAGTGCATCTAAGATATCGGGAACATCCTGCAATTTGGGCCAGTTAAACTGGATGTTTTGACGGGTTGTGAAATGACCGTAGCCTTTATCCCATTTTTCCGCGATTGAGGCCAAAGCAGTCATTTGCGCGCTGTTTAAAGTTCCATAGGGAATAGCCACGCGCAGCATATAGGCGTGAAGCTGCAAATAAAGCCCATTCATCAAGCGAAGTGGTTTGAATTCTTCTTCGCTAAGCGCGCCGCTGATACGCCGCCGCACTTGATCGCGAAATTGAAGATTTCTTTCTTTTAAAAAGGCGGTGTCAAACCCGTTATACTGATACATTTTTTGCCTCTGCTTGTTTGCCATGGAAATAATTTCCAGGCCCCTTGGTGCGGAATACCTCTCGGAAATGAGCCGGCTTTGGCACCGCGTCTTCGTCTGTAAAATCGGCCAGATAGGCCCCCACGACGTGAGATGCCTGAGCGGTGGCTGTATTTAAAGCAGCTTGTGCATCCTTTTTTGCGTGAAATATTTTGGCGTTTGAATGCTGCCGCGTCCAGCCCCCCTTGGCGTTAAGATAGATCACATCTCCGTTTAATAGTGCATTTGCAGTGATCACTTTACTGTAAGATTTGCTGGGCATCAGGCGCTTACTTTTGCGTGGTGGTTTTCGATCTGCAATGCAGCTTTTCGCGCTGGCAGACCAAATAACGTAAGCGCGGGCCCCGATACGCTCTGCGCTCGTAAAGTTTCAGCCAGATTATCCAAGCGCGCTTCAATGATCCGTTGATGCGGCCGCGAGGCATATTCCACGATGCTTATAGGTGTCTTCGGATCAGCCCCATGCATCAAAAGCCGGCCTTGGATAAACCGTGCGGATTTTTTCCCCATATAAATTGCTGCAACCGTGTTCGGTTGCGCCAAAGCTTGCCATTCTTGCTCGTGAAACCCGTGCATATCGTGGCCGGTTAAAAACTTGACCGAGGCGTTGCGTTGACGGCGCGTCAGCGATTGTCCGATCGCGGCGACGGCAGCGGAGGCCGCCGTGATACCTGGCACAATGCTCCATTCGATTTCTGCCGCCTCGCAGGCGTCGATTTCTTCATCTAGGCGGCCAAAAATTGTTGCGTCACCGCCCTTTAAACGCAACACAATTTGACCGTTCTGGCTATGCTTAAGCAATAAGGCATTGATTTCTTGTTGCGGTGTTGAGGCCCCAAACCCTGTTTTCCCAACGTCAATCAACAGCGCCTCGCGTCTGGCCAATTCTAAAATTGGGTCGCCAACCAAGCGATCATAAAGCACTACATCGGCCCTATCCAAAGCTTTACAGGCTTTCAGCGTCAAAAGCTCTGGGTCACCTGGCCCAGCGCCAACAAAGATCACATGCCCCGTTGGGGTGGCTTTCTTGAGATGCGTTTTAAGTAAGTTTGACAAAGCGCTGCCTATGCCAGCTTCACCGCTTTCATCCAAGGCTCTTGGGCCGGTGTTAAAGTAAAATTCGCTCCAAAAGCTGCGCCGCGCGCGGCCCATTGGCAAGGCATTCACGTTTTTTCGAAAGGATTTTGCAATTCGCGCCAAAACTCCAATTTGCGCGGGTAATCTGTGTTCTAAATCGGCTTTGAGTGCACGCGCTAAAACAGGCGCGGCGCCTTCGGTTCCAATCGCAATCGTTACGGGATCACGATCCACGATTGCGGGCGTGATAAATTGGCTGTCCTGTAGGTTATCAACGATATTTACCAAAGCGCCCGCTTCATGGGCGAGTTTGGCCACACGCCTATCTTCTTGTGCATCTTCATTTGCCGCATAAAACAGCGCCGCACAAAGAGCATCGCCGGTTTCAAGCTTCCGCGTCACCAAAGCCAGTTTGCCGCTTTTTTCCCAATGCAAGATTTCAGGTAAAGGATCTTTGGCAAAGACGGTGATATGCGCCGTCGTTTTGAACAAGAGCCGCAACTTGGCGATCGCAGCATCGCCGCCGCCCGATAGGATGATGCGTCTTCCGGCGACAGCTAAGAAAATTGGGAAATGATCCACGATGCGTTTCCTGTTTGATTTATTTACTCTTGTATAGTAAATAATTCTAAGTTTTGGCTATATTGCCGAATAAATAAGAAAAATATTTTCATAAAGGCTAATTTTTAGAATTACCTTTTGATAAACGGGATGGGAGTGGAATCATGGCGCGCTTGGATGAGACAGATCGAAAAATTCTTGCAGAGCTTCAATCTGATGCTGGCCAGTCTTTGGATGAAATTGCTGGAAAAGTCAGCTCGTCCAAGACGCCTGTGTGGAATCGTATCCGCAAAATGCGATCGCTTGGCTTGATTGGGCGTCAAACGGTTGAGTTAAATGCAGAAGCGCTAGGTTTTGAGGCTTGTTTTTTTGTGCTGATCCGCACCAGTGAACATGACGCAGCGTGGCAGGCAAGTTTTCTAAAAGCATTGCAGAATCACCCGGAAGTACAAGAGGCGCATCGGCTTGCGGGGGATATTGATTATATATTAAAAGTGCGGGTGAAAAACGCCCGCGCCTATGATGCTTTTTATCAACGGCTGATTTCCGAAGTGAAAGTGCATAATGTGACGGCGTTGCTGTCAATGGAGGAAATAAAATCCACCAGGATGCTGCCGCTTTAAGGTCTGGTATTCACGAACAGGTTTTGCAACCCATGGAAATGGTAAACATCAGCATAACCGGGGGATCTGGCCAGTTGCAGCTGCGGGCAGCGTTCAAAAACAATCGGCAAAGCAGTCCGCAATTCCAAACGCGCCAGCGCGGCGCCTAAGCAAAAATGGATGCCTGCCCCAAAGGCAGCGTTTGTTTTTACGTCTCGGCTAGGGTCGAAAACATCCGGATCCCGCCAGTTGGTTGGATCGCGCCCTGCGGCGCCCAGCATTAATGCGATTTGATCACCGCGCTTAAGCGCATGCCCTTGAACCGTAAGATCTTCATTTGCATATCGCGTGAACATATGTAGCGGTGGATCATATCGCAAAATCTCTTCAACGGTGCCGTCAATATGTTCTGGCGCCAAACAGCTTGCCGGCACCCCGGTTTCAAGAAGTGTTTTCACCCCATTGCCCAATGTATGTACCGTGGCCTCGTGCCCGGCGTTTAACAAAAGGATGCAAGTGGTGATCATTTCATCGGTTGTCAAACGTTGACCATTTTTTTCAGCGGCAATCAAATGGGTGATCAAATCATCCGCAGGGCGCGTACGTCGTTCTTCTATATAAGAGCGCATGAAATCTGAAAACGCCTTACTGGCAGCAACCGCACGGGCTTCCAGCGTTTTACTGCGCCGCGCTTGATACATCAACACCATATCATTTGACCAACGCAGCAATTCATCGGCCATGCTTTCAGGAACGCCAAGAAGGCGTGCGATTATGATCACCGGCAAGGGCTTTGCATAGGCCTCTAACAGATCAATTTCTGAGGTTTTAAAATCGTCGATCAAGCTATGGCATAGCTGCTTGATCTCGGGCTCCAGCGAGGCAATGCGTCGCGACGTAAAGGCGCGCAACACAAGCCCGCGTAAGCGGCTATGGCGCGGGGGTTCCAGCTCAAGCATGGAATTTGCTTCCAGCTTATAAAAAGGGGCGAGATGCTTGGGTGTGGGTTGCGCCAAATCTTTTGGGCATTCCCTGCCAAAGCGGCGATCTTTCAGCAAGGACATCACGCTTTGATGATCAAAAAAGCTGGCCATGTTGTAATCGCGCCAAAATACCGGCTGCTGCAGGCGCCGGGCGCTTTCATAAAAAGGGTAGGGGTTTTGAACAAACGTATAATCGGTGGGGGATTGTTCGAGTATATGCATAGTGATGTCCTTAAAGCACGTTCAGCCTAACCGATGCGGTCGCAGATTGCGAGATGTTCGCTGGCGACAAATGCGGCTGGAGATCATAATATATCGGGTTAGACCTGCAGGTAAGGGATCGTTTCACTGTGCGGGCAGTCTTTCAAAGTGAGCGCGTGCGCGGTTGTGAAAAGCGCCTGCCTTCCTCAACCCCCAAAAAATGCGCCATCTTCTTTTGAGATCTTCGTTTACTTAACTGTAACATTAAAATGGTGGGTTTTTGTGATCTCTGCCGAAGCAGGCCCGTCATTCACAAACCACCATAATTCAAAATAGCAAGACGGGCACGGGTGTTTCGAATGACAGGAAACCGGTTGATCCGTTGATAATGCAGGGGCCGTGACAATAATGTCTCTTGCAACTGTAGCCAAAATATTACTTCGTAGCCATTGCCCGCTCGGGTGTTGTCATCTTTGGGAGGAAATTAGATGAAACTTATTACCGCTGCTGTCACTGCGATGGCTTTAACTGCCTCAGCATCCGGCGCTTTTGCCGCTTGTGATGAGGGTGAAATTGTCATCAAGCTGAGTCATGTGACAAATACCGATAAACACCCGAAAGGTATTGCTGCGACGCTGCTGCAAAGCCGCGTCAATGACGAGATGAATGGCAAAGCCTGTCTGGAAGTGTTTCCAAACTCAACGTTGTATAATGACAACCAAGTTTTGGAAGCGATGTTGCAAGGTGACGTGCAAATGGCTGCGCCATCCCTTTCAAAATTTGAGCAATTTACAAAAGTGTTTCGGATTTTTGACCTGCCATTCATGTTTAAAAACGTAAATGCTGTGGATGAGTTTCAAAATAGTGCAGCAGGCCAATCTATGAAGGAAAGCATGACCCGCCGTGGTTTGCTTGGATTGGCATTTTGGCATAATGGTATGAAGCAAATGTCGGCAAATAAACCGCTGAATGATCCATCTGATGCCAATGGCCTCAAATTCCGGGTTCAAAATTCAGAGGTGCTAAAGGCGCAAATGGCCGCATTGGGGGGATCCCCGCAGCCGATGGCCTTCTCTGAAGTATATGGTGCGCTACAAACCGGCGTTGTAGATGGGCAGGAAAATACCTGGTCAAACATTTACGGCAAAAAGTTTTTTGAAGTGCAGGATGGGACAACCGAAACCAATCACGGTATCATCGATTACCTCTTGGTCACCTCAACAGATTGGTGGGATGGGCTTGATGGTGAAATTCGCGATCAGTTAAGCACAATCATTGCTGAAGTGACCGAGGCGCGAAATTCAGAATCAACCGCTGTGAATGAGGCCGCAAAGCAGGAAATTATCGCCGCCGGTGGTGTTGTGCGTCAATTAAGCGCCGCCCAACGTGAAAATTGGGTTGCGGCAATGAAGCCTGTGTGGGAGCAATTCCGCAGTGATGTTGGGCAAGACAATATTGAAGCAGCTCAAGCGATTAACGCCAAGCATTGATCGCAGGCGGTTTGAAAAAGATCTGGCCCACAATCAATTGGGCCAGAAATTCCGCGCCAGAATAATTAAAGAGCAGTCTCATGGCCGAACTAGAAAAGCATATTGCCCGCAGATTTATTGACGAATTAGAAGAAACGGTGATTGCGTTTCTGTTGGCTGCGATGGTGGTTGTAACATTTATCAACGTTGTTCTGCGCTATGGGTTCAACACGGGTTTGATTTGGGGCTTAGAGCTGGTCACGTTTTTATTTGCTTGGTTGATTTTGTTCGGCGTCAGCTATGCGGTGAAAACCTCTGCGCATTTGGGCGTGGATGCGTTGCTTAACATCACCTCGGGGCGGTTGCGTAGGCTTTTTGTGTTCGCGTCAGTTGCCTTCTGCGTGATTTACGCCGCTTTGTTGTTGAAAGGCGCATGGGATTATTGGGCTAACTTTGCAAATTTGCCACAAACCACGGGTCGGTGGTTTCCCACGGGGTTTGAAGATATGCGGCGCACCTCTTATCGAGCTTGGTATGAGGTGATTGATATTCCTTTCCCCGAATTTTTACGTTGGATCGAGCCGCTGATGAACGAAGGCGAGACCTATGAGAAACTTCCCCGCTTCATTCCTTATGCGATGCTGCCGGTAGGGGCGGCTTTGTTGCTATATAGGTTCGTTGAAGTTGGGCTGGCCTTCTCGCGTGGGGAGTCGCGCGGCTTGATCGTCAGCCATGAGGTTGAACAAGAAGTGGAAGATCTTAAGCACGCGGCGAAAGAGGAATAGGCCATGGAAGTTGCCGCTCTCTTTTTTATGATCGTTGCGATGTTACTGATTGGCACGCCCATCGCTGTCGCGCTTGGCCTGTCCTCGATAACCTTCTTATTGGTGCTCAGTGACACCTCGCTGGCGTCAATCGCGCAAACATTTTTCCAAGCGATGGCTGGTCATTATACGCTTTTGGCAATTCCGTTCTTTATTCTTGCGTCCTCCTTTATGTCGACGGGTGGCGTTGCGAAGCGTATCATCCGGTTTTCAATCGCAATTGTCGGGCATTTCCCAGGAGGCCTCGCGATCGCGGGCGTTTTTGCCTGTATGCTCTTCGCAGCGCTCTCTGGATCTTCGCCTGCAACGGTTGTTGCGATAGGAACAATTGTGATCGCTGGGATGCGGCAGGTTGGCTATTCCAAAGATTTCGCCGCGGGCGTGATCGCGAATGCGGGGACTTTGGGAATATTGATCCCACCGTCAATCGTTATGGTTGTTTATGCCTCTGCGACCGATGTCTCGGTGGGGCGGATGTTCCTTGCAGGCGTGATCCCAGGGCTGCTGGCCGGAACCATGCTGATGGTTACGATTTATGTGATCGCTAAAATCCGAAACCTGCCAAAGGGCGAATGGCTGGGTTGGCAAGAAGTGTTCGCTTCGGGGCTTGATGCGATTTGGGGCTTGTTTTTGATTGTTATTATTCTTGGCGGCATTTATGGCGGTATTTTCACGCCCACCGAGGCGGCGGCAGTGGCTGCGGTATACGCGTTTTTGGTTGCCACCTTTATCTATCGCGATATGGGTCCCTTGGCGACGCCAGAGGGGCAGCCCAATATACCTATTTGGCGCAAGCCGCAGGCGTTGCTCACCGCTTTTGTGCATCGCGATACGCGCGATGCCTTGTTTCAAGCGGGTAAGTTAACCATTACCTTAATGTTTATCATCGCCAATGCTTTGATCTTGAAACATGTGTTGACGGATGAACAAATTCCCCAACAAATTGCCAGCAGCATGCTGTCTGCAGGGTTTGGGCCGATCATGTTTCTGGTTGTGGTCAATGTGATTTTGCTGATTGGCGGCCAGTTTATGGAGCCCTCTGGCCTGATCGTGATCGTTGCGCCATTGGTTTTTCCAATCGCAATGGAATTGGGGATAGATCCAATTCATTTGGGTATCATCATGGTTGTAAATATGGAAATTGGCATGATTACACCGCCGGTGGGCTTAAACCTGTTTGTGACCTCTGGTGTCGCCGGTATGCCCATGATGCGGGTGGTGAAAGCCGCCTTGCCTTTTCTTGCGGTGTTGTTTGTCTTTTTGATTTTGGTGACTTATGTGCCGGTTTTGTCGACCTGGTTGCCAAACACCTTCATGGGCCCCGAGCTTATAACAAAATAAAGCAAAGCCGCGCCTGTTAACAAATGGCGCGGCTAGATTGTTCACAAGCCAAATATAAGTTTTGGTTAAGCCGTTTCCAAAGCTTCGATAATTGGTGAGAAATCTTCAAAGCGCAAACTGGCTCCACCTACCAAAGCACCATCTACACAATCAATTTTAAAAATCTCGGCGGCGTTTGCAGCTTTAACCGAGCCGCCATAGAGTAAACGCATGTTGGCTGCCTTCGCGCCCAGTTGTTTGGTGATTTGGGCGCGACAAAAGCGATGCGCTTCACCAATTTGCGCCGGTTCCGCCACTAGCCCAGTGCCAATCGCCCAGACAGGTTCATAAGCCACCACGGTGTTTTGCGCTGTGGCCGTTTCTGGAAGCGATTTTTCGAGCTGGTCTTTCAAAACTGGCAGCGTTTCTTCTGCCTGACGCTGCTCAAGGGTTTCTCCGATACAAATAATCGCGGTTAAACCTGCATTGAGGGCAGCGGTTGCTTTTTCTTTAATCAAAGCGCTGCTTTCAGCATGCGCCTGGCGGCGTTCTGAATGGCCAATAATCACTGCTGCAGCGCCAATGTCTTTCAATAGGCTCGCAGAAAGATCGCCAGTATGCGCCCCAGAGACCTCTTGATGGCAATCTTGTGCGCCAATCAAAAGATCAGGCGCTTTCTTTCTTGCTGGTAAAAGCATCGGAGCCGGGGGACAAATTACAATATCGATCTTGGAATTTGAATGCGCTGCCTGAAGGCGTTCAATTTCCTTTAGGCTGTCCAGCATTCCATTCATTTTCCAATTGCCCGCGGCCATTTTTTTGATCATCCGGTTCTCTTTTCAATCTTGTGACTCTGTTTCAGCTATCTTAAACAGCAACCGGCGGGCCTTCAAGGAAGCCACGCCTGTAAAGAGCGCTGCGGACATTTTTTGGTCGGGCACGCTGGCGCTAATCGTAAACTGGTTTGGAAAGGCGTATGGTTCCTCGACTGGATTTTTTGGATTGAAAGCGGCAGGACCGGGCGGCCTTGCATGCGTTAAAAGCGGCTGCGAAAGAGGTGGGGTTTTTAACCGTATATAATACGGGGATCAGCCGCGAAGATGTTTTGCGACTGCTTGACGTTTATAAAGCTTTTTTCAAAGGCCCCAATGCCGAAAAACAGGCGGTTAATATGGCGGTTACTGGCGCAAACCGTGGTTGGGGCGCGCCGGGGGCAGAGCAAGTCAGCGCTGATGCCAACCCTGATTATAAAGAAGTATTTGATTGTGGGATAGCGCTTGCTGAAAGCGATAGGTTGTGCGCGCTTGGCGTTTATGTCCCAAATCAATGGCCGAAAAACCCTGCAATGTTTGATGTTGATATTATGGCGTATTTTGAACGTGCGCGCGCTATATCCCTGATTATTTTGCAAGCTATTGCGGCGGGGAATGGGCGTGACCCTGCATTTTTTAACGATAAATTTAACAAACCTATGGCGCTGCTTCGAGGAAATTTCTATCCAAAAAGGCTTTTGGATAGCGGGGATAAAGATTTTGGAATCGCAGAGCATACCGATTATGGATGTCTGACATTTTTGGCCACTGATGGTCAGCAAGGCTTAGAGGTGCACCTGCCTGATGGCGGATGGCAAGCCGTGCAAGTGCCCCCTGGCGAATTTATTATAAACTTCGGTGAAATGCTTGAGTTTTGGACTGGGGGGGGAAGTTAAAGCAACCTTGCACCGGGTGCGCGGAGGTCCGCAGGAGCGGTTATCCATTCCGCTATTTTTCAATCCCAACCATGATACAAATGTTGCGCCAGAGGGCGTATGACAACCCATTCTAGCGGGTGAGCACTTGCAAAAACGCTTTAGCGAAACCTATCGGCATCTCAAAAAGGGTTGATTACATATCTGCGAATTTAATCGATTCGCCGCAACCGCAAGCTTCGGTGACGTTGGGGTTGTTGAACTTAAAACCCGCCTCCAATAGGGAGACTTCATAATCGATTTCAGTCCCAAACAGAAACATCTGTGCCATTGGTGCGATCAACACCCGCGCGCCGTCTTGTTCGATCACCTCGTCGTGTTGGGTCACTTCGTCAACGTAGTCTAGCGTGTATTCCATGCCCGCGCAGCCGCCCTTTTTAACGCCCAAGCGCAACCCATAATGGCCATTTTGATCCATCAAGGCGTTGATTTGCTTCACCGCCTTTTGCGTCAAAGTGACAGCTTGTCTTCCCGGCATTGAGAACATTTTTTCCGTCCTAATTACGGGTTACATAAACCCAAGTTCTAATCTGGCTTCATCGCTCATCATATCCATACCCCAAGGAGGTTCCCAGACAATTTCAACATCCACTTCTTTCACACCCGCCATAGGCTCGACCGCCTCGGCAACCCATCCAGGCATCTCACCCGCAACGGGGCATCCAGGCGCAGTTAAGGACATCTTGATTTTGACCGCATTCTCTGCGTCAATATCCACGGTGTATATCAGCCCAAGGTCGTAAATATTCACTGGTATTTCAGGGTCAAAAACGGTTTTACAGGCTTCAACAACCCCATCATATAGCGGGTGATCTGTGCTTGAAGGGGCGATCAAAGGCGTGCCTTCCATAGGGGGCGATACGTCAGTCATTAAATCTTCCGTTTATTTCCTGACTAAACATATAGGATATACATGGCTGAAGGTCTAGGCCCGCACATCTGATTTATTACGGCCCCACCGGTTTGCTATCGGGCAGCGCGATGCTGGCCACTTGTTCAGCGATTGGCTCGGAATTCAAAGGATGAAGATCGGCTGAGAAGGAGCCGGGATCCCCCAGCGGGGTCCAGGTTTTATTAAGATAAATTTCAAGGCCAGAAAAGCGCGCTTTATATCCCATTTTCGGGCTTCCGGGCACCCAATAGCCCAGATAGACATAAGGAATATCCGCCTCTTTGGCCAAGGCAATATGATCCAAAATCAGATAGGTCCCAATCGAACTTTTTGTATAGCTGGGATCATAAAACGAATAGACCATGCTCAATCCGTCATCGATCAGATCGGTGAGGGAGACGGCAATCAAATCTTGCTCCAATGTATATTCGGCAACCCGCGTACGAATGGGGGTTTCCTCGATCATTGCCGCAAATTCAAAAACATCCATATCGGCCATGCCGCCGCGGGCATGGCGCGCGCCCAGATATTTGCGGAACAATTCATATTGATCTTCTGTTGCCCAAGGCGAATTTACTTCACGTTTTAGGGTCTTATTGCGATTAACCACGCGCTTTTGGCTTTTGCTCAGTTCAAACTTTTGAACGTCAATGCGCGCCGATAAACAAGCGGTGCATTCGGTGCAAGATGGGCGATATAGAACGTTTTGAGACCGTCGAAACCCTTGATGCGATAATTTGTCATTCAACCGCTGCGCATCATCCCCCTGCAAAGAGGTGAACAGCTTGCGTTCCTGCCGCCCTTCCAAATAGGGGCAGGGTTGCTGTGCAGTCACATAAAACTGCGGGGCAATAGGCAACGTATGGCGCATATTTTCTGTTTAGCAACTTATCCGAGCATGATCAATGATCCGCGTCTAAGCTTTTGGTTTTATGGTTAAGCTTACCATTGACCTAATCGGTAACAAGGCGCAGTTTGCTGGTATGCACTTTTCTCATTTGATGCACAACATTCCAAGGCCATTTTCTGCGGATCACGGGCATGAAGCGCGTCAGTTCTTTGCGGCGGATGGAGAAGAAATTCAAGATTTTGTGGCCGCGGTTGCAGGCTCAAGCCCTTATTTGAAGGGGTTGATTGAAAAAGAGCATCAGTGGCTGCGGGGCGCCTTTGCGCAGCCCGACGCCGCGTTAAAGGTTGAGTTTTCGAATTTGAAAGCGACAGCCGGTAGCGACCTGATGAGCGCGCTGAGACGCGCCAAAAGGCGTGTCGCGCTTTGGACTGCTTTATGCGATTTGGCGGGCGTATGGGCGCTTGAAGAGGTTACCGAGGCGCTAAGCAAATTTGCCGATCTTGCCTGTCAAATTAGTTTAAACCATGCGCTTAAAGTTCAGTTGCAGCGTGGAAAGATCCCCACGCGCAAGCCCGAGACGGATCCGGCAGGCTTGGGTATGTTCGTTTTGGCTATGGGAAAGCTTGGTGCAAATGAGCTTAATTATTCCTCTGATATCGATCTGATTTGCTTTTTCGATGAAAGCTATTTTGCCTCGGTGGATGTTTTCGAGGCCCGCGCCGGCTTTATTCGCGCAACCAAGAATATGGTGGCACTTTTGAACGATATCACGGCTGAGGGCTACGTGTTTCGGACCGATTTGCGTTTGCGGCCAGACCCGTCTGTGACACCAGTTTGTATGGGGGTCGAGGCTGCCGAGCATTATTATGAAAGCCGCGGGCGCACGTGGGAGCGCAGTGCCTTCATCAAAGCGCGGGTGATCGCTGGGGATTTGAAAGCTGGTGCGCGGTTCCTCCAGAAAATGGAGCCGTTTGTATGGCGGAAATATTTAGACTTTGCGGCGATTGAAGATGCGCATAATATTCGCCTACAAATCCGACGTAAAACCGACGTGATGGGGGCGATTACGCTGCCCAAGCACAATATTAAACTTGGTCGGGGCGGAATTCGCGAAATTGAATTTTTTACGCAAACGAGGCAATTGATTGCGGGCGGACGGGATCCTGATCTGAGGTTGCGTGGAACGCAGCAAAGCCTTGCAGCGCTCTGTCAAAAAGGTTGGATTGATCCCTTAACCAAAGAACAGCTTACGGAGCATTATCAGGCGCATCGGGTGCTCGAGCATCGCTTGCAAATGATTAATGATGCTCAAACGCATAGTTTGCCCGCATCGGAAGTGGAATTTGAACGCTTAGCGGCCTTGATGTCACGAAGCGCAGACGCGTTGAAATCCGAAATATTTGCGCGGCTGACATCGGTTCATGAAATAACCGAAGCTTTTTTTGGGCCAGCCTCAAGCGATGTACCAATTGAGGCGCCTGAGTTTTCAGAAATATTGGACAAATGGCCAACCTATCCGGCGCTGCGCTCGGAAAGGGCCTATACGATATTTATGCGGTTGCAGCCGGAAATTCTAAAGCGGCTTAAGCAAACGGATAAGACAAAAGAGGCTGTGCTGGCTTTTGATCGGTTTTTGAGCGGTCTTCCTGCGGGGGTGCAACTGTTTTCTTTGTTTGAAGCCAACCCTCAATTGATTGATCTGTTGGTCGATATTGTGGGTACGTCGGATCATTTGGCCGAATATTTGGCGCGTAATGCTCAAGTCTTTGATGCGGTGATCGGCGGCTCTTTTTGGGATGCTTGGCCCGGGTCTGAAACATTAACTCAAGACCTCTCGAAGCTGCTGCAAACGACAGAAGACTATGAAACCAAGTTGGATATGACGCGTAGATGGGTGAAGGAATGGCATTTTCGCATTGGCGTTCATTTACTGCGCGACCTGACATCCGTTGAGCAAACAGCCCAAGAATATGCAGATTTGGCCGAGGCAGCATTAGCTGCCTTATGGCCAGAGATTTGTGCCGAATTTTCGCGCAAATATGGCCCCCCTCCGGGGCGTGGGGCGGCTTTGATTGCGATGGGGTCTTTGGGCGCGCAGCGGTTGCATTCAAATTCAGATCTTGATGTGATTCTTCTTTATGATGATGCAGGGCAGGAGGCCTCTATTGGGCCTAAATCTTTGCAATCACGCAGTTATTATGCGCGCTTAACGCAATCTGTCATCACTGCGTTAACGGCGCCCATGGCAGAGGGTCGGCTTTATAACGTAGATATGCGATTGCGCCCTTCGGGCAATCAAGGGCCTGTTGCCACCTCATGGCCCGCGTTTAAAGCCTATCAACAAAAGCAAGCTTGGGTTTGGGAACATTTGGCTCTCACGCAAGCGCGACCGGTGACGGGATGCGACAGTTTGTGCTCTGATTTCGAGGCGTTTCGGTTGGCCACGCTGCGGCAGGCGGATCCAGATAAGTGTTTGCGCGGTCTGTCGAAAATGCGCGCGCGCTTGCTTAGTGCTTGGGCAGACAAATCGAGTTGGCATTTTAAGCGCGGCAGAGGGCGGTTGCTTGATATTGAATTGCTGTCACATCTTGGGTTGCTTTTAGAGGCCTCGATGCAGCGCGATACGCAGAGCGGACTGACCAATTTGCAGCGCCTTGGCATTGTTAATGCAGTTGATTTGGTACGCTTAATTGCAGCATATAAATTTTTGTTTCCTTGCCTTTTGGTGTCAAAATTTTTATCGGATGACATTCTGAACCCTACCGCGATGGGCAGCCGTGACTCGGCGCTTTTATTCCGCGTTTCTGGAACAAAAGATTTTGAAGATTTACAAAGCCAGATAAAACATCATAGACAAGTGGTTGATGAGATTTTAACGCAGGTTCTACCGGTTTTACAGGAGAGTGATCATGAAAGGTGATGCGCTAGACCCAAAAGCCCTGATCCGTGAGGCGTATAATATCCAAGATATAAGCGCCGCAGAATGCCGTAGCATTTTTTTGGATTGGGCGCTGACGATCCCAAGCCAAGAGGATATGCGGGATATCTTAAAGCAGCTTCTGGATAAATATGAGAGCTTCAGCCAAACACATCCAATGACGGAAACTTTAAGGCTGGGTCTTCAAACGGCGGAACCGCCGCGTCGCCGCGGCGGCTGGCGCAGGCGGGCGGCCGAAAGACCTCTATAAATATGCATTGGGCATGTTTGATCCAAAATCTGAAAAATATTAAATGTACGCGTTTAGGATCACAGATGATGCAGCTTTATACGAGATGACAAGCCGCCCGCGCTAAGGCTTCGATATCATCCCATTTACCCGCCTCGATCAGCGCTTTCGGCGCAACCCAGCTGCCGCCAACGCAAAGCGTGTTTTTCAAACTCAGATAACTCATTGCATTTTGTGGGGTTACACCGCCAGTTGGGCAAAACATCGCTTCTGGCAAGGGCGCACCTATTGCTTTCAGGGCGCTGGGGCCGCCATTTGCTTCAGCAGGGAAGAATTTTTGCACCGTATATCCACGTTCAAGCAAACTTAAAACTTCGCTTGCGGTGGCCGCTCCTGGCAACAGGGGTAGGTCTTCTGCTTCACAAGCCTCAAGCAACCGATCCGTTGTACCTGGGGTCACGCCAAATTTGGCCCCAGCTTGGCGGGCGGCGGTAACATCTTTCGGGCTGAGCAATGTTCCAGCTCCGACGGTGGCGCCGGGCACGTTTGCCATTTCTTTAATCACGTCAAGCGCTGCTGGGGTTCTTAACGTGACTTCGAGCACGGATAAGCCACCAGCAATTAAAGCTTCGGCTAACGGTCGCGCCACGGCAACATCTTCTACAACCAATACCGGCATAACCGGTGCCATTTTACAGATGTCTGACGTGATTTTACTGGCTGTGCTTGGGGTCAAAACCGCCTCCTAATTTTTTGTTATACTACAATGCCTGCGCCGGCGGTTGCCAAACCCACATTATTGCGGAACATGTCAAACAACTCGCGCCCTGTTCCTTGATGATTTCCTGACAAATCGGCGGTTTGAACGGGTCGGTTTCCAAAATCGGAATCCAGAACCATAAGCGCACCGCTGCTGGCATCTAGCCGGATCATATCACCATCACGCAGTTTTGAAATGGGCCCTCCAACGGCGGCTTCAGGGCTGAGATGGATTGCAGAGGGTACCTTGCCAGAGGCGCCCGACATGCGCCCATCGGTAACCAGCGCTACGCGCAATCCGCGATCTTGAAGCACGGCTAAAATTGGCGTCAACCCGTGAAGTTCTGGCATTCCATTGGCCTGCGGGCCCTGAAAACGCACAACTAAGATTGTATCACTGGTGATGCTGTTGTTTTGGAACGCCTCTTTTACTGCTGCTTGTGTTTCAAAAATACGTGCGGGGGCTTCGATAATATGCCGCTCTTGGGCTACGGCCGATATTTTAATCATCGCGCTGCCCAAATTTCCGTCTAATTTTTTTAGGCCACCACTGGGTTGAAACGGAGTTTTCACGGGGCGAAGAATTTTTTCATTCTCGCTGTTTCCTGAAACAGCGCGGAATTCGATATCTGCGCCTGATAGTTTGGGCTCTTGGCGATAATGGCTAAGGCCTTTGCCCATGATGGTGGTGACATCCTCATGGAGCAGGCCGGCATTCAATAACTCACCGATCATAAAGCTTAGCCCGCCCGCCGCGTGAAAATGGTTCACATCGGCCAAACCGTTGGGATACACCTTCGCCAGCAAAGGCGTGATCGCGGAAATCGCATCAAAATCTTCAATTGTAAGATGTATTCCTGCTGCGCGCGCCATGGCGGGAAGGTGCAGCACAAGGTTCGTAGAGCCGCCTGTGGCCATTAAGCCTACAATACCATTCACGAATGCTTTTTCGCTTAGAATGTCACAGGTGGGCGTATATGAGCCGCCCAGCGCGCTGCAGCGCATCACTTGGCGGGTGCCATAGGCGGTTAACGCATCGCGCAGCGGCGTGTTGGGGTTGATGAAAGACGCGCCCGGCAAATGCAAGCCCATAAACTCCATAAGCATTTGGTTCGAGTTTGCAGTTCCGTAAAATGTGCAGGTGCCCGGCCCGTGGTAACTGGCCATTTCAGCCTTCATCAAGGCGCTGCGGTCAACCTCTCCAGTGGCAAATTGTTGTCGAATTTTTGCTTTTTCATCATTTGGAATCCCAGAAACCATGGGGCCTGCGGGTAAAAAGATGCTCGGTAAATGACCAAAAGTCGCAGCTGCTATGATCAAGCCCGGTACAATTTTATCGCAGACACCCAAATAAATCGCTGCGTCAAATGTATTATGAGACAGGCCAATGCCGGCAGCCAATGCAATGACATCGCGTGAAAACAAAGAGAGCTCCATCCCGGGCTGGCCCTGCGTTACCCCATCACACATGGCCGGTACGCCGCCAGCAACCTGCGCCGTGCCCCCATTTTCACGCGCCACGTCGCGAATGAAGCGTGGAAAGGTTTCATATGGCTGATGCGCCGAAAGCATATCATTATAGGCAGTGATAATGCCGATATTCGGACCTGCTTGAGTGGCCAAAGTGCTTTGATCTTGTTGCGCCGCGGCGTAGGCATGCGCCTGATTTCCGCAAGACAGATGTGCCCGTTGTGGTCCTTTGCCACGGGCTTCTTGCATTCTTGAAAGATAAGAATCCCGATCCGGTTTTGAACGGTCAATAATTTTTTTGGTAACTTCGGATATAATGGGGTGCATGTGCATGGCTTTGACACTTTACTGTTAGCGCTAACAAAACTGCACTATCACGAAACGAAAAACAGACGCAAGGGCGGAAATGCCACTGCAAAAGAACTTTCTCTTTTCGCGCGCATCCCCTAGAAGCCAAAGCATGACACAGAATATTTATCCAACCGTGCGTTTGCGGCCAAACGCCGCCGCGCAAGCCATCCGCCAAGGGTTTCCTTGGATTTACAATAATGAGCTGGTGCTTGACCGGCGCAGCAAAAAGCTTCCCGCTGGCAGTGTGGTGATTGTGGAAGATTCCGAGCGCCGCCCGATAGGTTTAGGGGGAATAAACCCTGAATCTAAAATTGCTGTGCGCATTTTGGATCGCAATATTGAGGCAGAGATCGATCAAATCTGGTTCTCAAAGCGGCTCACCGCGGCCCTACAGTTACGCGAGGTGCTATTTGAGCAACCGTTTTACCGTTTGGTACATGCCGAAGCCGATGGGATGCCGGGCGTGGTTATCGATCGTTTTGGCAGTCTTGCAGTGGTGCAGCCCAACGCCGCTTGGGCCGAGATGCGGCTTGCCGCTTTGAGCCAGGCCTTGCTTGAAATCGAGGGAATTACCAGCGTTCTTAAAAATGCCGGTGGGCGCAGTCGGGCGCTTGAAGGATTAGACTCGCAAAGTGATATTTTAATCGGTGAGCGGCCCGAAACAACAGTTGACGTGCCGATGAACGGAGCGGTTTACAAGGCTGATTTGATAAGTGGTCAAAAAACCGGTCTTTATTTTGATCAACGTCCAAACCACGCGTTTGCTGCCAGTTTGGCGAAGGGGCGCAAAGTGCTGGATGTGTTCAGCCATGTTGGTGGTTTTTCATTGGCCGCGCTTGCGGCATGCGCCCAATCATCGTTGGCGGTTGATGGGTCTGAGGCGGCGCTGGAACTTGCCATGCAAGGGGCTGTTACAAGCGGCGTGGTCGATAAATTTGAAACTCAAAAAGGCGATGCTTTTGCGCAATTATCAGCGCTGGCAGGGGCTGGTGAAAAATTTGGGTTGGTCATTTGTGATCCACCGGCTTTTGCCTCTTCCAAGCCCGCATTAGAGGCAGGGTTGCGGGCGTATGAAAAAGTGGCGCGGCTGGCGGCTCATTTGGTAGAGGAGGGGGGCTTTTTGGTTCTGTGCTCCTGCTCGCACGCGGCTGATCTGGTAAAATTCAGAACTGCCTGCAATCGCGGTATTGGCCGTGCGGGGCGCGCGGCACAATTGGTTCACACTGGATTTGCCGGTGCGGATCATCCCTTGCACCCTCAATTGGCGGAAAGCGGTTATTTGAAAGCCTTATTTTATCGCCTATGAAAATTGTATTGGATACATGCGTCTTGTTTCCAACCGTTATGCGGGAGATGCTTTTGGGGGTTGCGGCGTCGATGGCTTGGACGCCGATCTGGTCTGAGCGTATTTTGGAAGAATGGCAGCGGGCTGCCACGAAACTTGGCCCGACTGGACCTGCCCAAGCGGCCAGCGAAATCGCGCTTCTGCGTGCTGCGTGGCCTGAGGCCTGTGTCGTATGGCCCAGCTCATTAGAGGCGCGCCTTTGGTTGCCCGATCGCGCCGATTGCCATGTTTTGGCGGCGGCTATTTCAGGATCTGCCGATTTGATCGTGACGCTGAATAAAAAAGATTTCCCGCATCACATTTTGGGCGAAGAAGGGGTGGATCGCCGCGATCCAGATGCGCTGCTTTACGCGGCGTTTACCGCCGAGCCATCCGCCGTTGAGGCGGTAGCCGAGCGGGTTTTGAGCACTGCAAGTCTGCTTTCCGGGCAAGAATGGACGATCCGTCCTTTGCTGAAAAAGGCCAGATTGCCAAAGCTTGCAAAGGCGCTCGGCTCACAGGTCAGCAAAAAAACGTGATCCGAGCGTGATCGAACGCTCGGACCTGTCCAAATCAACCGCGCAGGATAGAATGCCCGGCATATTCGGCAATATCTCCCAATTCTTCTTCGATACGGATCAATTGGTTGTATTTTGCCAAGCGGTCTGAGCGGGCCAAAGAACCGGTTTTTATCTGACCGCAATTCGTGGCAACGGCCAGATCAGCGATCGTTGTGTCTTCTGTTTCGCCTGAGCGGTGCGACATAACGTTCGTAAATCCGGCGCGATGGGCCATATCCACCGCTTTTAAGGTCTCTGACAGGCTGCCGATTTGATTGACCTTCACCAACATTGAATTGGCGCTTTTTTGACGAATACCATTAGCCAAGCGATTGGGATTGGTTACAAAAAGATCATCCCCCACCAGCTGTATACGGGCACCCAGAGCCGCTGTTAACGCATTCCACCCTGCCCAATCATCCTCAGCCATTCCGTCTTCGATCGAGATGATCGGATAGTCATTCACAAGCGCCGTTAAATACGCCACATTTTCTTCCGAGCTAAGACTTACCCCTTCCCCCTTCATGTGGTATTTGCCATCCTGAAAATATTCAGTCGCCGCGCAATCTAGCGCTAAATAAACATCCTCTCCGGCCTTATATCCTGCCTTCTCAATAGCCTGCAAGATAAAGTCCAATGCATCGCGGGTTGAGCTTAGGTTTGGGGCAAAGCCGCCCTCATCCCCGATCCCGGTGGAAAGCCCGGCATTGGTAAGCTCTTTTTTCAATGTGTGGAAAATTTCTGAGCCCATGCGCACGGCTTCACGGATCGAAGTGGCGGCAACCGGCATAATCATGAATTCTTGAATATCAATGGGGTTATCAGCATGTTCCCCGCCATTGATTATGTTCATCATGGGCACGGGAAGAATTCGGGCGGCGGTGCCGCCAACGTAACGGTATAATGGCAGATTGCTGAAATCTGCAGCGGCTTTCGCCACCGCCAAGGACACGCCCAAAATTGCGTTTGCTCCCAAGCGTGATTTGTTGGCAGTTCCATCCAATTCGATCATCGCTGTGTCAATCGCCTGCTGGTCAAGCGCGTCAAATCCAACCAACATATCTGCGATTTCACCGTTGACAGCATCGACCGCTTGTAAAACACCCTTGCCCATATAGCGCGCTGTATCGCCATCGCGCTTTTCAACCGCTTCATGTGCGCCGGTTGAGGCGCCAGAGGGCACGGCGGCGCGCCCGCTTGATCCATCTTCTAACAGAACATCGACTTCAACTGTTGGATTGCCTCTGCTGTCAAGAATTTCGCGGGCAAATATATCTAGGATCAGGCTCATGCTTGGGTGCTTTCTTTCTTAATTGTATCGAAAGGGCGCTTAGCAGCTTCGGGTTGGAAAGTGAATGCATTAGATCTCGGTTTAAGGCGTGCTGCGCTAACTGAGCCGTAACCCGGCAATGAAATTTGTGCGGAATTTATGCTTAGATGCGCTGGTTAGCCGGTTTTGCGGTCCAAAACCCGCTCTCTCCAAAAGATATATATTCCGGAGGTTAAAATGATAGCCGCACCGATGAAGGTTGTTGAATCAGGTCGTTCGCCAAGAAATCCCATCGCCAAAGCAAGCGCAAAAATAAGGCGGGAATAGCGAAATGGCGAAACCACTGAGGCATCGCCGATGCGCGTGGCTGAAATCAGCGTGAAATATGCAAAGCATCCGATCAGAACGGCGCCTGCAAATAAAAACCAGTTCACGTCCTGCAGGGGCGTGAAAGGGCCCGTGAATGGCAACGCAATCACACCTGCGCAAGCTGTGGCGACGAACGCATAGATTGATACCGTAACTGAGGAGAGCTGTGCGCGCATGACCCGCGTTGCCAAATCTCTTGCAGATAAGCAAAGAACGCCCAGCACGGCGAAAAGCGATTCTGGTTGAAACCCCGCCATTCCTGGCCGCAAGATGAGCAAAACCCCTGCAAATCCGACCAAAGACGCAGTCCAGCGCCGCCATCCAACCCGTTCTTTCAAAAACACCGCCGCGCCCAGCGTCACCACCAACGGTGTTGCTTGTAAGATGGAAGACGCGGTTGCCAAAGGTGTAAGCGCGATGGCCGTGACAAAAAACAAAGCGCCAAAAAGATCCGCGATGCTTCGGAAAATAACTGGAAAGGTTAAAATATCCGCGCTAAAAATCGGCGCTTTAACGGCCAAGGCAATGATCGAAAATAAAACCGTTCCCAAGCAGCCGATCGTTATCAAGATCTGAGAGATAGGGGTCTCTTCTGCGATGATCTTAATGATGAAATCTTCAAGCGCAAAGCCTGCCATAGCCAAACACATGAATATGATTGCGCGAAGGTTGTCCATTAAATGCTCGATCTATGAAATGGGCCCGGCAAGCTGAATGTGCCGCATATGACGCTAAGCAGTCATTGATGCCGAGTGAGATGTCAATGGCGGGGTTATTCTGGTTTTGAAATCGGCACGCCATACAGCTCTAATTTATGGCCCTTCAAGCGATAGCCCAGTCTCTGCGCAATTTTTTCCTGCAGGGCTTCTATTTCTGTATCTAAAAATTCGATTACTTTTCCGCTGTTTAAATCGATCAGATGATCGTGATGATCGCGCTCTGCATCTTCATAGCGTGCGCGCCCATCGCCGAATTCAACGCGTTCAAGAATGCCGGCTTCTTCAAAAAGTTTGACAGTGCGATAGACGGTTGCAATCGAAATTCCTGCATCTAAAGCCGAAGCGCGCGCGTATAATTCTTCTACGTCGGGATGATCATCAGACTCTTCCAATACGCCCGCTATAATGCGCCTCTGGCCAGTCATGCGCAGCGCTATGGCTTCACAGCGGTCCATTATACTGTCTGACATGACACGTCCTTTCTTCGTTAGGCAGGGCTTTAAATTATTTTTTTCAACCTGCAAAGCCTAGATTAATTTTGCTACTTGACCTGCTCATGGGTAAGGGTTGACTTTATGCAGAGAATAGGTGCATTCAGCGCCAGCAAACCTTCCTGTCGCGTGAGCAGATTGCCGGCCGTTATCACAAAAAGATAAATGGCGAAAAGACAAATTTGAAGATTGCACCGTTCCCAAAATCACGCGTGGGCGCATAACAAGATGAAGAACCTCTTCTCATTCTGAGCGGGGTTGCTTGTCTGTGAACAGGCCTGCAGCGTTGTGATGCGCCGCGTGGGTTTTGAGGTTAGGGCGTTGGGCAAGACCTTGCGCCAGAAAAGGAACAGAGTGACGTTATTTGAAGAAATGGGTCTGCCCAAAGGTTTGGTGGCACAATTAACAGCTGCGGGTATTCACGAACCAACGCCCATCCAATCGCACGCGATACCGCATGCGCTGAACGGCAAGGATGTTTTGGGGCTGGCGCAAACGGGAACTGGGAAAACCTTCGCTTTTGGTGCGCCATTGGTGACGCAATTATCCGAGATGACGGGGCGACCCGACTCCAAAATGGTGCGCGGGTTGATTTTGGCGCCCACGCGCGAATTGGCAAAGCAAATCAGCGATTCGATAAAGCTTTTGGTAGTTAATTCCCCCATTAAGATTGGCTTAGTGGTCGGAGGCGTATCAATTCGGCCCCAAATCGCCCGCGCGGCGCGTGGCTCGGATATTATCGTCGCCACCCCAGGCCGGTTGATTGATTTGCTTGACCGGCAAGCGCTTTCCCTCAGCGATACCCGTTTTTTGGTTTTGGATGAAGCAGATCAAATGTTGGATTTAGGCTTTATTCATAGCCTGCGGAAAATCGCTGGCCTTCTCCCGAAACAGCGCCAAACGATGTTGTTTTCGGCAACGATGCCCAAGCAAATGAATGAATTGGCCGCGAGTTACCTACAATCGCCCGTAAGAGTTGAAGTATCACCGCCGGGTAAAGCGGCAGATAAAATTGATCAATCTGTGCATTATGTGGCGAAAGCCGAGAAGATGAACCTTTTGATCGAACGTTTGAAAACACATGAAGGCGACTTGGCACTGGTATTTTCGCGCACCAAGCATGGCGCGGAAAAAATGCTCAAAACGCTGCATAAGAGCGGCTTTTCGGCAGGTTCTGTGCATGGGAATAAATCTCAATCGCAACGGGATCGCGCCATTCGCGACTTTCGCGAGGGGGTTATCAAGGTCTTGGTGGCCACGGATGTTGCGGCGCGCGGGCTTGATATTCCCGATGTGCGGTTCGTTTACAATTATGATTTGCCCGACGTTCCGGAAAATTATGTGCATCGCATAGGCCGCACGGCGCGCGCCGGCGCTGAGGGGCAAGCCGTTGCGTTTTGCGCGCCGGATGAAATGGATGCATTAAAGGCAATCCAAAAGCTGATGGCGCTGCGCATTCCTATTGGCTCAGGCCGCCCCTGGGAAGACATTGAAATTCCAGCAGGAAAGAAAAATGGTGCCCGTCCAAACGGAAATCGCCGTCGCAAACCCTCAGGATCTAACCCGCAGGGGGGGCATTCTGCAAAGCCGAGCACAACGGGGGCCCAACGCGCGCGTCAACGCCGTAAATCAAAAGCTGCGCGCTCTGCAGCTTGACCCTTGCCAGCTGCAGAGATGAACGAAATTTGCGCGGCAGGCCAGCAAGGCAGAAAACGGTATTGGTGCTAAAAGATGTTGGCTAAAAAAGGCGTTGATGCACAAGGCATCGTGTTTTTGGTGGGCTTGTCGCTGCTACTTGCGTTTAATCAAATCGTCATCAAGGTAACAAATCAAGGGTTTCAGCCTGTTTTTGCAGCCGGCATTCGTTCTTTGGGCGGGTTATTGCTCGTTTGGGTATGGATGCGATGGCGCGGC
Organism: Rhodobacteraceae bacterium SB2; assembly: GCA_001642945.1. GTDB lineage: Bacteria > Pseudomonadota > Alphaproteobacteria > Rhodobacterales > Rhodobacteraceae > Thalassovivens > Thalassovivens spotae. The sequence goes on along the minus strand of LGRT01000034.1, from coordinate 119,516 downwards.
ATTCCCATCTGTCTGACGCGGCGCGTTCTTCTTCCGGGCCTTGGCCTGGGATTGCTGTTTTCCTTCGAATTTTTCTGCCTATTTTTGGCGTTAGATTTTACCAGCGTGGCGCGGGCCAGTATTTTATTTTATTCGATGCCCTTATGGCTTGCGATCGGCGCGCATTTTCTATTGCCGAACGAACGCCTTACCTTGCAACGCAGCGCCGGACTGCTGGTTGCTATGGCCGGCGTAATTTGGGTTTTGGCGGATCACGAAGCCGCGACAGATACGCGTATATGGGGGGATCTTCTGGCTTTGGCCGGTGCGTTTGGCTGGGCGAGCCTGGCGCTCTGCGTGCGATTAACCGCCCTGTCAGACGAGAAGCCAGAGGCCCAATTGTTCATCCAGCTGTTAATATCGGCGCCGGTTCTTTTGATGCTTGCGCCTTTTTTTGGGCCCAGCCTGCGGCAACCTGAGCTGGTTCATGTTTTGGGCTTGAGCTTTCAGATCATTGCAATCGCGGGCTTTGCTTTTGCCTTCTGGTTTTGGCTGATTAAGGTTTATAAAGCGTCATCCGTGGCATCTTTTAGCTTTTTATCGCCGGTGTTCAGCGTGGTTTTTGGGTGGATTGTGCTGGGCGAGGCTTTGAATGCGACGGTGATTTTATCTCTTAGCTTGGTCACCATCGGTTTGGTATTAGTCAATCGCAGGTAAAATTCCCGCCGCCACCATGCAAGCGGTTTATTGATTTTCCTATGTACCACAAAAAGTTGCGGTTACTTTCTCATGTGCCTCTGGTGGCTGTCTGAGGTCTTCAAACGCATCAGAGGCGGTGAAGGGGGAAGATAATGCAGCGGTCAAGCGGTGAAATTGCGTGTAATCCCCCGTAACGGCCGCAGTGATCATATGCTCTATCCTGTGGTTGCGTGGAATAAGTGCGGGGTTTTTTGACTGCATCAGCAAATGCGGATCTGCCTCACTTTTCAAACGCATTTGCCATAGTTGATGCCAGTCTTCAAAGGGGTGTGGGTCTGTAAATTCATTTTCAGGCTTGCCGTCGGACAGCGCATGAAAAGTGTTGGTGAAATCTGCCTGGCCCTCTGCCATAAGCGTCAATAGCGCGCTGATGAGGTCAAAATCTTTGGCTTGGGGCGTTTTTAATCCGATTTTGGCGCCAAACTCACGAAGCCAATACGTATTTATCAAATCGGGCATGGCGTGAACATTTTGCGTGAAGCGTTCGATGGCCGCCTCTGAATCGGGCATCAAGGGAATAAGAGCTGTTGCAAATTGCGCCATATTCCAAACGATGATGTTGGGCTGGTTGCTATAGGCATAGCGCCCAGTGCGATCGATAGAGGAAAACACTTGGTCGGGATGATATATATCCATAAAAGCGCAGGGGCCGTAATCAATCGTTTCCCCCGCAATCTGGCAATTATCCGTATTCATCACACCGTGTATGAATCCCAAGCTCATCCATTTGGCTATCAAACGCGCCTGCAGATCGATCACGGCGGTCAAAAGCGCTTCTGGGCTTTGAGCCTGTGGAAAATGCCGCTCTACAGTATATTCAAACAAGGTTTGTAAGGCGGTTATGTCCCGGCGGGCTGCAAACACTTGAAAGCTTCCTACGCGCAGATGGCTTTTGGCCACGCGGGTTAAAATGCCTCCAGGATAAACGGTTTCGCGCAGAACAGGCTGGCCCGTTTCAACAGCAGCCAAGGCGCGGGTTGTTGGAACGCCCAAAGCATGCATGGCTTCTGAAACCACATATTCTCTCAAAACTGGGCCCAGCCAAGAACGCCCATCGCCATTGCGCGAATAAGGCGTTGGACCGGCGCCTTTCAATTGGATGTCAAACCGCGCCCCATCTGGACAGAGTGCTTCGCCCAGCAATAAGGCACGCCCATCGCCCAATTGGGGGTTGTATTGGCCAAATTGATGCCCAGAATAAAGCTGCGCCAGCGGCTCGGCCCCGGCTGGTGTTTGATTGCCAGAAAAAATCTCTGCCAAAGCGCTTTCTGAGCCACCTGTTATACCAAGGTCTTTGGCCAAGCCTTGATTATAAGCAATCAGCTTGGGGGCTTTTACGGGCGTTGCAGGCAGCTTTGTGTAAAATCCTGCAGGCAGCTGTGCAAAGCTGTTGTCAAATGGAATTTGAACCGGGGTGTTCATAAAATTTGGCCTTTGGGTTGTATCATAAAGTATGTCTTTTTCGACTGTTGCCGAAACCGCGCCGCTATAAGCGTCCAATACGCTCTGTAATTAACTCAAAAAAACCATCCGCGTCTAAATCACCTATAAATGTGGCGTTTGCGGGCCTTTCGCTTACCCGCCACCAATCAGCCACTGTCATCCCGCGGGTCAATTCAGATTGGGTTTCAATCATCACATTGATGTGACGGCCCGAGAACAGCTGAGGGCGCAGCAAATAGGCGGTTACGCATGGATCGTGCAACGGCGCGCCAGCGCTGCCATATTTCTCTTTGTCAAACCGTTCAAAAAAATCTGTCATATCCGCCACCGCTCTGCCGGCCGGCGTGTTTAAGTTGCGAAACGCATCATTGCGATCATTAGTAACCAATGCCTTATGCGTCACATCAAGCGGCAACACTACAATGGTCGCGCCTGATTTAAACACAATATCAGCGGCTTCTGGGTCAACATAAATGTTAAATTCTGCAGTTGGTGTTATATTGCCAACCTCAAAATAGGCCCCGCCCATAAGCACAATTTCCTGCACCCTTGGAATGATATCAGGCGCCTTTTGAAACGCAGTGGCAATATTGGTTAGAGGTCCCAACGGGCAGAGGGTGATGGTATTAGACGCCGCCTCGCGCAGTGATTTGATGATAAAATCAACCGCGTGGTCATCCTGAATCGGCATTTTTGGATCGGCCAAACTTGGCCCATCCAAACCGGTTTTTCCATGGACATGCTCAGCGGTGACCAATTGCCGCCCGAGCGGGCGATCACAGCCTGCAAAGACCAGCATATCGGGTCGATTGGCCAATTCGCAAACGATCCGCGCATTTTTCTGCGTTAACTCTAACGGCACGTTGCCTGCAACCGCCGTAATACCAAGAACATCAAGCTCATCCGGGCTGCCCAAGGCCACCAAAATGGCCACTGCATCGTCTTGACCAGGATCGGTATCAATAATGATTTTACGCTTTGTCATAATTTTTCCAATTGTTGGCTTATCAAGATAGACTGGTGTTGGCTTTAAGGGCAAGGCGGAATGCTACAGGGTGTCAGAGCTTGACAGCGCGAAAGGTTAAATTACACCCGAACGGTTGCCGCGTTCACAACGGGGCCGGACATATCCGTTTGTTGCAGTCAATTGGGTTCGGGGCGCTATCAGCGCTCATTAGGCTTAGGCTTTGTTGCTTTTTTCTTGTGCTTTCGCCTCTTCCCAAAACGCGTCCATTTCGGTCAGGCTGCTGCTTTGTGGCGTCTTTCCTAATTTGTTTAGCTCATTTTCAATATGCCTGAAACGGCGGGTGAATTTCGCGTTTGCTTGGCGCAGCGCGTCTTCGGGATCAATATTTAAATGCCGCCCTAAATTTACCATTACGAATAATAAATCGCCATATTCTTCCGCCATATGGGCCTGATCTGACGTGCTCTGTGCCTCAACCAACTCGGCCGCTTCTTCTTTGATTTTTTCCAAAACATGCCCAATTTCGGGCCAGTCAAACCCCACCCGCGCGGCGCGTTTTTGCAATTTAACCGCCCGTATTAATGCGGGCAACGCCAAGGCCACATCGTCTAAAGCGCCTGATTTGGCTTTGCTGAGCCGCTCGGCCGCTTTCAGCTTTTCCCAATCTTGCGTTTGTTCTACGCTGGATTTATCGCGGCTTTCATCAGCGAACACATGCGGATGCCTGCGTAGCATTTTATCGCTGATCCCATTAGCGATATCATCAAAGTTAAACAATTTTTCTTCTTCAGCGATTTGCGCGTGATAGACCGCCTGGAGCAATAAATCGCCCAACTCATCTCGCAAATCATCCCAATCTTTGCGGGCAATTGCATCTGCCACTTCATAGGCCTCTTCCACCGTGTAAGGGGCGATGCTTTCAAAGCTTTGCTCAATATCCCACGGGCATCCGGTTTTTGGATCGCGCAGCGCGCGCATGATTTCCAAAAGCCGCGGCATACCCCGTGTGGGATCAGAAATAATATTTTTATCAAAGCCCATTGCGTGCCTTTCATTCTTACTATCTGATGTTGTTTAAACCCTGCCTCAAAGGAGATAACAAGATGCCGGTGATTAATCGCATTGCCGCCTTTGCCGATGATATGAAAGGCTGGAGGCGGCATTTGCACCAAATGCCCGAATTGGGGCTTGAATGCCATAAAACTGCGGCATTTGTCGCCGATAAGCTTGGCGCGTTTGGAATTTCTGAAATCCATCAAGGCATTGCAAAAACTGGGATCGTTGCGATTATCGAAGGGCAGGCTCCTGGTCCAACAATTGGCTTGCGTGCGGACATGGACGCGTTGCCTCTCAGTGAAGAAACGGGCGTTGACTGGGGCTCAAAAGAGCCGGGAAAAATGCACGCTTGCGGGCATGATGGGCATACAACAATGTTGCTGGGAGCAGCAAAATATCTGGCGGAAACACGTAATTTTAAAGGCCGGGTGGCGTTGATTTTTCAACCGGATGAAGAACAAAATGGCGGCGCCGAAATTATGGTGAATGAAGGTATCTTGGATCGGTTCGAAATTGACCAGGTTTACGGGATTCACAATGCGCCTGGGCATCCTTTGGGCAGTTTTTATACGATGCCAGGCCCGATTATGGCAGGGGCTGATAATTTTGACATTCACATCTCAGGCCAGGGTGGCCACGGTGCGTATCCTCAAGATACCAAAGACCCAGTGATTGCGGCGGTGGGCATCGCCCAAGCTTTACAAATGATTGTCAGCAGAAATGCCCGGGCATTTGATCAACTTGTGGTTTCTGTCACCCAGATTCACAGCGGCACTGTTGGAAATATTATACCGCAAACCGCTTTTCTAAATGGCACGGTTCGAACGTTTGACCCTGAAGTTCAACATATGGTGAAAAGCCGTATGGCCGAGATTGTTGCAGGGCAGGCGGCTAGCTATGGCGTTGACGCGCGTCTTGTCTATGAAGAAGGCTATCCTCCCACAATCAACGATCCAGAGAAGGCTGCATTTGCGGCCAATGTGGCGCGCCAAGTGGCTGCTGATGGGAATGTTTTAGAAAATGCAGGGCAGGAAATGGGCGCGGAAGATTTTAGCTACATGCTTCAAAAGCGCCCGGGTGCCTATCTGTTTCTTGGGATCGGAGAGGCCGCTGGCTTGCACAGCCCAAATTATGATTTTAACGATGATGCGGCACCTTATGGTGCGTCGTTTTTTGCGCGTTTGGTGGAAAATGCCCAACCTTTAGGGTAATCTTGCCGCCCGTTCATGATTCACGAAAAGGAACATTATTATGGCGCTAAGCGATTCAAAAACTCAAATAGATCAAGCGTTTACCCGCCAAGACGATAAAGGGCTTAGTTTTGAGAACGCGTTTGGCGGCGCCACTTCATTTTTACGGCGGCGGTATACAAAAGATCTAAGCGGGGTCGATCTGGCGGTTACCGGAATTCCTTTTGACCAGGCCGTCACCAATCGCCCCGGCGCGAGGTTTGGCCCACGCGCCATTCGAGAGGCCAGCAGCTTACAACCCTTTGACCCGCCCTACGGATGGGACATTGATCCAATGAGCTTGTTTAGCATCGTAGATTATGGCGATTTAGCATTTGATTATGCCGATGTGGCCGCTTTTCCAAAACGTTTAAAGCAGCATATTGAAACGATCTTGAAAGCGGATGTGGCCAGTATTGCTTTAGGCGGCGATCATTACATCAGTTTTCCGATTTTGCAGGCTTACGCTGAAAAATATGGTCCGCTTTCCTTGCTGCAATTTGATGCGCATTCTGATACATGGCCAGATGATCAAATGGACCGCATTGACCACGGTACTATGTTTTACAAAGCTGTGAAGCTTGGCTTAATTGATCCTGAGACCTCGGTTCAAGTGGGCATTCGCACGCATAATGCGGATACGCTTGGCGTTCATATTATCGATGCGCGCGCGGTTGAAGAGATGGGCGCGGCAGCGGTTGCTCAAAAAATTAAAGCAATTTTAGGAAATAAGCCCACCTATCTTAGTTTTGATATTGATTGTCTTGATCCTGCATTTGCCCCGGGAACTGGCACGCCGGTTTGGGGGGGGCTATCCTCGCGGCAGGCGGCCTCAATTCTACGCGATATCGCGGGAATCAATATGGTGGGGGGCGATGTGGTGGAGGTGTCTCCGCAATATGATACCAGCGGCGCGACTGCGATTGCCGGGGCACATGTGGCTCTTGAATTGATTTGCATTTGGGCCGCAACGCGCGTTTGACTAACCCCTGCAGCTTTGATTTGCGAGGCAGAACAGCCCTTGACCTGCGGCAGGGAATATATCACATCTCAGCCATGGTACCTGTCGATAAATTACAATTGATCCAGCAACGCTTTCAGTATCTGGAAGCCAAAATGAATGATGGCGTATCCGGGGATGAAATTGCCAAACTGGGTCGCGAATATTCTGATTTAAAGCCCGTTATAGACAGTATTGAAGAATATTTTCAGACGCTTGAAGAGGTGCAAGACGCAACAGACATGCTGGAAGATCCAGATATGCGAGGCTTGGCAGAAGAAGAATTGCCGCGTTTAAAAGCGCGCTTGCCAAAACTTGAAAGTGAATTACAGCTGGCTTTGTTGCCCAAAGATGCCGCAGATGCTCGCCCTGCTATCATCGAAATCAGGCCCGGAACAGGGGGCGAAGAAGCCGCTTTATTCGCGGGTGATCTGTTGCGGATGTATCAACGGTATTGCGATACACGCGGGTGGAATTTTGAAATCATCGAAGAGCAACAAACCGAATTGGGTGGCATCAAAGAAGTTGTTGCTCATGTGAAGGGCGAAGCTGTATTTGCTCGGCTCAAATATGAAAGTGGCGTGCACCGGGTGCAACGCGTGCCAGAAACGGAAAGCGGCGGGCGCATTCACACCTCGGCTGCCACCGTTGCGGTGCTTCCCGAGGCCGAAGATGTTGATATTCAAATTTCTTCGAATGATCTTCGCATTGATACGATGCGCAGTTCAGGGGCAGGGGGGCAGCATGTCAACACCACCGATTCTGCCGTTCGGATCACGCATCTGCCGACAGGGCTGGTGGTTACCAGTTCTGAAAAATCGCAGCATCGCAATCGAGAAATCGCCATGCAGGTGTTGAAAACCCGCTTATATGACCTCGAGCGTCAGCGCGTGGATGGTGAGCGTTCGGCAGATCGCAAATCTCAGGTGGGATCAGGCGATCGCTCAGAGCGTATTCGTACCTATAATTTTCCGCAGGGGCGGATGTCGGACCACCGAATCAATTTGACGTTATACAAACTTGATCAAGTGATGCAGGGCGATCTTGATGAAATGATTGATGCGCTTGTCGCGGATGCGCAGGCCAATTTGCTGGCCGAGCTCAACGCATGATATTACGCGACCTGTTGACCCTGGGCCAGCAAAAACTCAAATTAGCACATATTGACACTGCGGGGCGGGATGCGCGCCTTTTGGCGGCAGCCGCAATGGAGATAAGCACGGCGCAAGTCACGCTGAAAGCCTTGGATTATGTATCAAAACAGCAGCAAGATCATTTTGAAAGTATGATTGAGCAACGGCGCAACTTTAAGCCTGTCTCGCGGATTTTGGGGAAACGGCAGTTTTGGAGCCGTTGGTTTGAGATATCCCCCGATGTTCTGGATCCACGAGGGGATAGCGAGGTGCTTGTTAATTTGGCGCTGCAACAGAAGGCGGATCGCATTTTGGACCTTGGAACGGGCAGCGGTATCTTGGCGCTGACACTGTTATCTGAATGGCCGGACGCACTGGCCGTTGGCGTCGATATTTGTGAAAAAGCCCTTCTTATCGCGCAAAGGAACGCAGTGCAGCTTGAGGTTTCCGATCGGTTTCAAGCGCAAAAAAGCGATTGGTTTGAGGCTATAAGCGGGCAATTCGATCTTATCGTGTCCAACCCTCCTTATATTGGAGAGGATGAGATCCCTCATCTAGATCCCGATGTGCGGCTATACGATCCAATGATTGCGCTCAGCCCGGGGCGTGATGCGTTGCAAGCCTATCAAAACATTGCAAGCGATGCGATCGGTTATCTTAAACCAGGTGGGCGCTTATTGGTTGAAATTGGATTTCGGCAAGGCGAGGCGGTACGTGCATTATTTGCCTCAAACGGGCTTAAGTCGGTCGAAACAATCCAAGATCTAAATGGGCTAGATCGGGTTGTCTGCGCGATAAAGGCCAAAACCGTTTAAATTTTTAGCCAAAATTAAGAAAATTCGTGGATTTTTTGAATATTCCCTTGTCACCAACGTAGCGGTAAGGTTAAACAAAAACATTGTGATCAGAAACATGTGGTTTCTGTCGTATCATAGCCCGCATCGCTTTTGGCAACTGTCTCTGATAGAAAATCAACGCTGCATAACATTAAGAATGAATGAAGGCTGGAAAGCTACCTATGAGATCATCTAAACCCCGTTCGCGGTCTAAGCAAAATCGCAACCGTTCCGTTGGTAATGTCGTAAATCGCGTGTTCGATAGCTCAGGGCCGGAAGGCAAAGTGCGTGGAACACCGCAGCAAATTATTGAAAAATATAATCAATTGGCGCGTGATGCCCAATTAAGCAATGATCGGATTGCGGCAGAAAACTTCCAACAGCATGCCGAACATTATTTACGCCTCCTGGGCGAAGCACAGCGCGAGCAAGACGCACGCCGCGAACAGCAAGAGCGTGAGAACCGTGAACGCCAGGCAGAACGCGATCGCGAACGTCAAGAACGCCAAGAAGATGCTTCGCACACCGCTATCGAGCCCAATGGCTTCAGTGCTGTGGCGCATGAAGAGGAACAACCAGAAGTTTCGAGCATGCCGATCGTGGATGACGATGCGGGTTTAGCACCACCTTTTCAACCTGATCAGCCGAGTGAGGCGCAAGCGCTAAAGCCAGCGCGCAAACCCCGCGCTCCGCGTAAGCCCCGGGCGCCCAAGCCCGCCCCAACTGTAGATGCAGCGCCAGAAGTTGATTGAAACTTTTTGAGGCAAAGAGTGAATTAGGCTTGCGGTGTGCTGTGGCTGCCATAGGCGGCTTCCAACTGTCGCGCCAAAGCGCAAAACCCTTCTAACGAAACTTGTTCTGCGCGTTCCGTTGGGCTAAGCCCAGCTGCTTTTAAATGATCTTCAATTTCAGGGCTTAGCCCCTTTAAGGCAGAGCGTAGCATTTTGCGCCGTTGATTGAAGGCGGCCGCCACAAGGCTTTCTAAAACCTTCTGATTGGCCTCGTAGCGCGGCGCTGGCAATGCCTCAAGATGAATAACTGCGCTGGAAACTTTGGGGGGCGGCGTAAACGCATCGGGGGGCAAGTTGAGCACAATTTTTACCTCGCTGCGCCATTGAGCCAGAATGGCAAGCCGCCCATAGGCCTTGCTGCCGGGCTGGGCCACGATCCTTTGAGCGACCTCTTTTTGAAACATTAGGGTGAGGCTTTTCCAAAAAGGCGGCCAATTGGGAGGCGTAAGCCAGCGTATAAGCAGCTCGGTTCCTACATTATAAGGAAGGTTGGAGATTATTCTGATCGGAGCCGTCAAATACTGGGCAGGATCAAGGCGAAGCGCATCTTCATTGATCACTTGCAACCGGCCTGGAAACGCTTTTTCAATTTCCTCCAGAGCTGGTAGGCAGCGATTGTCTTTTTCAATGGCTAATATCTTACGTGCACCCTCACTTAATAAGCCGCGGGTCAAACCACCGGGGCCGGGACCAATTTCCAAAATGTCACAAGCGCTTAAATCGCCGGCTTGGCGGGCAATTTTTGCGGTTAGGTTAAGGTCGAGTAGAAAATTCTGTCCGAGTGATTTTCGGGCGGTCAATTGATGGGCTGTGATGACCTCTCGCAATGGGGGTAAATTATCGATTGTACTCATCGCTTCTGCCCCAATTCTTCAGCCAAGCGCAAAGCAGCGACGCATGAGTTTGGATTGGCGATGCCGCGGCCGGCAATATCCAAGGCCGTGCCATGATCAGGAGAGGTTCTTATGAAGGGAAGACCCAGTGTTAAATTCACGCCTTGATCAAAATCCAACGTTTTAATCGGAATGAGCGCTTGATCATGATACATTGCAATCGCCGCATCATAATTTTGTCGAGCGGCCTCATGAAAAAGCGTATCGGCCGAATGTGGCCCGGTTAGGATCGCCGGCTGACCATTCAGCCTTTCAAGAATGGGCGTTATTAAATCTAGATCTTCTCTGCCCATTTTACCCCCTTCACCGGCATGTGGGTTTAACCCCGCCACCGCAATCCGTGGCGTTTGAATTTTGAAATGTTCTTTGAGACCTTGAGCGGTAATTTGAATTGTTTTTGTTAGTAAGGCTGGCGTTAGCTGCCGGTTGACTTCGGATAATGGAATATGTATCGTTGTAGGTACAACCCTTAAAGACGGGCTGATCAGCATCATCACAACATCTTTGACATTTGCCAAATCGGCCAGAAATTCAGTATGGCCCGGATATTGAAACGCCGCGCCGTCTTGCAGATTTTTTTTATGTATTGGTGCCGTGCAAATGCCTGCCACTTGATGCGCATTTGCAAGCTGCACAGCGCGGTCAATCACGTTGATCACATCCTGTGCATTGCGGGGATCAAGCACCCCCGAACTGGCCAAAGCGGTAAACGTATGCGGCAAAACAGGCAAGCCTGTTTGCATCGCCGCCGCGGCATCGCTGGGGTTGGATATTTCAACGAAGTGGGACCCAGCCGGCAAGTGGCGCGGGTCTCCAATCCAAAAGAACACCAGCTCATTCCTGAGTATATTCCAGGCCTTGACCGCCAACTCAGGGCCAATGCCGGCTGGGTCTCCACATGTCAGAGCGATTGGCGTGCGGGTCATTTCTTGATTATACGCGCGTCTTGGCGCAGGTTCTCTAGATATCCGGCGGCGAAACTCTCTAACCTTTTATTGCGCAGGCCAGTTCGAATAGCATCGAGATTCTGCGATGTTTGAGAGGCCATATCTGTTCGTGCGCATAACATCACCAATATGCTCTTACCGCCTTTGGAAAAGAAATATTTTTCATGTCGGTCAAGAAGGCTTAACATTTCAGCCAACTCGGTTTGGATGTTTTTTACGGGCGTGCTTTTGCGCAAAAGCACGTGCGTTGGTGATCGTTCTGCTTCTGCATAAAGGTCATCGCAATGCACAATTTTCGTTTTGAGATGCTGCATTGTGTCGAGGTCGGATTGCTCAAACTCATAGGTTAGATAATCAATTGTACCAGAGGATGAGAATGCATATCCCGTTTCTTCTATCGCCCGAAGTTGAAACAGGGCCACAGCGTTTGGCACGCGCAAAGGCTCGGTGACCTCGCCAGGTGCCAAGCCAAATATCAAGGGCTTCAAAACCGCCGGCAGGCTGTTTAAATCCTGCCATGTGACGCGGCCACCCATATCACGCGAGGGGGCGGCAGAATATCGTTTTGCTGCTTTCGAAAAGGCGTCAAACCCAGTCAGGTTTTTTATGGCCTCTGCCGTTTCAAGCGTTTGCTCCTCTTGCCCCGGCAGAAGCGGCAAAATGATTTCAGACAATAAAACGCGCACGTTTGACCCATCGCCCGCGCTTTGAACCGCCCTTTGAAGTTGTTCATCCGTAACGCGGCTGCGCGCGCCAAACTTGGCTTGTACTACGTAGCGCCACAAAAGAGAGGTTTTGATGAATTGCTCAAATGCGGTTCTATCGATACCCAGTTTGGCTAATTCTTTTACAAATCTAACAGCATTCAAGTTCGCTCGTGCCGCAAATTCCTCAATTCCAGCTTGCAGTTCCGCCTCTGTAATAACGATAGACTGCTCGGCGGCAGCCGACCGCTTGAGACTATCTTCGATAAGTTGCGTTCGCGCTACAGACTTTGGGTTGCCAGGCACGTTCAAGACCTGAAGCAGCCGCGCCCTTTGGGTTATTTGATAATGCGTAATAATCTCTCCATCGACCACAATTGCTGGCGAAAACGGATTGTTTGCTGATACTTTTTGCGGCGAAAAACTTACAGCAGCAAAAAACGTGAGAATGATTAATAGCAGGTTGTTCATATCTTAAATTCCACAATTTGACCGGTCGGAAAGGCTTCTGCCGCCTGTGCTAAACCCTTTTAATCCGATCGTCATTTCAAATCTTGTTGATGGCGGCGATGAGCCGATATCTGTGAACCGGCGATGCACCGCGAAATCAAAGCTGGCACATTCGTTATTATAGGAAAAATTGATTCCGGCAGTGGCGGTTCTTTCCGCCACTAGATCGTAACGCATCGTATTTGCAATCACCCAGTTTGAATTGGCTTTAAAGTTGGAAGACACGGTCCATTCCGAAAGGTTTTTATTGGTATCATCATCTAAAGCCTTGGGCATCATGACATATCCTGCGGCAAGCTCAAATCGTTTTGAACGCAGGCTGACCAAGCCCTCGGCATGTGATGAGCGACCATTTGGAGTTAGCAAGGTCCGGCCTAAAACCGACAACCCGCCTTGCGTTTCAATTTCGGCGCCGATCAAAAGGTCTGATGTTTGCGATTGCAATCCTGAGCTTTCTGAAAAATCAGGCTCGCTCTTCTCGCGATAGATTTGTCCAATAGCGGCAGATAATTTGGCATTATCGTGGGTTTGCGATGCAAATTTAAGACCTGTTGCCGCCCTCAAACCAACCTCCCGGCGGTCTGGCGCTGGAAAACGGGACAGTTCAAACAGATTTGCCTCATCGAATTCTGCATAAAGGCTTTCTTCATTTGGCAAAGAAAAATCTCTTTGTGAGGCATATTCAAATTGCACAACCGGCTCAATCATCATGCGCCGGTTTGAGCTATTTTTGGCCAGTAAGGGCCAAGCCAATGATATGGCGCCTGCCCCTGAAAAAGCAGATTGAGTCCGGCTATAATTCGTGTCTTGCGCAATCACAAATAGATCAGTGAAAGCCTGGGCCTTAAGGCCAATTTGTGCACCATTTGAAAACCTGTAAAAATCCCCCCATTGCAAGGTGCCATTCACACGGCTTAGATCGCGCCCGATCTCGTTGATATTAGATTGACGGTGACTGCCATGGATATCTAAGCCGATCTTAACATCTCCACCAATAAAAGGTTTTGCAAACCGATGTTCAAATTTGTTACTGGCCACGAAAGAAGGGGCGGTTCGATTTCCTCCATAAAGAGAGGTATAATGGCGTATGCTCACGTCATTATACTGACGTCGGGTTGTTTGACTCAGCCGTAGGTTGGATTCGAGAAGGTCCTTCTCTACATATTCGTAATCTCCTAAATAACTGAAATCGCTTACGGTTTCTACTTTGTATTTTAAAGTATACTGCGATGGAAGTTCAGCGCTGCCATTTGCAAACATGTATCCGCGCCATTTGTCTTGGGTTAACCCATCATTAGAAATCGTGCCTGACGCTTGAAAATCGCCCGCAGCGTAGGCTTGACGATAATCCACTTCGATTGTTTTGGTCACAGGTGACGCATAAGGTGTTAAGGTTACATTGCGGCTTTCGCCAATAGGTATGAAATAAGGCAATTTAAGGCCGTAACCAAGCCGCGTTGTTGTTTGACTTCGCGGAACAAGAAAGCCTTGCATGCGTTTCACGCCAGGATCTGGAAGGCGTAAATATGGCGTGTAAAAGACCGGAAAATCAAAGACATGCAACGTAGCATTTTCAAAGAAGACTTGCCGTTTCACGTTGTCATGGCGCATCGTTTTCGCGCGTATTTGCCATAGGGGCGGGTTTTGATTGCAGCTGTAACAAGAGGTTGCCCGGACCTTGTTTAGTTGCATGAAGCGCGCCTGCGAGCGTTCTAGCGACTTTGCATTAATGCGAAGCTGTTGCTTCAAAACAAGCCTTGCAGCTTGGAACAGGCCAGCCTTTAAATCGCCATCTATATTCGCCGTTTTGGCTTTTATTTCGTTGCCATCAGTATCTAGAAACTGGATCGGCCCTGTTATTTCTAATTTATTAAGTGCCTTGTCGTATATAATCTGATTGGCGGTCAATATCCTATCTTGATGCGAAACATAAACCGACCCGCTGGCCACCAAACGCTGGTCTTCGTCAATAAACAGCTGATCAGCGATCAATGTTGCTGGCCCGCTTGCGGCAAGACATTGACTTGCTAAAAAGAGGCTAAAGCTTAAAGCTTTTAGGAGCACGTGCGCTATCAGGGTTTTCACGCAGCATCCTCCATCTGCAACATCAACCCAAAGGCAAGCGCAAGGGCTGCAATGGGCGGCGACCAGGCCGATAAAAAAATTGGCAATTGTCCATTTTCACCCAATATCTGAACAAAATTACGAATGAAATGCAGCCCAAAGCCTAGCAATATGGCGCTTAAAATTGACAATCCAGTGCCACCAAGGCGAGCAGGTCGCATTGTAAAGGCGGCGGCTACCATCGTTAGAGCCATTAAAAATAACGGGCGCGCCAATTCTGATTGGAACCAAAGCTGATGTCTGCGGGCGGAAAACCCTGCAGCCTTTAATTGGGCAACAGTTTCAGGCAATTTCCATAAAGATACGGAACCCGGCTTGCCAAATCGATCGCGAATTTGATCTTGTGTGAGAGTGGATGGAAGTTCGAGCTTTTTAGAGAACTGCGCAGTTTCCTCTGGATTGCTACCCGGCAACAGCAACCAGGTTTTTGCCTCTTTAAGCTCCCATTTGCCAATTTGTAATGAGGCTGTTTTTGCCTCTATGCGCTTATTTAAGCCGCCATCTTTAGTGTAGTTTAATAAGCTAACATCATAAAGCTTCGTGCCGTCAAAGTTAGTACGCTCGGCGTGAATAACAGTTTGCCCGGCGCTATCGCCCTGACGCAGCCATAGACCTTCTCTACCGATAGAAAATACCGATCGACCTCCGCTGTCAAATTCTTCTCTCAAATCTATATAATATTTCGACGTGGATGCCACGATTGGATTAAATAGCCCAATAATTATGAGCCCCAACAGGCCTGCTATTAAAATCGGTCCAGCAAGTGTTGTGAGGCTGGATTGGCCCGCGCCCCGAGCAATGATAAACTCGCTCGATTTGTTCAAATTTGCGAAAAGCAAAACGGCAGAAATAATCATGATTAAAGGCAGGATTTGATATATTGATTTGGGGGTATTCAGAGTGGCCAGAAGAAGAACATTTCGAAAGGAAACGCTATCATCAATCCAGCGCATTTGATTTACCAGATCGATCAGCAACATGAATACAAAGAATACTGCAAAAACTGCGCTAAAAGACTTTAAAAGCCTACTCGAGAAATAATAGTGAAGCGTCATGAGGGAACCTGATCAGTCAAATCTACGCTGCGTTTAAACGGTTTGGCTGCGAAGGCTAGTAAACCATAACTCATCATCCCTCCAACCAACGTCGGGGCATAAATAAGGGGCCAATAAGACGGATTGCTGCGCAGCAGATCTCCCAATGCGCTTTCGGTAAGCTTGATCAAAATCAACAATAAAATCGCCAATAAAATTTGTGGGCCAGATCCAAACCGGCTAAAGCTTGCCAGAAGAAGGCTCGAGAAACCGATAAAGGCCGCAACGATGCATAAAAGCGCCTCTTGAATACGGTTGTGTACTTCTTTGTGTAAGCGCTCCAAAGGTGTTTTGGTTTCTTGCAGAATGAGGGATTGTTCAACAATCATCTCATAGCTCGAAATGGAACTTAAACCTCGTTTTAAAACTTTTTTGGTTCCGACAAGATTGCTTACATCGTAGGATAAATCTGAAAATAAAGTTGTTGAAAGTGCATTCGTATCCTGCTGGTATCTCTGCGCCAGCCCGTTGACCATGATCAACATGCTGCGCTCACCCTCGCGCAGCAGATAGGCCGTCTCTGCGCTGTAAACAATATTTGTGGTCTCACTTCGGTGATCTGCAAGCAGGACATCCTTTAATTCACCAGTCGATGTTATTTCCCGGATGTAGAAGGTTATTCCCGGGCTGGGATGTAAGAAAACACCCTCTCTCAACAGCCGCGCCGAAATACTGCCCGCAATTTCTTGCTCCCGTTGTTTCAAATGCGCATTGCTAACCGGAACGATAAAATGGGTTAAAACTGACATAAAGAGCGCAACGATCAGCCCAAATGCCATAACAGGCCGCATCAAACGCCACGGGCTAAAACCAGTTGCCTGCACAACGGTTAATTCGCTTTCACTGCTGAGCCGATTGGCAACAAAAACCATCGACGCAAAGGCGGACATAGGCAGTATCATGGCAATCACTTTTGGGATTGCTAACAGCGAAAACTCTAAAAAAACCTGCGCGGAATGACCGCCGGATATCAAACGGTCAAACAGAATGACAGCCGTATTAACCCAATAAACCAGGACCAACACCAATGAGAAAAATCCGAATACGACCAAAAATTGGAAAAACAAATAACGGTCAAAGCGTGACACTTAAATCCCCAGTGGCGTTCTACGATCAAACATGGTTTACCTCAAAGTGATCGCGGGGAAAACTGTTAACTATGCAGATAGGCCTGGAAAACGATTTTATCTTGTAAATTCTGAGGAGATCTTCATGCCGCCTTATGGAAATTTTAGTTTTGAAAGTACTGCCTGGGATGAAATCGCAGATTACACCGACCATTTGGTCGTAACGGTAACGCGTGAGGGAGGCCTTTCGACTATGGCGCGGCGTGTCAACGCGATGTCAAAAGGCGCCATCAAGCGCGCCGTTGAACATCAAAGCTTTCAAGGCTGCAAGGCTGCGGATGTGATTACGCTCTCGTATCCAAGCGGTTTAAAGGCAACAGCGATCCAGCTTGTTGTTTTAGAACGTGGCGAGAAACCAGAGATTGTGCGCAAAGCCGGCGTCGCATTGGCAAAACGTTTATCGGGGAAATCAGCTGTGATTTTACTCGGGGCTTTACGCCATTCTGAGCAATTTTGCTTAGGGTTGGCCCTAAGGAGTTATAAATTCCAAAATTATAAGTCTGCAGCGCAGGATAAAGGCCCAGATTATCGCGTTATGCATGATAAGTTGAGCAATTTGCGCTCCGATTTTGAAACCGCACTTTCGATTGTCGACGGGGTATGTCTGACGCGTGATCTTGTCTCCATGCCCGCGAATATTTTAACAACCGAAACATTCGCCGATCATTTGCTGTCATTAGCAGAGCATGGCTTGAAAGTTGAGATTTTGGATGAAGATCACCTGAAAGAGCTTGGGATGGGTGCCCTTTTAAGCGTTGGGCAGGGGTCAAAAAGCCCATCGAAATTGGTGATTTTAGAGTGGCAGGGGGCCGAAGACGCCGCAGCGCCGTTGGCCTTGGCTGGCAAAGGTGTCGTGTTTGACACCGGCGGCATATCTATGAAACCGGCTGCTGGCATGGAAGAAATGACCATGGATATGGGCGGTGCAGGCGTGGTTGCGGGTACGATGTTGGCCCTGGCAAAGCGCAAGGCGAAGGCCAATGTGGTTGGCTTGGTTGGTTTGGTGGAAAACATGCCTTCGGGCGAGGCAATGCGGCCTGGTGATGTTGTGACCTCCCTCAAAGGTGACACGATTGAAGTGTTGAACACGGATGCCGAAGGCCGTTTGGTGCTGTGTGACGTGATGTGGTATGCGCAGGATCGTTTCAAGCCCTGCGCGATGATTGATCTTGCCACTCTGACAGGGGCGATCATCGTCGGGTTGGGCCATGAAAATGCCGGTGTTTTTTCCAACGATGATCAGTTTTGCTCAACCTTACTGGGGGCCGCAGGGCGCGAACAAGAAGGCGCTTGGAGGATGCCGCTGTCGCCAGCCTATGATAAATTGTTAAAATCGCCCATAGCCGACATGAAAAATATTGGCGGGCGGGCCGCTGGCTCGATCACCGCTGCGCAGTTTTTGCAGCGCTTTGTAAAAGACGATTTACCTTGGGCGCATATTGATATTGCCGGAGTGGCGAAGGTTAAGTCGGACACCGCGCATTCTGGCGCTGGAGCGACCGGTTGGGGTGTCATGACGCTGAATCGTTTGGTGCAAGAGATGCTTGAAACGGGATAAACTATGGGGGCTGTATATTTTTATCATCTCACGCAGCATCCTCTTGAAACGACGCTGCCGGTTTTGCTGCAAAAGGCCGTTGCGGCGGGTTGGCGCACAGAGGTGCGGGGCACTGATGCTGCCAGAATGGCATGGTTAGATGAAAGGCTTTGGGTGCAGCAAACCGATGGGTTTTTGCCACATGCGTTGGAAAGCGAAGCGGAGGCAAGCGAAAGCCCAGTCGTGCTCAGCACCGAACCCGTTGATAATGTCCGCTGTAAAATGATCGTAGGTGGCGCCTTGGTGAGCGCGGCAGAGGTGCAGGCTTGCGAGCGCGTCTGTGTCTTATTTGATGGTCATAACCCGGATGCCACTCAAGCGGCGCGAGATCTTTGGAAAACTCTGACACAATCTGGTTGTTCCGCGCAATATTGGTCGGAAGAATCCGGAAAATGGACTAAAAAGGCAGAAGCTTAACGCCAGATTGAAATGTGCTCTTGGGTGATTTCCAGGCGTGAAAATTTGCTCAGATAGCTCATGCCCAATAATGACACTGGTAGCTTTCCGGCATTGACATAAGCGGCGATGTTACGATCCACATGCCTTTCCAGCGCAACCGTGGCCAAGCGCACCGGGGCCAATTTCACTTCTCCATTGGCGGTATTCGCGCTGTCCCAAAACGCCAATTTGTTAGGATCAAACCCAAGTTTTTGTGCATCTTTTTGACTGAGAATAACGGTTGTGGCCCCGGTATCGATTAAAAAAGGGATCTCTATGCCATTGACGTTTAAAGTCACATGAAAATGGCCATCCGCCTGTTTCGGAATAAGAATCGCGCCGTCTTGCAGCAACAGTTTTTTTGCAGGTGCGCTGTTTTTGCGGATATCGCTCCAAAGCGCGGCCGCAAAAGCCACCCCGGCTATTATCAAAAGCCATGTTGCCAATTGACGGAGCGTTTTCCAAAGGCCGATGCGAGACATCAGGACCGACCCGATCAAAACGGCCGTAAGCAACGTTAAATATGTGAGATGGGCATAATCGATATTTGGCACGGCACTACTTTTGAAAAATTTCACTCAACACAGGCGATAACCCTTCCAAGATAAACTGAACGGCCAAGGCGGCAAGCAGCATTCCAAGCAATCTGGTGACAACTTCGGTTCCGGTGTCGCCCAAGGCTTTTTCAATCATAGGCGCGGTTAAAAAGCATAGAAACACCAAGATGATGACGGCCAGCATTACCAAGCTAAGCGTGATCGTTCCGGCAATATCGGGATGCGTTGATGAAAGTAAAATCATCGTGGTAATTGCGCCTGGCCCCGCGATTAAAGGAATGGCAAGGGGGAATACCGAAGGATCATTTTCTGCCGGTTCAGCATCGCTTTGCGCTGCGCGGCGCTTGCGTCGCCCCGTGAACAACATATCAAGCGCCGTAAGAAACAACAGCACACCGCCTGAAATCCGAAACGCCGGTAACGAAATGCCCAGAAAGGTTAACACCGACTCACCAAATAGGCAGAAAATCAACAGAATGACCGCCCCGATCACTGTTGCTCGCAACGCAATGGCCCGCCGCGCCGCAATGGTTTCGCCATTGGTCAAGCTTACAAACACCGGGGTTAATCCGATCGGATCAATGATGACGAAGAGTGTTACGAAAGATGTGATAAAAAGCGTGGTGCTGAAATCAAACAAAATTTTATATCCTTTTAAACATGCATCGTTCAAAACGGCTTTGCGATGGCTCTCTGTAAGCGCTGTAGATGCCGCAATTGCTTTTTGCAAAAGGGCGATTGGCGTAAAATCGGCCAGCCTTTAAAACTAAAGGTTTTCGGCTGATTCTAGTTTTTCTTGGGCCGCCAACCAAAGCGCTTCGGCGCGTTCAAGCGCCTCCATGACTTCGGCGTATTTTTTGTTCCAAGTTGCCAATTCGCCAATTCGAGTATCGTCATAAAGCGCAGAATCAGCAAGTTTTATTGCCAATTTATCGCGCATTTCATTTAACTTTTCTAGCCGCGCCTCTGATTTGCGAACATCGCTGCGCAGCGAAAGTATTTTTTCGCGGCTTGCCGGTTTAGGACGCTCGGCCTTGCTTGGGGTTTTCTTAGATGGCTTATCCGCGCTGAGCAATTGTTTGCGATAGCTTTCCAGATCTTCTTCATAGGGCGTTACGCGGCCGTTATTCACAAGCCATAACCGGTCCGCCACCAATTCCAAAAGATGCATATCATGACTTACTAAAATCACGGCTCCAGAATAGGCGGTCAGGGCCTCAACCAAAGCTTCCCGGCTTTCGATATCCAAGTGATTGGTCGGTTCATCAAGGATCAAAAGATGTGGGGCGTCAATCGTCGCTAACAATAAAGACAGTCGCGCCTTTTGCCCGCCGGATAATCGGCCAACAAGCGTTTCTGCTTGTTCTGCGCCAATCCCAAAGCCACCCAATATTGCGCGCAGCTGCGCCGGTGTTTTGGAGGGCCGCAGGCGTCGCACGTGATCAATCGGTGTTTCATCAACATAAAGTTCATCGACTTGATGTTGGGCGAAATAGCCGATGCGTAATTTTGAGGATTGAACCAGCAGTCCCGCCAAAGGCTTTAAGCGCCCCGAAATCAATTTGGCCAGCGTTGATTTTCCCTGACCGTTTTGGCCCAAAAGCGCAATGCGATCATCTTGATCAATACGCAAATCCAATTGGGATAAAACGGTGGTTTCGCCATATCCGGCGATACCGTTTTCAATCCTTAGGATTGGCGGCGATAGCTCTTCGGGCGTGGGAAAACTAAAGCGGCGCAAGGCCGCTTCTTGCGGGCGCGTGATTGGCTCTAACCGAGCGATGGCTTTAAGGCGTGATTGTGCCTGGCGGGCTTTATCGGCCTTATAGCGAAATCGATCCACATAGGATTGCAAATGTGCGCGGCGGGTTTCTTGTTTTTTGGCTTCGGATTCTGCGGCGGCCAAGCGCGCGGCTCGAGTCTTTGCGAATGTGTCATATCCGCCGCCATAAAGTTGCAGTTTTTTGTCCTCTAAATGTAAAATCGTACTGACTGATCGGTTTAATAGGCCGCGATCATGGCTTACGATTAAAACCGTATGGGGGTATTTGAGGAGATAGTTTTCAAGCCAAAGCGCGCCTTCCAAATCCAGATAGTTTGTTGGTTCATCCAAAAGCAGCACGTCGGGTTGCGAAAATAAAACCGCCGCCAAGGCCACGCGCATCCGCCAGCCCCCTGAAAAGGCGCTGCACGGCATC
Source organism: Rhodobacteraceae bacterium SB2 (assembly GCA_001642945.1). Taxonomy (GTDB): domain Bacteria; phylum Pseudomonadota; class Alphaproteobacteria; order Rhodobacterales; family Rhodobacteraceae; genus Thalassovivens; species Thalassovivens spotae. The sequence goes on along the minus strand of LGRT01000034.1, from coordinate 98,134 downwards.
TGCTGTTTTTCTGCATCAAAGCCCAGCCCACGCAAAATACTGCTTGCACGTGCCTCAGCCGACCATGCATCGATGTCCGCCAGGCGGGTTTGGATATCGCTGATCCGGGCCGCATCGGTGGCCCGCTCAGATTCTTTCAGCAAATTGGCCCGTTCAAGATCTGCGGCTAAAACCGTGTCGATCAGAGAAACCTCATTTCCGGGCACTTCTTGAGCGACGCCGCCAATTTTGGCTTGGCGGGGCAAGGTGATGCTGCCCCCCTCTAATCCCAATTCACCACGGATCAAACGAAACAACGTGGTTTTACCCGTGCCATTTCGCCCCACAACGCCCACTTTATGCCCTGCCGGAATAATTGCCGTTGCGTTTTCGAGCAAAAGCCGGCCTTCCACAGAATAGCTGATATCGTTAATTTTCAACATGCGCGTGGCTTAGCAGGCAGCTTTATGAGACACCAGTTGCAAATCGCAAGATAAAAGCAAATCGAAAGCTTTTTTAAACCAGCCGCCTTTGTTGTGATGTTTTTCCAAAAGCGGCTTTTCAAAAGTGCGACGTCATGTTAGGGCGAGAGCGTTTTCATGGCGGTGGGCAAGGGGTCTGCCGCTTTGGTAAAAAGGATAATCTAACATGGCTCTCGAGCGTACTTTCAGCATCATCAAACCCGATGCAACCCGTCGGAACTTAACCGGCAAAATCAATGCAAAATTTGAAGAGGCAGGTTTGCGTGTTGTTGCGCAAAAACGCATTCATATGACAAAAGCCCAAGCTGGTGTGTTTTATGGCGTGCATGCAGAGCGCCCGTTTTATGATGAGCTTTGTGAGTTCATGTCCTCCGAGCCCGTCATTGTACAGGTTTTGGAAGGCGAGGGCGCAATTGCAAAAAATCGCGAAGTGATGGGCGCAACCAACCCAGCCGATGCAGCTGCCGGCACGATCCGCGCAGAATTTGCAGAATCTGTGGGCGAAAACTCAGTTCATGGTTCTGACGCACCGGAAACAGCTGCAGAAGAAATCGCATATTTCTTTTCCGGTATTGAGCTGGTTGGCTAAACCACTTTAAGGCATATCGGGGTAGAGGCTGCGCTTTTGTGAGCAATATGCGTTTACCCTATCAAAAGGGTTGAATCTTCAACCCTTTTTTTTACAAATCTTTTGGCTTCGCGTAGATAAATTTTTTGAAATTACTCTCAAAAGCAATATCTTACATAGTTTAATAAAGGTAAGTGATGTTTTTGAGGAAAGCAAATTGCGTGCAAGGGTTTGTTTTTCTGCTGCAGTTCAAACGTTCTTGGAGAAGTTTTGCAACCCCATGGCCAAAGCAAATGGCCAAAGCGAAATAACCCATGAAATACGGGAGACATCTGTTGTTGAAAAGCCGGTGATACCTCTCATCTTCGCCTAAGGCGTGAATGGTTTTGCGTTATAGATGCCAATAGCGTTCACAGCCGCTTCCATTTTGCCTCAAGTTTCTGAAAGAATAAACGGCATCATTCATTTTGATGCGAGGTTGGTTGCAAAGTCGCAGAGGCTTTTAAGCGCTTTGCTGAACAGTGCATCTTCAACGGTCATGGCAACGCGGATATGCCCTGCAGCGGCTGCGCCAAAGCTTTCTCCGGGCATAACGGCAATTTTGCGCTGTTCAAGAAGCGCGTTTGCAAAAGCTTCGCCGTTAAGCCCTGTACTGCGAATATCCAGCATAAGATACATCGCTCCTTGCGGCGGAATGACGTTTATTTGCGGAAACTCTTTCAAGATCTCAAGCGCGAGTTTTCGGCGGCGCTCAAATGGCGCTGAAACAGAGATAAATGCGCTGGATCCCAAATGTAATGCATATTCAGCGGCGTCTTGAATAAAGCCGACCACGCCGTAATTGCTGACAGTGGCCAGATCGCTGAGCTTGTCAATAATATCTTCTGGGCCGATCACCCAACCAATCCGGCTGCCCGTCATTGCATGGCTTTTTGACATTGAGCCCACGATCAAGCTGCGCTCTTTCATGCCGGGTAGTGACCTTGGCGTGATATGGCGCCCAGACCAAACTTGCGACGCATATACTTCATCAGAAATCAGCCATAAATCATGTTCCCGACAGGTATCCGCAATTATTTCAAGCGTTTCTTGGCCGTACACAACGCCCGTTGGATTGTTTGGAGAGTTGATAAGCAAGGATGCAGCGCCTTGTGCTGCCGCGTTTAAACTGGCCCCGTTTGGTTGAAATCCGTCACTCGCCTTGGCGGCAATTGCAACGGGATTAAGGCTGAGCGCGCGCAGCATCCCTGGATAGGTGGTGTAATAAGGATCTATATAAAGCGCTTTGTCATGTGGGTTGCAGGCCGCCAGATGCGCCGCGAATAAAGCGGCCTGAGCGCCCGGGGTTATCAGAACATTTTCGGCGCTTGTTGGCACTTGAGCTTGCGTTTGATGGTGGGCCGCTACGATCTCGCGCAATCCTTGCGTTCCGGGCACTGGTGCATATCCAGTATGCCCATCTTTTGCTGAGCGCTGCATGGCGTGTAAAATATCTGGCTCGGTTTTTATATCATGTTCGCCGATCGTCAGCTCAATCACAGACTGGCCTTGGGCAATCATTTCGCGGGCTTTCATAAAAACCCCCCATCCATCTGACAGGCCTTCGGGCACGATATTGCGAATACGTTGTGATGGCAGCACAGGCCAATTCCTTATCTTTTTATGAAGTTTAATTTTTTTGGGCTTTTTAGGCCGCAGCCTGCAGATAAACCTCAAATTACGAACAATCCATGGGCGCAAATCATCACGTTATTCGTGCAGAAATGTCAACCACCGCCAATTTTAGAACATTTCTTATGTTTCCAAGACCGCATGAAATTGCTAAGCCGCCTCGATAAAGAACTAATTGGCCGTAAATTCATGACAACGCTTTCACTGCATAACACCCTTGCTCGTGCCAAACAGCTTTTTGTGCCTTTGGATCCCAAAAATATACGGATCTATCTCTGTGGGCCAACAGTCTATGATCGGGCGCATTTGGGGAATGCACGCAATGTGATCATGTTTGATGTATTATTCCGGGTTTTGCGCAGATTATATGGGGAGGCGCATGTTACCTATGTGCGCAACTTTACGGATATTGATGATAAAATTAATGCCAAAGCCTCAGAAACAGGACGCTCGATCGCCCAGATCACGCAAGAAACCACGGCTTGGTACCTGCAAGATATGGCCGATTTGGGGACTCTAGATCCGACGCATATGCCGCGCGCCACGGCTTATGTGCCACAAATGATCCAAATGATCGAAAATCTGATCAACGCAGAACACGCCTATGCCGCCGATGGTCACGTTTTATTTGCCGTTGACAGTTATGCAGATTATGGGCGGCTTTCGGGGCGCACGATTGATGATATGCTTGCAGGAGCGCGCGTCGAAGTGGCGCCCTATAAGCGCAACCCGATGGATTTCGTGCTTTGGAAACCCTCGAGCGGGGATCAGCCCGGATGGCAAAGCCCTTGGGGATTTGGTCGGCCGGGATGGCATATTGAATGTTCGGCCATGTCGCTTGATCTCTTGGGTGAAAGCTTTGATATCCATGGCGGCGGCAATGATTTAACCTTTCCCCACCATGAGAATGAAATTGCACAAAGCTGCTGCGCGCATCCAAAAAGCCAGTTCGCGCAGGTTTGGCTGCACAATGAAATGCTGCAAGTTGACGGTAAGAAAATGTCAAAATCCTTGGGCAATTTCTTTACGGTACGGGATTTGATTGAGCAGGGATTTGCCGGAGAGGTGATCCGCTTTGTGTTTCTTTCAACGCATTATGGCAAGCCCATGGACTGGACCAAAGAGCGCGCGCAAGACGCCGAGAAAACGCTGCGTAAATGGCGCAAACTCACCGCGGGCGTTGCGGCGGCAAAGACTGTGCCCGCCTGCGTGTTGGATCCGCTTTGTGATGATCTTAACACGGCCGGCGCGATTGCGGGCTTGCACAGCTTGCTGGCGCAGGAAGATTTGTCTGGGTTGAAAGCAGGGGCTCAAATGTTGGGCCTTCTTGAGCCATCAATGGGCGCTTGGGCGCAAGCCGTTGATCTGTCACAATTTGAAACCTTGCTTGAGGCAACGCGTGCCCAAGCAATGCAGGATAAAGACTTTGCAGAACTTGATCGGTTGAAATTAGCCCTACAAAACGCGGGGGTCGAAGTGCGGATGAGCAAAACGGGTATCGAACTCTTGGCAGGGCCGGGGTTTGACCCAAAGCGCCTAGATACGCTTTTGTAATGGCTTCCTATCTGCGTCACTTGGCTGTAGCCTAGACGCAAAGCGTATCAAGATATAAAAATTCGGGGCATCGGCTTGACGACTGAAAAACTATACATTTACGACACGACGCTGCGCGATGGGCAACAAACCCAAGGGGTTCAATTTTCCACCGATGAAAAGGTAATGATTGCGCGGGCGCTTGACGATCTGGGGGTGGATTATATTGAAGGGGGCTGGCCCGGAGCCAATCCAACCGATAATGCGTTTTTCGCCGCTTTGCCAAAGACAAAGGCCACCATAACGGCCTTTGGGATGACCAAACGGGCCGGTCGCTCTGCTGAAAACGATGATGTTTTGGCGGCGGTCTTAAATGCGGGCACTTCAGTCGTTTGCTTGGTGGGCAAAACCCATGATTTTCATGTAGAGACGGCGCTAGGTATTTCGCTTGCAGAAAATATAGATGCGATCCGCCTATCGATTGCCCATATTGTGGCGCAAGGGCGCGAAGCGATATTTGACGCCGAGCATTTTTTCGATGGCTATAAGTCCAATCCAGCCTTCGCGCTGGAAAGTCTAAAAGCGGCCTTGGGGGCAGGCGCACGCTGGCTTGTTCTATGTGATACAAATGGCGGCGCTTTGCCCCGTGAGATTTATCAAATAGTATCAGAAGTGATTGCATCGGGAATACCTGGAAAAAATTTGGGTATTCACACGCATAATGACACCGAAAATGCCGTGGCGAACACTTTGATGGCTGTCGATGCGGGTGTGCGGCATATCCAAGGCACGTTAAATGGCTTGGGTGAGCGTTGCGGCAACGCAAATCTAACCTCTTTAATTCCCACGCTTCTCCTAAAAGAGCCTTATGCGGGTCGGTTTGAAACCGGTGTGTCCCCTCATTCTTTAACCGGCCTTACCCGGCTTTCCGGTTTGCTGGATGATATTTTAAATCGTGTGCCTGCGCGCCAAGCCGCCTATGTTGGTGGATCGGCTTTTGCGCATAAGGCCGGCTTGCATGCCAGTGCTATCCTGAAAGATCCCACCACCTATGAGCATGTTGATCCAAGCGTTGTTGGCAATGCGCGCCTTATTCCAATGTCCAATCAGGCTGGCCAGTCAAACCTGCGCAAACGTTTGAAAGAGGCGGGGTTAAGCGTCGCGAAGGATAATCCTGCCTTGGGGAGAATTCTCGAGGTAATCAAGCAGCGAGAGGCTTTGGGCTATTCCTATGATACGGCGCAGGCCAGTTTTGAATTGCTCGCGCGAAAAGAGCTGGATCAATTGCCAAGGTTTTTTGAGGTAAAGCGCTACCGCGTTTCGGTTGAGCGCCGCAAAAACAAATATAATGAGATGGTAAGCCTGTCCGAAGCCGTGGTTGTGGTGAAGGTTGGAGATGAAAAGAAACTTTCGGTAAGTGAATCTTTGGATGAGACCGGTTCGGATCGCGGGCCAGTAAATGCCCTTGCCAAAGCTTTGGCGAAAGATTTGGGCGCCTATCAAAGCATGATTGATGATGTGCGGCTGGTTGATTTTAAGGTCAGAATTACTCAAGGGGGCACCGAAGCCGTGACGCGCGTTGTGATCGATAGCGAAGACAGCCAAGGGCGGCGTTGGGCCACGGTGGGCGTATCCGCCAATATTGTGGATGCAAGCTTTGAGGCGCTTATCGAAGCCTTTCAATGGAAATTGATCCGCGATACCGCGTCCGATCACACAGGTGCATAAACCGGTGGCGGATATTTTAAACGAGGATGTGATCGCCTGCGCGCGCCTATTGGAACGCGGTGACCCCGAGCGTTTTCGCGCTGTTATGGCAACACCTTTAGAGGTGCGTAAAACATTATTTCCAATATTCGCCTTTAACCTTGAGGTAGCACGTGCCCCTTGGGTGACCAAAGAACCGCTGATTGCCGAAATGCGTTTACAGTGGTGGCAAGACGTGTTGAGTGAAATTTCAGATGGGCGCGCGGTGCGTCGGCATGAGGTTGCAACGCCGCTGGCCATCTCTCTCACCCCTGCCGCTGCTGAGGTTTTGAAGGCTGTGGTTGAGGCGCGTCGGCATGATATTTACCCCGATCCCTTTGCAACCAACGCAGATTTTCAGGCTTATATTCTTGCAACATCCGGATGTTTGATGAGGGTTGCAGCTCAGGCTCTTGGACCAGCGGATGATCAGGTATTGGCCGATTTCGGCTATGCTGCGGGTGTTGCAAATTACTTAAAAGCACTGCCGGAACTGACCGAGGCAGGAAAAACACATATACCCGACACCAGCGAAGACGCAGTTCAATTGTTGGCGCATGAGGCCTTGCTAAAATTGCGTTCGGCGCGCAAAGCGCGCGGTAAAATTTCAAAAAAGGCTGGCTATGCCTTGCTCACAGGGTGGCAATCCGGCCCTGTGCTCGCCGCTTATGCCAGACGGTCCCCGGCAAATGCGTATGGCGGTGATCGGCGCGGCGTTCGACTGTCGGGTGTGCGCCTGCTCGGGCGCTCGTTACTACAGCGCTGGTAAGCATATCATTTGTAGTCTTTTGGTCTATTTGCTGTTTTCGTAAGGAAAAACAGTGCTAAAGCAGCAAGAAATAACAACAGCAACATCGCAAGGTTCACTGCGGCCCAGCCCTCTAAGGCCGAATTGCCGGAACAATTCATCAATCCGCCTGAGGTTAAAGAGGCCAAGGTCACACCAGCCCCCACAAAAAAATCATTCATTCCCTGTACCCGGCCGCGCTCATGCGGCTTATGGCTTTCGGATAAAAGCGTTGTGGCGCCAATGAAGCTGAAATTCCAACCAAGCCCTACCATAATCAGCGCGGCAAAGAAGTTGCCCAAATCTATGCCCTCAAGCGCACAAAGCCCGGCAATTGCCAGCATAACAAGTCCTATCGCCAAAATTCTGCGCGCGCCAAATCTCACAATCAAATGGCCCGTAAAAAAAGAGGGTACAAACATCGCCAATACATGGGCCGAAACAATATCGGCAACATCTGAGGTGCTAAAACCGCAACCGATCACCGCCAAAGGCGTTGAGGTCATAACCAGGTTCATCATTGAATAGGCAATCATAGCGCAAAGGATGGATGCAAAAATCTGCGGGCTTTTCAGCAGGTCAAGCCTATTGCGCGGCCTTTCTTCGCCCTGTTCAGTGACCAAATAATCTGTATTGCGAAACGCAAAAAAGATAAGTGAGCCGATCAGGTTTAGGGCCACTATGACCAGATAAGACATAAGAAAGGGAACGGAAAAAAAGGTATCGGTTAACTTTACCAATTGAGGGCCGATAATCGCTGCAATCAAACCACTGGCCATCACGTAGGACACTGCTTTTGGCCGAAAACTTTCCGAAGCCGTATCGATCGCTGCAAATCTATAAAAGCCTTGGCTTGCCATGAACACACCCGTGCAAAGGCTGGCCAGTAAAAACCAACCAAAAGATTGAACATAAAGTCCATAGGCGGCAATAAGCCCCCCCAGGGCTCCAAAAAAAGTTCCTACGAAAAACCCTTTTTTGCGGCCGACCTTTTGCATTAAATTTGACAAAGGATCAGAGGCGAGCATTGCGCCCAAGACGATACAGGATATTGGCATCGTCGCGAAACAAATATTTTTCGCCAAAGACTGCCCAGCCAAACCTGCCATAATAAACACCATCGGCAATTGGTTTCCCAAGATTGCTTGTGCAAGCACCAAGACAGTTAAATTGCGCCGCGCGAGTTTATCATCTGTTACAGTGACCATTCGCGCGACGCTATGCGGGGGCAATGTAAATAACAAGGCCCAGAAAAAGCTATTTCTTCTCATAACGGATGCGGAGCATAACGTCGGGTAGGCTCAAGTTCATTAGTGAAGTGATAACAAACACGATAACTTGCCTCAGTCCTAAAATCATGGTCGCAAAATAGCGCGCAATTGACAGAGATATGGTCTATTGCTCAATGTATGGATAGGCTTGAAACAGACGCTGATATTGATCGTGGCATAAAATTTTTATGCAGTCACGAACCGGCTTTCGCGCGCGCTGCGGCGCGGATTAATGCGCCAATTCCGCTGCGCAGGCGGGCAGGGGGGTTTGATGCGTTGCTAAAGGCCATTGTCGCGCAGCAATTAAGCGTTGCGTCAGCGGCGGCTATTTGGGCGCGTGCGGAGGCTGCAGGCTTCACACAAGCGCAAAGAATCTTAAGCACAACCGATGTAGCCTTGCGAGAGGTTGGGCTGAGCCGTCAAAAAATAAAATATGTCCGAGCATTGGCGCTTGCGGATGTAGATTTTGACGCGCTTGCCGCAGCGTCAACTGAAGAGGTGGTGGGGGTTTTAACGCAAATATCGGGCATCGGGGTTTGGACGGCAGAAATATACGCGATGTTTTCTTTGGGGCATCAAGATGTATTTCCCTCAGGCGATTTGGCGCTTCAAGAAGCGGCAAAAGATTTGTTTGGAATGACCGACAGGCCAAGCGCGAATGCCTTGAAAACCATGGCCGGTGACTGGAGCCCGTGGAGAGCAGTTGCAGCGCATGTTTTGTGGGCGTATTACTCGGCCATCAAAAAACGCGAGGGAATTGGATGACACGGGTTCTGCAAACGGAACGTAAAGAAGCTTTATCGGGCTCGACACGCTCGGCGGTGGTGTTTTTACATGGATATGGTGCCAATGCAGCAGATTTACTGGGGTTGGCCGACCCTTTGGGCGAGCATCTGCCGGATACATTATTCATCGCGCCAAATGCGCCCGAGATATGCAACGGGATTCCAATGGGGTTTCAATGGTTTCCTATACCTTGGATTGACGAATCCAGCGAAGAGGAATCAATGCGCGGCATGCAAGCTGCCGTTGAGGATTTAAACGCGTTTTTAGATGCATTGATGGTCGATGAGGATCTGTTGCCCGAGCAAGTGGTGTTATTTGGATTTTCACAAGGCACGATGATGGGCTTGCACGTTGCACCGCGTCGAGAGGATGCGATAGCCGGAATGGTTGGGTTTTCCGGACGCCTGATGGAGCCTGATCTGTTGGTGGATGAGGTGTTATCACGCCCGCCAATTTTGTTAATCCATGGTGATCAAGATGATGTGGTGCCTATCGCATCTTTGCCAGAAGCCGCGGATGGGCTGCAAAAAGCGGGATTTCAAGATGTGTTTGCACATGTCCAAAAAGGTACGGCGCATGGCATTGCTTCTGATGGTTTGTCGGTTGCCTTGGCATTTATGCGCGACAAGCTTGGGCTGTAACGCTGTTTTTGACGTTAAGCCGAAGCCGGGCGCGATCGCCTTATGCGTCAATTAGGCTATATATTGGGCTTGCCAGATAAAATGCGCGATATATAGTTTGCTCTGTAGAGAGAGACGAGTGCCAAAGCGTATTGCGCGGCTGAGAAAAGGGGTTGAAGGCAGATGGATGGCGAATTTAGGACAGAGTTTGTGCGTGAATCCTCTGCATTAAAGCAACATCCAGCACTGGTTTTGAATGCTGATTACCGACCATTATCGTATTACCCTTTATCCTTGTGGTGTTGGCAAGATGCCGTGAAAGCTGCCTATATGGATCGGGTCGATATCGTGGCGGAATATGATCATTATGTTCACAGTCCAACTATTCGCTTTCGAATACCCTCGGTTGTGGTTCTCAAAGATTATGTAAAACCTCAAAAGCGCGTGGCCTTCACGCGCTTTAATTTATTTTTGAGGGATCATTTTTCATGCCAATATTGTGGGTCGAAAGGTGATCTTACATTTGACCATGTTGTGCCACGCGCAAGCGGGGGCGTTACTAGTTGGCAAAACGTGGTTGCGGCTTGCAGCCCCTGTAATTTGAAAAAAGGATCAAAAAGTTTAAAGCGCGCAGGAATGTCGTTGGCGCGTAAACCACGCTGTCCAGAAGCAGAAGAGCTGCGAAATGCAGGCCGCAATTTCCAGCCCAATTATCTTCATGAAAGCTGGATGGACTTTTTATATTGGGATAGTGAGCTTGAAGCTTAGGCCCCCCCGTGCCTAATGAGTTTTCGTACTAACCTTTTATTAATCCAGCTGCAGGGTGGGTTTTAGCGCTCAAAATTGGGGTATTTTAATACCTATATTTTAAGTAACTGTTTTTAAACAGAAATATAACCCTTATAGTGCTTGACCATGACGGCGCATCGCCTATAACCACATGCGATGAAGAGAAGCGGTTTGGCTTCTTTAAGTGTGACTTATGATGGGACGATCTTTTATGAAAACCTTTTCTGCTACTCCCGCAGATATTGAAAAGAAATGGATCCTGATCGACGCTGAGGGCGTTGTTCTGGGCCGTTTGGCTTCAATCGTTGCGATGCGCCTGCGCGGTAAACACAAAGCCTCTTTTACACCTCATATGGATTGTGGCGATAATGTGATTATTATCAACGCCGAAAAAATTCAGATGACTGGTAAAAAACGGGAAGAGAATTTTTATTGGCACACAGGATATCCTGGTGGCATTAAATCGCGTACGAAAGCGCAAATTCTAGAAGGAGCGCATCCTGAGCGTGTGGTTGTACAAGCCATCAAGCGAATGTTGCCCGGCAATCGTTTGAGCCGTGGATTGATGACCAATCTGCGTGTTTATGCGGGGGCAGAGCATCCCCATGAGGCGCAGTCTCCAACTGTGTTGGATGTAAAATCGATGAATCCTAAAAATACAAGGGCTGCATAATTATGGCTGAAGAAATGAAATCTTTGGAAGAGCTGCAAACTGTTGGGTCAGATGCAGACGTTCAAATTGAAGTTGCCGCTCCGCGCGAGCCCATGCGTGATGCTTTGGGGCGCGCTTATGCAACCGGCAAAAGAAAAGACGCAGTGGCGCGTGTTTGGATCAAGCCAGGCTCTGGTAAAGTGGTTGTGAATGGAAAAGAAATGAACGCCTATTTTGCCCGTCCTGTATTACAAATGATTTTGCGCCAACCGTTTCAAGTTGCGGGCGTGGTAGATCAGTTTGACGTAAACGCGACGGTCAAAGGTGGTGGTTTATCGGGGCAGGCCGGTGCCGTTAAGCACGGTATTTCAAAGGCTTTGCAGCTTTACGAACCCGGTTTGCGCGGTGCGTTGAAATCTGCGGGCTTCTTAACGCGGGACAGCCGAGTTGTTGAACGTAAAAAATACGGTAAACGCAAAGCACGGCGGAGCTTTCAGTTCTCGAAACGTTAACATTAAGTGTAGTACTTTATCGATCAAAGCTGTGGGCTGCGTTTTTACGCAGCCTTTTTTGTGTAAAGTAGAATAATGGAAACACCAGTTCTGAGTTGCATTAAGTTTGAAAAAGAAAAACAAAAATGAGCATTTGTTTATTTAAATATCTCGAGTAATATTTGTGAATTTATATCCAATTATCGCTACGTGTTCATTGAAAATTTGCGTTTATCCCGTGTTTAGTTCCAACATCGATTAATTTCTGTTTAAAAGTTGCCGTGTTCTTTTGCTTAATGCTCTTTGTGGTATGTTCGTGGGTCTTTATCTTGTTAAATTTTGATACTTAAAGCTTGTGGACGTTTGAAAATAGATTGTCGTTTTCGAAGGTTTGTTTCTTCATTCGTTTGAATATTTAATGAAACGCATTCAATTTTGTTTCAAATCCTCTTTCTTGAAGCCTCTTTCTTATTCCATGAGATAACGTTCTATTGTTAAAGTTTTAAGTTTGCGTTATTTCCTTGTTATAATTATCAATATTAAAAATTATGGAGTGCAAAATGAACAAGAACGATCAAAATATCCTTAACGAGAATAGTACAGAAGAGGTAGTAGCGGTTGAAGGGGAAACTGAAGGGTCAATCAATATTGATGAACAAAGCTACAAAGTTTCAGATTTAAACGACAAAGCCAGAAATATTGTGTTGTTTCTGCGGCGTTTGGACAACGAAACGCAAGAGGCACGGTATAATTTGAATAAAAACATGCTCGCGCGGAAGCAGGCGATAGTTGATTTGAAGACTGAATTAGAGGGTGTAAATGCTAAAACAGGCGGAAAATGATTTGCGGATCTCTGGCCATCTAAAAACTGTCGTTTAAATGTTTTCAAGAAAGAAAAAATCATCACCGGTTAATGGCGATCCTAAGCAGGCTTCAAAAATGGATTTGCTTGTTGCTGTAAAAAGGGTGCTTGAAGCTCATGGAGTTTCAAAAAGTAGCTCTGCAATTCAAAGGTCTGTAGGATACATTTACGAAAAATTTGGTCCGAGGGAAGCTTGCTCGGCTTTCTCGAAGTTAGGCTATAGTTCAAAGTTCTTTGAGTCTCAGATTTCCGAACTGGATAATTTTTTGCTGCCAGTAATAGCCTTGGATTATTCCGGGCGGGCAATCGTGATTCTGGATATTAAAGCCGACGGTAGGCTGTCTGTTATCCGAGATGAAAAAGCGAAAAAGGTTGAAGTCGTTGAGGCCGGTGCTCTTTCGGAAACTTATTCTGGGTTCGTCATAGTTAGCAAAAAACTTACGAAACGTGAAAAGAAAGAACGAACCGGCCATTGGTTTTTCGGCGCATTTAGAAAAAGTCGATGGTTGTATGCGCAGGTAATACTTGCATCAATAATATCAAATTTCTTGGCTCTGACTACGTCAATTTTTACGATGACGGTGTATGATCGTATTATACCAAACTCAGCTATCGATAGCTTGATTGCTTTAAGCGTCGGGGTGATAATAGCTTTATGTTTTGATTTTATTATAAAAACAATCAGAGGAAGCTTTATTGATAATGCTAGTAAGTTAGCAGACTTGGAAGTCTCTAATACACTATTCGACCGGGTTATATCGTTGACGCCGAAGGAGCAGGCTCAAAAAACTGGAGCAATGGCCGGCATAATCAGAGAATTTGAAACGTTAAGAGAGTTTTTCACATCGTCAACGCTGGTAATACTAGTCGATCTACCATTCGCCTTTTTCTTTATTTATGTAATTTCACTGATCGCGGGTCCAATGGCATATGTGCCTCTTGCGGCTGTACCTTTAGTCGTTATCACTGGTCTATTTATACAACCGCTTCTTTCCAAGCTCACCAGTGAGTCACAGAAAACGGGGATGAATAAGCAGGCGGTGTTAGTTGAGACGCTTTCAGGGATAGAGACGGTAAAAGCAACTGGATCTGGCGATTTAATGAAAAACCGTTACATAGAAGCATTGATAAGCCAATCAGAATCTGGTGTGCGTTCAAGAAAAATAAGCCAATTTCTTGTAAACTTTTCCGCTTCAGTTCAGCAATACGCTCAAGTTGGCGCGATTTTCGTAGGAGTGTTTTTAATTAGAGATGGAGTAATTACGCAGGGGGCTTTGATTGCGGCAGTTATTTTGGGCGGGCGCACTTTGGCTCCTTTGGCACAATTAGCAAATGCCTTAACTCGCGTGAACGGAGCTTTGGTAGCATACAAATCTCTTAACGCTCTGTTAAGTGGTTATGATAAAAGCTCATTGAATGATGACTATATCAGCAGGAAAAACCTCTCTGGCGAAATTGAGTTTAAGAATGTTAGCTTCAGCTTTGACGAAAAAAGTCCACCTGTAATAAAAGATTTATCATTTAAAATTCCGGCCGGTCAAAAAGTTGCTGTGGTTGGTAAGATGGGCTCCTCAAAGTCGACAGTGATAAAACTTATTGCAGGGATCTTACAACCCTCAAGTGGTTTAGTTCTTGTTGATGGGATAGACGTAAACCAATTAGATAAAGATGATTTGCGTTCAAATATCGGAATCATGTTGCAAGATAGTTGGCTGTTTTCAGGGTCAGTGAAAGAAAACATTCAAATGGGTTTGCTAGAACATGACGATGATCATATATTAAACGTGTCAAAAATAGCGGGGGTGGATGATTTTGTGTCAACTAACCCGCGCGGCTATGATTTTATAATTCAAGAAAGGGGAGTCGGTTTGTCTGGCGGGCAACGGCAATCTATAAATCTAGCAAGGGCTTTAATCAGCAACCCTAATATACTTCTCTTAGATGAACCTACCAGCGCTTTGGATCAAGCCGCAGAGAAAAGAGTAGTGGATAACCTTAAAACTTATTGCTCTAAAAAGACCATGGTCATGATAACACATCGCAATCCTATTTTTACGATGGTCGATCGTGTTTTAGTTTTTGAAAGTGGATCAATAATAGCAGATAAAACTCCAAGCGAGTTAGGGTTATCTGCATGAATTCTGAGTTTAAAAAAATTGCCGCCGAGACTAACAAAGCTGGCCATCAATCTAATTCCTTGTTGCTGTTTACCATAGTATGTTTGATTTGTATGATCCTTTATTGGGCAGCGGTGACAGAATTGGATAAAGTCATTCGAGGCGATGGAAAAACTGTTTCGGACTTAGAAAATCAATTAATTCAAACTTCGGAATCGGGCGTTTTAATTCAGCGCTATTTCGAAGAGGGTGATTTTGTGGTTCGTGGTGACATTCTTTTTGATATTGACCCGATAGATGCTCGTACAGAATACGAGCAAGCGGTAGAGAAAAGTCTTAGACTAGAGATACAACAACACAGGTTAATTTCCGAAGCGAAAAACTTAGAGCCGAATTTTGAAGAATTTGAGAGTGAAGGTTTAGAAGTTTTTATTCAAAACCAGGCGGATTTGTATCATGCAAAGCAAACTGACTTGCAGCAAAATATATTAATTTTACGTCAGCGCAGTGTTCAACGCTCAAAGCAGATCGAAGAGCTTAAGGCAGAAGTGGCCAGCGCAAAAGTAATCGGAACGCTTCTATCTAAGGAAATAGATACTCTAGAGCCGTTGGTCAAAGCCGGTCTTTCTCCTGAAACAAATTTGCTGGTTTTATTAAGACAACAAGAAGAAAATTCCTCCATACCTTTAGCCTCTTCGCTAAAAATCGAACGTTTAGAAGCGGAACTCGTAGAGATTGAAGAGCAAATAAATGCAGAACAACAAAAATTTGTAACGTTAGCTTTAGGAGAGTTGCCTAGTATAAACGACAAATTAAGAGAGTTAAATTTAGTAATTCCAAGCCTAGCAGCCCGGCTTGCCAGAAACTCTGTTTATTCACCTGTAGATGGAATTATAAATCAAATAAATTTTCAAACTGAAGATGCATATATCCGCTCAGGAGAAGTACTTGTTGAAATAGTTCCTACTGGAGAAGATTTAATCGTAGAAGCTCAAATTGATCCAAAAGATATAGCGGATGTTGTTGTTGGAGACAGTGTGAAAATATCTCTTACTGCCTATGATCCAACTCGCTATGGCCGCTTGGACGGCATTGTGACGAAAATATCAGCCGATGCGTTGCAAGATCAGCAAGATGGAAGAACATTTTACGCAGTTGAGATTTCAATTAAATCTAAACTATTCGAAAAAGATGAAAATGAGGTTATGCTGCTACCAGGCATGGTGGCCACTATTGACATTCTTGCAGGTAAAAGAACGGTGCTTGATTATGTTTGGCAACCTATTGCTCGAAGTAAAGACAGAGCATTACGTGATTAGGCCGTTTTAAAAGGAGGTTACTTTGGCACAAATTAAAATAGGTGACGAGACCTTCCTTGAGGAGCAACTGTCGGAAGAGGGTAGGCAACACCTTCAAGCTTTGCGTTTCATAGAAATTAAATTTTTAGAAATAGATAATCTTACTGCTGCGCTAAATATGGCGAAAAACTCATATATTCAGCAGTTAAAAAATAACGTTATATCTAAAAAAGCTGGTTTAAGTTAAGAATTTAAGGATGCTACAATGCCAAAGATTTCTTTAGACGATGTTGAATTTAATAGTGAAGATTTAACAGAAGGTGATCAGCGTATATTTGCATCATTACAGTTTGTTGAGGCGAAAATCACCTCACTGAAAAACGAACGAAGCGTTCTTAATGCGTCTAAATTATTTTATGAACAACAAATTCGTAGAATTCTAGCTGCCGAAAGTGTCTAAGGTTTTATGCTAACTCAAAATTTATTTGAGCCACTAAATCGAAATCTGTATTTTGAAATGTTATTGTTCCAAATGAACCGAAACTTACTACATTATCATCTACTGTCGGGGTAACTCCATTGGTATTATAAATTTTTAAGTAATTCGTGCCATAAGTCCAATCTTGTATTACATCGTCTCCAAAATTTCCGGCAAATGAAAAAATATTTTCGCCAGAACCACCGTTCAAGAGGTCATTTCCGGAACCTCCGTTAAGTTGGTCATCGCCTGAACCACCAATCAATATATCGTTTCCAGTCCCAGCCCAAATTACGTCGTTTCCATCTCCGCCAACAAGCTCTATATTTGACTGCTTTATTGCATCGCTGGTCATATCTAATAGATCGTCTCCTTCGCCAGCGTGTATTTTGTCCACTCCAATTATTCGTTCTTTAAGGTCTTTATAATCCTGCTCTGTTTCAAATTTGGTTTGAAACACATCTGAAAATTGGTCATCTAAGAAAAAGGCATCATTTTGATCGCTTAAATGTATCTCATCAAATCCGTCTCCAGTAAAAACTTGATCTGTATATTTGTTGAGGCCGCTTAAAGGTATTTT
This sequence comes from Rhodobacteraceae bacterium SB2, assembly GCA_001642945.1. Lineage (GTDB taxonomy): Bacteria > Pseudomonadota > Alphaproteobacteria > Rhodobacterales > Rhodobacteraceae > Thalassovivens > Thalassovivens spotae. The sequence continues at coordinate 81,424 of LGRT01000034.1, read as the reverse complement.
TTCTGAAGTGGAATTTATATGAATTTGGGCTGTGTTCTTTGCAAAATAAGCATCAGACCAAACCTCGTTTGCACTTAGCTTCACGATATCATTGCCACCCCCTAACTCAACGAAATTATTGCCATTCTTGGTCTTAATCGTATTATTCCCACCTTCGCTAGTGATGTGATTACTGTATTGATTTCCAATAATGGTGTCGTTCCCTAACCCAGTTGATGCGTTTTCAATTCTTACGTTTTCGCCGATTAGGTAGCCGCCAAGGTAATCTGTGCCTAAGATGGTAGAGATACCCCCCAAATTTACAGTTTCACTATTTGTTTGAAAGTTGGCTGGCTGTAAATTTATATAAGCATCTTCAATAGAAGTACTTTGAATTTCTATCGTATCGACTCCACCAGTGTCCCAAATTGTTGTCCATGGAGCGCCCAGTCTATTACCATCAAGAATATATACATCATCATCATTATTATTATTTTCGTTTTCTCCATAGAGGATTTGTAAAAATGATTGATCAATTGTTCCCAAAGAGCTTAAGCCGAAATCTAATTGGCCGGTTCTGTATGGTGGATTAATCTCAATGCCTTCTTTAGATGTTGTCCCGGTATCATTGTAAGAGGTTATGGTGTAGATGTTTTGGTTCGCCGATTGCTTGCCGATATCTAAAGGCGACGAAACTTCAGGAAAATTAGCATATCCATCGAAGGGGTGTGATATACCTAAATTGTGTACTATTTCATGAGCAATTGTTAAAAAATCGTATCCATTTACAGGGATCGCAGAGTTGATCAGATTACTTGCATTAAGAAAAACTCCAGTGCCTCCAACGCCATATGAATAGCCATAAACGTTATCATCTGAGTGATAAAACCAAAAATCGATATCAGCATCATTGTCAACTTCTGAAAACTTCAGGCCAGAAACGTGACTTAGATTGGTAAATATTGTTTGCACTGCGAGCGAATAATTTTCATTCCATGTAAACGCTAAATCGTGGTCCGGACTCTTAACGTTTTTGTTGAACTTAAAGGTAAGGTGTTTATCGCTCCAAAGTGTGAAAGAAGGATTGCCGTCCAAGTTAAACAAAGAAGCAATTCCAGAAAAATAAATACTTGATAATATGTGGACTGTCTGAGTTTCGTTAGTCTTTTGTGCTTCTGCCATTGGTGAGTGGAGCTCATGTAAATAAAAAATTTATTTATGGTTAACATACAGGCCTCGTTGTTGTAACATAATTCAACAACCTGTTTTTTAGTGGGAGTATCAAAAATGGATGGTAATACAAAATTATATTCAGTGAGTTTTGATTGGGTGCCCAGTGCCTCAGATACACCATTAAATAGCCAACCAGTTCATATCACTTTTTTCGATGGTTATCGAAGCGATAATGCCCATTTTGATATATATAATGTTGGTGGCGTCACTATCGCTTACAGTACTCCAGATCCCGATTTTCCTGATGACATTGGGTGGATCGTTGGAGAAGTTGCTGAAAACAATGGTGAATGGACGGAAATAAACGATCCTTATACTGGTCAAAATTATTCAGATGGAAATACTGTTGACCATGGCGATGATGACCATGATGGCGATGATAGCGATCAGGGAATTGATGCTTTATTTTATTTTGAAGATGACAGCTCGTTTGTTATATCGAATAAAAATGCAATTAATCAAGACTTTGAGGCTTTTCTTCAGCTAACTATAAATGACCTTCAAGATATAGAGTATTATGATCGCGAGATGCTGGATGATCTCGACGATGCTAAAGCCCGATTTAAACTTGATTTTGAAAATACAAGCGAAGAGGCGCCAGGAGTTTTTTCTATCGATGCAGATTTTATTGCTGAAATGGGAAAAACGTCCGCTAGCGGTGGCCGCGGTACACTTATTACCGAGAAAGGAAGCTCATCTGCAAGCAAGGTCGCGTTGATTGAAAGTGATGCCGGGTGGAAAAAGGCCAGTTTGTCGGGCACGGAATGGTCCGCCATGGTCGAAAAGGCCGGAAAGTTGGGTCAAGTGGATCTGTACCTTACTTCTGTAGATGGTCAAGAAATTGCGGCTGTTATTGAGAAGGGAATCGAGGTTGAACTTAACGTTCCTATGTCGGCCAAAAATCTTGCATCTACATTTTTCGACTTTATGGGCATGGGTGACAGCTATGTCGAAGGGGAAACCGATCTGGGCTCCGTTGGTGGTGACTCAAACGACACTCAGCGAAAAGCGTCAGACGGTGATGATCTCGATGCCTCAGATCAAACTGATGATTTTTTTCTACTAGGAGACAACTCCTCTAATAATGCGCAAGGTGGCTCTGGTCGCGACACGATTATTGGTGCCGGCGGGAATGACATCTTAGATGGTGGTGCTGGCGCAGATTATATAGAAGGTGGTGCTGGGGATGATGTCATTCGTGGCGGGTTAAATGGTGAGGAAACAGCTGGGCGTGGCTCTGTTGCTTTGCCAATTTGGGATTACGGTGATCGGGCTTCATATTCTGGCGAAGAAGACGATTATACTATAACGCAGAATGCTGACGGGAGTTTTACAATAACCGATGTCAACACCACAGATGGCGATGATGGGACCGATGCGGTTTCAGGTGTTGAAATTCTAGAGTTCGAAGACGGTGAAGTGCTCCTTGGTGTCGATAAAGGCTCCTTTTCATTTACAGATCATTACACTGGTCAGCAGGTCAATGAGGATTGGGCGAGAGGCACTGATTTTAATGATATTATCCAGCCTTCATCGGGTGGTCGTTCCTTTATAGAGGGGCGAGGTGGTGATGATATCATCATTGGTGATGCTGATGAAACAGGAGGAAGAGATCACATTTCTGGTGGCTCAGGAAATGATTATATCGATGGAGCTGGGCGCGGAGAGGGCGCCATTCCTTGGGAAAATGAAAATGTTGTCGAATTTGATGCCCCAAAGCGTAATTTTACATGGGAGCTAAGCACGGCCAACGATTTAGACCTTACTAATGGTATCACGAAAGTTAATTATTCGTCTGCGGGAAAGACGCAGTTGGACGATCTTGCCGCTGACCTTGGGCTTGATATAGCGTCTTATTTCGTGGCGGATCAAGACTATTGGATCGTCTCAGATAAGCGCGGTGATGATGGCTTGGGGACCGATATTTTAACAAATATTGACGTTCTCTACTTTAACGACGCGGATGTCAGGTTGTCGGTTTTCAAGGATCCTTGGGGTGGGTTTATTGATGGTACAGACTTTGACGATAATATTTCTGGCGAAGGCGTAAGTGAGTGGATACATGCCGGAGACGGCAATGATAGAGTTTTTGCGGGCGCGGGTTCAGATGATGTTGAATTGGGCCGTGGTAATGACTTTGTAGATGGTGGTGCCGACGAGGTAGATTTCGATACGTCTGATTATCTGGCTGGACTTGGAGGTGGTGATTTAGGAAGTTTCGATCCATCGATGTTTGGTGATCAGTTTGTGATACCAGCAGCAGAAGGTGGCCAACAAAATAATTCTACTCCTGCGACTGGTACGCCTGCGACTGGTGCGCCTGCTGGCACCCCTGTGACTGGTGCCCCTGCGACTGCTATTCCTGCGGATGATACCTTTGATACTTCTGCCGCCGCCGAGTCAGCTATGGCCGGTATTTCTGTGGGTGGCGTTTCACCTAACGCATCCGGTATTTTATATAGCCAGGATTTGTCAAATACTAACCCTGAAAGCCAAGCAGGCGGTGACCAACTGGCCGGTGAGCCAGCAGAAGCTTCAGGTACATTTGGAGGGGGAAATGTATCTTCGAGGGGAGATACAATACATTATAAGGGTGATTTTGATCGATATGTTGTGCAGTCATTTGATGGTGATGATGCCCTGGATTCTAATTCTGAACTTTATGCTATTGTGAACGAAAATTTTTCTGACATAGAGGTAAGTTATTGGGTTGAGTCTAATAAAATTGTTGTTGTTCAGGATACGGTCACAGGGTCAAAAAGTGATGGTGTAGATATACTCGTCAACGCTGAAAGAATCCAATTTGACGATAATGACTTTTTACTGAGCGTACAAACGGAGATACATTCCTGGAAAGAGTGGGATTGGCAAACTGGGAAGGAAGTAGACGCTGGTGAAGTGAATTGGCGCGGCACTTTCGGCGATGATGTCATTAATTTCAGTACGTTATCCGGTACAGAAAATGTACCTTCTCAGGATAGAATGGAAGGTAACGCCGGTGATGATATTCTTATTTCGGGTGCAGGTGGTGATAGGCTTTTGGGCGGCGTCGGTAACGACATTCTCGACGGTGGTGCTAATGGGACGTCTGGAGATGTGTGGCGGGATTCTGACGTAGCCGAGTATAATGCGAGTATAGATCGCTTCACCTTAGACAAAGTGGTGTTTGAAGGTAAAAATCTTACCATAAACGATGGCTTGGGTAAGGCTTTGTTTACTGTTTCTGCGGTAACCAAAGGCGATACGAAAATTGGTAAAATCACAAAAGTTGGTAGTGAAGAGGTTTTATACCAAATCAATGAGGGTGAAACGTTTTTTGTTGTTACCGATAGCCTGCCAATGAGCTACGGTGGTCAGGGTACTGACTTGTTAATTGGCATGGAAAAGGCGCAGTTTGGCTTTGATTACGAAGGTGAAGTCAACTTTCAAGTTCAGTATGATATGTGGGGCGGTAATGAAGTTAATGCGCGTGGAACATTATTTAACGATGTGATTGATCTCCGTGCTGGTCGCGAGAGTGATGCCGGAAGTGGTTTTGCCGGATTTTCTGACTTTAATGACGGTGTAGATATTTGGGACGCCGAGTTTTTTGTTGAAGACTCTGCTGCTATTGGTTTTGACATTTGGAATTGGTCGCCAGGCGCGGACGAGACGCCCGTAGCGACGGGTGTAAAATCTCTAGAGGGCTGGAACGACAGTGATGAGGCCATTGATTGGTTTGTGACTGATGATGCATTTCCGGGCTTGGATATATACAAAGTTAACGATGGCACAAATGACAGGTGGATAGGATATGACGGCGAAAATGGTTGGGTTGTTGAAGAGGTAAAAGAAACCTCTGACGGTTCTGGTGTGTGGAAGGTTGAGTATTTTGGTTCGACTGCTGGCACTGTTTTTGATGACAATCAAGATGCTATTTGGAACTGGTCACCTGGAGCTACTGACACAGCAATAGCCACAAGCGTAACGGTTGCATACGATGATGGCTGGACAGATGAAACGATGTTTTTTGACATCTACACGCTATCTAGCGGAGAGACGGTCGCATACGTTACAGATGCTGCAGCCGGCTATGGGTATGTCTATGATATAGTCATTGGAGACGCTTCCTCTGGTTGGACCTTTCAACCATATACGGCCTTTGATGAAGCTGACCATGATGATCATGGAATATGGGAATTTCAGCCAGGCGCTAGTGATACTATAGCTCAAGCTGACGTAAGCACGATTTCATTTCCAGCGGCTTGGGGCGGTGGAACGACGTCTGGTGATTTTACCGTTTATGAGATTGAGCTAGGAACGTTTGTTGCTTTCGATAATGAGTTTGGCAATGTCTTTGATAAGGTTACAGGCAGTGCAACGGATGGCTGGACAATTGATGCGCCAGAGCAGCCATTGCTGTCTGCAGGCGGTCACGACAATGGCTATAATGATGAGAATGGATCCTCATCAATTGTTCACAATAGTTGGATTGAAGGTGGTCAAGGCAACGATATTATTTTGGCCGGACAGGGTCAGGATAATATAGAAGGTGGTTCGGGCGATGACTTCATAGATGGCGGTTCGGAAAGTGATTTTCTTGCCGCTTTTGTTTCGGATACACCCGTAACAAATGGTGAAAATGTAACTCTAACTAATCCCGACACAGGTAGGCTAACGAATTATAACGTATATCAAGACGATGATGGAGTGTATTGGGCTTGGGACGGAAAAGAAGCCGATCCCTCTTATTTTAAGGTGGTGCCTGAGGGTAGTAGCTTCGTACAAGAAAAAGAAACTATTGATGACAGTTTCTACAATGATCGTTGGGCTTCGTATGACCGAGCTCATTTTTCAGGCGATCAGATTCGATATGAAATTTCAGAAGTTTATTTGAAGCTTTCAGCTGGCCGTCCCGATTTAAGTGCTCAGGGGGAATATCAAGAAAAATCAGCGGCTGAATACAACGCCCTAAGTGGGTCGGCTAAGCTGGATTATGGCAAGGTCGTAAAGGTTGTAGATTTACTACCCGCCGCGGCCGGCGGAGACGGTACAGACTATTTGTTAAATGTTGAAGAAGCTCAGTTCAATGATGGTCACGAGCAGCTTGAAGTAGACAGTTGGTTCTGGGCAAACTCTGAACCTGTCTGGGTAAATGATTGGAATTGGACAAACGATTGGAACCCAAGTAACGAAACTGTTTCGGCAAATGGTGCGTCAGTAACAAGCTACGAGAGCGCATGGGGGGGCAATCAAGACGTAAATGGCGGAAAAGTTTATGACTACGACGGAACTCAATCGTCTAGCTTCACAAGTGATGTTAAAGCTCTCGTAGAAGAAGGTAGCGATCCGTGGGGAAGTTGGGCATATATTCGAGATTTTGTTACTTGGGATGGCTCAAAATGGGTGCAGTATTCAGAAACAAATTATGAAGGCACCTATAGAGGTACAATTAAAGATGACGTGATAAAGTCGCTGGTGCGTGATCAGCGGGACGAAATCTTTGGTAAAAGTGGAGACGACGTTATCATGGCCGGTGCCGGCTATGACAAAATTAAGGGCGGCGAGGGCAATGATACGATTTGGGGAGGCGCTAATGAAAGTGGCCGTGGTTTCCCCGGCGATATCGCTTTTTTCAGCGGAAGTGAAAATCGTTATGAAGTAATTCAAAATGTGTATGTGAAAGCGACCGCACCGTCTTCTGCCGATGGCTCCGGAGTAGTTGAGACAAACGCAAGTGGTAAAGTTATTTTGTATTCTGATGAAGTTCTGTCGGTGAGTTCAAAGGGTGTAGTTGCTGCAAGCGCGGGCGTGAGTGGTATAGCCTCTAACGTTGGCTATCATGAAGCCACCATTGTAATCGATAGCTTAGCTGATGATGCTGACGGTGAGGGTGTAGATGTTTTACTTGGTATTGAAGGGTTAGTCTTTGGTCATGCAAGTTCTGGTGACCATGGTTGGCTTCCAGGAACATCTAATAACGGCAATAGTTATTATGTAGATTACAACGGCACGCAATTACCACTGACTGCTCTCGCAATTTCATCAATGTCTGAAACTTTTTTCAATGGATATTGGGATAATCAAACGAACCAGTGGATTGAAAAAGAAAACTACAAAGTAAACTATACGGGTACTAATTTTGAAGATGTGATTTCTTACAATCATGAAACAGCGTTTGTCTCGATGGTTGGAACTGCATTTACGGGTTCAGATGTAACTGAGTTTACCTATGACGGCGGGCGGGGAGATGACAAGTTTATTGGAACTAATGATGACGACATCAAAGATGTTGCCGTTTATGCAGAAGCACGCAACGCGTATGACATCACTATAAATAACGATGGTAGCGTGACGATAGTACATCAGCTCAGTGATGCTCTTGGTGGAACTGGCTCCGACACGTTGATTGGCCTGGATGGCGCCATTTTTGGTTATCAAACAACTAATGAGGAACGGGTAAGGTTTTCTCCTGAAACGGAAGCAATTTCGGATCAAAATGCTAGCGGAAATGCTAAATTTTTAGGTACAAAAATCTATGGCACTGAATTTAATGATACCATAGATGCTTCTGCTACAAGTGGTCAGTTTGTTGGTTTGCTTGGAAAAGATGATGAGTATAGCCCCAGTGGTGGCGTAAACACTTTTAACGCGGGTTCTGGTTCTTATGATACTCTAAAATTAGATGGTATGCCCATTCGATATGACATCGTTAAAAACAGCGATGGCACGATTACTTTTACAGACTACCTAGAAGACCAGTATGGTGGTAATGGAGTGACCACCATAAAAGATGTGGAAATGATACAATTCGAAGATAGTGTTTTCGTATTGGAAATTGGTGACTATACTGACGCTACAACCTATAAATTGTACTTTACACCTGGCGGGCGTACACTTGTATCTACCGGTGAAAAATTTGGCGCTGACGGCTCAGTTTTAGTTACGAAAAGTTCAACAGATATAAGTATGTTTGCGATGTCTGCAAATGGTGGCACCGAGCACGCTCTTACCGTAGCTTTTGAAAATATGGTGGGCAGTGAAGTAGGTACCAAAGACAACCCATTTGATATGCAGGCAATGCTCACGAGCATTGAAAATGGCACTAAAACACGTGACGATGTTTTAAATACAGACCTTGGCTGGGGAACAGGTCAAACCTACAGAGATGTTTTGTATATTAACGAAAAGAATATAAACGATTACAATAACTTAGATGGAAGTTACACCTCTAAAACTACTTATGAATTTGAGGCAAATGGTTATGCCGTAGATGACGTAATTTGGGGCACGTCTAATAATGATAAGTTTGAAGGTATACTCGGTGATGATATTTTCTGGGGCCGAGGAGAGCAACAAGTAGAGTGGTGGGATAGTTACAACACCGGCGATGTGGTTAGGTACTCGGGTGATAGCTCCAGATACACGATATCAGATCCGAAAACAGATACCGATTCAAATAATGATGGAGAGACCGATAACTTAAAAATCGAGGTGGAGACTGCCGGAGACTCCGTAGAGTATTTCACAGTGACCGATTTGGTGCCAGATTCTCAGGGCGGCTATGGCATTGATTCTCTTGTGGATATCGAGCGTATTGAGTTTGATGACAAAACTGTGTGGTTAACCATACGAGATATGAGCAATGATTGGGATAACTGGATCCAATTATTTGGAACGTCTGATGAAGACGATTTTCGCTCCTACACAGACGATACTGCGTCTCCGGATAAAGAATATAATATAAATGGCGGTGCTGGCGACGATCTTATTATTGGTGGCGTTGAACCCACCGATAACGAATGGGCTTGGGGCGACAGTGCTATCTATGAAGCACAAGAAAAGCATTTCGATATTTCAGTGGAGACACTTACGTTTGAGGCGTCAGGTGCTACTTCAGCTTCGTATGATTGGGATGGAGACGGAGATTCAACGCCTGACGCGGCTGATCTGGCCCTATCAGTTGAATTGAAAGAAAAGTTCGGTGGTACCTCTATAAATAGAGTGACTGTCGAAGACATAAGACCCGAAACGGCCGGCGGGTTAGGTAAAGACACTCTATATGGTATAGAACATATCGAGTATAGATCTGGTAATTCAGGGAACCATGTTGATTTAGAACCACGCACGGATATGTGGTATGACTATGACGCTGGCCAAGACCTTATTGGATATTTTTCTGGTACGGCTTATGGAGATGTCTTTATTGGGGATGCTGGAAATACTAACGTAGAAGCAAAGGGCGGAAATGACGTCATTTTGGCTGGTGACGGAGGTGATAGTATCAGCCCGGGTGCCGGTAATGACTATGTAAATAGTGGTACAGATGAAGTTGTTGATCAAAATGATCCTTGGAAAACTAGGGATGATGTCAGATTTAACGATGTTTCATATTCCAGAGTTGAGGTGGAGCGTGTCGATCTTTACGTCAATGATTTAAGCGGTCGTGCTCTAGAGAATGACTCTGGTCAATGGTTGATTGTCGGCTATCAAGGAGAGGCCGCAATAGGTTCTGATGCCTGGGCCACATATTCGACTGAAACTACCACCGGATACACACTGAAGAGTGGGTATTTAGTTTCCGATACCCTTCCGGATGGGGAGACTGGGTCTATTGGCGTAAACCTTTTGGTCGGTGTCGACGCCATTGGATTTTCTGATGAGTACCTGGATGTGGCACCAAGGTCAGATGTTTGGGAGTGGACCGATTGGTATACGGGCGAAACTATTACTGAAAGCTTTCAACAAGGCACTCCTTTTGGAGACAGCGGTGCAGAGTCGTTAGAGGGAAGCTCTGGGCAAGATACATTAGAAGGCCGCGCTGGAGACGACATGTTGTTCGGTGGCGGTGGCGGCGACCGCCTGAATGGTGGAAAGGGCAATGACGTGCTCGATGGTGGAACAAATGGTTCTACCGGAGATACGTGGCGCGATAACGATCGCGTTCAATATAATGGAATAGAAGAGCGCTTTAATATTTACCAGGTGAAAGTGGACGCCGATGTCATTCGGACATCTAAAACCACTGGAGAGTCAAATATTACAGTCTATGACCCAGGTGCCAAAATACCCGATAGCAAAATGGCCGGGTATACAGTTGACACAACATCGAGTGTGCCAGCTTCAGCTGTAACAGCTTACATCGTTTCAGACGCTTTAACCTCCGCTTTAGGTGGCTTGGGTAATGACCTTTTGATTGATGTTGAGACAATAGAATTTGACCGGAGTCAGGTTGACCTTGGTTTGAGAATTCAACTCGATAATTGGGATGGCGATACTGCTTACGATTGGGTTCAGGTAACTGGAACAAAGGGTGCTGACTTAATTAAGAATTGGAATATTGGTGCAGATATCGATAGCGATACAAATACCAATGACGCAGAAGAAGCGGACAGTGAAATCCGAGGCAAACAGGGCGACGATGTTATTTTTGCCTATGGCGGCGGTGACCGTATTAGCGGTGGCGCCGGAAATGACTACATAGATGGCGGTGCCAACGGTGTTGCTGACGAGTGGGGTTATGTTCGAAAAGATGAAGCCATATTCGATGGCTCCGCAAAAAATTACACAGTAACAACCTACGCTGGGGATGATGCGGATCTACAGGCTATCATGACAGATAAGTTTGCTAACGCAGCCTCCGATATAGGATATGGTTCGTGGACAGCCTCTGACTCAATTACGGTCGTAGTCGATGATTTGCCTTCGTCAATGGGTGGAACTGGAACTGATGTCCTTAAAAACATTGAATTCATAAACTTCCAAGACAAGTTTGTGGCGCTTTCAATGGAAGAATTTTTTGATCGAAATTCAGATAATGAGATCATCAGAGCTTTTGTTGATGGAACAGATGGAAACGACACAATTGGGGTGGCGGATCCGTCCGTTCTTGGAGCATCGGACTATGATTACTCTGGAAATGACGACCTTTTAGGTAATGACGGCAATGATATGATTTACGGCGGAGCTGGTGGTGACTGGATCCGGCCTGGAGCAGGTGATGACATAATTGATGGCGGTGCCAACGGTGTTGATATTTGGTCGGGCGAAGCCATGGTTGATAGAGTGCAATTTGAATCTAACTTCGATTCATACGAGATTGAGGATAGCGATGATAATGGTACTCTCGTAATCACCGTAACAGATCTTGACCCGGACGGCGAAGGTACTGCCACTATCAGAAATGTTGAAGTTTTGGAGTTTGATGATCGGCACATCAACGTGGGTGTGACATCCCACGAAATGCTAGATTACAACGGTAACGTCTTAGGTACTAATTTTTATGGTAGTATTTTTGGCGATAGTATTTCTGGGACTTCTGGCGGGGATGAAATTTTCGGCGGTAAAGGTGGAGATGTGCTTGAGGGCGGGAGTGGTCCCGATCGGATCGAGGGAGGTCTGGGCAACGACACAATCAGGGGCGGTTCAAACGGCTTGGATGAATGGGGCAACCCTGGTGAGGATGTTGCTGTATTCTCCGGCGATAAATCAAACTTCGACGTTACGTTTTATGACTCATCAGGTGATCAGGCATCTTCCTACCAAGATGATGGTTATATAAAAGTAGTGGACTCAAGAACTGATGAGGGCATTGGGCTAGGCACGGACACCCTTTATGGTATTGAGGCGCTGAGCTTTGATGACGATTATATAAGTTACTTCGTAAACAACACTTTTGTTGATTTAGACGGTGATGGAAATCCAGACGTAGGTGGTCAGCGAGGAACTAGTTCTTCTGATTCACTGTCAGGTACAGACATGGATGAGAAAATAGAAGGTAAGGAAGGCAATGATTACTTACTCGGTGGCGGCGGTAATGACTTCCTAAATGGAGGCGTCGGAGCAGATATTTTAATCGGTGGCGATAATGATGCCTATGGTATGGATATTGTGAAGTTCGATCTTGCAATGTCAGATTTCTCAGTTTTTGGCGCTAATGGCAAATATGGTGCTAAAGATGCAGCCACGGGAGAATTTGAACTTGATGCGGATACTGGTATGGCGAAGCTTTATGACAGCCAAGATGCCGCTGAAGCTTCAGGTGGAGTCGCCGTAGGCGCTTATAGTTTCACTACGACGGAAGATGGCGTTCAGGTGACTGACTACGTACTTGAAGTCGAAGGCATTGAGACAACTGATGGCTTTGCTCGCTTTGCAGCCGAACTAGAGACGGACGACGTCGATTTTGATGGAACGTTAGATTTTGCATATATAGGAGGCGGTTTTGCCGGAGAGGTGTTAGGCGAAGAAAGTATAGCTACGATATTCGAGCTAGAATCTGGAATAACGGCAGCAGAAGTTATAGCGGCAGATAACTTCTTCGATGGTGGTTTGGGATCTGATCAAATTTCAGCCGGTGGGGGAGATGATGTTATTAACCCTGGACAAGGCTCTGGAAACGGAGACTCTGCAAACATTGATTGGGTTGATGGTGGAAACGGCGACGACTTACTTATTCTGTCTGGAAATCAAGAATACTGGACAGGAGTAGCGTCCAGCGATCTAGATGCCGAGGACGCTTCTGGTTATACAAAATACACTAACAGTGCTGATAGTTCGCAGATTGTTTATGCCAAGAATATCGAAGCGGTAGAGTACGCGGACGGCTTACAAACTTTGGCAATGACACAAACCGACATCGATAGAGATGGTGATGGAACTACCGATGAGCGTCAATACAAGGGCACGACTGGCGATGAGAACATCGCATCTGTTGGAACAGAGGTAGATTACTTGGATGCTGGCGAGGGCGCAGATTTCATGAGCGCTGGTGGCGGAGCAGATGTTTTGATCGGTGGCGCTGGAAGTGACTTGTTGTTTGGTGGGTCGAACGTAGGAGTTGATGACAAGGGCAACGCGCTGAAGGATGTGGCTGTCTATGACGGTACATCAACTGGTGATACCGCTACATTTACTGTTGCCGAAGCTGGTTTTGTAATTTGTACTGGTATGGTCAGTGCCACAGGCGAATGTTTGGTCGTAACGACGGAAAATGATGCCGTAGCTGAAATGTCAGACAGCCTCATTTCTGCTTCAGCCTCACCGACTATATATACAAGCGTAGCTGAGGTTTACGTTGCCAAAGTCGATAGTACCTACGACCAAGTGGTTGATGGAGAGCAAGACGGAAACCCTGACGTTATTCAAACGTTTGAAAGCGACGGTACAACTGGTCATGGTTACTATGCAAACATCGATGGTGCAGCCGGTGTCGATATCTTTGAGGGTTCTTCTGACGATAAATTTGATAGCGACAACATGACATTAGAAAAGGTGCTTCAAGTTACGGAAAGTGATGGCAGCAAGTTTTTAATTTATGACGCACACGAAGTTATAGATGTTTATACAGTCACAAACACCTCAACGAATGATGTAGATACGGTTATTGGTGTGGAAGAATTTGAGTTTTCTGACGGAACTATGGAGCTGGGAATTCAAGTTGAGCAAACGGTAACATTTTCAATTGAGACTGGCCTTACCGAACTAAATAATATGCTCGGCACAGCGTTTTCAGATGAGTTTACGTCTGACTCCAGTAGTGAGATTTTTACTGGTGGAGCAGGGGCGGATGTCATCACTTTGGGTGATGGATCCGGAACCGACCGAATAACGGACTTTGATATAAGTACCGATAAATTAGAAATTGTTCAGAACGTTAATGATACTGCAATAACGGGTGCATCATCTGCATTATCAAGAATAACTGACACTTCTGACGGTGCGCTGGTCAATCTCGGATACTCGGGAACTGGATCAGAACAAGTTCAACATACAATTTTGCTTGAAGGTGTGAGTAAAGACTCGCTTAGTTCCGACAACTTCTTGGTCCCAGAAATTCTATAAAATAAATAAGTACTAGGGAGAATATGATATGGCTGACGCATTAGGGTCGATTAGTGCCGGACCTCTTTCGATAAGCGAGGGACAAAATTATACTGACAACATATCAAGTGCGACGGATGTAGATTACTTCAAACTCCCGGCCAGTTTGTTTGCTGTGCCTTCTCAAATCGATGTAAGCCTTGGCGGTTCTTTTAGTTCTGTAAATGATCTATTTTCTATCTCGATTGTGAACTCTAGTGATACTGTCCTGCAAACTGTTTCAACAGGTGTTCCTACTTCGCTATCTGCCTCGGCTGCAGCTGGAAGTTCATATTACTTAAAAGTTGCTCAAGCAGACTCTCTTGATACAACAAATTATACAATTTCCTACGATGTAGTAGAAACTGCTGAAAGCGAGCTGAGAAGTACATCCGTTTCTAACGGATCAATTCAATCATCTAATCATTTAATAGAGAATACTTCTTTTAAGGGAGCTTTATCTACTGCAGATGATACAGATTGGTATACTTTTACCACCGGAAATGTGGATGGGTCTACAGTCACTCTGTCTTTGTCTTCTGTAGCTACCGACGCGACGTTTTATAATCTAAAAATTACGAATGAGAATGGAACTACCGTAAGTAAAACCGGCAATGAAGCTCTTTCCACGACCGCTGGCACTTCCAGCGGAAGTTTGTCTTTTACTGTCGCTGCGGGAACTCCAACTGAGTCTGGTACATATTTTGTTAATGTCGAGGCTAATAATACGGAAACTTTCGCTTCTTCTAGTGAATTTGGAAATCAATATACCCTTTCTCTAAGTGGTAATACTGACTACAACGCTGCTCCCGTTGCTACTATTAATGGCGTGTCTTCAGGCGACTATGGCACGACCGTAGAAAATGACAATGTTTACAGCACAGTTTCGAGGGCTACGACCACTGCTCTTTCCGATATAATTTCAGTTTCAGATGCAGACACGGCAAGCACACCAAACTCAACTATTTCACAATACATAATTGGCCTGCAGGATACGACTTCTAAAACATTTGCGATTGCCGCTGAGAGCGGAAATGCCAATTGGTTAATTGACGGTAAGGCTGATCCAACTCTTACTCTTATAAGGGGTCAAACTTATACCTTTGACAGGACAGACAGTGGTCATTCCCTACAAATTCAAGCTGATGCATCAGCTGGAACAGTTGGAACAGCTTACGGATCATCGGAGGGTATTACTGCCGGGGCTGGGGGCGATTTTACGTATACAGTAGCAAGCACGGCACCTTCTACACTTTACTACCAATGTGCGGCCAGCGGTCACGAAGGAATGGGTGGGGTTATCAACATCGTTGATAATTTGGGAACTGTCACTTATACCGATGACACGGAAGGTGCTTCAACAATCACAGCCAAAACATCGTCTTCTGGCTCAGGCTTTCTTACATCGCTTTCAGCGGCCGAATTTGCTTCTGCAAGTTATGTTTCTGCTTCTGGTAACGATGATAATCAGAAAATCTATGCTATCGCGGTCGATAATTCAGGCATAAGCAGTGTTGATACCAACGCTTCCACTGATGGAACACAAGGCCTGACAAGTCCTAATGATACAAGTGGGATAATAACGTATCGGTTTGTTACATCTAATTCAGGAATAAGTATTTCTGGAAGTGATAGCGACTCCCTTATCGAAGGCACTTCATCAACTAACCAAACCCTGACTGCAGCTTTAATTGGAACACCCGCTGCAAATGTTAACGTTAACATGATAATTGATGCGCCTGATGATCTAACGATATCCGGAACAAATGTTTCTGTGGTTGATGCATCTGCAAACACTTATGTGATGACGCTCAATTCCACTACAACAAGCGATACTTTTATTGTAAGTGCGGCTAATTCTGCGAATAGTGGAACGGCAACGCTTCAATATAGCACTGTAAGTACAGACTCCGCTTATAACGCCTTGAGTATTCCAAGTACTGATTTCACAGTTGAAGAAAATATTGCAACGTTTACTGTCTCGGACATTACGTATTCATCTTCTTCAGGTTATGTTTCCGAAGGCAGCACCACGACTGGTACCTATACGATTACCGCTAACGGCCTGTCTTCGAGTGACGATTTAGAACTTATTGTGGATGCATCGGGTTTGGAGTTCTCTTCTGCTACCAGTTTTAATCTTACACAAAGTTCTCCGTCTGCGACTATTATTGTTACGGCGGATGACGACACAACTATCGAAGCTGGAAGCAACAATGATGGAATCCACTCCCATGCTGTTACTCACGCAATAAATGAAAATGGATCAGTAAGTTCAACTTATCTTAACTCCATATCAAACAAATCAATTTCTGTTGCGGACAACGACGACACCTCATCAGCTAAGTCTGTGTCCATCTCGGATGGTTCAAGTACATCTTCTACAATCACGTCAATTCCAGATAATATTACTGTAAACCTAATAGAGTCTTCAGGGGCCTCTACAAGTTTTACGAGTTCAAGCGGTGCGATACTTGCCGCTTCGGACTTGACAATATCGCATGTAACTTTGGCAGATCAGGCTTCTGTTTACACTTCAGATATAGCAATTTCAGATGTTGTTCTTCAACTGAGAGACATCGTAGGGCTTCAAACCCTGACTGCAGCGGCGAAAGAAGCCGCTGATGTAAATAATGATGGTGAGGTTGCAATAAGTGATGTTGTATCCAGTCTTAGGCATATTGTCGGATTAGAGGAGATATCAACATTTGACTTAATTGATAGCTCTGGTAGTGGTGTTACTCAGGTTGGACCAAGTATGTCTGATGCCACTCTGACACTAGTTCAAAACGGTGATGTGGATTTATCCGGGTCATTTACGTCTATAATAGCTTAAGTAAGAGAGGTAATTATGAAAGATTTTTCAGTGGAAACTAAACTCACAGCGAGAGAGCAGCGTGAAAAAACAGAGCGTATTTTAAAAAAGGTTGCGTCTTCTTCAGCATTAATGATGTTTGCCACCGGTCTTTCAGGGTGTTTTAGAGATGAAGGCGGTTCATCAGGAACATCATTTACCGGAAGTGTATTTGACGGTCCATTGAAAAGCGCGAAAGTCTTTATCGACGCAAATAACAATGGTCTTTTGGATGAAAATGAGGACTGGACGCTTACTAGCAGCGACGGTTCGTATTCTTTATCTACCAACACCACAGGTAATCTCGCAGTTGTTACAACAACAGATACGGTTGATACTAGCTCAGGTGCAATAGTTTCTGGCTTAACATTAACGGCGCCGTCTGGATCATCAGTAATTTCACCAGCCACTACTGTCGTTGAAGCATTGATGGATTCCTATAGAACGGCAAATCCACTAGCTTCTGATGACGACATCGCGGCTCAGCAGACGCAAGTCTATGCCGATACTGCTGAAGCTCTCGGTTTGAGCTCAGATGTCGATCTCACAAGCTATAACCCTTTCAGCTCTAGTGTTGATTCTACGAGTGCTGACGCCATTGCATATGCGGCAAAAGCTGCTCAAATTGTGGCTGTTGCAAACACTATTGCTGAGGCTGAATCTGCTACTGCTGGAGGAGGTGATAAAGGCGACATTTTAGGAAAAGCACTCAGCGCTGTAGCAACCGAAATAGCAGCGAGCGCAGCGGCGGATAGCGTTATTAACATAGACGCTGCCTTCGTAGGTACCATTATTTCTGCAGCTGCTCCAACAATGAATGCGGATGCAACCCTCAAAGCAGATTTGTCTTCAGCAATTGGAAACGTCTCATCAAGTCTCGGAAGTATAACAGACGTTTCAACCACTTCTGATATTTTTTACGCATCACAGGCATTGCTTGTAGAGGCAGCGGTTGAGTCCGCCGCCTCCGGGGCGTCAAATTCTATTTTGGATGTCCTAAAAGACAATACAACTGACATTGGAGCTTTAGCGAGTTCTCTTGTGAAAGTAACAGGGTCAACTAGATCAGCTTTAAGCGAAGACGCTACACCAGATACAACCTCTGGTGACATTTCCACTAGTGGTACTTTATCTTTAGGTGATCCGGATAGCACGGATGATATAAGTTACAAATTTAGTACGACAGTTGTAGGTTTAGGAGACAATACTGGCAGTTTGGCTATCACGGAAGCCGGTGTTTGGACATACACTTATGGCTCGGCTAATGTAGCAGCGTTGAATGCTCTACAAGCATCAACCGCTAAAGGGACAGTCAACGATGGTTTGACCGCCTCAGATGCTGGTTTTAAAGATGATAGCAACTTTCAAATCACTGAAGCCTTTAAAGTAAGCATTTTGGATTCTAACGGAGCTGCTGTCGAATTGGTCGCGGGTGTCCCTTTAACAAAGATAATAATTGTTTCGCTAGAAGGTGCCAATGATGCGGTAGTTTTAGATTCAACTGCAACCGCTATAGTGGATCAGGGGTCATATGTTCAAGGCGACACAATAACAAATGTGACAACTGCCGATCAGTTTACTGACCCAGATACAGCAGAAAAACTTACTTATTCAGCTACAGGTTTGCCTCCTGGGGTGACTATAAATGCAGACACCGGCGTCATTAGCGGTGCTCCAAGTTCTGCAGCTCTTGGAGATTATTCTGTCATAGTTTCTGCACAAGATGTGGCAGGAACATCAGCTTCAATTGAAACATCCTTTAAGTTCACGGTAACTAATTTAAATGATGCTCCACAGACCACTTCCACGGGTGCGGTAACCGCTTCGGCTTCAGAAGATTCTGCGTTCACATATGATGCATCAGCACTGTTTAGCGACCCAGATATAGCAAATAATCATGATGAAAATGACGTTCTTACATATAGTATTGCGAGTAATCCGAGCTGGTTGAGCATAGACGCATCTACTGGAGCCTTATCTGGTACACCGGAAAATGCTGATGTTGCCAGCACCCTTGTCACTATAACGGCGACAGATGCTTATGGTTTGGCTGCTGCTCAAGATGTTACAATTACTGTGGCTAATACCAACGATGCACCGACTGCAGCAGCAGTCGATTTAGGGATACAAAGAGATAGCGTTTCTGTCAGTTACGATAAGTCTAACTTCGCGAGTGGTGTAACTGATGTAGATGTTGGAGATACTTATACTCTTACCGCATTATCACAAACCGCTGGAGCCTCTGGCACGATAACGGATAATGGCGACGGCAGTTTCTCGTTCGCGCCAGCAGATGGAGAAGAAAATGAAACGGTTTCGTTTTCTTACACAGTGACGGATACAGCTGGTGAGTCCGCCACTTCAACGGCAACGCTTCAAGTTGTAGACGCTATTCCAGCTGGATCGGGAGAAGAAGATGGGACTGCGATATCTGTTGTAAATTCAGAATATTCTGGAGCAACTTATACCTTAGAAAGTGGTCAAGATGCGAAAGGCGTTTATGATAGCGTAGCAGGAACATTTACGCCAGCAGCGGATTTCAATGGAAGTGTTAATTTTACGCTTACTCCCGCCGGGGGAGGGGCCTCTCTACCAGCAATCGTAGTAGTGACTGCCGTAAACGACCTGCCAGTAGTCGGGTCATCTGTGTCTGCTACCCTGGCTGTGACAGAAGACACTGCGGCTGATGGGTCAATCACGGCCACTGACGTTGATGGTGACACATTAACTTATACCTACAGCACTCCTACAAAAGGCACTATCACCGATGCTGATGCTGACGGAACATTTACCTATACTCCCGCTGCTAACGAAAATGGTTCTGATAGCTTTGTAATAACCGTTAATGAAAATGGAACAGCTTCTTCAATTACGCAAAATGTTGCTGTTACAATAGAAGCCGTAGCTGACGCGCCGTCTGGTGAATCTGCAAAGGACTTAGCGGTAACTGAAGACACCACTACGAATGGAACTGTAGGTGTGACAGACGGCGATGGAGATAGTTTAACTTATACATACTCTACGCCAGAAAAAGGTACTATTGCAGACAATGGGAACGGTAGTTATAGTTACGTTCCTACAGCTAATGCGACCGGTTCTGACAGTTTTACCGTCGTCGTTAGTGATGGTGTGTCATCTACTAGCGATTTAACACAGACTGTTTCAGTCGTAATATCCTCCGTAAACGATGATCCAGCACTGACTGGATCGGGTATTTCGGATCAGAATGCTACGAGTTCCTTTTCATTATCGGATAATCTTTCCACGTTTTTCTCCGATGTCGATGGAGATTCACTTACCTATACTGCTACTTCATCAACAGGAACAGCTTCTGTCAGTAGTGCAGGAGCATTATCGGTTTCAGGTCTTACTCCGGGCACGACAACTGTCACTGTCACTGCATCAGACGGTAAGGGCGGAACTGACGCTACGGATAGTTTTGATCTTACCGTCTTAGGAGACTTGATTACTTCAACTACAACAAAATCTGGAAACACTTATACAGTTGATTTGTCGTTAAATCAGAATGGTGTACAGACTGCTGCGATGGAAAGTGTAACTGGTTTCGAATTTCAAATTTCTGCTGCTGGAACAGCCAGCTCTTCAGATGGCCTAGTGGCTTCAAGTGATATACCACCTTTATATGCTTCTGTTGATACATCGAGTATTTCTAGAGACGGATTGACCGCGGTAACTGCCTATACTCCAGCAAGTAACTTTCAAAGCAACATTTTCACATCCTCCAGTTCAAACTGGGAATTTTCGGCTGGTGACGCGGTGCCAATAATAAGTGAGGCTAGTACTTGGAAAGAGACAATTTCAGGGACTGAGTATGAATTGATATCTAAATTCACTGACTCAAACAGTATTGGTAAGATAACGTTTACGTTAGAGAGTGATGTTACTGATTTTGATTTAACAATTAACGGAACGATATCTGGATATGATGCACAGCAAGCTGCTGTTGGTTCAGCAGAAACAATAACGGCGGTGACCATCGATATTGTTTAAACTTATATCTTTTAAGTGAAGCGAGATGAGATGCAGTTAATCTGCATCTCATTTCTTTTTAAAACTAGTAAAGCGGGACTAACTTTATATTAAGTTCGTCAGTCAATTTTCCGAGCGAAGCTAAGAGCATTAGCTTTGACAGGTAGTTTTGGGACCTGAGACGTACAGTTTGTGTTTCAAGTTCAAAAAGTTGAGCTTCAGCTGAAACTATGCTTGTCAACTTTGACTGACCTATAGAGAGTTGTTTTTCAAGGAATAATATTTCATCTAACGTATATTGAACGTTCAGATTGTTGATATCTAGTTTTCGCTTGAAAGACCTTAGATCAATTCGAATTTCTTTAACCTTAGTTTCCAACAGCTGATATTGACCTTTAATTACTTGCTCTTGAGAAATAATTTTCTTCTCGCCTAAAGTAATTTCAGTAGCTAACTTGTTTCCATCTGATAAGTTTTTTCTTATCACTACACCAAAAGATGGCGTAAGTTGGGTGCTAGACATATCTATTGACTGCTGTAAGCCTGCCTCAACTCCAATTGTATAATCTGATTTTGTTTTAAGTTCGGTAAGTTCTGTTCGGGCTTTTTGAAGGTAAAAGTACTCTCTTAATATGCTAGGAGCATTCAACAATTTATTTTTGTTCTCAAATTCTTTTTCACAAAAATTTCGAAGAGACTTATCCATTGGAGATGAGGTCAATTCGATACCATATTTGTTTTTGAATTTCTGTTGAGCTATTTCAAATTGCTGTTCTAGTTCTTCTACTCTAAGCATTAGCTTTGAGACTAATAAGTTAGACTGTGCGATCGTAGTAGCGTCGATTGCACCTGCCATTTTGAGCACAGATAGTTTTTGTTTTAATTCCTCTAAACGGTCAATCCTAGTGCGTGCCAATGTCTTTAATTGAAAAGCAGAATCAAGCTCAACGATTGCGCTCAGATTAGATAATAACTCCTCGTTTGCCGTTTCTCTGTAACTTTCAAATAAAGCATTCACGTCATATTTTAATGCTTGCTGCTGAAGTTTTGATTGGCCCCCGTCATAAAGCAACTTACTTAAATTAAGTGATCCTACAGCGCCTATGCCTGGGTTATCAACATTTTCCAGTCCGGCATATAAACTTCCTGTGACTTGCGGGCGTAATGCAGCTTTAATTAGCTCCGTACTTTTTTCAGAACTTTTTATAGCAAATAAAGACAGCTTTACTTTAGAGCTATCTTCCATTACGCGCTTTGCCGCACTAATTGAACCATTTTTAAAGCTTATTTTTTTGTTGTTTGCCAAATCCAAATCAAAAAGAGTTTTACTTTTCATTTTTGAGGACTCACTCTTAATTTTAGGTTCGAACAAATAGCTGGAATTAAGGAAGCTGGTTAAAAAACCTTCTTCAGAGTTCGACAGAATTTCAGAAGAGTTAGATGTTTCGGATTTATTACCAATATCTTTATTATTATCTCGTTGAGCTTGACCAGTTGGATTTTTTATTTTTACTGTAGTTTTTTTTAGGCCGTTTTGAGTTTTACGTTTTGTATCTAAACCTTGAGCTGGTTCAAAATAACATACGTTATTCATTGCTATTTTTTTACTTTTCAATAGTTTAAAGCCGTTTTTTGATTTTGGACAGCTAGCATAAACATCAACTAAAGTCGTCTGGTATTGATCAGAACTCACTTCTATATTTGATAGATTTTGTGCGGTTTGATTACTCGTTGTTGAAATACTACAGCCAATGGGACCTAGAAGTAAGCAAGAGAAGACCATTGAAAAAGTCTTAATATTCATAAATAATCCCAACGCTACTTTGCATACAAGATATCCTTATAAGATTAAAAATTTAAATTGTAACGAAGAAAATGAGCGGTTTTTTTGTAGTGATCAGAAACAAAAAGTAGTGTTTTATTCAACAGTAAAATTTGGGCACAAGACGTTCTTTATAGTATGAAATACTAAATGAAAAAAAATTGGAGCAAACGATGGTTGATATTTATAAAGCTGCGTTAAATGATTTTTCATATTATTTAGCGTTGACTGAAATTCAGATTTTTAAAGATCGCCAGCGATGGATTGCTGAAAGTCAGATGGCAGCTTGGTTTCAAAGTTCGCCCGAGAAGGCAGTTTTCGGAAGGCTACTCTATGTTGGAGCGGTGGTAAAGGAACCTTACACATTAACTCAGATTGCAAAAGAATTGAATATTAGCAGGCAAACAATCTCAACTTATCTTAAAGAAACAGTTAAGGCAGGCTGGGTTGTTTCTGAAAAAAAAGGCAAAACTCTTTACTATATGGCGTCTAACGAACTTTGCGAGAGCATTGTAGGTTATGCAGATTATAGCTCTGACATTTTTCAAATGACAGATGTGCATGAGGCTGAACATCTTTTAGGGCTGCTGAAAAAAAGACAAAAGACACTACCTTTAAAAGCCTAAGCAAACAATTATAGTAATGAGATGTTAAAGGTTTGAACCACTTCAAAGTAAAGGGTAGAGGATTATATGTTTTAATTGCTTGTCTTACTTTAATTGAATACGCTTAGTCGTATAATATATATTATGTTAAATTTAGGATGGTGTTATGAGCGCTGCGCTGTCGTTAAAAACGTTGAATAATAAGGCCTCCTATATCCGCCTGAACCAAGCTGACAAACGAAAGGACTAAAAGGACGTGAAAACAGAAAGATTTCTGAGCGAGATTATACAAGCAGATTTGATACGCGATGTTTGGGAACTTCACGTCTCGAAAATGCGCGAGTATAACTTTGATCGCTTGGTCTACGGCTTCACGCATTTTTCCACGGATGACGGATTGGGCGATCCCAACGATTTTACGTTTCTTACCAACCACAGCACAGATTACATAAACGGGTTCATTAATGATGGGCTTTTCAAAGATGCGCCGATGACCAATTGGGCACAGGCCAATAACGGCGCCTGTAGTTGGTCGCATATTGCAAAACGGATGCAAAGTGCCACATTAAGTCCGGGTGAATTAGCCACCATCGCCTTTAACCAAAAGCACGATGTCAAAGCCGGCTATACGATCAGCTTTAAAGCGCCTTCCTTGCGTTCCAAAGGCGCGATCGGACTGACGGCACCAAAAGATATGTCGCAAAAGGAAGTCGATGAGAACTGGAAAGAATTTGGTGATGAGATTTTGCTGATCAATAACGTTGTTCACTTGAAAATTATTGCGCTGCCTTTGGAAACGCCCGCCGCTTTAAACCTTACAAAGCGCCAAATACAGGTTCTTCAATGGGTCAGTGATGGGAAAACGTTACAGGATGTTAGCATTTTGTTGAATATATCACCGGCCACAGTCGAAAAACATTTGCGGCTTGCCCGCCAAGGTTTGGGCGTTGAAACCACCGCACAGGCCATAATGAAGACTGTGCGGCAAAATCAAATCCATATTACCAAAAGATCGTAGCAATAAAAAAGGCCGCGTGCACCGGCCTTGGAGGTTACTTGAAGGCTCCGGGCGCGATCACGCGCCCGAAACCGTGAATGTCACAATTTAACCTTGCACAACCTTGGCAACTTCGGCGGCGAAATCCTCTTCTTTTTTCTCGATACCTTCGCCAACTTCCATCCGCACATAGCCCGTGATTTCAACGCCCGCTTCTTTAGCAGCTTGCTCAACGGTCAAATCAGGGTTGATCACAAAAACTTGACCCAAAAGCGTCACCTCGGAGAGGAATTTTTTGATGCGACCCGCGATCATTTTTTCAATCACTGCTTCGGGCTTTCCAGATTCGCGCGCCTGTTCGGTTAAAACGTTTTTCTCACGTTCTAGCAAAACCGGATCTAGATCTTCAGCTCCAAGCGATTGCGGGTTTGCGGCCGCAACATGCATGGCAACCTGCTTGGCAAAGGATTCGTTTACACCTTTCGTAGCAACAAGAACGCCAATACGCCCCATACCTTCGGCGGCGCTGCTATGGACATAAGATTGCACGCTGTCGCCAGAGATTTTAGACATCCGGCGCAATGACATATTTTCGCCAATCGTCGCAATCTTATCTGTCAAAACCTCAGTTACGGTTTTTCCGCCAATATCGGCTTGCGCCAACGCATCAACATCTGCCACATCCAGCGCTTTTTGGGCGAACGAGCCAACCATTGTTTGGAATTCAGCGTTTTTACCAACAAAGTCGGTTTCAGAGTTCACTTCAACAGCAACGCCCGTACCGCTCTGAACAGAAACTGCTACCAAGCCCTCTGCGGCCACGCGGCCCGATTTTTTTGCGGCTTTGGCAAGACCTTTGGTGCGCAGCCAATCGACCGCTGCTTCAAAATCGCCATCAGTTTCTGTCAGGGCTTTCTTTGCGTCCATCATACCTGCGCCTGTTGCGTCGCGCAGCTCTTTTACCATTGATGCTGTGATGGCCATTTGGCTCTCCTCATTTAGCGTCATAAGAAAAAAGGCAGGATGTCACCCCCCTGCCCTTGGCTTTTAGATCAGCGCTTACGCGTCCGGCTTAGCTGCTTCTGTAGCCGTCTCTGCAGCGGGCGCTTCAGCAGCAGGCTCGGCTTCAACCACAACCTCTTCCTGCAACGCCTCTTCCATTTCACCAAGATCAACCCCGGCGGCACCCAATTGGGCAGACATTCCATCAAGCGCGGCCCGAGACGCTAAATCGCAATACAGAGCAATTGCGCGCGATGCATCATCATTGCCTGGAATGATGTAATCAACGCCATCGGGAGAACAATTAGTGTCGACAATGCCAACCACCGGGATCCCCAGCTTATTAGCTTCAGCAATCGCTAAAGCTTCTTTTTTTACGTCGATCACGAACAATAAATCGGGCACACCGCCCATTTCGCGAATGCCGCCCAGTGACGCTTGCAATTTGTTTTGCTCGCGCTCAAGTCCCAGACGCTCTTTCTTGGTAAGACCGTCCATACCCGCGGTGAGCTGCTCGTCAATATTGGCAAGCCGCTTGATCGATTGTGAAACCGTTTGCCAATTTGTCAGCGTGCCGCCCAACCAACGGTGGTTCATGTAATATTGTGCACATTTCTCAGCCGCTTCGGATATCGGTGCTGCTGCCTGGCGCTTTGTGCCCACAAACAAGATACGCCCGCCGCGCGCGACGGTTTCGCGAATTGCATTTAATGCTGCGTCCAGCATCGGCACGGTTTGCGTCAAATCCATAATATGGATGCCATTGCGGGCGCCATAAATGAACTCACCCATACGTGGGTTCCAACGTTGTGTTTGGTGGCCAAAATGTACGCCAGCTTCAAGCAATTGACGCAAATTAAACTCTGGAAGAGCCATGTTCTTTCCTTTCCGGTTTTCGCCTTGACAGAGCTGTAAGAGCGGATGCTCCAACCGGTGGACTTTAAGGATGTATCCCTTAAATGCCCGAACTCCGTCTGCGGATTTCGATAAAGGCGCATTTAAAACAGCTTATCTCTGGGCGCAAGCCTAAAATACAAGGCGTTATCTTATGCTAAGATGGTACGTTCAATCACCCAATAGGCGCCGATCAAAGCAATTAGGCAAGAGGACGGGATTGAAATATAGGCTCGATACCAAGATTTCTTACCGAACCAAACCCCCAACAACAGAAAAGCACAAGCTATTACAGTCAGTTGCCCTATTTCAACGCCAATGTTAAAGCCGATCAAAGCCGCAATGAATTGTCCATCTGGCAGTCCAAATTCTTGCAAAACGCTGGCAAAACCGAGCCCGTGTAATAATCCAAACCCAAAGATTAAAGCCGGCCGCCAACGGTTAAGCTTTTGAGAAAAAATATTCTCAACCGCCACAAAAACGATTGAGGCGGCTATCAAAGGCTCAACTATGCTAACCGGAATGGTGACCAAGCCCATCGCACCCGCGGCAAGCGTAACCGTGTGAGCCAAAGTAAAGGCTGAAATCTGCCATAAGAGCGCTGAGATCCGCAGGGTGAGAAAGAATAAACCCAAGACAAAAAGAATATGATCCAGCCCTTTGGGTATAATATGATCGAAACCGACCGGCACATAAGCGACCATCTCGCCCCATACAGAGCGCTTTTCCAATGCGCCCTGCCCGTTCATCGCGCTGCTGCGTTGTCCATCGCTTAGGTATTCTGTAAGACCATTTTCAATGCCCTGCTGGCGTAAAACCAGATTACCCAGCTCAGAATCCCAAGCAAAGCTGACGGCGCTTGGCAAAGCCAGCGATCCGGTTATACGAAGAACACTGAACCGCGGCAGTTCCTGATTTTCTTCGCCAATCACCCTCACCTCGGCAAGCCTCAACGCTAAATCCTGACTTGCGGGCGCGGCCCAAAGATGCAGGCGGGTTTGAATAGAGGGCCAAAATAAGCGCACAGCTTCCGCCAAGGCCTGCGCCTCCAAGGCACGAAAACGGTCATATTCCGCCACCCGCGCTGACTCATTGGTATCTGTTGTTTCAGAAAGATCTATCTCAGCCAAAACAGCTTCTGCCATAAGGCGTATTTCGATCTCAATCTGGTTGTCCGTAACGGTAATGTCAGCTATCGAAGGAGAGACTTCATGTGCAGAGGCCGAGAATATGCCCAAAAGGTTTAGCAATAATACAGCGATAAGAGTTTTGAATAGGTGCAGGGGTATCTTTGTCATCGTGTCTCTTCTTGTGTTTTTAGCTTTTTTTGCTGCTCAGCCTTCTTTGGCACATGAATTATGGATTGATGGTAAAAACTTTCAAGGTCAATCTGACGAAACCATTCGCTTAGACTTGCGCAATGGTCAGAACTTTAAAGGGTCTGCGCAGGCTTATTTTAAGGCCAGGGTCAAATCGTTTTATTGGTCTTTGAATCAAAAAACTTATCAGGTTGAAGCGCGTATGGGGGATATCCCAGCTTTTTTGGCAACTCCTGCCGAAGATGGGCTGATGGTGGTTGTGTATGAATCCACGCCCAGCAGCCTCACCTATCGTGACTGGGCGAAATTTGATGCGTTTATTCAGCATAAAGATCTTGGACCCATCGAAGAAATGCACGAAGCGCGCGGGTTGTTAAAAACCAACGTGAAAGAAGCGTATCATCGCTACAGTAAGGCTTTGATTGGCATCGGCGCGGCGCAAGGCGCTGATCAACGCTTTGGGCTGGAAACTGAGTTTGTGCTGCTAGGCAATCCCTATCGGGATGATCCGGCGCAGGGGCTTGCTGTTCAAATTCTGTATCGCGATGCACCACGCGCGGATGCTCAAATCGAAATATTTGAAAAAGCCCCTGACGGGGCTGTCAAGGTGTCTTTGATGCGCAGCAATGCCGAGGGGGTGGCGGTTATAGATATTAAGTCTGGGCACACTTATTTGTTGGATGCTGTCTTGCTAAGAGTGCCAGAACCCAATGCCGCCAACGGGTCCCTCGCCCATTGGGAAAGCCTCTGGGCAGCGGTCACTTTTGCTGTACCCGAAGGATAGAATTCGATGGAAACGCCTATTATTTGTATTGGCAGTGTCCTTTGGGATGTGATCGGACGTACGCAAACGCATTCCGGATTAGGCGGTGATGTTGCCGGGTTGATAAAAGAGCAAGCTGGGGGCGTCGCATTTAACATCGCCAAACTTTTCAGCCGCAAGGGGTGCGACACCGTTATGCTGTCGCATATCGGCCAGGATCCGGCCGGTTGCTCGTTATTGGAGGTGATGGCGGGGCTGGGCATAGAGGGACAATTTGCCTATCGCAGCGCAAATCTTCCCACGGATCGATATATGGCAATTGAAGATGCCACGGGATTAATTGCAGCGCTAGCAGATGCAAATTCTCTAGAGGCGGCTGGAGATGCAATTTTGCGCCCTTTAAGCGATGGGCGCTTGGGCTCCCCAAGCGCACCTTTCAAGGGAACAATGGTCATTGATGGCAATCTAACCGAAACCCTTTTGGCGCGCATTGCGCAGGATTCTTTACTCCAACAAGGTGACCTTAGGATATGCTCGGCCTCCCCTGGCAAAGCCACCCGATTAAGGTGCTTTTTAGGGCGCGCGCGGGCTACGATTTATTGTAATAAGCACGAGGCCGAATTTATCTGCGCTTCAGAATTTGCAACCGCTGCAGATGCCGCACAGGCGATGACGGCGGCTGGCGCCTGGCGCGCCATTGTAACGGATGGCGCCAAGGCGGCTGCGGATGTGCAGCATGGGCTGCCTTTGCTGGTTGCGCGCCCTGCCAAGGTGCCGATCAAACAAATAACCGGTGCTGGCGATGTGTTCATGGCACAGCATATTTTGGCTGAGTTAGACGGGGCGCCGCGTGAGGCGGCCCTTCAGAGCGCCACAAATGAAGCGCAGAATTTTGTTACAGGAAAAATATGAAATGCTGAATTGTCAGATTGCACCCATCGTTGCCGAGGCCTTGGCAAAAAAGGCCCCCATCGTTGCGTTGGAAAGCACAATCATCACGCATGGGATGCCCTGGCCGCAAAATCTGGATATGGCAAAATCAGTGGAATCATGTGTGCGCGAGGCTGGGGTCACGCCCGCGACAATTGCCGTGATCGATGGTGTTTTGAAAATCGGGTTAAGCGCAGCGGATCTAACGCAATTGGCGCAAACAAAGAATGCCGCCAAATTATCACGGGCCGATTTAGCGCTTTGCATGGCGCAAAAAAAGACTGGAGCAACCACTGTTGCCGCCACGATGATTGCCGCGAATTTTGCAGGCATTTCGGTGTTTGCAACGGGTGGAATTGGCGGCGTTCATCGCGGCGCTGAAAATAGTTTTGATATATCGGCTGATCTTCGGGAATTGGCGCTTACGCCCGTAACGGTTGTCGCTGCGGGGGCAAAGGCAATATTGGACATTCCCAAAACGTTGGAGGTATTGGAAACCTATGGCGTTCCGGTCATTTGTTATCGTAGCGATGTATTCCCTGCCTTTTGGTCTGCGGGGTCGCCCTATCCTGCGCCTTTGCGCATGGATGAGGCGAAACAAATAGCCTTGGCGCATAAAATGCGCGCAGAATTAGGTCTGTCTGGCGGGCAATTGGTGGCCAATCCAATACCATTGGGCGATCAAATTCCTCAAAGCGAAATTGATCCGGTGATTGCAGAAGCGCTGACAGAGGCGGCGCAACAAAAAATCACTGCAAAAGCAGTGACACCATTTTTGCTTTCACGCGTTTTTGATATGACGCAAGGCCGATCTTTGACCGCTAATATTGCTCTGGTGCTAAACAATGCGCGCTTGGCGGCTCAGATTGCACAAAATTTATGACATAGCCGGTACTGTTTGGGATTGATGGGTATGAATCTTGTACGCACGTCTGAGTGTGATATGTGATGGCTAAGATAAAGGGTTGTAGTCGTGAGTGATCTTGTAAAACCACCGACCTTGTTAAAAAGGTTTATCTCAGGGTTCAGAAATAGCTTTCTAACGGGGGTTGTTGTCATTGCGCCCGTAGGCTTGACCGTGTGGTTGGTTTGGACCGTGATTGGTTGGGTGGATGGCTTCGTTTTGCCTTTTGTTCCCTCGCAATATCAACCTGAAGAACTTCTAAAGGCTATTTTGGGCGAAGATGTGCGGGTCAATATCCGTGGTCTTGGCGTTGTGTTCTTTTTGGTCTTCACCACTTTCATCGGTTGGATTGCGAAAGGACTTCTTGGCCGTACTTTCATTCGATCCGCAGAAAACCTCGTGAACCGCATGCCGGTTGTCCGCTCGGTGTATTCGGGCGTGAAACAAATTGCGGAAACCGTGTTTGCGCAAGCCGATAGATCTTTCGAAAAAGCATGTTTGATCGAATATCCGCGGCGCGGAATTTGGGCCATTGGATTCATTTCCACCGCAGCGAAAGGTGAGGTTTCAAAACGCGCAGGATCTGGGCAGAAAATGCAATCGATTTTTGTTCCAACAACGCCCAACCCGACTTCAGGCTTTTTGTTATTCTTTCCCGCTGAGGATGTGATCGAATTGGATATGAGCGTTGAGGACGCGGCCAAATTGGTTATTTCAGCCGGGCTTGTCTATCCTGAGGATCTACCGGTTAAAGAAATCAAAGCCTAAAGCGAATTCAGCGCGTTGAGCGCTTTGTTATGATGTTCGAAATTCATTTTTTTATGAAGATAATTGCATTTAGGCTGACTTGAGCTGCCCAAAGCCCTGATGTATCCAAAAGTATGTTTTTATACACCCGAAATAATAGAAAACAACGTGGTCGCTTTGCGGGGACCTTTGCGTTTTATTTTTGATTTATAAGAAATAAATCCAAAGCGCCACCGCAAAATGGTGGAGCCTTGGGTAAATTAAGACCTGTCTCACTTAAAACGCCTGCGGTGGTGCACTTCTAAGACAAGAGGAGAGCACAAAGTGAAGATTTTTTTTAAAATATTAAGACTACAAAATCTGTCGTATTACTGGCAATTGATAAAGCTTATGCAGCGAGTAAAGCGCGAACGAAACGCCTTGAACGGCTTTTCCGATGAACAGCTTTTAGATATAGGAAAAACCAAATGCGAAGCCTTAAGGGTAATTCAGCAAGGATATGCATTCCTGAGACCCGTCGCGTTAAGCGCGCTTGAATGTCGTGCTCTGATCATGGCGCACCATTTGAGCATTGGATGGGATGCAGGGGGTAGACAGTGTTACAACGCTGTCCAGCCACCATCAACGCTTAAGGTCGTGCCGGTGATTTGATCCGCAGCATCAGAACAAAAAAATACGCATGTACCGCCCAATTGTTCAACGCTTGCAAATTGCCGTGAAGGTTGGCGCTCCAACATCACTTTTTTAATCACCTCTTCCCGGCTCATATCGTATTTTCTCATTGTGTCAGGGATTTGTGCCTCAACCAAAGGCGTAAGGACATATCCGGGGCAAATCGCGTTGGCGGTAATATTTTCTTCGGCGGTTTCCAAAGCTGTTGTTTTTGTTAACCCAATCACCCCGTGTTTTGCCGCTATATAGGCTGATTTATACGGTGAGGCTGTCAGCCCATGCGCCGATGAAATATTTATAATTCTTCCCCAACCCGCCTTGCGCATCGCGCCAAGGGCAACAGCCGATGTGTGGAATGCCGCACTAAGATTGATTGCAATAATCTCATCCCATTTTTCAACAGGAAATGTGTCGATCGGAGCGACATGCTGGATACCGGCATTATTGATCAAAATATCACAAGATTGCAGGTTTTCGATCAACGCTCGGCAGCTTTCGGGATCGCGCATATCAGCTGAGCAATACCGGGCCTTAACTGAAAACTCGCGGGCCAAAGCATTCGCCAGCTGATGATCTTCTGGCTTGCTCGTAAACGAGTTCAGAACGATATCTGCGCCGGCCTCTGCCAGTTTACGCGCAATTCCCAACCCTATTCCCGAGGTTGATCCGGTGATTACTGCGGTTTTTCCCGATAGGTTCATGCCCTGCTCTTTCACCCTCTGCTGTCGTTAAAAAAATGCCACACAGTCAGATTATGCGCAACGCGTATTTCTGCACCGCAGAAAAATTATAAAGCGCCAAAAAAAACGCCTGCATAAAGCAGGCGCTAAGTCATTGAGGCAGGTTTCATACAGGCAAGAAACCTATCGAGCAGTCCTTGCTTTATAAAGCGTTGTTGAACCCGCTCCAAGCTAAAAATTTGAAAACCACTCTCAGGCAGCATAAGCTGGACTGGCCACCTGCCTCTCGCTTGAATAGAAAGTATCGCTATGTCCTTGTTTCGCGTCTTCCTCGGCCCTTTAGTTTGTATGTTGTTGATGTCTGCACCAATCCTTTGGGCAGAGGCCAGACCTGCTATCTCTATGTATGGGCAACCGGCTCTACCACCGGATTTTGTGTCCCTACCCTACGCCAACCCAGAGGCTCCTCAGGGTGGAGAGTTAAAAATCGGAGCCGTCGGTGGGTTTGATTCCGTCAACCCGCATATCCTAAAAGGTCGCAGCCCATGGCAATTAAGATTTTGGAATTTTGAGAGCTTGATGGGCCGCAGCTGGGATGAACCTTTCACTTTATACGGGCTTTTGGCCGAATCAATCGAGGTTGGTACGAATCGCGAATGGGTCAGATTTACCTTACGGCCAGAGGCAAGGTTTAGCGATGGAAGTCCGGTCACGGTTGAAGATGTGATCTGGTCATATAAGACTTTGGGCGTTGAAGGGCATTGGCGCTACCGAGGTTTATGGTCCAAAATATCCAGCGCTGTCGCCACGGGCCCGCGCTCGGTTACATTCACGTTTTCCGACCCCAATCCCGAACTGGCGCTGTTGGCCGGCATGCGGCCTATTTTGAAAAAAGCCCAATGGCAGGATCTGGATTTTTCGGTTTCTGGCCTCGATATTATTCCAATCACAACCGCACCTTATCAAATCAGCGCGCTTGAAGCTGGAAAATTCATAGAATTGACGCGCAATCCTGAGTATTGGGGCGCTCACTTGCCGTTTCGAAAAGGCACGCAGAACTTTGAACGGCTTAGAATTGATTATTTTGGCGATGCAACCGCGCTTTTTGAAGCCTTCAAGGCCGGCGAGGTGGATATTTTTCGCGAAGGTAACGCAGAAAAATGGGCTACGCAGTTTGAGTTTCCCGCCATTGCATCGGGACGCGTGGTCAAATCGGAAATTCCGCATGCGCGTCCAAGCGGCATGCGCGGTTTGGTGATGAACAGCCGCCGTGCTCTATTTGCTGATTGGCGGGTGCGCGATGCGTTTATCCATGCGTTCAATTTTGAATATATAAACGAGGCACAAAATGCGAACCGGCAAGCGCGCATCAGTTCGTATTTTTCCAATTCATCACTGGCACTGCAACCCGGGGTGGCCCCCGAAGAGGTGGCTCACATACTAGCCCCGTATTCAAAACAATTGTTGCCAGGAACACTTGAAGGCATGGTGCTTCCCAAAAGCGATGGCTCTTTGGGCAACCGCAAGAATATGCGCAAAGCGCAATTGCTGCTGGCGCAAGCGGGTTATAAAGTGCGCGATGGGGTTTTAATGAACCCTCAAGCTGCCCCAGTCAGGTTTGAAATATTGCTGCGTCAGGGCGCCCAGGAATATAAATCTATCCTTGATATTTACAGTCAAGCCTTGCAGCGGCTTGGGGTTGAAGTCGAGATTTCGCTTGTTGATGGGGCGCAATATGCAGAACGTATCCGCGCTCTAGATTTTGACATGACGCCCTATCGGCGCGATCTGTCTTTAAGCCCAGGCAATGAACAAAAACTATATTGGAGTTCAGAGATGGCCGATGTCGATGGAACGCGAAATCTTATGGGGGTGAAATCGGCAGCATTGGACAGCCTTATTGAAGGATTGGTGCATGCCAAATCGCACGATGATGTTCAAACCATCACCAGAGCAATGGATCGGGTGTTAATGGCCGGCCGCTATGTCATTCCAATTTATCATGATGGTGTCAGTCGCATTGCGCATAAAGCCAATTTGAAATACCCCGACCACCTACCCCTTTATGGCGATCGTATTGGTTTTCTTCCCGATGTTTGGTGGGTCGAGAAATGACACGCGCTAAACGCCTTGACGGGCTGTTATCAGCCCAAAGAGGTTATCCACAAAATGGTAGCATCTTCTTCGCTGGTCGAAATCACATTATGCCCCATCGTGGCATCATAATAAGCACTGTCACCTCGGCGCATTTCCAACGGTTCATAAAACTCGGTAAATAGTTTTACCACTCCGGTAAGAACATAAAGAAATTCTTCACCATCATGGCGTACCCAGCCATCAAACTCTTCAATCGAGCGCGCTCTAATCCGCGCATGATAAGGTAGCATTTTCTTTTTACTCAAGCTTTCAGCCAAGAGCTCATGCTCATAGGTGGTGGTCGGATGCGCGGTGCCCTGCCCCGATTTTGTTGAAGCCATCCGACCGTTTATTTGGTTTTTCACGGGCGGCGTAAACAATTGTGGCACAGAAATTTCCAAGCCCACCGCCAACTTGCGCAATGCCTCATAGGTGGGAGACATCTGACTATTTTCAATTTTTGACAAGGTCGAGCGGGCAAGTCCAGCTTGCTGCGCCGCTTGTTCCAGCGTCCAATTGCGGGCTTTGCGCAATTCGCGTACGCGTGCACCTAAATTCAAAGGTTCAACGGATTCGTCCCCCCCATTCGCGCGGGCGATCCGGATTATTGATTTTGGATCTGTTTCCAACATGTTCAAGCCTTCGATTATTTGCCATATACTTGCAAGTTTGAGCAGGGCCTTCTACCACATAAACCTATGGTGTCTTTATATCATAGTGAACAAGCCACGCCCTGTCCTGATTTATTTAACTTGGCGGCCTATGTCTTGAACGCAGGAGATGAAACTCCTGCGAAAACAGCGCTTGAAATCATAGATACGGATGGATCTGTTGAAACATGGACGTTTCGGGCTTTAACGCAAGCGATCCGTGGAACCGCAACGGGGCTTCTATCCTTAGGGTTAAAGCCGCAGGATCGTGTTCTGATGCGCTTGGGAAACACTATCGATTTTCCGATCACCTTTTTGGCTGCGATATCTGTAGGGCTTATTCCCGTGCCCAGTCCCGCGCAATGGACGCAAAAAGAAGTTGACCATGCTGTTTCGCTGATTTTGCCGGGCGCCATTTTGCTTGATCATAAATTGGCGGGGCCCAGCCAATATGATGGACAGATCATCGCCCAAGCAACCTTGGCAACACTGCGCGACATGGCGCCTTGTGACTATGATCGAGGTGATCCGAATAGATTGGCTTATATCGTGTTTACTTCGGGCACATCAGGACAGCCCCGCGCCGTTATGCATGCGCATCGCGCGATCTGGGCCCGCCGAATGATGATGAAAGACTGGTATCATCTGAAACCATCCGATCGTCTTTTGCACGCGGGGGCCTTAAATTGGACCTTCACCTTGGGCACTGGGTTATTAGACCCCTGGAGCAAGGGGGCAACCGCCTTGGTTTTGAAAAACCCAAATCGGATCGATGGGCTTCCGGCAATATTGCGCACGCGCAACGTGACGCTGATGGCTGCGGTTCCGGGTGTTTACCGCAAAGTTTTGCAGTTTGATCAGAACCTGCAATTGCCCAACCTGCGTCATTGTTTATCGGCAGGCGAAAAGCTGCCTCCGATGATTGCTGAAAATTGGCGTAAAGCGACGAATACATTTATTTACGAAGCCTATGGAATGTCTGAATGTTCGACATTTATTTCCAATGCGCCTCAGCTAAGCTTAAAACAAGGGGCGCTTGGACGCCCTCAACGGGGGCGTAAACTTGCAATCCTGCCGCTGGACCTGGGGGGTGACCCTGTTGCTTATGGCGCAATTGGAATTATTGGTGTGCATCGCTCTGACGCGGGGTTGATGCTTGGATATTTTGGCGCGGCGCAGGCTACGCAAGCTTGTTTTCGCGGCGATTGGTTTCTAACCGGCGATCTGGCTATCATGGAGAAGGATGGTACAATCACATATCGCGGACGCGCTGATGATATGATGAATGCGGGAGGTTTTCGGGTGGCGCCTTTAGAGGTTGAAACCGTCATGCAAACGTGTCCGGGGGTTGTAAATATTGCGGTGACATCGATAGAAATCAAGCCAAACAGCTTTGTCATTGCGGGGTTTTATATGGCCGAGGCAGAGCTGGATGGCACCACATTAGATCGTTTTGCAAAACATCATCTCGCAGCGTATAAATGCCCGAAGACTTATATCCGCTGTAACGCGTTGCCCATGGCCGCCAATGGTAAAATCCAACGTCGCGCCTTGGCCTTAAACTGGAATAACTTGAATGGTTAATTTAGACATTATTTCTGATCCGATTTGCCCATGGTGCTTTATTGGAAAAGCAAACCTTGAGAAGGCATTAGAAGGAAAAGTTAACTTAATTTTTAATATTCGTTGGCACCCGTTTCAACTCAATCCAGAGATGCCGGCGCAGGGAATGGATCGGCGTACTTATCTAGAAACGAAATTTGGCGGTAAAGAGGCAGCGGTTAAAGCCTACGCGCCCGTGGTTGAGCATGCTGAAAAGGTAGGGCTTGCATTGAATTTAGAAGCAATATCACATACACCGAATACGCTTGATGCCCATCGGTTGATCCATTGGGCAGGTGTGGAAGAGAAACAAAATTCCGTGGTGGACTTGCTATTTGAAGCCTATTTTCAACGGGGACGAAATATTGGAGATATTGAAGTGCTCGCCGATATTGCCGATAGCTGCGGCATGGATGCGGCTATGGTCTTGAAACTTTTGAACTCAGAGGCGGACAAAGAGGAAACGCACGCGCGCGATGCATCTGCGCGTGAAATGGGGGTGAACTCGGTGCCCACGTTCATCGTTGCGGGCCAACACGCGGTTCCAGGCGCACAACCCGCTGCTTTATGGACGCAAGTAATTGCCGAGCTTAAAGAGAATAAAAGTCTAAAAACATAAGTTTAGAGGGGGTTGTTTATCGGCCTTAAGAATAAGGCCTCAGTATTATGGGGTGTTATTTTAGAAATCTACTTTGTTGCGTAAAGGTATTGTTGGACAGAAAGCCAGTCTTAAAGACAAGCGCATTTATTTGGAATTACGCGTTCGGCGCAGTTAGATCGCGCTTCTGGCGATTAATTTTGTTGAAATTCAAACGTTTTACCGTTTAGCCGGGGATGGAACAAATTTGATCAAGACGCGCATGCCCTGCATAAGCAGTTTTGGCCAGCGCGGCCGCCAGATTACTGAAAACTCCAATACGCGATGTATTGGCCCGTTTTGTCAGAAAGATATTAAAAAAAATCAGTTCACTGTCTGTGCTGTAGCCATAAAAAAAGGGAGGCATTAAGCCCCCCTTTAGTTTCGCCGTTCAAGCTCATCATTTTTACCGCTCGATATCTATATTTTTTTGCCTGTGGCCTGAACGCCGTTCGGGGGCGAGCGCACCCACCCCTTGTCTCTTAGCTACATCCCGACGTTGCTCCGCAGGTGTTGCATTTCATGCAGGTGCCGTTACGCACCAGTGTATAATTGCCGCAATCTCCGCAGGGGTCGCCTTCATAACCCTGCATTTTGGCCTTGCTGCGCAAATCCATTTCAGTCGCAACCGCGGGTGTGCTTATTTCTGTTTCAACCAATACCGCGCTGGGAGTAGCACCCAACTCGACATCAGCAACCTCTGCGGCGCCGCCTTGCAGCATGGCTAAATCTTCGGGCAGACGCTTGCGCAAATAACCAGACGAACTGATTTTTTTCAGCACTGCCAGTGACTTAGACGCTGCATCTTCTGTGACTTCTTGAACATTTTGAACCGTGTCATCTTGTCCACGCCCCAAATCATCAAAGGCTGCCCCCTCCGGTGCCACATGTGCAAGATCCGTGCGATCCAGATAGCTGACGGCCAATTCCCGGAATATATAATCAAGGATCGACGTCGCATTTTTGATGCTGTCGTTGCCCTGCACCATGCCCGCCGGCTCAAATTTCGTAAACGTAAAGGCGTCTACAAATTCTTCCAGCGGCACACCATATTGTAAGCCAACGGATACCGCGATTGCAAAATTATTCATCATAGCGCGGAAGCCGGCGCCTTCTTTATGCATATCGATGAAGATTTCGCCCAAAGCACCATCAGAATATTCGCCGGTTCTAAGGTAGACTTTGTGCCCGCCGACGATGGCTTTTTGGGTATAACCTTTGCGGCGATGCGGCATCTTTTCGCGATGTGATTTTATAATCTCTTTTACGACGACTTTCTCAACAATTTTTTCAGCAATTACCGCTGCTTTTTCTTGTTGGCTGCCCGTTTCAAGTATTTCCGCGGCCTCATCGTCGTCCTCAACCAGCGCCGCGGCTAAAGGTTGCGAAAGCTTCGATCCATCGCGATATAAAGCGTTTGCCTTTACACCCAATGACCAGCTCAACTCATAAGCCTTTTGACAATCTTCAATTGTCGCATCATTTGGCATGTTAATGGTCTTTGAGATAGCACCCGAAATAAATGACTGCGCAGCAGCCATCATGTAAATATGACTGTTCACGCTTAGAAAGCGCTTGCCTTTTTTTCCACATGGGTTGGCGCAATCAAAGATTTCATAATGCGATTCTGACAGATGCGGCGCATTCTCAAGCGTCATGGTTCCGCATACATGATCATTTGCAGCATCAATTTCAGCCTTTGAGAAACCCAAATGACGCAGCAGGTCAAAGCTTGGATCATTCAGCTTAGCCGCAGGAATGCCCAACACTTTCGTACAAAAATCAGCGCCCAGCGTCCATTGATTGAACACAAAGCGGATGTCAAAAGCAGAGGCCAGCGCCGCTTCAATCTTATCCAGCTCTGTTTTTCCAAACCCATGTCCGATTAAGCTCGTATGGTTGATCGCGGGCGCGTTACCAATGCTTCCATGACCCACCGCATATGACACAATCTCTTCTATTTTCGAACTACTATAGCCAAGCTTTTCGAGCGCTCCGGGCACTGAACGGTTGATGATTTTAAAATATCCACCTCCTGCAAGCTTTTTAAACTTTACAAGCGCGAAATCGGGCTCGATGCCGGTAGTATCACAATCCATAACCAGCCCAATCGTGCCCGTGGGCGCAATTACGGTCGTTTGCGCGTTGCGATAGCCGTGCTTCTGCCCCAGATCCAACGCTTGATCCCAGCTGTTGCGGGCAAGCTCTACCAGGCTTTGATCCGGGCAATTCGCGGCATCCAGCGGCAACGGTTTTACGTCCAGTTTTTCATACCCATCCACGGCGCTTTGCGCCGCGTTCCGATGATTGCGGATCACGCGCAGCATATGCTCGGCGTTCTTTTTATACCCCGGGAACGCCCCCAATTCACCCGCTATTTCAGCGCTTGTTGCGTAGCTCACACCGGTCATTAATGCGGTTAATGCCCCGCAAAGCGCACGCCCCTCTACGCTGTCATAGCCGTAGCCCATATTCATGAGCAAACCGCCAATATTGGCATAACCCAAACCAAGCGTTCTAAAATCATAAGACCGCTGCGCAATCTCTTTTGATGGGAACTGCGCCATCATCACAGAAATTTCCAACGTCACAGTCCAAAGCCGCGTCGCGTGCATGTAATCGGCAGATTGGAATTTTCCGTCCTTTAAGAACGTTAATAAATTCATAGAGGCCAAGTTACAGGCCGTATCATCCAAGAACATATATTCTGAACACGGGTTAGAGCCGCGGATTTCACCATCTTCGGGGCATGTATGCCAAGCGTTTACCGTATCGTGATATTGAATGCCCGGATCGGCGCAGGCCCAAGCCGCATGTCCAACATCCTGCCACAGCTTCCGGGCTTTGATGGTTTTGGCGACCGATCCATCCGTACGACGTAGCAATTCCCAATCCGCATCGTTTTCCACCGCCTTCAGAAACGCATCTGTTACGCGAATTGAGTTGTTTGAGTTTTGACCCGACACAGAGGCGTAGGCCTCGCTATCCCAATCTGTATCATAGGTTGGGAATTCAATGCTATCATAGCCCTGCGTGGCGTAATCCAGAACCCGCTTCACATATGTTTCCGGGATAGCAACTTTCTTTGCCGCCCGAATTGCCGATTTCAAAGAGGTGTTCTTGCTTGGATCTACCGAATCTTCGCTGCTTCCATCCCAAGCCCGGATTGCGGCAAATATTTCATTCAGCTTGGCCTCATGCATTTTACTGCCCGCGACGATACTGGCAACCTTTTGTTCTTCTTTCACTTTCCAATTGATGAAATTTTCAATATCGGGATGATCCGCGTCACAAATGACCATTTTGGCGGCTCTGCGCGTTGTACCGCCCGATTTTATCGCCCCAGCGGCGCGGTCACCAATTTTTAAGAAGCCCATCAGACCGGATGATTTTCCGCCCCCAGAAAGCGGCTCACCATCGCCGCGCAATGAACTAAAGTTAGTGCCGGTGCCGGATCCGTATTTGAACAGGCGCGCTTCGCGCACCCACAGATCCATAATACCACCCTCATTCACCAAATCATCTGAGACTGATTGAATGAAGCAAGCGTGTGGTTGCGGATGCTCATAAGCAGATTTTGATTTTACAAGCTTGCCGGTTTTGTAATCCACGTAATGGTGACCCTGGCTTGGACCATCAATACCATAAGCCCAATGCAGGCCTGTATTGAACCATTGTGGACTGTTGGGCGCAGCGCGCTGGGTCGCCAGCATATGGCGCATTTCGTCATAATACGCGCGCGCATCCTCTTCGGTTGAAAAATAGCCGCCCTTCCAGCCCCAATACGCCCAAGCTCCCGCCAAACGGTTGAATACCTGCTTTGAAGACGTTTCGCCGGTGATCGGCGTTGAGGGTGATGCCGCGACCGAGCGCCAAAGAAACTCGGGCACGCCTGCCTCCTTAACGCGCTTCAATTCGGTCGGTACGCCCGCTTTGCGAAAATATTTCTGCGCAATTACATCGCTTGCAACCTGCGACCATGTCGCTGGCACTTCAATATTCTCAAGCGAAAAAACAACCGTACCGTCGGGATTTTTGATTTCTGAGGATGTGGTGACAAACTCAATCCCGCCATATGCATCGGCTGATTTTTTTGTAAAATTGCGTTCAATTTTCATTTTAACGTGCCTCTTTTTATACTCGCCGGTTCCCGGCTGATTGGCGCAACGGCCATCTGAGCCCCAACGCGTGTTTCCGAAGGTCAAACAACCATTTCATTTCGTCTGCCGCCCTGCCCTAACACCACATCTTGTGTCATGCGAGCCAATTTGCACAAATTGACGTATATGTGTGGGGTTGGTCAATCGGTTTTTTTAAAAATTTTCAAATAAAATTACTTGACTTCACAGTCTGGAATTTTTTCCAAATCTCAACTTGCAAGTTACGCCAGAGGCTTAAATATGCCTGGGTATGTCATCACTTGAGAAAAACTGAGTTTTTCTTAAAGGTTAGCAGAAGAACTTGAGCTTTATGCAAACACATATAGCGATAGCCCGCCGATTCATTTTGCGTGATATGTTCCGCAAAATACCAAAGCAAGATCTCAAACTTATCCAATGGCTTTTGATGCAGTTTGGTCACGGCGCTTTAGCTGTTTTCCTTTATCAATGCGCATATGCTCTTAATTTAAGCATTTTTAATGCATTAACTTTGGTCGCATGCGGCAAAGTATCGGGTCTATATATACTGATTGAAACATGTCAAAAATGTCTAAATATGCGCTTTTCTTATAACGTTTATTTGGGTGTGCACCTTTGTTCCAGGGAGTTTTTGGTAAAATAGGTGGCTCAAATAGACCTGCTTTAACCTCATGTTTCCCAGTCTGATCTGAAAGTTTTGAATATTCTACGATTGAGAGTGGCGTTGTGCAGCGACAAACGCTTTAAACGCGCAATTTTTTAATCCACGCGGCCACATAAAACCTGATTCTGACAGCGGGTTCCCAAGGAACACGTAACCTGCGATGCGCGACGAAACGAGCTATTGCGCCTAAAGCGCATATCATTGCCGGCTGTTTAAGATTAAATCTGCTGCTTTTTCTGCAATCATGATGGTTGGAGCGTTGGTGTTTCCGCTGGTAATACACGGCATTGCGCTGGCATCGGCCACTCTTAAGCCTTCTATGCCGCGAAGGTGCAGTTTTTCGGTCAAGGGCGCCGTTACATCTTGCCCCATACGCACGCTACATGTTGGATGAAAAATCGTTGTCCCAATCTCTCCCGCCGCGTGAATTAGATCGTGATCCGTTTGCGCTTGCAGCCCTGGTTTTTGCTCTTTTGGCTGATATTGCTGCAAGGCGGGCTGCGCCATAATCTTTCGCGTGAGGTTAATTGCATCGATTGCCACCAATCGATCGCCTTCGCTAGACAGAAAATTGGGAGATATTAAGGGGGCATCAAGGGGGTTTGAGCTGGAAAGCCGCACCTCTCCGCGGCTTTCAGGCCGCAAATGGCAAACAGAGGCGGTGATTGCGGGGTAATCATGAAGTGGTTCGCCAAAAGCATCTAAAGACAAAGGCTGCACATGGTATTCTAAATCTGCCGTTGCCACATCCGGGCGTGATTTTGCAAAAGCCCCCAATTGAGAGGGCGCCATCGACATGGGTCCAGACCGTTTAAGTAAATATTCACCAGCAATTTTAGTTTTCCCAAAAACCGAATTGGCCAAAGTATTCAGCGTTTTTGCCCCCGTTAAACGCCATGAACAGCGCAACTGCAGGTGATCTTGCAGATTTGCGCCAATTTCGGGACTATGGTGAAGCACTTCAACGCCATGCGCTTGTAGATGCGGCGCGGGCCCTATCCCCGATAATTGCAAAAGATGCGGAGATCCTATAGCCCCCGCGCACAGAATGACTTCCGCCCTTGCATAAGCCGTTTTTTGGGTTGCGCCTTGTTGATACTCTACCCCAACCGCGCGGTTTTGTTTTACAATGACGCGCCGCGTTTGGGCATGCGTTTTTAAATATAGATTATCTTTGTGTTTGATCGTTTTAAGAAAAGAGCCTGCCGTATTTGATCGCCAGCCGGAGCGTTGATTTACTTTGAAATATCCAACCCCTTCATTATCGCCTGTGTTGAAATCATCCACCGGTGGAATGCCTGCGCTTATCGCAGCCCGACGCCAATCATCCAATACTGGCCAATGCAGCCTTTGCCGCTCAACGCGCCATTCACCGCCCGCCCCGTGATATTCAGATGCGCCATCTACATAATCTTCGGATTTTTTAAAATAAGGCAGCACGTCATCCCACCCCCAGCCCACAAGGCCTAATTGTCGCCAGTGATCATAATCCGCGGCCTGCCCGCGCAAATAGAGCATTCCGTTTATGGAGCTGCAACCACCTAATATTTTTCCCCGTGGGTATAACAAGCTGC
Organism: Rhodobacteraceae bacterium SB2; assembly: GCA_001642945.1. Taxonomy (GTDB): domain Bacteria; phylum Pseudomonadota; class Alphaproteobacteria; order Rhodobacterales; family Rhodobacteraceae; genus Thalassovivens; species Thalassovivens spotae. The sequence continues at coordinate 37,791 of LGRT01000034.1, read as the reverse complement.
GATTGTTCAAACCGATCTGTGGTTGTGTTTTAAACTGCCAATCTGTGCGTGGATTATCAATGCAATATAAATAACCCATTGGTATATGCACCCAGTGATAATTATCACGCCCCCCCGCCTCTAACAGCAATGTTTTATGACCCGCCTCGACCAAACGCTTCGCCAAAACACAGCCCGCGCTGCCCGCCCCAACAATAATGTAATCAAATTCCATAAACGCTATTAAACCCTATTTTCTAATCGAGGTGTTACTTTTTTGAACGCTATTTTTATAAGTCTGCATAAAGAATCTACCTGTTCAGGAAAGGCGATTGCACGCAAAGTTTAAACGGTATTTCCGAGCTTGGCGTATATTTTTTATGATCTCTGCCATCTGGCTGCAAAGCGTTGCGTACATAAAATTTATGAAAGCGCGCCATAATTTAGTTCCTAAAGTTGTTAACGCAGTGAAAGATTGAAAGGTAAGTTTTCAAAAGTCTTTTGCGTAAAACTAACCGCATTAAACCGGATCGTAATTATTACAGGTGGTTTCGTAAATTTTCACGCTGTGCAAAGAAGGTAAAACGTTTTGTCCGTGGAATTCAAAAACATTCATATTCGCAATTAAAATAGCAAGCTTATGCTTTTGGATTAATTCGTTACAAAGGATATGAAAGCGTGGTGGATTAAGTTAAACAGCGAATACGCGCGGCGTAAAAAGGTTTATTCGAAATGGTACATCGGGTTTTGATTTTGGGCGGGGGTTTCGCTGGATTATACGCTGCCCGCAATCTGCAACGCTTAATGGGCAAAAAAGCGGCAATCGAAGTTGTAAATCGTGAGAATTATTTTGTGTTCCAACCTCTCTTGCCCGAGGTGGCAGGCGGCGCGATTTCAGCGGTAAATGCTGTTTCGCCTTTGCGCTTTCTCACGCGGGAGATTTTCATACGAAAAGCTGAGGTTGATAGTATCAACCCAGAGGCGCAAACTGTAACCGTTTTTCAAGGTGTACAGCGCCGACCTACGGTTTTGGAGTATGATCACCTGATTATTGCGCTTGGGTCTGGAAGCGATTTAACCCGCACACCCGGCCTAAGCGAACACGCCTTCACCATGAAAACGCTCAGTGATGCGCGGCGGTTAAGGGCGCACGTGATCGAGCGGCTGGAACATGCGGATATCACCCGCCTTCCCGAGGTGAAGAAAGGCGCCCTTACCTTCACCGTGATCGGAGGGGGGTTTTCGGGAATTGAAACCGTGGGTGAGATAAAAGAATTGATCGATCGCTCATTACGCTACTATCCAAATATTAATGCCTCAGCAATACGCGTTGTCGTGTTAGAATTTGCCGATCGTATCTTGAATGAAATGCCTGAAAGTCTCGCCGCTTATGCGCAGAACAAATTAAACCAGCGGGGCATTGAAGTGCAGCTTGGCGTTGGTGTCGCAGAAGCAACGGGGACGCAGCTTGTCACCACAACCGGAGAGGTGATTGATACGCGCACCATCGTGGCCACCATTGGCAATACGCCGGCGCCCGTGGTTGCTAAGATGCCTCTAACGCTTGAGCAGGGGCGTATTTTGGTTCGGCGTGATTTTCGGGCGGATGGGTTTGAAAACATTTGGGCGATTGGGGATTGTGCGTTAATACCAATGACTGATACGGCCTCAGCCCGCGAAGATTTCGCCCCTCCAACAGCCCAATTTGCCGTGCGAGAGGCAAAGCATTTGGCACAAAATGTTGTTGCAGCCCTTCAAAATCAGAATTTGAAGAAGTTTCATTACAGTTCAAAAGGATCGCTGGCCTCGCTTGGCGCCGGGCGCGGTGTCGCGGAAGTTTATGGTATCAAGCTGACAGGCCGTTTGGCCTGGTTGTTATGGCGGGTCTATTACATTTCGTTTTTACCCGGCATGCAAACCCGCATCTCTGTGCTTTGGAACTGGCTGATGGACGGGTTTTCTCCTCGCTCAGTTGTTCAGATTAATTCGGAAAAGCCGCAAGATGCGCGATATGTTTTATACCGCGCGGGGGATCGAATTTACGAAAATGGCGCGCGCTCAGACGGGTTTTACACGATCGCTAGCGGCAGCGTAGAAATCACGGGCATAGATCCCGAAACCGGAGAAGAGACATCCCGCGTTCTTATCGCGGGCGATCACTTTGGAGAACGTTTGCTGATAGGAGCAACGCGGCGGATTGCCACCGCGGTTGCGATCGAAGACACAAAGGTTTTGGTGTTAACGCGCGATGAGTTTTTAAAACTTGCTGAGGGCCTTCCCTTCTTTCGTACATATTTCGAAACCCATTTACAAAACTCGGGACTTGGAAGCATCGAGGCTGAAAACAGGGATAGAGCTTTGTAACTGTTGAAAATACCATATTACCTTATCGAGCATGCTTTTGCGCGGCGCGCTTGTGGGCGCGCGCTTTAATGCGATTATTATTGGCATGGCATGCCCAACTTGCTCACTCCAGTTGTAAAATACATCATCAATCAAATCCGTTATGTCGAAAATAAATTGCCTTAAACAATAAGCGCCCGCGCCAGAACCGCGCAGCGCCTAAAGCCCTTAACCGGGCCGTTGACAGCAATCCCCAACTATTGCTTTCTACGCATCTCGCCACTTGCTTCAAAAAGGTATATTCATGTCTCAACAATTTGCACGCTTTCCCAGCCTATCCGGGAAAACAGTTTTTATGACAGGCGGCGCCTCCGGGATTGGCGCCGAGATTGTTAAGGCCTTTTCCGGTCAAGGCGCGAAGGTTGGGTTTTTAGATCTAGATCAGACACGCAGCGCAGAATTGGCTGAAATGCTCGGCCCAGATGTCGCGTTTGAAATTTGTGACCTGCGCGATATTACTGCGCTTAAATTGGCCTTGGATGCGTTGACTGACCGGATTGGTAGCGCCGATGTGGTGGTGAACAATGCCGCAAGAGATGACCGACATGATTGGCAGGATGTTACGGTTGAGTATTGGGACGAACGCATGGCCACAAATTTACGTCACCAATTCTTTACATTACAACATCTTGCGCCAGGAATGATTGAACGCGGTGGCGGGTCTATCATAAATATCGGCTCGAATTCATGGTGGGAAGCAGGCGGTGGGTTTCCAGCCTATGCGACCGCAAAATCGGCCGTGCATGGCCTGACCCGAACGATGGCGCGTGATTTGGGAAAACACCGCATTCGGGTCAATACCGTTGTACCAGGCTGGATTATGACCGAGCGCCAAAAAGACCTTTGGGTCACGCCGGAAGGTTTGGAAAATCAGCGTAAAAGGCAATGCCTTCCCGACTTGATCGATCCGGTCTATGTGGCGCGCATGGTTCTCTTCTTGGCCTCAGATGATGCAGCCATGTGCACGGCAAATAACTATATGGTCGAAGCGGGTTCGATCTAACATTTGAACGTCTATTAGCCGACGTTAAATAATTTTGAACGGGTTTGGCTATTCTGATTGCATGGCTTCAATTTTTCGCCATTTAGCGACGTTTTTATTATGCTCTGCCAGCGTTTCGGCAAAGGCATGCCCGCCCGTGCCATCGGCAACAAAAAACACCAGATTAGTCGTCTCGGGGTTCAACGCGGCTTCAATACTCGCCTTACCAGGATTGGCGATCGGCGTCGGGGGCAATCCTTTATTCGTATACGTGTTCCAAGGGGTATCTTTGCGCAATTCACTGCGCCGCAAGCCGCGCCCCAGCACAGCTTGACCTTTCGTAATGCCATAAATCACCGTTGGATCGGTTTGCAGCGGCATGCCTCTGTTTAAACGGTTGATAAACACGCTGGCCACGAGCCGTCGTTCGGCAGCCATGGCGGTTTCCTTTTCGATAATCGAGGCAAGTATCAGCGCCTCTTGGGGCGTAGAGAGAGGCAAACCCTCGGCGCGCAAGGCCCAAGCCTCACCCAAATAGCTTTCTTGGGTTTGGATCATGCGCTGCAACAGCCCGGTTCTTGTATCTCCATTTCGCAGCTCATAACTGATCGTCGCAAGGCTGCCTTCGGCCGGAATTTCAAGAATATCACCGGTTAAAATATCAATATTTGATAGGGCTTCAACCACCTGCCAAGAGGTTATGCCCTCGGCCATGGTTAAACGGAAGCGCAAGCCCGGGAGAGCAATCGCTTTTTTATAAGCCGCGGGTGGCGCTTGTGACAGTTCAAAACTATCGATTTCGATCAGTTTTTGCGTGACGGGATCCATTTCGCGTATTTGAGCTTGCGTTGTGTTAATTCCCAAGCGGAACACGATCTCAGTACCGCAGGTATTTGCCCCACCGCGGGTTACAATATCTGCAATCTCGCGCATTGAAGACCCTTGGGGAATTAAGAAACTGCCTGCCTTTAATTGCGCTGTTTTGTTTTCATACTCGCTGCCAATACGAAATATCGCAGGTTGTGACAGGGCGCCCATCTCGTCTAATTTCTGCGATAATTTGCGCATGGTTTGACCACGGTCAACCAGCAAACATTTTGCTTCAGAAAGCGGACCTGCCCCAAAATATTGCGCCTGCCCCCAAAGCGCGAGCGCTCCGATCAGCAGAAACACCAAGATTAGAAAGGTCAGCGCATTGGACGCTGCGCTTCGCCACATTAGCGGGCTTTGCCCAAAACGAGTGAGGCGTTAGTGCCTCCAAAGCCGAATGAGTTTGAAAGTGCAACGTCAATTTTGCGCGGACGTTTTTTATTCGCCGCCAAATCAACCGCTGTTTCCACCGCCAGATCATCAAGGTTGATTGTTGGGGGGGCCACTTGATCGCGAATTGCCAGAATGGTGAAGATGGCTTCAATGGCGCCGGCAGCCCCCAAAAGGTGGCCAGTGGCGGATTTTGTGGAGCTCATTGTTAAATTTGAAGCCGCCTCACCCATCATGCGTTCCACTGCCGCCAATTCAATCACATCCGCCATTGTCGAAGTGCCATGCGCGTTAATGTAATCAACCGCCTCTGGTTGCAATGCGGCTTTAGACAGCGCAGCGCGCATGGCGCGCTCTCCGCCTTCGCCATCCTCAGAAGGGGCGGTAATATGATAGGCATCCCCAGATAGCCCATAGCCCAAAACTTCAGCGTATATCTTGGCGCCGCGCGCAACAGCGTGCTCATATTCTTCCAGCACAACGACGCCGCTGCCTTCGCCCATCACGAAGCCGTCACGATTGCGATCATAAGGGCGCGAGGCCGCTTGGGGATTATCGGCATAATTGGTCGATAGCGCTTTACAAGCGTTAAACCCGGCTATTCCGATTTCGGAAATTGCGGCTTCGGCACCTCCGGCCACCATCACGTCTGCATCATTGGTTTGGATCAACCGCGCGGCATCGCCAATCGCATGCGCCCCCGTGGAGCAGGCGGTCACCACCGAGTGATTTGGGCCTTTAAAGCGAAAACGAATACTCACCTGTCCGGAGACAAGATTGATCAACGCTCCCGGGATAAAAAACGGCGAAACCCGACGTGGTCCGCGTTCTTTGATCAAAATGGCGGTCTCGGCAATCGAATTAAGCCCACCGATTCCCGATCCGATCATAACTCCGGTGCGCAGGCGCCCCGCTTCATCTTCGGGCATCCAGCCGGAATCCTCAACTGCCTCAACAGCGGCAGCGATCCCATAAAGGATAAAATCATCTATTTTCCGCTGCTCTTTGACCGCTAGGACATCATCGGCATTAAAGCTTGCGCCGCTGCCATCGCCAAGCGGCACTTCGCAGGCATACTTCGTTGCAACCTGCTCGGCGTCAAACCGCGTGATTAAGCCTGCACCGGATTGTCCGGCCAAGATGCGTGACCACGTGGCATCTACGCCATTCGCCAAAGGCGTTACCATTCCAAGACCTGTGACAACCACTCGACGCATCAGCCCGTCCTTCTAATGTAATTATTTTACCTATAAACTCAGGCTCTTTAAATAAGACTATTTGTTGGAAATCACAAGAATTAGCACTTCGGATTTGCAATAAAAAAAGCCTCTGCCATTTCTGACAGAGGCGTAATTCAGCATTTAAGGGTGCAAGCTTAGGACGCTTCACCGATAAATTTAACGGCATCCCCAAATGTTTGGATGTTTTCTGCGGCATCGTCAGGAATTTCAATTCCGAACTCTTCTTCAAAAGCCATGACCAATTCTACTGTGTCCAAGCTGTCGGCGCCAAGGTCATCAATGAATGATGCATTGTCGGCAACTTTATCTTCTTCAACACCAAGATGCTCCACAACAATCTTTTTTACGCGGTCTGCGATATCGCTCATATTTCATTCCTCATTTTATGCGGGCCGAGCCCAGTTAACCACTCTGCGAGCGGGTCTTACCTGTTTTGTGGTTTCCCTAAGCCACAGGCGCCAACCAGTCAAGAGCCCTTGCCAAACACGCGCTGGCACTTCTGCGCCGCCTATAGCACAGCTTATTAATTAGGCAAATGATTTCGGCAAAAATATGCCTTTTTCGGTCAAATCTAAAAACTTCTGGGTTTTTCCGTCTAGCTGAACGGTTCGCGCCCTTTTGGGCGCGCGCTAAATCATCGCCATGCCACCATTCACATGCAAAGTGCTGCCCGTCACATAGCCTGAGCCATCGCTTGCGAGAAACGCAACTGCGCTGGCAATATCTTCCGCGGCGCCCATCCGCCCCGCCGGGATTTGTGCTAAAATTGCCTCTTTGCGATCATCAGCCAATTTATCCGTCATTGCGGTCGCGATAAACCCTGGCGCGACCACATTTACCGTTATACCACGGCTGGCCACCTCATAGGCCAGTGATTTTGACATTCCAACCATTCCAGCTTTTGAGGCCGCATAATTGCCTTGACCGGGATTGCCCGTCGCGCCCACGATCGAGCTGATATTGATAATCCGCCCCCACCGGGACTTCATCATACCACGCAAAGCGCCTTTGCACAGCTTCATTGTGGCGGTGAGATTGACATCGATCACAGATTGCCATTCCTCATCTGACATCCGCATGAATAAATTATCTCGGGTGATACCTGCGTTGTTCACTAAGATATCAAGGCTACCAAGGGTTTCGATGGCTTGCTTGGGCAAGACCTCAACCGCGGCCATATCGCTTAAATTGCAGGGCAATATATAGGCTCGTTCACCCAGTTCTTCAGCAAGCCTCTCAAGCGGTTCCTGCCGCGTTCCACTTAACGCCACCTTGGCACCCGCAGCGTGCAGCTTACGGGTGATCGCGCTGCCAATCCCACCTGATGCTCCGGTTACTAGTGCGCTTTTGTCATTTAAATCATACATTTAAAACTTCACCCTTATGTGCTTATCGCTGCGGATATGTCATCAGGCGTTGCGATGTTTTTACAAGCGACAGCCCGATCAATACGCCGCACCATCCCCGAAAGCGCTTTACCCGCGCCTATTTCCCAAATCTCTGATACCTGCTGCTCAACCATCCACTGCACCGATTCACGCCAGCGCACCGAGGCCGTAATTTGTTGGAATAACAACTCGCGGATTTGTTCGGGTGCGCTGACGGCTTCAGCTTTGACATTGCAGACCAACGGCACTGTTGGGGCCGTGATAGCGACCGTTGATAAGGCTTGCGCCATTTCTGCCGCCGCTGGGGCCATCAAATCGCAGTGAAATGGAGCGCTTACAGGCAACAGCAAGGCGCGTTTTGCACCGGCCCCTTTGGCCAAAGCAATAGCTCTTTCCACGGCTCCGACATGCCCCGATACGACAACCTGCCCTGGATCATTATCATTTGCGGCTTGACAGATTTCGCCCTGGGCAGCCTCAGCTGCAAGCTTTGCAACAGCTGAAAAGTCAAGGCCAAGGATCGCCGCCATGGCCCCCATGCCAACCGGCACCGCCGTTTGCATTGCCTGCCCGCGTTTGCGCAAAAGGCGCGCGGTATCTGCCACTGACAAAGCGCCTGCAATCGCCAAGGCCGAATATTCCCCTAAAGAATGGCCGGCCACATAATCCACACCGTCTAAGCCCAAACCCTCTGATTGCAACGCGCGAAACGCCGCCAAAGAGGTGGCCATCAGCGCCGGTTGTGCGTTTTCGGTTAGGGTTAACGCGCTCAGGTCCCCTTCCCAGATCAACCCGCTCAAATTCTCGTTCAACGCGTCATCAACTTCCTGAAAAACGGCTTTTGCCTCGGGATAGGCCTCAGATAACGCCCGCCCCATTCCGATTGTTTGTGCACCCTGTCCCGGGCAAACATATGCGCGTTCCAATGCTCTTTTCCTTTTTTATTGCTTTTAATGGGGATATCCAACCCAAGCGGGCGGTGCAATGCTTTTCACCAAAACCAGCAGAGACTGGGCGGGTGCGTTAAAGGCGGGGCGGCCTCAGCGAGGGCCAATCACAATGCCTGTGCCACGCCTCACCCATGCATAATAGCTGTAAATCATCGCCCCTTGCCGCCATAAGCTGCAGCCCAAAGGGCAATCCTGCGGCGCCAAACCCAGCAGGAAGATTGATCACTGGCACCCCCAATAGGCTGGCAGGCGTTACGACCTGCATCCAGCGGTGATAACTGTCCATGGGGTGAGCGTTGATATGGGTTGGATAGGGTCTGTTAGCATCAAAAGGCCAAATCTGCGTCGAGGGCAAAATAATTGCATCATAGGTTTCAAGAAGTTTCGTATATTTTCTAAACCAGCTTGTGCGCAAAACGCTGGCTGCGTGTAGCTCTTGGCCGGTAAAGCTTAAACCGCGCTCTATTTCCCAAATCGCCTCGGGTTTTAACAGTTTTCGGTGATCGGGCGTGTGATAATGCGTGGCTTCTGAACAGGCAATTGCCCAAGATCTAAGGATGATCCAACTTTGCCAGATATCATCTAGGGAAAACGGAGCCTCAAGACTGTCCACTTCCGCCCCCAGCTCTGTAAACGCATGAACCGCCGCGTCTGATGCGCCAATTAGCTCGGGTTCGATTGGCAATTGCCCCGACCAATCACCCAGCCATGCCAAACGCTTTCCGTTTAAATCCGGCTGCATCAGCTTTAAGTAATCTTGCGCTTTTAAACCTTGAGGTTGCCGCATGTCAGGCCCTGCTTGCACGCTTAAAAACGCCGCCAAATCGCGGGGCGATCGGGCCATCGGGCCCTGCGTGGTGTTTTGTTGCAAAAACATCTCAGCGCCAGGCTCAGAGGGCACCAATCCAAAGCTTGGTCGAAACCCGTAGACATTGTTCCAAGCTGCTGGATTGCGCAAAGAACCCATCATATCAGAGCCATCTGCCAAAGGCAGCATGCGGGTAGAAAGCGCCGCCGCAGCCCCACCAGAGGATCCCCCGGCGCTTTTGCTCAGATCATAGGGGTTATAGGTTGTGCCATGAACCGGGTTGTATGTATGGCTGCCTAGACCAAACTCGGGCGTATTTGTTTTTCCAATGATGATAGCCCCTGCGGCGCGCACGCGTGCAACCGCAATATCATCTTTTTCTGCGATGTAATCTGCAAAGATCGCAGAGCCCATAGAGCTCGGCATATCTTTGACATCATGCAGATCTTTAATCGCAATCGGCAGTCCATGCATCCAACCTGTGCGGCTTGATTTATCCGCCTGCGCCGCTTGGACTAGCAGATCCGCCTCCTCGCGCAGGGATATTATCGCATTAACCTGCGGATTTATAGTTTTGATGCGGGCCAAGGTGTCTTGCATCAGTTCAACCGCGCTGATTTGGCGCCTATTTAACAGCTCTGCCTGCGCAAGTGCGCTTTTGAACAGAGCGCTCATTCTCGAACGCTATTTTGGCTATATACGCAGCCGTGAAGCGGCCAAAACATAGTTAACATGTTCAGGCTGCGCTGCCTTGTCATTTTGGTATTGCAGCGCAGATAATTGGCGTTCCAAGGTTGAAAGAATATGCACCTGATAGCGCGCTGCTCAGTCAAGATCACTGGCCTCTGCCCTTGATTTTCCTGATACATCCTGCGCCAAAGTGGCCGCCATGAACGCATCTAAACCCCCATCCAAAACCCCTTTTGTGTCAGAGGTTTCATGTCCCGTGCGCAGATCTTTCACCATCTGATACGGTTGCAAAACGTAAGATCGAATTTGATTGCCCCAACCGGCATCGCCTTTATTCTCATGAGCTTCGTTAATGGCAGAATTACGGCGGTCTAACTCCATTTGATAAAGCCGAGACTTCAAGGCTTTCATCGCAATATCACGGTTTTGATGTTGCGATTTCTCTGAGCTGGTGACCACGATGCCTGTTGGATGATGAGTGATCCGTACCGCAGAATCGGTGGTGTTCACATGCTGCCCCCCGGCCCCGGACGAGCGATATGTATCGATCCGAATATCTGCAGGGTTGACCTCTATATCAATATTATCATCCACCACGGGATAGACCCACACCGAGCAAAAGGATGTGTGCCGTTTGGCGGCAGAGTCAAAAGGAGAAATACGCACCAAACGGTGCACCCCGCTTTCAGATTTCAGCCAGCCATAAGCGTTTTGACCGCTAATTTTATAGGTCACCGATTTAATGCCAGCCTCTTCCCCGGGCGTTTCGGATTGCATTTCGATTTTATAACCAGCTTTTTCAGACCATCGCAGATACATCCGCGCCAGCATCGAGGCCCAATCGCAGCTTTCAGTGCCACCCGCGCCCGAATGCACTTCGAGAAACGTATCATTGCTGTCGGCCTCACCGTTCAATAAGGCTTCCAGTTCTTTTGCAGCGGCTTTCTTGGCAAGTTCGTTCAAAGCGCTTTGTGCATCAGAAATTACTTCTTGATCGTTTTCCATTTCGCCCAGTTCGATCATTTCAACATTGTCATTCAGATCTTGCGCGATACTGTCATGCACCGCCACCGCATCCACAAGAGTCTGGCGTTCGCGCATCAATTTCTGCGCGCTGTCTGGATTGTTCCAGAGGTCAGGATCTTCTACCCGCGCGTTGAATTCTTCCAGTCGATGCGAGACGGTGTCCCAATTTAAACGTTGCCGAAGCAAGGCCAATGATTTGTTGATTTCAGATACAGTCGTTACGATGTCAGCGCGCATAGGCTTCCCAGTTTTAAAGCGTTGCGCTAGGGTTTACAGAAGCCAGCCCGAACTGACAAGACGAGCGCTTTTGCTTTGCCAGCACTGTTTCAAACTTTAATACAACCCCCCAGAGCTGAGCGTGCCAATGCTGGCTTTGGGCCCAACCGTGACGCTTTTTCCCGAAGAGGTCTGGATTTCGCGGCTGATTTGTTCTTCGGTATCTACACGCTCAAAATTGCTGCCCATCGCAAACCCTCCGTCAAAAGCCACCCCAAATACCGGCTCTTCGCCGTCGCGAAAATATTCAGCCACAACATTGTCGCCTTCTGCCTCATCTGGAAGGCGCGCGCCCGTGAAACGATCTATATTTATAAATTGGCCTCCCTCTGGCACTGTGAAGGGCCCGCCGCCGAATTTTTCTGTGGCAGCTTGCATATATTCGTTGAAAACCGGACCGCACATGCCGCCGCCATAAGCGCGTTTTCCAAGCGGCTTGGGAAAATCATGTCCAATGTAGCAACCGGCAACAAAATTACTGGTAAACCCAACAAACCAAACATCTTTTGACTGGTTGGTCGTGCCGGTTTTGCCTGCTGCCGGCACCTCTAAGTTGATACTGTTGTGGGCTGTCCCCCGGTCTACGACGCCTTGCATCATCGAGGTGAGTTGATAAGCGGTTGTCGCATCCATTATGCGCTCGCGATTCGAAACGATCAACGGCGCGCGATTTGCAGGGATTGTTTCAAACCTACATTCAAAGCATTCGCGTTCATCATGACTGTAAATGGTTTTTCCGTACCGATCTTGAATTCGATCCACCAAGGTGGGTTGTACGCGTTCTCCGCCATTGGCAAACATCGCATAAGCTGCAACAATCCTGAATAATGTGGTTTCTTGCGCGCCCAAGGAATTCGCCAAAAACGGGTTCATACGATCATAAACGCCAAAGCGTTCGGCATAATCTCCAATCACATCCATCCCAACTTCCTGGGCCAACCGAATGGTCATTAAATTACGAGACTGTTCGATGCCGGTGCGTAACGGTGTTGGGCCATAGAACTTATCGGATGAGTTTCGCGGCGTCCACAACCCTTGCGGTGTATCAATTTCAATCGGTGCATCAATCACGATTGTTGCGGGTGAATAGCCGCTATCAAGCGCCGCTGCGTAAACAAAAGGTTTAAAACTAGATCCTGGCTGCCGGTCTGCTTGTGTGGCGCGGTTATAAACAGACGCTTCATAAGAAAATCCACCCTGCATGGAAATAACTCGGCCCGTATTAACATCCATGGCCATAAACGCCCCCTGCACTTCCGACACTTGGCGCAAAGACCATCTTTCAAACGCGCCCGCCTCATCCAGAAGGGCCCGCACCAACACAACATCGCCCAGCGACAAAAGATCAGGCGCACGTTTGGCTTTTGGGCCAAGGCTGCCATCGGCTTTTTGTTTGCTGGCCCAAATAACATCGCGCGAGGGGATCCAATGCCCATCCTCATCCTCTTCAACGCCTTCAATACCGATTTGTGCCGATTTTTTGCCAAGTTTGAGAACAACAGCTGGATACCATTGCCCATCCAGCTTTATTCCGCGCGGCACCTCAATATCGCTTAGCGCTGCGCGCCACGCGTCTTCGCTGGTTAGCCGCTCAGGATCAATTGAAAGGCCGGTTCCGCGCCAAATGCCCTGCGCCCGGTCATAGGTCTCGAGCGCGCGTTGAAGCGCAATTTCCGCAACCGCTTGCAATTCAGGATCAAAGGTGGCGCGGACGGTCATACCTCCTGAGAAAAAAGCGTCTTCGCCAAAATCAGCGCTTAATTGACGACGAATTTCATCGCTGAAATACCCTCGGCGCGGCAGAGCTGATCGAAAGCTTTTAAAATCTCCATTTTGAACCGACAGCAAAGGTTGCGCAGCTTCTGCGCGATAGGCCGCCTCTTCCAAAAAGCCATTTTGCCACATTTCCTTTAACACGTAATTGCGACGATCCAGCAATCTCTGTTTGCGCCGGACGGGATGAAAATCAGACGGAGCTTTGGGCAGAGAGGCTAAAAACGCCGCTTCATGAGGGGCCAACTCATCCAAGGTTTTATTGAAATAGGTTTGCGCCGCTGCCGTCACGCCATATGAGTTTTGGCCCAAGAAAATCTCGTTTAAATAGAGCTCTAAAATACGCTCCTTATCCAAGGTGTTTTCAATCCGCGTGGCAAGAATAATTTCTTTGATTTTACGCTCGGCGCGGCGTGAACCATCCAATAAAAAGTTCTTCATCACCTGCTGCGTGATGGTTGAGGCCCCCCTGACCCGGCGCCCACCAGAGCGCGCCGCGTCAACCGCCGCAGAAAGAATACCCCGCAAATCATATCCCGGATGGGAATAAAAATTCTTATCTTCAGCGGAAATAAAGGCCTGTTTAATCAGAATCGGCACATCCTTGGCCCCGGTAAACAACCGCCGTTCGCGCGCAAATTCATCGACAATACGGCCTTCACCAGAATAAATCCGGCTAATGGTGGGCGGTTTATATTGCGCCAATGATTCATGTGAAGGAAGATCACGGCCATAGATCCAAAACACAGCGCCGATTGTTAACGCAAAAGCAACAACCGACATCGTCAAGAACGTAAAAACACCCCCAAAAAAAGATAAAATAATACGCAGCATCGCCCGTCCTAAATCATTGCATGTCTTATAAGCAGGCTTTGGCGTCGGGTCAAAAGGCTTCGATCAAACTCTTTCAATTCACTGCCGGCGCAAAGGCGCCATTTGTTTTTCTTGCGCATACCAAATCATCACGCCAAGCCGTACGCCCTCTGCAAATCTCGCCCTCCATTCAGCATTTTGCAGATTTGCCAGATCCGTTTCTGTGGACATAAACCCCGCTTCAATCAAAATCGCTGGAATATCAGCGCCTTTTAGAACTGAAAACCCCGCTTTGCGTAAAGGTTTTGCATTGAGCCCTCCCAAGACACGGGACAGCCCTTTCACGACAGATTCTGCCAAAATTTCCGAACTCTGCATATTTTCCAAGCGGCTCAAATCCAAAAGCGCCATCGCAACATCTTCATCAATCGCGTTTAAATCTACGCCCTGCAGCACAGAATCAGGTTCATGGCGCAACACCAAAGATTGCGAGGCGCTTTCAGACGCGCGTGCTGGCAAAGTGTAGACCGTGGTTCCATAGGCCGTTCCTTCGACCAAAGCATCCGCATGCAAAGAAATAATCAAATCCGCTTTTACAGCTTGCGCCAAAGAAACGCGCGCTTCAAGCGGCACAAATTTATCCTCGATACGCGACAAAACGACATCAACGCCCTCAACGCGTAGCAAACTTTCTTTCAACTCTTTTGCCAGGCTCAGCATCAAGCCAGCTTCATTCACATCGCCAACTATGGCCCCTGGATCGATACCGCCATGGCCAGGGTCAATCAGAACCGTCAACCGATTTTCTATTAAAGCCGGCGTTGTCCCTGCAGATTTCACGGAAGGCTCTGGCTCTGAATTTGCACCCCCTGGCAGCGCAAAAAGCGCAAATTCAGCCATCGTTACCGGCGTTAAAACCAAGCTCAGCGCGGCAGAACCATCAAAGGCGTTTACGCTCAAATCGGCCGTTTCAAGGCGCATCGGCGATGTCAGCTCGAACCGCAGGGTTGACTGCTGCGAAGGGGTTTCAAAATAGGTGGTCTGCTTGATTTCTTTGCTTTTGTTAAAGTCATAACCGCTTATATCAACCGGATGTAGCGCGTTAAATTCAACCTCCATCCGCGGTGGGTCTTGCAGAAAATACACCCGATAAGGCACGCCTTGGCTTAATTTTAAATTTATCCGCACGCCATCCCATAACAAATCCTCGACGCTGCTGCCGCTGACGCGTAAGCGGGCCAAGCCTTGGATGGTCGGCGCGCTTTTATCCAGGATCTCTTTGGCTTGCGTTATGCCCATGCAGGGACCAAAAACAGGAGCCAGCAACGCGATAAAAGCCAGCAGGTTGCGAAGAGAGTAAATCATCCAGTAAAGCCCTTCTTCTGCATAAATTGCGTCAATCTATGCAATCCTTCCTGAATATCTTCGCTGCTGCCTGCGTAAGAAAACCGCAAGCTTCCCGCCCCGCGCTGGGTGTCGAAATCCAAACCCGGCGTAACGGCAACGCCTGCCTCCTGCAAAATCTCGCGGGCAAATGACAGGCTGTCGGATGTCAAATGCGAGATATCTGCATAAATATAAAAAGCGCCATCCGGAGGGGCGATGCGATCGAACCCGGCCTTTGGCAATCCTTCAATCATTAGGCGGCGGTTTTTCTGGTAGACGGCTTGATACGCGGTCAACTCTTCGCGGCACTCCATCGCAGCAAGCGCCACAACTTGGCTGGCATGCGGCGCGCAGATAAACATATTTTGCGCCAAGCGTTCAACCTGACGAATATGGTTTTCGGGCACCACCATCCAACCAACGCGCCATCCTGTCATCGAAAAATATTTCGAAAATGAATTTATCACATAGCAATTATTTGTTATCTCTAAAGCGCTGACCGCCTTGGTTTCATATTCAATTCCATGATAGATTTCATCGCTTATAAAGGCTGCTTCACTGCGCTCAGTGGCCTCAATCAACGCGCCCAATTCCCGCCGCGTTAGCATTGTTCCGGTCGGGTTGGACGGTGAGGCAATCAGCAAACCGTTCAAGCTTAAATCTTCAAAATCGCTAGGGTGCGGTTGAAACTTATTTGCAGAGCTTGTTGGAATATCCACCGCGGTTAAATCAAGTGCTTTTAAAATTTGCCGGTAGCTGGGGTAGCCCGGCGCGCCAATGCCCACCCGATCTCCTGTATCAAACAAGGATGTAAAGGATAATAAAAACCCAGCCGACGAACCCGACGTTACAATCACCCGGTTTGGATCTAAATCAACATCATACCATTCGCCATAGAGCTCAGAGATCTTACCGCGCAGCTCGGGCAAACCAAGCGCAACCGTATACCCCATCGCGGTTGCATTTAAACTATCGCGCAGCGCATTTCTGGCCCCCAGGGGCGCGGGAGTTGCGGGTTGCCCAACCTCCATATGAATTATGTGGCGCCCCGCCGCCTCTGCCTGACGCGCAGCTTCCATCACATCCATCACAATAAAGGGATCTACGGCGCCACGGGTTGAGTTTTTCATCGTATCAATCCAAACTCTAAATTAATGAGTGAACTTCTTGATCTATAGGCGGCTTCGATGCGAATAATCAACAGTTTCATTGTGTTAATAGCCCTCTTTTTAACACCTGCCGCCGCCACAGCAATATCCTTGTTGCGAGATTCTGATGTTGAGCATGCGCTTCAGGAATTGGCGCGCCCCATTTTGCAAGCCGCAAATCTGTCCAGCGAACGGGTGAAGATACTTGTGGTCGACGATCTTCAATTGAATGCTTTTGTTATCGACAACCATCATATCTTTCTAAATGCGGGCATGGTCTTGAAAACAAATTCGGCCAGTATGCTGCAATCCATCATCGCGCATGAAGCAGCCCATATTGCAAATGGTCATATTGCACGACGAGCAAAGACTATCAAAACGGCCCGCAGCGCCGCGGGTTTTGGCATGGCGTTGGGTATAGCGGCGGGCGCGGCGGGCGGGAATGTTGCGCTTGGAACCGGTTTGGCCATCGGTTTAAACAGCTCGGCAGAGCGAAATTTTCTAGCCTATAATCGCAGCGAAGAAAGCTCGGCCGATCAATCCGCAATGCAATATATGCGCCGCGCAGGCGTCAGCCTACAGGGGATGGCGGATGTTTTAGAGATCTTTTCTGGTCAGGAAAGCTTATTACCAGCCCGCCAAGACACCTATCTGCGCTCGCATCCGCTCAGCCGCGAACGGCTTCGCCAAGCGCGCTCAAATGCTGCAACGCAATCCTCCAGCAAGCCTGATTTATCCGCAGAATATTGGCACGCAAGAGCCAAAGCCAAATTGGCGGCGTTTTTGAGGCCACCCTCCACGATTTTGGTGCGAGAGCAACGAAAACTTCCCAAGGATCTCAAGGCGATAAGCAAGGCGATTGCGCTGTCGCGGCAGGGCAAATTATCAAAGGCCCTTGACCAGTTAAGGATTGCGCAGAGTGTAAGGCCGAAAGACCCCTATTATCAGGATCTTTACGCAGAGCTTTTAATGCGAAATCAAAAATTTTCAGCCGCTGTAACAGCCTATGAAAAAGCGGTGGCAATGGCCCCGAAGGATTCGTTGATTTTGGCAGGTTATGGACGCGCCTTGCTGGCCAATAACCAAATATCAGCGGCTTTAAAGACGCTCGAAAACGCTCGCTCTCGCGACTTTAGAAGCACCAAATTATTGCGCGATTTGGCGGTTGCCTATGCGCGATCAGACAAACCAGAAATGGCGGCCTTGGTGACTGCAGAACGCTTTGCGTTGCAGGGGCGGTTAAAAGATGCAAACATTAACGCTAAGCGTGCTGTTTTGGGTTTGCCAACCGGCTCTCCTGCATGGCAAAAAGCGCAAGACATACTTAGTATCAGCACTAAGTAGTCAGATCACAAGGATTTATAATGCTCGTCAAAGTTTTAAGAATATGTGTCACTCTCTGGGCGCTTTTTGCTTCCTCGATCGCGTCTGCTGCGGATCTGTCTGATCTGTCTGAAGCAGAGCGGAAAGCGTTTGGTGAAGAAGTGAAACGCTATTTAATGGAAAACCCAGAAGTTATTTTTGAAGCGGTGGATGCATTCAAAGCCCAACAAGCGGCCAGCGAAGCCCAAAACGATTTTGCATTGGTGCAACAAGATAGCGCGGCGTTGTTTGACGATGGCTTTTCTTATCAAGGTGGAAATTTAGAAGGCGATATCACCTTGGTCGAATTCATCGATTATCGCTGTGGTTATTGTAAAAAAGCCTTTCAAGATGTGAAAGAGCTTCTTAAAGCCGATGGAAATATCCGATTGATCCTGAAAGAGTTGCCGATTTTAGGCGAAGCCTCGGTTGCTGCCGCGCGATATGCGGTTGCTGTGAAACAGCTTTACGGCGCCGATGCATATAAACGGGTGCATGACGCATTGTTCGGTTTACGGGGCCAACCAACCCCTGCCGCGCTCAATAAAATATCGCGCAAGCTTGATTTGGATGCAGATAAGATTTTGGAGCACATGGCGTCTAATGACGTCGCAGAGGAACTTTCAAAAACCGCGGCATTGGCGCAAAGAATGAAAATCAGCGGCACTCCAACTTTCGTGATGCAAGATGAAATGTTACGCGGGTACCTGCCCTTGGAATCGATGCAAGCGATGCTGCGAGACAAAAGGGGCTAAGCGGCGCCTACGCTTTTAATAATCGCTTAACGGCTTCAAAAAACAAAGCAGCGCCGCCGCCGTATCTTTTGGATGGATGTCTGGAAAAAAATGCCCGCCGGCAATCGTGCTGCATTCAAACCGCTTCAGCCTTGCGCGCCAGGTTTCTGGCAGGTCAAAGGATTTATCCATTGCGCCACCCGCGCCCCACATCACCAAGGCGGGCAGATCAAGCTGGCGGGGTAAATCGCGCTGATCCAGATCAAAATCATAATCCAGCGCAGCGCGGTAATCATTGCACATCGCTTCAATCGTTGCGGGATCCCTCCAAGTTTTGCGATAGGCGTCGAGCGCGCGTTGATCGAATTGCTCTAATGTGCTGCCGCCCCAGCCAAGCAAGCAGCTTTCAAAGTAATAATCGGCATCGGCGGCGATCAAAGTTTCGGGAAACGGGCTGGGTTGCGCCAAAAAGAACCAATGATAATACGCCCGCGCAACCTCTGACTTTAGCGCATCCAACAAAAAATGGGTGGGCGTTATATCCATAACCGTTAAAGACTTAATCCGATCGCTGGCATCAAGAGCCATCCGATATGCGGTGCGCGCGCCTCGGTCATGCCCAATCAAATGGAAGTGGTCAAACCCTAAAGATGTCATAAGCTCCAGTTGATCCTGGCCCATTTTTCGAAAGCTGTATTCGGCAACGCCTTTTGGCTTGGACGAGCCACCATAGCCCCGTAAATCAGCGCAAATCACATGAAAGTGTTCGGCTAAAATCGGCGCAATTTGGCTCCACATAAACCGATTTTGCGGAAACCCATGCAGCAAAAGAAGTGGCGCTTTTCCCTTGCTTTCTTCACGTTCGGAATAGGCAATTTTTACTCCGTTCAAATCGCAGATTTTATGCTGAAACCCGTCCAACATCAATTTTTTGCCATTTGTTGAGATCGCTTATCAACCGAGAGCGCCTCTAAAATCCGCGCCCAACTGCGAATACCTTTGTGAAAGCTTTGCAAATCATATTTTTCATTTGGAGAGTGAATTTGATCATTGTCTTTTGCAAAACCAATCAGCATGGGGCTGACGCCTATAATATCTTGAAAATGGCTGGCAACCGGTATCGATCCTCCGCAGCCGGTAAAGGCCGCCTCTTGCTCCCATTCGGCGCTCAGCGCGGCGCGGGCGATTTCAAATAGCGGCGTGTCACTTTGCATAACAACCGCGGGTGAGGCCCCATAAGAAATAAATTCAACCGTACAATCAGCCGGCAAATAGGACGAGACATGCGCATGCAAAGCTGCACGGATTTTTTCTGGATCCTGCCCCTCGACCAAACGGCAACTGATTTTAGCAGAGGCTTGGCTTGGCAGAACCGTTTTGAACCCCTCGCCTGTGTAGCCGCCGCAGATCCCGTTAATTTCGCAGGTCGGACGCGCCCAAATATGTTCAAGCGGGCTGTAAGCTGTTTCGCCCGCCGGCAGCCGCAAGCCGACCTCGCCAAGAAAGCTGTGATGCGAAAAGTTGAGGCTCTGCCACTGCGCTGACAAATAGGGCGGTATATCGCGCACCCCATCGTAAAATCTCGGCAGCTGCACGCGGCCAGTTTCATCATGCAAGCAGGCTAAAATTTCACTGAGCACATGCAGTGGATTGCGCGCCATCCCCCCATAAAGACCTGAATGCAAATCGCGGTTGGCAGCGCGCACCACCACTTCTTCACTAACCATACCGCGCAACATCGTAACGATTGCCGGAACCCGATCATCAAATAAACCAGTATCGCAAATTAGAACCACGTCAGCCTTCAGCGCTTCTTTATGCGTTTCCATAAAAGGAACCAAACTTGGAGACCCGCTTTCCTCTTCGCCTTCAAAGAAAAAACTTATTTTACAAGGCATTTGCCCATGTTCGTTGTTCCACGCGCGGCAGGCTTCGACAAAGGTCATCAATTGGCCTTTATCGTCTGAACTCCCCCTGCCTCGAATGACCTGTCCATGCGCTGTCTGTTCGACGGCTGGTTCAAATGGATCGTGATGCCATAATTCGAGCGGGTCGGCGGGCTGCACATCATAATGGCCATAAAATAAAATATGCGGCGCATCCGGATTTGAAGATCCTGTAAAACTGCCCATAACCATCGGCTTTCCCGGCGTTTGATGTTTTTGCGCTTCTGCCCCTATGGCGCGCAATTGATCCACAAGCCAATCAGCGGCAGTATCACAGGCCTTATCAAAGGCGGGATCTGTCGAAATAGAAGGGATCCGTAACAAGTCCAACAACCGCTTCGTTGCATTTTCAAGATCTGCGTCAATCCGCGCAAGAACTGGGGCTAGCGACATTTTCAAACCACCCTATATGTGTGCATGAGTGTTAAGCCTAGCATGTGTTCCTGCGCTGTCCAGTCACCCTTGACTTTAGGTGCATTCATGTCGATGAGGTTTATAGAGTAGTGATTGGAAAAGCGCTTGGTGCTTTTGGTAAAAGATGGAAGGCCGTAGATTGACTTATAATGATTTCTTAGATCAATCTTTAAACCGTTTACATGATGAGGGGCGGTATCGCACGTTCATAGATATCGTGCGCGACAAAGGCAATTTTCCTCACGCGACATGGCACCGCCCCGATGGAACCGACGCACCGGTAACGGTTTGGTGTGGCAATGATTATTTGGGAATGGGGCAGCATCCGGCGGTTTTGAACGCGATGCATGAAGCGTTAGACGCCACGGGTGCAGGATCTGGCGGTACGCGGAATATTTCTGGGACAACCGTGTATCATAAGAGGCTTGAGGATGAGCTTGCCAACCTGCATGGTAAAGAAAGCACGTTGCTTTTTACCAGCGCCTATATTGCCAATGATGCAACTCTGTCCACTTTGCCAAAGCTTTTTCCGGATTTAATCATTTATTCGGATGCGCTCAATCACGCCTCGATGATCGAAGGCATTCGTCGAAATGGCGGAAGTAAACGCATTTTTCGCCATAATGACCTTGGCCATTTGCGCGAATTGCTGGAAGCCGATGATCCGAAGGTCCCGAAACTCATCGCGTTTGAGTCAATCTATTCGATGGATGGGGATTTTGCGCCCATTGCTGAAATTTGCGATCTAGCAGATGAGTTCAACGCCCTGACCTATCTCGATGAGGTGCATGCGGTGGGTATGTATGGCGCACGTGGTGCTGGCGTGGCCGAACGTGATCGGTTGATGCATCGCATCGATATCATCAACGGCACCCTTGCGAAGGCCTACGGGGTTATGGGCGGATATATTGCTGCTAGCGTAAAACTGTGTGACGCGATCCGCTCATACGCGCCGGGGTTTATTTTCACGACCTCGCTGCCTCCAGCGGTCGCAGCGGGGGCCGCAGCCTCCGTCGCGCATTTGAAATCCGACAAAGATTTGCGCGCGCAACATCAAACGCAATCTAAGATTTTAAAGTACCGTTTAAAGGGGATCGGATTGCCGATTATCGACCATGGCTCTCATATCGTTCCCGTGATTGTCGGCAACCCGGTTCATACGCAAAAACTCTCTGACATGTTGCTTCAAGATTTTGGTATTTATGTGCAACCTATCAATTTCCCAACGGTGCCGCGTGGAACCGAGAGGTTGCGTTTCACGCCATCCCCTGTTCACGGGTCGGCGGAAATTGACGCATTGGTCAGGGCAATGGATACGCTCTGGGCGCATTGCGCGCTGAATCGTGCCGAAAACTCGGCGTAAAGTAACCCTAAAGTGTAATTCTTACTCAATTATGCTATCAGATCACGAGTTATGTGGATAAGAACGATTCGGTCTCGAGTATTGGGAGCTGGAGCGCTGAGGCGAAAGAGCAAAAAAAACAAAGTGGCACCCGAGCTAGAGGGTGCACAAACGGCAAGACCGAAAGGGTTTGACGATTTCGAGCTGCGGCTTGGTGACACCATGCGCGGCGAACGCGCGACCATTGGCAAATCGTTGCTTGATGTACAACGCGACCTTAAGATTAAAGCATCCTACATATCTGCGATTGAAAACTGTGACCCCGGCGCGTTTGACACGCCAGGTTTTGTTGCAGGTTATGTACGATCTTACGCAAAATACCTGGGCATGGACAGCGAAGAGGTTCTTCAACAATTTTGTTTAGAAAGCGGCTTTCAAACCGTAAGCGCGCTGGCACAAGGGTCAAGCGCCAAAAAGCCGCAATCCTTAGCGCCCCTTTTACCCAAGCAAAACAATGCGGGTTCAACTGATATATTCAAAACATCGCCCTTGGCGATGGAGCCGCCCGATGCCGGGTTTTTGGAAACCTTAGAAATGCGTGCCATTGCCTCCGTGGCTGTGTTGGCATCGCTCATCGGTGTTATCGGATTTGGGGCCTGGTCTTTGTTGCAAGAAGTGCAGCAAGTAAAACTGACACCAGCGGAAAACACGCCGATCGTTTTATCGGATTTAGATCCATTGGGTTCGGTGCAGTTTCCACAAACTGAGGCTACAAAAAACGCTTTAGACCAACGCCTAAACATTGAGAAACTTGATCGACTTTATCGTCCACAGGCGCTCGATTTTCCCATACTTACAGCCCGGGATGCTCCTATATCATCCTTAAATCCGTCAGATTTCGGCAATTTCATTCCTCAACCAGACCCCGCCGCGGATCCTGGCGGCGAGATACTGGCAGATGTTGAGAAAAACCTGCCAAGCGAAGCAGAGCTGCTTGCTCAAATCGCTACGCCGCAAGTGCTCGAAACCGCTCCGCCGACGCTGGCGCTATTTGCTATTAGAGATGCTTGGGTGCGGGTGACAGCGCCTGATGGAAGCCGAATTTTTGAAAACACGATGAAAGCGGGCGAAGAATTTATCCTACCGCAAACTGAAATGGCCCCTACGTTGCGGGCGGGTATGTCGGGCTCAGTTTATTTTGCCGTTGAGGGAAAATTATATGGCCCGGCCGGCACTGGAGGCAAAGTGGTCAAAAACGTCGAGCTGTCAGCCAGGTCTTTGATGGCCAATTATCAACCAGCCAATCTGGATCTTGATCCGGTCTTAGAGCGGGTTGTAGCAGAAGCGACGGTGTCAAGCTTTACAACCGACGGAATGTCAGAGTAAGTTGACAGTAATGGCTTTTTCTTGAGGCCTTTTTTTAATAACCACTGAGACCAGATATGTCCTTGAATTCAGTACGCCCTTGGCGAAATATTTACCGCCGAAAATCGCGAAAAATTCATGTTGGTAATATCGCGGTTGGCGGAGACGCGCCGATTTCGGTTCAAACGATGACCAACACCTTAACAACTGATGTAAAAGCCACCCTAGCGCAAATAACTGCCGCAGCAGATGCAGGAGCTGACATTGTGCGTGTTTCGGTGCCCGACCAGGACAGCAGCAAGGCCTTCAAGGAAATTGCCAAGGAAAGTCCGGTTCCCTTGGTTGCAGATATCCACTTTCATTATAAACGCGGTATTGAGGCGGCGGAGGCAGGCGCGGCGTGTTTGCGTATCAATCCAGGCAATATCGGCGCACCAGATCGCGTTAAAGAAGTCATAAAAGCCGCCAAAGACAATAATTGTTCCATTCGTATTGGCGTTAATGCCGGATCGCTTGAAAAACATTTGTTAGAAAAATACGGCGAACCCTGCCCAGATGCCATGCTTGAAAGTGGTTTGGATCACATCAAAATCTTACAAGATAATGATTTTCATG
Source organism: Rhodobacteraceae bacterium SB2 (assembly GCA_001642945.1). Classification (GTDB taxonomy): domain Bacteria; phylum Pseudomonadota; class Alphaproteobacteria; order Rhodobacterales; family Rhodobacteraceae; genus Thalassovivens; species Thalassovivens spotae. Next base: position 13,890 of record LGRT01000034.1, on the reverse strand, counting down.
AGTTTAAGATCAGCTGTAAAGCCTCAGATGTTTTTATGGCAGCCGCTGCCTATCAAGCTCTGGCAGAAGCTACGGATGCCCCGATCCATTTGGGAATTACAGAAGCCGGCGGATTGACCAGCGGAACGATTAAGTCTGCGATCGGCTTGGGCAATTTATTGTGGATGGGAATCGGCGATACGATCCGCGTCTCGCTTTCTGCTGATCCGGTTGAGGAAGTCAAAGTCGGATATGAAATTCTGAAATCATTGGGATTGCGCCATCGTGGCGTAAATATCATTTCTTGCCCTAGCTGCGCGCGGCAAGGGTTTGATGTAATCAAAACGGTTGAAGCCTTGGAAAATCGGCTTGAACATATCAAAACACCGATGAGCCTATCGATCATTGGTTGTGTTGTTAATGGTCCCGGCGAAGCTTTGATGACTGATGTTGGGTTTACCGGCGGCGGCGCGGGCAGCGGCATGGTCTATTGGGCCGGAAAGCAAGACCACAAAATCGGCAATGAAAATATGGTGGATCACATTGTTGAGCTTGTTGAAAAACGCGCGGCTGAAATCGAGGCGGACGAAAAACTTATATCTGCGGCCGAGTAACTAACCCTCTTCCTTAGGGCGGGCGAACCTGACCGCAAACGCAGAAAGCTTTTCAAATTTTCGCTTTTACGAAACAGAAATGGCGCGGTTGACGGGACTCGAACCCGCGACCCCCGGCGTGACAGGCCGGTACTCTAACCAACTGAGCTACAACCGCTATCTGAAACCAAACAAGCTTATACTGCCTCTCTTACGGTTCACGTAAGCCCGCGTCAAGAAGGCCGGAACCAAAATCTCACTCTTTCCTTAAAACTAAAATTTCAATTTTCTCTGCCAGCGCTTGCACGGGCTGCCTAAAAACAAAAAAATCTTCTAGAGCTATCTGTTTTGCTTTTAATCGATGGGCAATCTTTGCGTTTGAATGAGAGTTGATTCTCCAAAACGCTTTCGCGAGGCATGCCCGCTCAAACCAAAAGATCCTGCTTTAATAAACGCCGCATATGGTTGAAACCAACGACATCGACTATTATGTATGCGTTAGAAGAAACGCAAAAGGGCCGCCTTCCCCGAAAAGGGAATCGCGCTACCTTGCCGTCATTGAGGATGAAACATGACAAAAACCACCGCGCCAACATATCCCGTTTTGCCGTTAAGAGATATCGTGGTCTTTCCGCATATGATCGTACCACTCTTTGTGGGGCGTGAAAAATCCGTACGGGCGCTGGAAGAGGTTATGGATGATAACAAACAGATTCTCCTCTCAAGCCAAGTCGACGCATCAGAAGATGAGCCAACAGCGGATAGTATTTTCAAAACCGGGGTATTAGCGAATGTTTTGCAATTGCTCAAACTGCCCGATGGCTGCGTTAAAGTTCTTGTCGAAGGCAAAAGTCGGGTCCACATTTCTGAATTCGTTGAAAATGAAAACTTTTTTGAAGCCAGTGCTGAAGGTTTATCCGAAACCATGGGCGATGTTGATGCATTAGAAGCCCTCGTGCGCACGGTCAGCGATGAATTTGAACGTTATGCCAAGATTAAAAAGAATATTCCCGAAGAAGCCTTAGGGGCAGTTGCGGAAGCGAGTGATCCGGCCAAGCTCGCCGATTTGGTTGCGGGCCATTTGGGAATTGAAGTTGAGCAAAAGCAAGCATTGCTTGAAATTTTATCGGTCAGTGAGCGTTTAGAAAAAATATACGGTCATATGCAGGGCGAAATGAGCGTTCTGCGGGTTGAGAAGAAAATCAAAACCCGCGTGAAATCGCAAATGGAAAGAACCCAGCGTGAATATTATTTAAATGAGCAAATGAAGGCCATTCAAAAAGAATTGGGGGACGGCGAAGAAGGCCAAAACGAAGTGGCCGAACTGGAAAGCCGGATTGCGGCAACCAAGCTAAGCAAAGAAGCCAAAGAAAAAGTTGATGCGGAATTGAAGAAGCTCAAAAATATGAGTCCAATGTCTGCCGAAGCCACGGTTGTGCGCAATTATCTTGATTGGATTTTAGGCATTCCATGGGGAGTAAAATCTCGCGTCAAGAAGGATCTTGGGCGCGCACAAGAGACGTTGGACCGTGATCATTACAGCCTTGAAAAGGTGAAAGAACGCATCGTTGAATTTCTTGCTGTTCAGCAAAGAAGCACCAAACTGAAGGGTCCGATCATGTGTTTGGTTGGCCCTCCCGGTGTCGGAAAAACCTCGCTTGGCAAATCTGTCGCCAAGGCAACGGGGCGGGAATTTATTCGCATATCGTTAGGTGGGGTGCGCGATGAATCTGAAATTCGAGGTCATCGTAGAACCTATATTGGCTCAATGCCGGGTAAAATCATTCAAGCGCTGAAAAAAGCCAAAACAACCAATCCATTGATCCTCTTGGATGAGATCGACAAGATGGGGCAAGATTTTCGGGGCGATCCGGCATCGGCGATGCTTGAAGTGCTTGACCCGGAACAAAACGCCACCTTCTCGGATCATTATTTAGAGGTTGAATATGATCTCTCCAACGTGATGTTCTTGACCACCGCAAATAGTTACAACATGCCCGGGCCCTTGCTAGACCGGATGGAAATCATACCGCTCTCTGGCTATACCGAAGATGAAAAATGCGAAATCGCGAAACGGCACCTGCTTTCCAAGCAGTTAAAGAGTCACGGTTTAAAAGACGGTGAGCTAGCGCTGAAAGAGGATGCATTAAGCAGTATTATACAGCGCTACACCCGCGAGGCCGGCGTCCGAAATCTTGAGCGTGAAATCGCAAAGATTGCCCGAAAAGCTGTTACTAAAATTGTTAAGAAAGAGGTCGAAACGCTGGAGGTTACGGCGAATAATATCAGCGACTTCTTGGGCGTTGAGAAATTCCGCTACGGTTTGGCTGAAAAGGAGAATCAAGTCGGCGTGGTAACAGGTTTGGCTTGGACTTCGGTTGGGGGTGATTTGCTTTCAATCGAGGCCTTAAAGCTGCCTGGCAAAGGACGCATGAAAACAACCGGTAAGCTGGGTGATGTGATGAAAGAAAGCATCGATGCGGCAAGTTCGTATGTGCGCTCAATCAGCCCCAAAATTGGTGTGAAGCCAACCCTATTTGATCGGTTGGACATTCACGTACACGTTCCCGAAGGGGCAACCCCAAAAGATGGACCAAGCGCTGGCTTAGCGATGGTAACCTCCATCGTGTCGGTTTTAACCGGGATTCCTGTACGCAAAGACATCGCAATGACCGGCGAAGTAACATTGCGCGGCAATGCTTTGGCCATTGGTGGATTAAAGGAAAAACTGCTCGCGGCGCTGCGCGGCGGCATCACAACGGTTTTAATTCCTCAAGAGAATGAAAAAGATTTGGCTGAAATTCCTGATAATGTGAAGGAGGGGTTGACCATCATTCCCGTCAGTCATGTTTCAGAAGTTATTGCGAATGCTTTAACCGCAACGCCCGATGCAATAGAATGGGATGAGGCTGCAGAGGAAGCTGCAGCAGCGGCCGCAGCGCTTAACGCTCCGTCTACGGCATCTGCGACAACGCATTAACGTTTTTTCTGGCCGAGGCTCATCAAGCCTTGGCCAGAGTTTCGTTTTTAAAGCCCGTCGCAGCGTAGTCAAACTTTTTTAAAAATCTTAAAAAAACGCCACAGCAAACCCGAAGAATGGCACTATTTTTCCCCTAGCCTCTTGCGTCTGCTTGAAGCTTTGTTTAGACGGTTTTTTGCGGGTGATTAGCTCAGTTGGTAGAGCGCTTCGTTTACACCGAAGATGTCAGGAGTTCGAGTCTCTTATCACCCACCATACCCCCCCCCTTAACCCATTGTTTTAAATAAATTACATCTAAAATCGTGCTTAATTAGTACCATTTTTAGTACCATTTGGTTGGGTGCCTTACTCATTATCAACCCAATAACTGCATCGATGGTTCTACTAGTTTTTCGCTCTCTGCATTCCTGTTCCGGAAAGAAGATCGCGGCTAACAATACATTATTGGAAACATACTAATTGGTTTGTTGAGAGTTTTGGTATTGGAACTGCATAAGAGTAAACCTTTTGGATTGCACAAATAAGTCTCAATATGTTAACGTAAAGTGTGTTCTAAAAGCTAATCCCATAAATGCTACGAACAAAATTTAAAACATGAATGGAAGTTATAAAATGTCTCAGAAAATTGAAGGGACGAGCGGCTCGGACAATCTACAAGGCACCATAGCCGATGAAACCATTTATGGGTATTCTGGCGATGACACTTTAGACGGCGGTGCTGGGAGCGACTGGTTTTATGGAGGTTCTGGCGATGACATTATAGAGTTCGGTGTAGACGAAGACGGAATAGGTACCAGCGGTCGTTACTATTCTGAGGCTGGTAACGATCAAATTAGAATGAATGGTGTGTGGGGTTGGTTGCATTATGATTTTAACGAAACTCCAGCAACCGAAGAATTACTTATTAATTTCAGTGATGAAAGCCGCAAAATAAACGGTGTCACTGTCGAAGCATACAACATTAGAGACCAGTTTGGCGACTTTGATACATTAATTGAACCTGAGGCTGGAGCGCATTTATGGGGAAGTGAGTTTGACGATCAGGTTGTCATTGGTGATGTGAATTACTTTTATTGGAATGGTGGTCTTGGAGGTCATGACACAGTTACGATTTTGGGCAATGAGCGCTTGGGAGTTATCGAAGCTCCGTGGTCTACCGATACAGGTGTTAAATGGAGTGTAAACGATACCATATTTGAATACAGCTATGATACGAAAAATCATTCAGTAACCGTAGATGGCGAATTTTATGGCTTATCTGGTTCTTCTCTTGCGGACACGTTAACTGGAGATGAGAACAATAATGAACTCAAAGGAAGAGGCGGTGATGACACCTTAAATGCCGGCGCAGGCAATGACTTTATTAGCTTTGGTTCTGGCGACGATATAGCGATCGGTGGTTTAGGCGATGATACTTACAGATATAAAGGCCTCGAAGGTTTTAACACAATTAGAGACAGTGGCGGCTTTGATACAATACTTTTTCACTCTAGCCACAGCGACAATTCAGGTTGGGGTTCACCGTACAGGGATGGTAATGATTTTGTTTATATTTCTGAAAATGGTTTAAGTGGTTTTACAATTGAAGATCATTTCGCAGACTCATCAAAAAGTATTGAACTCTTTGAATATGACAGTTCTGGTTACTCGGTTCGTTTAAGAATTGATGACACGGAAGTAAACGACCCCAACTATGATGAGTTGTTAGTTGGCACAATCGGCGATGACACCTTGGTAGGTTCTCCAGGCGACAACATGCGCCATGACGAGTTTTATGGATACAAAGGGAATGATGTAATTGATAATTCTGCCGGTGGTACGAGCTGGATAGAAGCAGGCTCCGGAGATGATGTTGTTAGTGGCGGCTCGTTCGTAGATCGGATACGCGGTCAAGACGGCGACGACACTATAGGCGGTGGAGCTGGCAATGACCGGCTATTCGGTGGTGCTGGTAACGATACACTCACCGGCGGCGATGGGGACGACACTCTTAACGGTGGTGCAGGCGATGATAGGCTCTACGGTGGCACTGGTGATGACACTCTGTCTACAGGATCTGGGGATGATCGCTTGTTCGGTGAAGGCGGCGATGACCGGTTGATCATAAATGGCTCCGGAACTGCTACATTAGATGGAGGCGACGGTTCAGATACCGTTCAACTAGATCTCACGAATTACACCCCAACCATCGACGGCTTTGTTGCGGAGATAAATCTTGCAACCGGTATCTCAGGTGCTTTTGGAGTAGATAGCCCGCTGGAAGACAAACTTATATCGATTGAAAACATTGATTATCGAGGTCCTCTAGCGTCCCAACTGATAGGTGATGAGGGAGACAATATCATCTCAGGCGGGTCTGGTGATGATACCATAACAGGTGGCGCTGGTGATGATACGTTAACGGGCGGTGCGGGTGATGATACGCTAGATGCAGGTTCTGGTGACGATAAGCTATATGGCGGCGCAGGCAACGATACCCTCATTCATTCAGGAAGTGGGGCTCAACTCTTTGATGGTGGCGAAGGCATCGACACTTATAAGAAGTCTACTGTTGAAGCGGGGCTCAATCTAGAGATCGAGGTCAATCTTGAAACGGGATACTCTGGATCAGTCACAGATCGAGATCATCCGCTGCAAGATACCGTTACAAACATCGAAAACGTTGATTTTAGTCTTGTTGATTGGGACTTATCGCTAATTGGAGATAGTTCAGACAATATTCTAACAGCAGGTTCTGGCGATGATACGTTAATGGGCGGCGCTGGCGGTGATACTTTGGTAGGAGGTGGTGGTGAGGATACTATCCACGGCCGTGTCGGAAACGACACCTTACTCGGAGGATATGGTTTTGATCGGCTTTTTGGCAATGACGGAGATGATATCCTAGATGGAGGTGGCGATAAGGATTGGATAAATCCAGGTTACGGCGTTGACCAAGTTGATGGTGGTACGGGTTTTAACACTCTAATGTACGAAGACCTGCGTGAAGGCATCGCTTTAAATTACTCAAATTCAGAACAAAAGGGCTTAAAAGCTTACAGTGCGCAGACTGATAATCTTAACTCCAATGACACTCTAAGCAATTTTCAAGGCTTTCACACCACTTCTTTTGACGATCAATTTTATACAGATGTTGATGGTTACGTTTTTTTAAGGTCTGGTAGTGACATTGCTACTGTAATTGGCGCCGAAGCGCTGGTTTTCGCAGGTAGCGGTAGTGATAATATTATTTCAATGGATAGCTCCACAATCCATCTTAATTATGAAGACGACGGGTATGACAATGCGGGGTTAATAACATCAGGAATAACAGTAAAATTTACTGATGTCGGAACTGGTACAGTAGAAAACGACGGCTGGGGAGACATGGATACTTTCCAAGGGGTCGATACTATAACCGGAAACTCTCTTGACGATAATATGATTGGCCATCGAGGAAATGAAACTTTCTATGGTGGCTCAGGAGATGACACACTCAGTGGTGCAGACGGCGATGATAGGCTACATGGCGGAGCGGGCGACGACGAGCTAAGAGGGGGGGATGGCGATGATTTTTATTCTTACCGTTACGAAGGCTTTGACACGGTAATTGATACGTCCGGGAGTGACACAATCGAGCTCGTAACCAGAATTGATGGAAACAGATACTTTGGTGGAGTCTATTTTGAAAACGATCGGCTATTTTTCGAAAAACGTAACAGTGAAGACGAATATCTAGAAGTCATAAATCCTTATGACATAGAAACTTTCTTTTTTAGAGCTGATGATAATTCATATGAAGCTTATGGTGTTTCATTAGGAGTTTCAGGCGAACAAACACACGAAGCAAGCGTAATGTACGTTGGGACACAGTCAAATGATGTTTTAGCAACTGGCTTTGGTAATTATGTCGAGGCATTCGGAAATGCAGGCAACGACATAATTACAATAAACGGCACTAATTCTTGGGTCAGTGGGGGCGACGGTAATGATGAAATTTATGGTGGTTACGGCTCCGATACAATTTACGGAGATTTAAGTGGATCGAATCCGGGTGATGATCTTATATATGGAGGATTTGGCGCCGATACAATCTGGGGAAAAGAAGGAAATGACACCCTGTATGGAAATGCTGGAAGCGATATTATTCATGCGGGAAGTGGAAATGATATAATCTACGGCGGTGCTGGGGATGATGATATTCGAGCCAACGCTGGAGTCGATACAATCTACGGCGGTCAGGGCAAAGATAGCTTTTGGAGTTACGTAAGTTCGTGGGATGGAGATACAATCTACGACTTAGAAGCAGAGGAAAAGCTAGTCTTTCAATATGGTCTTGACGGTCAGCAGGATGTAACTGAAGACGATATAAACATTGAAGACTTAGGCGCAACTGGTACAAATGGCGATCATGCTTACCGAATTTCTCTTTTTGAGGATGAAGTAGAATTTACCGTCCAAAGCACTAACAGCCTGACTTTTGAAACTCTTGTAGATAGCACTACAAATGAAACCCGCATTGTGTCTGCATTTGATGGGTTTGGTCCCGACCCTACTGAGCCGAATGATAGTTTTGATGCAGCGTATGATATAAATACGAAGAGCGGAGTATCACTTGACGTTGCATTAGCGGATTTATCTGGCCTTCGTATTTCCAATACGACTGATGATGATTACTATAAGTTTTACGTGAAGAGTGGCGAGACATTCGAGATATTGACGTCGTTTTCTCACAGTGAGGGGGATCTTGATGTTTCGTTATATGATGCGGCGTATAATTACCTTTCGGACTCTGCGTCCTCTACGGATAATGAAAGTTTAACAGCATCGCGTTCAGGAACGTATTATTTGCATGTTTATGGCTATGCTGGAGCTGAAGCGAATTATTCGCTCAGTGCAACTGCGGGTAGCAGCGCCGTTGGTGATCTTCTGGAAGAGAATGATACTTTTGAGACAGCTTATTATGCGGGCGTTATTCCTGCCTCAGATGCGTATTTAGTTGAAGATCTAACAATAGATGCAGCTGGTGATGATGATTATTATCGCTTTGGAATAGATACAGAAGCCGATATTGAATTTACGGTAAAGTTTGATCACGCTGAAGGTGATCTTGATATTGAGCTTTATGACGGCGCAGGCAATTGGCTTGATTCATCAACGACTGTTTCTGATGAAGAAATTATTTATGCAGAAGGTATGGCTGCGGGAGAGTACGTCCTACGCGTTTATGGCTATAATGATGCTGTTTCTTCATCTTATTCAGTAGAAGCTGACGTTACGCTTAAGACAACCACTTTTACGCCTGATGCATATGAGAAGAATGAGAGTTTTTCGGGCGCTTACGATTTGGGTAGCATTGCATCAACTGGTTCTGCTGGAGCGATTGTTTCGAGCGCGAACATTCACAGTAGTTCTGATGAAGATTTTTATAGCTTCAAGCTTGGAGCAGATCAGAACCTTGTTATTGAGACGCTCTTTTCTCATTCGAGTGGCGATTTAGATATCGAGCTACTGGATAGTAGCGGCTATTGGATTGATGGATCTTCTTCTGGAGATGATAACGAGTATATTTATCTTAGTGGCTTAGAGGCTGGGACATATACGCTGCGCGCTTATGGATATGATGGTGCTACTTTAGATAGTTATAATATTCGTTTTGCTGAAGAAGACAGCGGCGAAGAGCAAATTGCGGCTGATAGTTTTGAAGAGAACGATGATATTAACGCATCATATGATCTAGGCTCAATTACATCGGCTTCAGAGATAAGTGCTCTGCCTAATTTAAATGATTTGACGATTGATAGCTCTGGTGATGCCGATTGGTTTAAGTTCACCTATGATGCCGCAACGCGTCTGGATGTAGGTATAAGCTTTGATGGTGCTGCTGCAGATCTTGATATGGAGCTGTTTAAGGCTGGTGAGAACTGGATTGAGGGGTCTTACGGCGTTGCAGGTAGTGAAGAGATCTCATTGGTTGGTTTGGCATCTGGCGAATATTACCTGAAAATCTATGAATATAGCGATGCCACTGTCGCAGATTATGATCTGAGCTTTAGCGTTTCCTCTTCTGCGGCGATTGGGGATTTGAATGATACCTATGAGCCCAATAACAGCTTTGAGACAGCCACTGATATGGGTGATGCCACTGGCGAGGGAAGCGTTGCGAATTTAACGCTCACCTCTGGCGATGTGGATTGGTACAAAGCTTATTTTGCCAATGATGGCACGCCTGATCAGTATGTCAGCGTGGTGTTTGATCATCAGGACGGCGATATTGATGTTGAGTTTTATGACGATACAAACACTCTCCTGCGCTCTTCTACGAGTGTGACGGATAATGAGACGATCTATCTTTCTGATATTGAGGGTGGCTCATATTATTACATGCGGGTGTTTGCTTACGGTGATACGGCCTTCCAAGAATATTCTCTAGATTACTCCTTCCCTGTTGTTGTGAGCGAAGCCACGATTAGCGCAGATACTCTGGAAGGAAGCAGCGGGAATGAAACATATAGTACGGCGTCAAGCGTTGCACTGATATCTTCCACAGAAGATCTTACGCTTCATACAGCAACGGATATAGATTGGTTTAGCTTTGAGACGCGCAACTTGTCTTCCAGTGCATCTAAGATCTCAATGAATTACGATGAGGCTATGGGGTCTATGAACCTCGCACTTTGGGCTGTCGATGTGGGAGCAAGCGCTCCTAGCCTGGTGACCAGCTCTTCGAGTGGTACGGGGCGCGAGGTGATCAGCTTTGAGGGCTATGCTGCAGGAACCTACTATCTTGAAGTAACGGGCGAGGATGGCGCGCTTATCCCTGATTATAGCCTTTCGATGGATGTTACGGAGCTTGAGGGTGGTGGATCTCAATCAAATGTGATCCCGGCTGATCAGTTTGATCGTGCAAGCAGTAATGATACATCAGCAACAGCGACAGATTTGGGGACGCTTTCCACAACGTTGAACGTAGCGGATCTGAGCATTCATTCTTCGACAGATAAAGACTTCCTGCAATTTGCAACGACCTATGCTGGCGAGACGCAGATCACATTGTCGTTCTCGCATGAGGGCGGTGATATTGACACTTCTTTAAAAGATAGTGGTGGAACAGAAATTGCTTATGCAATGTCAGGGGATGATAATGAGACGCTGACATTCCAATCGAGCATTGATGAGAGCTATACGCTGGAAGTTTACGGCTATGACGGGGATACAAGCCGTGATTATGATCTGTCCATTGCTCCAAAGCAGCTGAACTCTCGCCGTGATGATTATGAAAGCAATGACGATGCGTCTTCAGCTGTTGCTGTGCGCGATACGCGGGCATCTTTTGACAATCTCACATTGCATAATGCCTCTGATCAGGATTGGTTTAAGTTCACGATTGCAGAAACGGCGGGAAGCTCAAATGCAGTTCAAGTCACCAACCTTCTTGGCGCAGATGCTGAGCTAAAGATCTACAGCTCTGACGGAACCACGCAGGTGGGCAGTACTGTGAGTATAACAGATGGTAGTGGGTCAGTTGACACCAGTGGCTTTGCTTCTGGGGATTACTATGCAGTTGTCAGCTCTACGGCCTCTAGCGAGGCAGCAGCTTCTGCGCAGCTGAGCAATTACAATCTGTATGTAGATCAGGTCAGCGGTGTTGCTCCTACAGAAAATGCCAGCTGGACGGTAATGGTTTATGTGGATGGCGACAATAACCTGGCTTCCGCTGCTGTAGATGATCTCAATGAGATGGAGGGCGTTGTACTTCCTGAAGGCGTTAATGTTGTCACACTAACGGATCTTTCAGATGATTATGCCACCAGTGAGACATGGACAGATACTCGGATGGGTGAGATTGCGCCTGATCCGAATGGATATAATCCTTATGGCTGGGCTGGTGGGTCCTGGGCAGGCCCGGCTGATGCTTTGACCTCAGATCTGGTTAGTGTTGGTGAGAAGAATATGGGCGATTCAGATACGCTCACTGACTTCATTGATTGGTCGACGACAAACCACGCGGCAGATAATTATGCGCTTGTGATCTGGGATCACGGCGGGGGTCTGAGCGGTATTGCTTGGGATGATACGGATGGTCATGACAACTTAACCATATCAGAGATCAAAGCCGGTATTGAAAACTCAGCCGCCTTCTCTTCGAGCAATAGTTTGGATTTAATCGGCTTTGATGCGTGTTTGATGCAAACCTATGAAGTTGGTTTGGAAATGGCGCCGATTGCGGATGTTATGGTCGCCTCGCAAGAAACAGAGCCCGGTGATGGCTGGGACTATCAGGCCTTTTTACAAAGCCTTGCCGATAACCCATACGCATCTGCACAGACACTCGGAGGCTATATCGTTGATAGCTATGACACATGGTATGACTCATCTGCGGAAACTCTCTCCTCTGTTGATTTGACTAAATATCAAGATATCGATGATGCAATCGCCACGTTCAACTTAGCAGCTCTGACAGTATCTAGTTCAGAATGGCTGATTATTGATGATGCGGCTGAGAACGCTTGGAGCTCTGCAGCCTGGGATTATGGCTGGGCCGGTGAAGAGCGTGATTTAGGTCAGTTCTTTGAATATATTTCTGAGAATGCGTCTAATAACTCTCTCAAAACAGCCGCTGGAGCGGTTGTGACTGCCATTGAATCTGCCGTGGTCGATAACTCCAGCCGTCAGGAGCTTTCTGGTATTCAGGCTGGGTTGCTAGAGAGCAATGCAACAATTTGGTCTGGTGAAGGTCTAATTGGCAAGTCTGGCAGTGCATGGGGTCAGTTCCAACAACTTTATGATGTTGCTGATCGTTCTGTGCGTTCTGCAAGTGCAGAAAACCTCACTCCTGATTATTCCGAAACAAGTGATGCGCTGGGGCGTAGCTCGCAAGGCAATAACAGCAGCCTGACAGCATTTGAAATAGGTACAGTAACGAATGCGACATTGATTGATAACCTAACCATCCACAATGCGCAGGATATCGACTGGTATAGCTTTGCAACGCCAACTGGTCTTGGAGCAACAGGCAATACACTCAAAGTGAATGCCACAAACTCGGCACCTATAAAAGTCGCGCTTTATGATGCTGCGCGTGAGCTCATTGCGCAGCGCGAAGGCTTGGAGAACAGCTTTGATCTAACCGAAGGGTCTGACTACTTCATTAAGGTAGAAACCAGTACTGGACGTCAGGATATCGCCTATCGGATGGATGTGGATCTTATTGCGACAGAACCCACACAAGAGATCGTTGTTGCCGACCTTGCTGAAGGGAGTAGTTCAAATGATGTTGTTGCCAAAGCAACTGCGCTTACCTTCAACACAGAAAGCGATACCACTCTTGCAAACTTAAACCTTTCTCTGACTGATGGCGATCAGGACTGGTTTGAGATCAGCGCAGGGCGGATTAGTGAGCAAAGCCCCAACCTCTTCAGCGTAGTTCTTGATGAAAGTGATTTAACCAATAAAGAGGATGTTGTGATTGAACTGGCCGATGCAAGCGGAACTGTTTTGGCAACATCGACCGCAATTGGTGGCAATGAGACTGTGATTTTTGAAGATTATACCTCGGATATCTTCATCAATGTGAAATCAGGCTCTGGAAAGGTTTTAGACTATAAGCTGGATCTGCATCATGCTGATTATGATGTGGATGGTAGCGGCAGTGTAAACAGCGCCACAGATGGCGAAGCTATTCTGGCCTCACTCTTTTCTAATACCACAACCAGTGAAGTTGCCGGGAACTTGTTTGAAGATGCAAGCGCAGGCGCCACATCACTGCAGAGCTTTATGAGTGACTATACGACAACACTTCTTGATGTAGACGGAGATGGAGTTACCAAAGCTTCAACTGACGGTGTGATTATTGATGCCTATATAGCCGGAGCCTCCGCAGATCTATTATTGCCATTGATCTCTTCTGCCTCCCCAATCACAACATCGGATGAACTCCTAACCCACCTTCTTGAGATCGCATAATGGCTCAGCTTTATAATCCACTTCAAAAACCGTCACAGGCAACGGCCAATAAACTCTCAGTCTACCTTGATGAAGTCAATTGGGTCAGTGACACCAATTTACTCACCCTGTCTGTGGGCCTGCTTGCTGATTCCACTAATGTCACAAGTCTTGGGCTTAACCTACATTATGATACAAGTAAGGTCAGTTATACGGCAGATACCGCCTATAGCCTTAACCCCACAACTGGAACTGATACTGTGGGTCAAGGGATTGATGCTATTCTAACCAACGGTAGTTCTACTGCTGCAGGCCATGTACAAAAAACTGATACATTAGATTTGGATGGCTCTAGTGCAACAACAGCCTATGTGGATGCCTATTGGACCACAACTTATGACGCTAGCACAAATG
>LGRT01000033.1 GCA_001642945.1 Rhodobacteraceae bacterium SB2 | reverse complement strand
TCAAACATTCACGAACATCGTAAAGGAGGCACAGGCCCATGCTGATGCTGCAACACATGAACCCAACCCTGAAACTGCTAAGCTTGCTGTGGCGCGTCCTCGATATCAGCGCGCAAGGCTTCTGGGTGAGCAGCCTGTTCATGGGTTAGCCAAGAGATATCTAGAAGAGCTATCTCAAACGCTTAGACCGGGGACTACAAAGTCCATTCGATATGCGCTGGAGCTTCTAAGCTCTCAGGTAGGCAAGAAGCAGAAGATAGGGGAGCTTAGCACTGATACAGGAAGAGATATCCTTAAGCTAATATCCAAGCTCTCTCCCAATGTTAGGAAATACGCTGAAGCAAAGCAGGCCAGCCTGATAAAGCTAGTAGAGCTCTCACAAACCTATGAAGCCATATCCCTGACACCACAAACGCAGGGCCGTATCTTTAAGCAGATGCAGCGCTTCCTTGACTGGTGCGTGAGAGAAGGAGAGCTACACAGCAATCCTTGGTCAACTCTCAGCATAAGAGCAAAGCCAGAGGTCTCCCCTCATAGTGTTCTAACAGATGCGCAAGTCTCAATCCTTCTCAAAGCAAAGGACAGGGTGCTTCACAGCGCCCTTCTTTTTGGCCTCCTGACTGGCATGCGCTCAGGGGAGATCTGCGGGCTACTGGCAGAGGATGTAACCCATAAGGGAAACCTTGGACGGTTTATCAATATAAAACCCAACGCTATTCGGCAACTGAAGTCAAAAGCAGCTGAACGGGAAGTACCACTTCATCAAATCCTAGAGCACCTGCTGGACACATCCTTGCCAAAACAGGGAAGGCTATTTCCCTATCTGACAGTTGATGCTGTGGTGAAGCGCTATGCCAAGCTTAGGAGGCTCTACCCTGACCTCCAAGGCTCTGTATTCCACTCAACCCGCAAGTGGTTCATCACCCAATGCGAGCGTACAGGCACCCCTGAGCACTTAACCGCCTCCCTCGTAGGACATCACTCAGCACGCTCAGCCAATAAGCTGACCTATGGGCTATACTCAGCAGGTATTAGTGATGCGCAGAAGCGGGAGATCGTGGATGGGGTGAGAGTGCCAGCGAAGTAATCAACTAAGAAACAGCTCTCGAGATCAATTGTCCAAGCCCACCCTGCGTCTCTATCGAGATGTGGGGTGGGAGAGCTGAATTGAACCGCGCCAATGCTCTCGCTGAGTGGCGTCACCTATTGAGCGCTTAGATTTAGGCTGTTCGATTAATCTGATAATTGTTGTCATTAGTTTGACAGCACCCAAATTACCTCTCATTGCGCATCAAACTTTGCCCAAAATGATGATTTACGCTTATGTCTAACTCTCAGTTCATCAACGTACTGGTCATGACTTGGAAACGCATCGAATGTATCGATTTCGGGTGCAACCGTGTCACAGTCATTTAAGTGGCTCGCCGCATGCCGGTATCGCGACGCACGATCCTCAACAAGGGCGAAGTCGATCATAGCTCGCCAAAGCAATGTCGCCGCGAGCGGATGTCGTTCTCTAAGAGCATCAGCTGCCGTTGTAAGCAACTCGTAGTGGTCACCGTCCAGTTCATCAGCGCGTGTCTTAACCAATTGGGCGGCCGTCAATAAATCAGACCACTTCAAGCAGAAATGTAGAGCTCGCAGAACATCAGGATAGGTTAGCGCATAAGCGCGGGCGCGATCTTCAGCTTCAACATCCTCAAAATCGGGTAGTCCTTTCAGAAAAGCACGCAAATGATCGACGCTCAGTCTATTCTCAAAACAAAGCCAACGGTGTGCTTGTGCGCCATTATGGCGACCAAGTACCGTTAAGGTCGAGATATAAGCATCATCCCATTGTTCTTGACCAAAGCTGCCCCCAACATCTGCAACATTACTTAAAAGCACCAAAGCGTCCTTGGCTCTGCTATCTTTAAGTAAGAGCATAGCAACCTCTGCAGCAATGACTTTGTTGCGTAGATCGTCTGACGAATACTGTCCGATATAGGCGTCGGTATCCCCGCTCGCTGTTGCAATTGCTTGCATGCATTTTTGAACAAAGCGCTGCTTCCGCTCGGAGCTTTGATCTGCCTCGCCCCGTAATTCACGCAAGAAGAGAATGGCCTCATGTTCAACTTCTGTTTCAAAGGGCGGCGTGTCAGCAAAGCGCTCAACATGCGCCTTGAGATATGACAAGCCCTCCTCGCCAAGCGTAGGTGCCAAAATACTTATGATCCCATCCCATTCGCCATATCCATTGCCAGAAACTACCCTCCAAACACGATTCGCAAGTGTTTCAGCATCAATATCTGTGCTAGGTGCAATATCTGCAAAATGTACGATTGCAGATCGGAAAACCTCACCAATATCACCGCGGCGGTCATCTGCGCGTTCATAAAGCGATGGTGCGAGTTCGATAAATTGCCACAAGAGATCAAATGCTGTTATCGCATCCCCCGGCGCAATTTTATTGACGATCATCTCTACTTGTGTGTTGAGGTCTCTTACCAGCGCTTTGCGTTTGCGCCAGCTTACGAAGCTCTTGGATTTCCGCAGGGAGGCCAGCCGTTTACGGACTTCATGGGCAAGTTCTGTTGTGCCGAGGTTATAGCTCAGTTCGAGACGCAGACGGCGTTTGATATCTGCGCTTCCTTGGCTGACTTCTATTAAAAGGTCGGCCAGGTAATCAACGCCAAGATCGGCAAGATTGGCCTTATTCAGTGTTTTCTTAGACATAAGTTAAACTTAGTTGTTTTGTGCAGCGCCGCCAGTGGAAAGCGGAGCCATTTAGCTTAATCGCTCAAGTTTAACCGCACGACCATGGACTAGCATCAGGACCACTTTTTCATTCCCTGACTCAATGAAAATGTTTTGTCACCCAAGGTAGCTGCAACGTTGCTCTGCCTCCCTCAAATGTTTTTTCTGACAGCTCCTAAATATCGGTTTCCGATGTCGAGAATTGTGTCATTACCTGAACTAAAATCATGCTGTACCGCGTTCAGGTCTGTCATTGTCTATATTGAATTTCATGCCGTCCAGCAGCTCTTCTAAATCAGGGCGTGCAGCGGGGCCATTGGAAATATCAACTAACATCAGCGTCCCATTTGGGCGAATAGCGAAGGCTCCAGGCTCTGCGAACAAACCAGTTGTTTCAGCATCTGACAGCGGACTTGAAACATATAGACCAAGCGATCGCATCTGAATTTCGCTCATGCCATAGGCGAGTTCAAAATTCCAACCAAACTCGGCTTTATCTGCTGTTGCTTTATCTTCAGTATCTGCAGACACAACGACTACATCCAAAACTGCAGACCACGCTGGCAATACGGTGTTCAACTTATTGAGAAACCGCTTACAGCGTGGGCAATGCTTGCCACGATAGACAAACAACATGGTCCAACGATCCTTTAGTTGACCAATTGAAACCTTGTTTTTACTTCCCACAATTGGAAAACTTATTTCATCAATTTTAGCGCCAACTGCGGGTTTGGGTGTGGTCATCAAATTTTCCTTCCAAGACTATGAGTAGCTGAAAACCAATAATTACCGAGGTGCATAGGAGTTACAAACATAAACCGGTACCAGTCTCGCTTGGGGATTAGCATATGGTAAAAATTTGTTATCAATTCATTAACAAGAATCTGCAAAGCGGGCGAAGCTCAGGCAGCCATACCTTGACCGCCAAGGCCCGGCATGTCGTGAAATCATGAAGCCTGCTTTCACTATTGCTCACCAAACGCAATTTCAAGCATCGCTTTCTGAATAGCGTCAGGCATGCCCGGGTCGTATTGAGTATGGGAAGCTCCCTTTACAATCTGAAATGTTTTCTTCAGCGCAAAACTTTCACTTTCAGTTTGCTCGTCCATATCTGCTTCGCTCTCTAATAGCTTTTCGATAACTTCGTAGGCAAAAGTGGGGGGGCATAGCATGTCGAATTCGCCGGTGATCAATCTTATTTTTTTTCGTAAAGAGCGAACAAGTTCCTCGCGACTTTCAATAACACGGTCACTATCTCCGTTGATTTTCGCAACTACTGTTTCAAGAAAGTTTTTCGAGTTAATTGAAGAGGCATGCGAATTCAAACTCTTGTAAAAGCTCAAACCCAACTTAACAATATCCTCATCTGAAGTCAGTAGCTCGATACTAGTTGCGGGGGGATTAGCATTGTCGGCACCTACAGTTGCGCCCAGACTATCCCACTTCAACCAGCTTACCGCTGCTTTTCGACTTTTTTCTGGGTTGTCGCCCGTCATCAATTCCCAATATTTGTTTACGAGTTCTAATCCGGGATTTTCTGATGTTTCCAATCTTTCCAAATCAGCTCGTGTCTTGTAACCAACATGCCCGATGAACCGGCGCCACTGCGCAGGATAATACTTTCCCTTGCCGTTTTTACCGTCCCCATAGTCGTGGTCCAAATCCTGCTCCCGAATAAGCCACAATCCGCGCAATACCAAACCGGAAACAGTACTCCCAAAATATTTGGCAGCATAAGCCAACCCTAGAGTAGCGCCATTCGAACCGCCATAAACAACTGCCCATTTGTCGATACCAAAATGCTGCCTTAACACTTCACAATCGTCGATGTTTGCGTCGATACCGGTGGAGGTATCGGTCCCAGTAACCTCTTCAATTTTCGACCGTCCCCACCCGCGTTGATGAAAATAGATTATTCGAAACTTAGAACGTATCTCTTCGCTCAAAATATCCAACCTGTGCTCTTCATTGTCCGCTGGTCCCCAGCCGCCGTGCAGGACCAGCATCGGTGCGCCATCTGGGTTACCGAGTTCGACGGTATACAGGGAGAGACCGGTTTTTACTTCGACCATTGATGTTTGTGAGTTGTGAGCGATCTGAGATGCCATCTGAGTTTTCCTGAGCAATTTTCAACAAGGCATTTTAGCCTTACTACGAAGCTTGCATCTATGTTATCATATAATCTTGGCGACAGATTACCTATGCATCCCCATTCTCACTTAGCGGAACGAAAGCTAAAGAATGACAAACTCCTCCCACCGCAGCGGCTTGTTGCATAAAGCAATCACTCCACTATACATCAAGAGGACCGTTTTCGGGACCGCTTTATCATTTTATATTAAAAATAAGTAATTGTAATTAAATATAAGTATATAAAGTACGACGTCCTCTCCTGGGCACCATAATCCAAGCCAAAGCATTGTAATACCTTACTAAATT
>LGRT01000032.1 GCA_001642945.1 Rhodobacteraceae bacterium SB2 | reverse complement strand
CCACCTTGGAAGCGATAGTTCTATTCTATGATGGGGCGGCTAGTCTGCCCCATTTCATGAACAGAAGGAGAGTACGATGCTTGAATATGTTGCCGTAGTTTTTGCCATTAATTTGGCGCTGAATATGATGGGGGTTTTTCAATGAACCTTGAACCATACGCCACTCCTGAAACTGTCGAGGCGATTTATCAACACTACAAAGACAAGCGCAACAATGAGCATCGACCCCACCTTGGGGGAAGCCAGATTGGCAACCCGTGCAGCCGCGCTTTGTGGTATCAATTTAGACACGCTTGGACGCCCAACTTTGACGGGCGTCTTTTGCGTTTGTTCGAGACGGGTGACCGGGAAGAGGATCGCGTTGTTGCAAACCTTCGAGCGGTTGGCGTGACGGTCTGGGAGCGAGATCCAGACACTGGCAAGCAGGTTAGGTTCGAGGCTTGCGGAGGTCACTTTGCACTGAGCTTGGACGGCGTTGGGGAAGGCTTTAAGGAAAGCAAAAAGCCTCACACGCTTGAGTTCAAAACTATGAATGACAAGAATTTCAAGACCACAAAGAACATGGGTGTCAAGAAATCCAAGCCGATCTACTGGGCGCAATGCCAAATTGGTATGCACTTAGCTGGCATGGAACGCTGCTACTTTTTGGCTGTGAATAAAAACACAGATGAGATTTACGGCGAGAGGATCAAGCTGGACAAGGCAGAAGCCAAGCTGTTGGTCAGCAAGGCAGAGAGCATTGTGTTTTCGGCGCTGCCTCCTGCGAAGCTGCATGAAGATCCTAGCAACTGGCAGTGCAAGTTCTGTCCGTACTGGGCTGTGTGCCACGGGTGCAAGATTCCAGAGGTTAGCTGTCGGACGTGCAGCCATGTGACGCCTGAGAAAGATGGGACGTGGAGCTGCGCGAAGGGCAAGCCTGTCGTGGCCTGTGATGAGCATTTGTACATCCCCCAGATCATGCCGAAAGATTTCGAGGTGGTGGACGCTGGGGATGATTTTGTCGAATATGAAGATCAAGATACAGGCGAGGTGATCCGCAACAAGGGTAACAGCCGTGAGATTTTTGCCGGGAGGATGCAGACATGAACCGCGAAGAATTAGGCGAAGTGGTTGCGATCATGTTGGATGTTATGCCGGGTAACATCACCGACAAAGAGATCGCCATCATTATGATTAACTTCATCATCCAGAAGAAACGCGCCAATCACTGGCCGATCATCAATGCTGAAATCGAAGCTGGTCTGGTTGAGTATTTAATTTCGCAGGTTGAAGATGAAATCAGCAAGCACGGGATAAGCAAAGCCGTGCAAGACGCGGATGATTTTCTGGGGAGAATTGTCAATGACGTTTAGGCCAAAATACGAAACCTCTGGAGATTTAAGCAAAGAAACAATTGCAATAAAGAAATTTATTTCAAGTTTTGGTGAGCCTGTAGATTTTGCAAAATTGCCTATACAATACAAAATGGATTTTTGTTTAATCGACAATAAAACAATTAAAACTTTTGTTGAAGTAAAATGCAGAACAAATGAAAAAATTGCATTTTCTACATACATTATTTCAATGTCTAAAGTTGTTGTCGCAAGATCATATAGCGATTTTGGAGTTAACTGCATTCTTTTAGTTCAATGGACTGATCAGATGGGCTGGGTAGATTTATCCAGTAAAGAATGGGACGCAAAAATTGGTGGCAGAAAAGACAGGGGTGATTGGCAAGACATAGAGCCTGTAGTCCACATACCAATTTCTGAATTTAATACTGTAGGT
The DNA here is from genome assembly GCA_001642945.1 of Rhodobacteraceae bacterium SB2. Taxonomy (GTDB): domain Bacteria; phylum Pseudomonadota; class Alphaproteobacteria; order Rhodobacterales; family Rhodobacteraceae; genus Thalassovivens; species Thalassovivens spotae. The sequence continues at coordinate 1,945 of LGRT01000032.1, read as the reverse complement.
GAAGCATGACGTTTGAACTTCGAGATTATCAGAAAGAGGCTGTCGATGGCCTGTATAATTACTGGGCTGGCAAGGCTGGTGACAACCCACTGATTGTTGCGCCGACTGGTTCTGGCAAGACGGCGATCATCGCGCAGATCATCATGGACGCCATGAGCTTCCCCGGCACACGGGTCTTGGTGGTGACGCATGTGAAAGAGCTGCTGGAGCAAGGTGCAAGTGGGCTGCTGAAGCTGTACCCAGAGGCTGATTTTGGCATGTACAGCGCGGGTTTGAAGCAAAAGGTTTTGGACCGCCCGATCACGTTTGCAGGCATCCAGAGCGTCTGGGAGAGGGCGTATGACATTGTCCCTGCCCCTGACTTGGTTCTGATCGATGAGGCGCACTTGCTGCCCAAAAACAGCGAGACACGATACAACAGGTTCATCACTGACCTGAAGATGTGCAACCCATTGGTGAAGGTGGTTGGACTGACAGCCACGCCATATCGATTGGATACTGGATACTTGCACAAAGGCGAGGGCGCGATCTTTGACGGGATCGCCCATGACATACCTGTGGCTATGCTAATGGAGCAGGGTTACTTATCCCCGGTCATCTCGAAAGGCGGCGTAAAGCAGATTGATTTGACAGGTGTTGGCAAGCGTGGCGGTGAGTTTATCGAAAGCCAACTTGCGACTGCTGCGTCTGATCCAGAGCTGGTTGCTGCTACTGTTAAGGAGATCATTGATGTTGGGGCAGATCGAAAGAGCTGGCTGGTGTTTAGCAGCGGGGTCAATCACGCGAATATGTTGGCAGATGAGTTCGAGGATCATGGCATCGATGTGGGTGTTGTCACAGGTTCAGACAGTGGAGCTGTGCGCGAGAAGACCATTGCCGACTTTAAGAGTGGGAAACTGCGCTGCCTGATTAATGTGAACGTGCTGACCACAGGTTTCGATCATCCAGAGGTGGATCTGGTTGCGCTTGTTCGAGCAACAGCTTCGACTGGCCTGTACGTCCAGATGGTGGGGCGCGGGACGCGGATCGCTGATGGCAAGGAAGACTGTTTGATTTTGGATTACGGGCAGAACGTCGAGCGTCACGGGTTCATCGATCAGGTGAAGCCCAAAGATAAAATGTCGGGTGGGGATGGCGAAGCTCCTGCCAAGCAGTGTGAAAAGTGCCAGACAATGGTTCATGCGGCCTGTCAGATCTGCCCTGAGTGCGGGTTTGAGTTTCCTGCCCCGACACTCAACCACAGCTCAAGCAGCTATCGTGGGGCCATGCTATCGTCACAGGTGCAGTCTGAGTGGGTTGATGTTGATAGCGTGAGCTATCGGCGTCACAGGAAAGAAGGGAAGCCAGACAGCATTCGAGTGACTTACAGCTATGGGTTCTTTGAAGAGGTGTCGGAATGGCTCTGCCCAGATCACGGGGGATATGCAGCGGGACGGTATCAGGCTCGAAAGTCTTTGCTGGAAGCCACTGCCGACACAACAGATTATGCCTTGGATGAGGTTAGATTTTGGAAGAAGCCCAGCCGAATAAAAGTGAAGCCATCCAGTCACAACCCGAAGTACAAAGAAATTGTGCAGTTTGATTATACTCAAGTGGAGAAAAAATATGAGGCGAAGACGCAGAGCGGTTACGCTGATCTCAGCGACCTCGAAGACATACCCTTCTGAGCATGATGAACAGGTGGGTTTTGTTAATTGGTTTCGAGCTAAGTTTGCAGGGGTTTTGATCTTCGCCGTTCCAAATGGGGGCAAGAGATCGATCTCTGCTGGCAAGAAGTTCAAGGCAGAGGGCGTTGTGGCTGGGGTTCCAGACCTGTTTGTTCCTGAGTGGAATTTGTGGGTTGAGATGAAGAGGGCAAGTGGTGGGCGACTTTCCCCCGATCAGAAGGAAATGATCGCCTACCTTGAAAGAATCGGTCATTGCGTGATCGTTGGGAAGGGCGCAG